>JANNPZ010000011.1:0-14672 GCA_031400505.1 Paracoccaceae bacterium | reverse complement strand
GATTCGCGCACGACTTCGGGCCGGTCGGCATAAGTCACAATGGTATCGGCGGCATTCAACAACCCGCCCAGCGGATTGTTGATCTCGTGTGCGAGCGAGGCGGACAGACGGCCAAGGCTGACGAACCGCTCGCGCTCTGCAAGCCGCCGCTCTGCCTCGGCGCGTGCTTCGACGGCGGTGGTCATACGGTTGTAGGTGGTGATCAGCCGGGCAAGGCCGGGATCGCCGCGCGGGATATTAACTTCGGCAATTGGTCGCGGCACGCCTTCGGTGGCGTCCATCGCGCGAACCAGCGTGCCCACTGGGCGCAGGATGCGCGCCACGGCGAGCCAGCCTGCAAATGTCAGCACGATGGTCGCGACGGCATTGCCGAACAACAGCCAAAGTGAGACTTGGCGACGTTCCGCGAGAAGGTCGGTCACATCGAGTTCCGTGACGATGCGGCCAACATCCCGCCCCTGATACTTCAGGGGCGACATCACCCGCAACAGTGGATCGCCGGTCATGGTGACCGCGTCCGGCCCCACCGCACCTGTCTCATAAGTTCCGATCTCGCTGCCAACCGGGGCACGTTTCGGATCGCTTGCGGCTAGCACGCGCCCGCGTTCGTCGGCGACGACCGTTTGCAGCAGACGCTGCCCGCCCGATGCCGCCTGTGACCGCTCGAGGATGTCGTAGACTTCCCAAACGTCCTGCCGCAGCACGAATGGTCCCAACGCAACCGACAGTCCTTCGACATGCAACTGTGCGGTTTCGACTAGACGGGCATCCTGTACCCGCCGCAGGGCAGTCAGAACGCCCTGACTTGCGACAAGGCCAAGCACGATCATCAGGGTGGCGGTCACGACCGGAACGCGCAACGTGACCGGAAGGTTCTGGAACCAGGCGGGGCTCATGGGTTGCCCTTCAGGATCGCCATGCGTTCTGCGATCCCGTCGAAAAGCGACGGCTCTGCGCGCACGACACCATCAAGGAACAGCAGGGCGAGGGCAGCGCGACCAGATTGTGTTTCTGAAAGGCCAAGCAGCGCGGTCGCGCAAGCTTCAACGACCGGATCGCGGCTTCGATCAGCGCGGGCGACGAACGGGGGAAATCCCAGCCATTCGGACCGGGCGATAATCCGGGTGCGCGCCGTCAATTCGGGTTCGACCTTGCTCAGCACCTCCCAGACATAGCCATCCACGCTGCCGGATCGCGTCAACCCGCCGGCCACCGCGCGCACGACATTGCGGTGGCCGAAGGTGAAGATCGTGCGGGAAAAGAACGCCTCCGGGCTTTCGCCAAGACCTGCGAGGTCAGAGGCGGTGACCAGAAAGCCAGAGTTGCTGTCGGGATCGGAAAAGGCATGCGTGCCGCCACGCAGGTCGCCAAGACCCTGCGACGGGTCGTCTGCTGCCGCAATGAGGTAGGATTGATACAGCGGTTGCCCCTTCCAGACCGGCACGCCAAGCAGGGACAGTTCGGACTTGTGTTGCAGAAACGGGTAGCCGCAGGTCCAGGCCGCATCGACAGACCCGTCCAGCAAGGCCCCGGTGATTTCCTGATAGGTCCGGCGTTGTACAAGGTCGATGTCGCGGCCCATCCCTTCGGAAAGTGCTGACTGAAGGGCGGATATGACGTCAGCGTCATTGTCCAGAAAAACCGGTGTCAGCGCAAACCTGACGGCGGAGGGCGTTTGCGCATGCACGAACGGTGCCGCCAGAACGCACGAACCAGCAAGAAACACGCGCCGTGTGCAATGCATCGATCTGGCCCTCCCCCAATAGGAAGGCTAGTCCATTGTTCAGACTTACAGCAACGCCTCAATCTGTCCGCGATCAGGAACGCCCGTGCGACGCTAGTGCTCTCCACCTAACACAAGGGTCCCATGCTCTAGGCGGTCTGGTCGCGACAGGCAGGTATGCGGACCTTTCAGCCATTGGGCGAACGTCGCGTATTGTGCTTTCTGGTCTTATGCCGCCGCCGAAGAAGAGCATGGGCAAGACTGCCAATTCGTTCAGGCAGATACATTCCTGTATAGCTGAACTGGCTTACTTGGCGCGCGCTTGATGACCGCTTTCGCCTCCAGGTCGAGTTGGACCGCCTTTAGCCACCATCCTGCTGTTGCGCCCTCGGGAAAGAGGTTGTCAGGAAGGCGGGGCAGCAGCGCCGCTTTCGCATCTGCCACAGTCATCCCCGGCGCTTCCCGCGGCAGAACGGCCAAAAGTGCATCGCGCATCGCCTTGTATTTCGCACCGTCGACCTGCTCAGTCCGCCCAGGCGTATTGGTGTTTTCGATCTCGATCTTGCCTTCAGGCATCGATCTTCCCCTTTATTTCGAACTTCGGATTGCGGAATCCCATCGCGACCCACGCCCCAAACAGCTTGGCGTAGAAACGTGCTGTATGGCTCGTAAGGTTGGGAATGTCGTTTGGCAGTCCGGACGCGTCGGCCAAATCGCCGACCATCGTCCGCATCTGCGCCTTTGGGCGTGTTACGTCCGGCCATAGATACAGATAAAGGCTCAACCAATGCGCCCCATTCATTTCGAGGAATACCGGCGTGTTGCAACAGGTCGCGACGACACGGCGTGAGCCCGACGTCTCGAACAATCGAAACTGCTTCAGATGATCCGCGCCAGAAATGATGCGCACCCGATCCTTGCGATACTCGGCACAAGGTGTTGCGCCATAGGGCGTCAGGAGACTCCGCGCACCCGGTAGGGCGGCCAGACGTGCTGCAGCCGTTCGGCAGCTGTCGCACAGGCATTCTGAGACGAGTATCGGCTCTCCCCTTACTTCAAGAAGCGTCTGTCCGCAGGTGCACTTCAGTTCGGTAGCTTCGTTCATGTGGCTCCCTCCTGAGTAACGGAAAAAAGTTGGCGGATGTATCGAGACAGATGGTCGAGACTCTCGCGCGCGAAGGCAGGATCGTTGCCAGCCTTCGCCAGAATGAACCCGCCCTGAATGACGGTCTGGGTGTGTCGCGCGAGGCTGTCCGCAGTCCAGTCACCGGTTATGCCGCGATCCCGCCGCGCAGCCTCGATATCGGCCTCAAGCGTCGCGGCATGGCCAAAGATACTCTGGCCACAGGCATCGCGAATTTCTGGAGAAGTTACATGAACCTCTTGCGCCATCGTTCCGACGAGGCAGGTGAATTCTGCCAGTTCGCCTTCGATGATCGCCTTCCGGAAAGCGACATACGCAAGGACGCGGTCGAGCGGATCAGTTGGAACGTGGTAGGGCGCGGCCTCAAAAAACGAGGACGTGGTTTCAGCCCAAAACTCGGCTGCCGCAACGCCAAGGGCTTCTTTGTTTTCGAAGTGATGAAAGAATGCTCCCTTCGTTACACCGGCAACCCTACACAGGTCATCGACTGTCGTCGCAGCGAATCCCTTTGCACGAACGATGTTCCGCGCCGCCTCAAGAAGCCGAGTCCGTGCATCGCCGCGTTCTGGTGTCTGTTTGGTTGGTCTGGACATGACGGAAACATACCATACGGTTGGTATGTGTCAACTACTTGCCTCTGGTGCAGTCAGCTTCAAAAGCGGGCGTTCATAAAGCTGCGGCGAAAGACCGTCATGGGCTCAAAGCCGCCATTGGGTATCTTGTGTCAGACGGCGGACACAAGCCAAGATTGCTGTCTGTGAAACTGGCAGGGGCCAAAAGGCCTGGACGACGTGACACAGGGTGAGGCCAGCTCTCTGCCGTCAAATCTCAAGGCTTGCTCGCGGCCCGGACCTTGTCGGTGCATCTCATGTCAAGGCGGACAACAGCGAAACTCCGACAGGCGGGACCGGAGAGAACGGCAAAAGGAAGAGTCTGGCGGCCAGTCCGTCGTGAAGGCGGGAAAGTTGGCGACGTTCCGACACGATCCGCTTTTGCAACAAGGGGTCTGTTGTGCCGGTCCGCGCCATGGCGCGGTTGACCACCCACGCCCAAGGCTCAATCCTGGCGCGACGCAGGTCGTCTAGCAGACTGGCCGCCTCGGAGACGGGGGTTGTTTCCGGCAGGGTGACGAGAATGACGCGGGTGTAATCGGGATCTTGCAGACGCATCAGCGGGGTTACAATCCGGCCGGTGGTCGTCTGCCCCATGTCATGCGTCATTTGCCGGTGATAGGCCCCCGTGGCATCCAGCAAGAGCAGGGTGTGACCGGTCGGCGCGGTATCCATGACCACAAAAGCGGCACGCGCTTCGGCGACGGTCCGGGAAAAGGCATGGAACACGGCCACTTCTTCGGTGCACGGCGACGCAAGATCTTCGCGCATCAGGGCGCGGTCGGCGTCATCCAGATCCCGGCCCTTGGTTGCCATGATCTTTTCGACATAGCGGGCGGTCTCTGCAACCGGGTCGATCCGGTCGACCGTCAAGCCCGGCAGAGTCCCGTCCACCACCAAGGACACATGCGCAGCGGGATCGGTGGTCGTCAGATGAACGGCGTGGCCGCGCTTGACAAGACCCACGGCAATGGCAGCGGCCACAGTGGTCTTGCCGACCCCTCCCTTGCCCATCACCATGATCAGCCCCCGTCCAGCCTGCGCGAGGTCGTCCACCATGGCAACAAGCCCCGGCTCGTCGACGCCCCCCGTCGCGTCAACATCCGAGGAAACAGCGGCAACAGGGGCCGAGGCAGGTTCCGGCAGGAGCAAGGCGCGCAGGGCGGACAGACCAACCATGTCGAAAGACCGCAGCGGGACTTCGGCCTTGGGCAGCACAGAAAGATTGGCAGGCAGGCTGTCCAGCACGGCCGCATGGTCGCGTTCCAGACCATCGGCCACCGCATCCCCGGCGACGCTGGCGTGAAAAACGCCATTCACGACCAGAAGCTGATTGCCAAGGCCCAGTTTGTGCAACTCGTCCGAGGTTCGTGCCGCTTCGCGCACGGCACCCCGATCTGCGCGGGTCACCAGAACGATCGCCGTGCGTGCGGGATCGGCCAGTGTTTGCAAGGCCGTGCGGAACCGGTCTTCTTGCATTTTCAGACCCGAATGTGGACCAAGACACGAAGCGCCCCGGTCATTTCCCTGCAAGAACCCGCTCCAGGCGCGGGGCAGGCTGAGCAGTCGCAGCGTGTGGCCCGTGGGAGCGGTGTCGAAGATGACGTGGTCATACTCATCGGCATCCCCGGCAAGGAGGCCGACGAATTCGTCAAAGGCAGCGATCTCCGTAGTGCAGGCCCCGGATAGTTGTTCGCGAACGGTGGATTTTTCGGTCTCGGTGGCGTCAGGGCCAAGTTGACCCAGCACCCTGCTCCTGTAGTCTTCGGCAGCTTGGTCCGGGTCGATGTTCAAGGCAAAAAGGTTGGCAGCACCTGGAATGGCTTTCGCCCTGTCGTTCAGCGTCACACCCAGCATCTCGTCGAGGTTGGAGGCGGGATCGGTACTGACCAGAAGCACCCGCTTCCCTTGATCCGAAAGGGACAGCGCGACGGCACAACTCAGCGAGGTCTTTCCGACGCCGCCCTTCCCGGTGAAGAACGGGTATCGCTTCGGATCTTGCAACAGGGACTGGGCGCTCATGGTGGATACCTCAATCGACTGTGATGACGATCCCATGATGCTGGTCAGGATGCATTGACCCACATCAGGGGCATGCAGACAGGATGGGGGTAGCGTCGTGAACGAACAGACCCTCGGCAAAGATCGCACGACGCAGCGTTGATGTCAGATCGCCTGCGGAAGGTTCACCCGCTTCATCAACGCTTCAGCCGTTTCTTTGCGCTCGGAATAGCGGTCCACCAGATAGTCGGCGCGGTCGCGGGTCAACAGTGTGAACTTCATCAGCTCCTCCATCACATCCACGATCCGGTCGTAGAGCGGAGAGGGGCGCATCCTTCCTGCCTCATCGAATTCCTGAAACGCCTTCGGGATCGACGACTGGTTCGGGATGGTGATCAGCCGCATCCAGCGGCCCAGAATCCGCATCTGGTTGACGGCGTTGAAGCTTTGCGAGCCGCCCGACACCTGCATCACCGCCAGCGTCTTGCCTTGGGTTGGTCGCACGGCCCCCATCGACAGCGGAATCCAGTCGATCTGCGCTTTCATGATGCCGGTCATCGCCCCGTGGCGCTCGGGCGAGGACCACACCATGCCCTCGGACCAGATCACCAGCGACAGCAACTCCTCCACTTTTGTCCGGTCGGCTCCCGGATCATCCGGCAGCGGCAGGCCGGAGGGGTTGAAGAACCGTACCTCGGCTCCAAAACGGGTCAGGATGCGCCCGGCCTCCTCGGCGGCGAGCCTACTGAAACTACGCGTACGCAGCGAGCCATACAGGATCAGAATGCGTGGCTGATGCGACGATGGTGATGGTGACAGCAGCCGGTCGCGGTCGATGGCGGCAAAGCTCGGCTCGTCGAGAGCGGGAAACGTGTCAGTCATCGGTCATGCCTTTCCGGGTGCTGTGGCGGCGAACCAGCGGCGGCCCAGCCACAGCGCCACAGAAACCAGTCCGATCAGCACCGGCACCTCGACCAAGGGGCCGATGACAGTGGCGAAGGCGACCGGGGAGGTCAAACCGAAGGTTGCAATGGCTACGGCAATCGCCAGCTCGAAATTGTTGCCCGCCGCCGTGAACGCAACCGCCGTGGTGCGCGGGTAATCCGCCCCGATCAGCCGGCCCATCGCAAAGCCGATCCCGAACTGGATCAGAAAATACAGCGCCAGCGGCACCGCGATACGCAGCGCGTCGCCGGGCAGGCGCAACACCTCTCCACCCTTCATCACGAACATCGCCATGATGGTGAACAGCAGTGCCACCAGCGTGACGGGCGCGATGCGCGGCAGGAAGCGCGTCTGATACCAGCCCTCGCCATGCTGGGCGACCAGGATGCGGCGGGTCAAATATCCGGCGGCAAAGGGGATGCCCAGGTAGATCAGGACGGCCTGCGTGATCGTCCAGAAACCGACGTCGATCACCTGTCCCTCCAGCCCGAACAGCGGCGGCAGAACGGTCAGGAACACCCAGGCATAGGTCGAGAAGAACAAGATCTGGAACACCGAATTGAAGGCCACCAGAGCCGCACCATATTGTTGGTCACCACAGGCCAACCCATTCCAGACCAGTACCATCGCAATGCAGCGGGCGAGGCCGATCAGGATCAGGCCGGTCATGTATTCCGGGCTGTCCGACAGAAACAGCACCGCGAGGGTGAACATCAGCACCGGTCCGATGATCCAGTTCTGAATCAGCGACAGCGCGAGAATACGGCGATCCTGAAACACCTTCGGCAGGTCCTCATACCGCACCTTGGCCAGTGGCGGATACATCATCAGGATCAGGCCGATGGCGATGGGCAGGTTGGTGGAGCCGATTGACACCGCATCGAGCGCCCCCGGAAGTGCTGGAAACAGAGTTCCCAGCAGCACTCCGACGGCCATCGCCGCAAAGATCCACAGCGTCAGCCAGCGGTCGAGGAAGGAAAGGCGCTGCATGTCAGGCTCCTGTTGCGATGAGATGGCCGTGGGCGTCCACCACCGGTTGGCCGTCTTCCTTGGTGAAGGCCCCGCGCTGCGTTGGCAGAAGGTCGATCACCGTTTCCGAAGGGCGGCACAGCCGCACGCCCTTTGGGGTTACGACAATCGGGCAATTGATCAGGATCGGATGCGTCATCATCGCGTCGAGAATCCGCGCATCGGTTAGCTCGGGATCGCCCAGCTCAAGCTCGGCATAGGGCGTTCCGCGTTCCCGCAGCAGGTAAATCAGCGGAATGCCCATGCGAGCGACCAGCGAAAGCAGTTCCGCCCGCGTCGGTGGCGCCGTCAGATATTCGATGATCTCTGGCTCCACCCCCGCGTTGCGGATCAGGCCCAGCACATTGCGCGACGTGCCGCAGGTCGGGTTGTGGTAGATGCGAACCGAAAAGTCAGACATCGGCGGGCTCTTTCGGCACACAGGCTGCGGCCGTGGCAAATGCTGGCCCGCAAAATTCAGGACGCCCGCCGCAGCAGTCTTTGAGCAGGAAGGCGATCAGGTCCGAAAGCGTTGCAATCTCGATCGCATAAATAATCTGCCGACCGTCGCGCCGCGAACGGACCAGCCCGGCCTGCTCGAGATGCGAGAGGTGAAATGACATCTTGGACGACCCGGCTTCCAGCGCGTCCCCCAGCGTTCCCGCAGGCAAGCCATTCGGCCCTGCCTCGACGAGCAGCCGCACGATGCGCAACCGGTGCTCTTGCGACAGAGCTGCAAATGCCAGAAGCGCCCGATCTTCCCGCATCATCTCAACATCTCCAGTATTATTGAGATGTTATCTACTGCAAGGTTTATCACTGCACAAGGGTCCGCGCGGCGAACTCCCAGAACATTCGAAGTCCGCTTGTCATCAAAGCTTCACTGGCGGACATCAAATGCTTCCTTTAATCAGGAAATATGGAACAGAATCGCGCCTCTCATGGTTTTGCCACCCTCGGTCACCCGGGTCGCCTTGCCGTTTTTCGCCTGTTGATGCGCTTTGCGCCGCAGGGCGTACGGCCGACTGAAATCGCTGCCGCCCTCGGGCTGAAACAGAATACCCTGTCGCATCATCTCGCTGACTTGGCCGCCTCCGGTTTGGTTCAGGTCGAACGGCGTGGGCGTTCGCTTCTTTACTCGGTCGATCTGGACGTGACCGAAGGCCTCATCGGCTATCTGGCGCTCGACGTCGGACGGGCGCGCCCCGATCTCCTGTCACCCCTGCTCGCAGCCCACAAGGATGCCATCGCCATGCAAGATACCGATTTCGACGTGCTCTTCATCTGTTCGGGCAACTCGGCCCGCTCGATCTTTGCCGAAGCATTGCTCCGCGATCTGGGAAAGGGCAAGTTCCAGGCCTTTTCTGCCGGAACGCGGCCAAACACCGAACTAAATCCTCGTGCGCTCGAGGTGCTGCAACTCAACGGGCATGACGTGACGGGCCTGCGGTCCAAGCACATCTCGGAGTTCCAGCAGCCGGGTGCCATCGCGATGGATTTCGTCTTCACCGTCTGCGACACCGCAGCCGCCGAGGAATGCCCCCCCTGGCCCGGTCAGCCGATCACTGGCCACTGGGGCCTGCCCGACCCGGTCAAGGCTGAGGGGACCGATGCCGAGAAGGCGCTGGTGTTTGCCCAGACCTATGGCGCGCTCCGCCGCCGGATCGCCGCTTTCGTCGAACTGCCGTTCGAGTCGCTGACACGCCTGGCGCTGCAAGCACAGGTCGACCGCATTGGCATTAGTGCCGATTCCCAGACCAAAGGCTGAACCCAATGGCCCGCATCGCACTCAACGGCCTTGGCCGGATCGGCAAGCTAGTCCTGCGCGACCTGATTGACACCGGCAGTGGCGGCGACATCGTCCTTGTCAACGACCCCGTGGGTGATGCCGAGCAGCACGCGCTGCTGATGGAGTTCGACTCCATCCATGGCCGCTGGAAAACGCCTGTTTCTTATGAGGACGACGTGCTCATCCTCAACGGGGTGCGCATCCGGCTCACCCATCTGAAGACCCTTGAAGCGCTTCCCCTGACGGAACTGGGCGTCGATCTGGTGATCGACTGCACCGGTGTGTTCAAGAGCGCAGACAAAGTGGCACCCTACTACGCCGCCGGGGTGAAGAAGGTCGTCGTTTCGGCCCCCGTCAAGGACGGCGGTGCGCTGAACCTCGTCTACGGGGTCAACAGTGATCTTTACGACCCCGTGATCCACCACCTGATCACCGCAGCGTCCTGTACGACGAACTGCCTCGCACCCGTCGTAAAGGTCATTCACGAAGGGATCGGCATCCGACACGGCTCGATCACCACAATCCATGATGTGACCAATACCCAAACCATCGTGGACCGACCCGCTAAGGACATGCGTCGCGCACGGTCAGCACTGCTGAACTTGATCCCGACGACCACCGGTTCGGCCACGGCAATTACGCTGATCTATCCCGAACTCAAGGGGCGCCTGAACGGCCATGCCATTCGGGTGCCGCTACTCAACGCTTCGATCACCGATTGCGTGTTCGAGGTGGAGCGGGCGACAACGGTGGAAGAGGTGAATGCCCTGTTCAAGGCCGCTGCCGACGGCCCGCTAAGCGGCATCCTTGGATATGAAACGCGGCCGCTTGTGTCTTCGGACTACACCAACGATCCGCGTTCCTCGATCATCGACGCGCAATCGACGATGGTGATCAACGGCACACAGGTGAAGATCTACGCCTGGTATGACAACGAATGGGGCTATGCCTGCCGTTTGGCTGACATCGCGCGCATGGTGGCGGGGTCGATGTGACCGGCACCGCAACCCCGGCGAGCCCGCCGCCGAACCCACTGCGCGCCTATGGGGCGGTGACGGCGGCCTACTGGGCCTTCATGCTGTCGGACGGTGCGCTGCGGATGTTGGTGCTGCTGCACTTCAACAGCCTCGGCTTCACGCCGGTGCAACTGGCCTGGCTGTTCCTGCTTTATGAAATCGCCGGGATCGTGACCAATCTGGCCGCAGGCTGGCTTGCCGCCCGGTTCGGTCTGGCCGCCACACTCTATGCCGGGCTTGGGTTGCAGGTGGCAGCCCTTGTGGCGCTAGCGCAACTTGACCCGGCTTGGGGGGTGGCAGCTTCGGTCGCCTTCGTGATGGCGGTGCAGGGCGTGTCCGGCGTGGCCAAAGATCTTGCCAAGATGTCGTCGAAATCCGCCGTCAAGCTGCTGGCCCCCAAGGAAGATGGCGGCCTGTTCCGCTGGGTGGCGCTGCTGACCGGGTCGAAGAATGCGGTGAAGGGCCTCGGCTTCTTTCTCGGTGCGGCGCTGCTGGCAGTTGCCGGGTTTGAGCCTGCGATCTGGGGCATGGCCGCCATTCTGGCGGTGATCCTGATCGCGGTCGTGCTGTTCCTACCCGCAGGTCTGCCAGGCCGGATCAAGGCCGAAGAGGCTTGGAGCGGCTGGCGGTCGAAGGACGCGCGGGTGAACCGGCTGTCACTTGCGCGAATGTTCCTGTTCGGTGCGCGCGACGTATGGTTCGTCGTAGGAATCCCAGTCTATTTCCAGTCAGTGCTTTCGGACGGCACCGCCGAAGGGCGGCGCGAGGCGTTCTTCCTGATCGGCAGCTTTCTGGCACTCTGGATCATCGCCTATGGCGCGGTGCAGGCAGCCGCCCCGCGTATTCTGGGCGGCAAGACCCAGCCCGAGGTCGAAACCACACGCAAGGCTATTCTTTGGGCGGGCCTGCTGGTGCCGATCCCCTTTGCGCTCGCAGCAGCAGCTCTTTGGGCAGGTGAGCCTTCTCCTGCGCTGACCGGGACCCTGATCGCAGGGCTGCTGGCGTTCGGCTTTGTCTTTGCAGTTAACTCCTCCGTTCACTCCTACCTGATCCTCGCCTTCGGTGATGCGCGGCGGATCACACGCGATGTCGGCTTTTACTACATGGCCAATGCCGCAGGCCGCCTGATCGGCACGCTGCTGTCGGGGCTGAGCTACCAGGTCGGCGGCTTGTCGCTGTGCCTCGCGACGGCGGGCGTCATGGCGGCGCTCAGTTGGTGGGCTGTAGCACGCCTGCGGCAGTCGTGACCAAGGCGGCGGCCCGAAATGAAGCTGAAAATCAGGACCTGCTGCGGCGAACATGAATGGCTGCTTTGGGTAATCCGCTCCGCAGCTCGTTGAAGAGGCTGAGCGGTCGGATTGGGCCAAGGGTGTCAGTGGCGCGATCGACCGACTTCAAGCTTGCAGGCGAAAAAGGGTATCTGGCCGCCCTCCGGACCAAGGTTCGGGGGGCGGGGTGGCGTTAGAGCGTGGTTGCGCGCAGATACGGGCGGACTTCGGTCCAACCCTGTGGGAACAGCTTCTCTGCCTTAGGGGTCTTGATCGAGTTCGGAATGATCACAACGCCACCCGGCACCCGGTCGGCCGAGGTCGCGATGTGTTCGGCACCTGCTGTCTGCAGCGCGTGGATTGCGCGCATGATTTCGTCGAAGTTCCGGCCCACGTACATCGGATAGGTCATCGTCAGGCGGATCTTCTTGTCCGGGTCGATGATGAAGACCGTCCGCACGGCGGCGGTTTCGCTTTCATGCGGGTGGATCACGCCAGAGAGCCGCGCTACCGTGCAGTCGGGGTCTGGCACAATCGGAAAAGTGACGACCGTGTGCTGCGTGTCATTTACGTCGGCGATTCATTTTAGATGCTCCGCCACACTGACGGTGGACAGGACGAGCGGTTTGACGTGACGCTTGGCGAAAGCATCGGCCAGTTGGGAGGTGCGAAGGCCAGCATGTCGCGCACAAGGTCGCGCGAACACAGGCTCGATCGTCCCTTCCTTCAGATACTTCTTGACGGTGCTCCGCGACAGCCCAGTCCTGCGCGCGATCTCCCGGATCGGCAGTCCCAGCCGCAGTCGCAGCTTCCGGATGATGTTCAAAAGTCCCATGTGGATCATTCCATTGCCCCCCGCCGCTCACCGCGTTGGGGGAAGGTCACATGGGTCAAATCTCAATGAAAATCAGCCGCCGAACTGGGTCAGTTCTGCGTGGAAATCAACACTGTGATCTCTGAAAGATCGGTCTTACGGATGCACAGTCTGCCGCGCTATCCCATTGACTTACTAACGGTCAGTATTGGGTGTCAACAGTTTATCCCTTGTCCGCCGGGCGGCAAATGACAAACTCCATCTGCATCCTCGGCCGACCTTGGCGAAGTGAAGGGCTAGGCCAAGACCTCTCCCCTCGTCTGCAGGGCCGCCACACTCGGATCATGCAGTCGCGGCACTGAAACCCAAATAATTCAACACCACGACCGCTGCCCACAACGGCGCAAAGACGATGCCGAAGTTGCGCCAGTTCCGCGACATTTTCGGGTGGTGCCCCAGCCCAGGGACGCTGGCGTGGTTGGGCTTCTTGCTACTCTTTGCACCCGGCAGAAGGCATGTGTTGCTTCGGCTATTTGATCGCTTGGTTGAAAGACAGCTTGCCGCCAGCCCAGATGGGCAGGTTATCCTTGTCCTCAAGCCAGGCCTTCTCGGCTGCCGTGCATTCCCGCCCGAATTCGGCATTCCGCTGTGGGTATCGACCGAACTTCAGCAGCACTTGGCGGTGCTGATCAACCGCAGGCTTGTTTCGCACCTCAAGCAGCTTGAAATCCGGATTGGCATTGATGGCCAGATCGATGAAAGCCACGGCGCTCTGCAGGTCCGTCATATCTTCCGAATGCGCCAAGGCCCAAGGCAACAGATACAGAATGGCCCCTGGCAGACTGAGCGTTTCATTGATTAGGTCCGGGCCGACCAGTTCGCGCACCAGTTCCCGGGCTATCGGGTCATAGGAAAAGGCTTCCGCAGTGCCCCGAAAACAGGATCGAGACAATTGATCCGCCAGGAATACCTTTGCCACCTTTCCTTCAACGCTGTCCCAGTCTTCACCGATCAGGGTCGGTGGAAATGCCTTCAGTTCACGCACCACTGCGGCAAAGGGTTGGCAGACCTCATCCAGCGCCTTTCCGCTTGCAAACCAGAGGGAGTGTCAACGGCAGAGTAAAAGTGAGCCAAAGGGCAGCGCAAAATGTTGCCACTTTGGGGTTGGCATGAATGCCGCATGAGTGTGCGCCAGCATCCGGGCGGCCGCGCTTTTGATAGAGCTGGCGGTTGCCCGGATGCTTTGGCCCTACAGGGCCAAATACCTGCGATGTTGGTGTTGGGTTACGCCTTGTCTTGGCGGGCCTTGCTTTGGCCGAGGCGATAGCTTTCGCCGTTCATCTCAAGGATGTGCACGTGGTGGGTCAGGCGGTCCAGCCGCGCGCCGGTCAGGCGTTCAGACCCGAAGGTTTCGGTCCATTCGTCGAAGGGCAGGTTGCTGGTGATCAGTGTCGCGCCCCGCTCGTAGCGTTGCGAGATCAGCTCGAACAAGAGTTCGGCGCCGGTTTTGCTGAGCGGCACGAAGCCCAGTTCATCGATGATCAGCAGCTTGTGGCTGACCATTTGCTTTTGAACCGAAGCTTCTCGCCGGAAGCAGCCGAAACCCCGGCGCCACGTCTCCTCGGATCGCAATTCATGGACTGGAACCGCCCCATGGACGTCTACTGCGAACGCCTGGGTCCAGGCTTGCTCGCGGAGCCGCTCAACGCAGCCAGTAACCTGGCCTTCTTCGTCGCGGCCTGGCTTGTGCTGCGACGCGTGCGCGGTCGCCAGTGGGATTTCCGGGCGCTTGCCGGCCTGCTCGCACTGATCGGCGTCGGCAGTCTCACCTTCCACACCGTCGCCACGCTCTGGGCGGCCATCGCGGATACGCTGGCGATCGCGATCTTCATCTGGTTCTACCTGCAGCGCCTGCTGGTGCGCTTCGGTCACTTGAACAATGTCGCGGCGACGCTGGCCATCGTCGGGTACGCGATCGCTTCACGATTCATCGAGAAGTCCTTCCCCGACGGCGCCTTGAACGGCTCCGCGGGCTATCTCCCGGCGCTCGCCACGCTGCTCGTGATCACCGCCTGGGTGAGTGTCGCCCGTCGGCCCGCCCGGCGACCGTTCGTCGTGGCCAGCCTCATCTTCCTCGGCTCGCTCACCTTGCGCACGGTCGACCAGGCGGTGTGCCCGGCGTTTCCGCTGGGCACGCACTTCCTCTGGCATCTGCTGAACGCCACCGTGCTCTACGTCCTCTGCATCGGGTTGTTGCGCGTCACCGACGCGGCAGCGTGGCCGTCTGGGAGTCTGTCGGAGTCAGGTGTTCGATAGCGAGACGGTGGGAGAGCGAGGACAGATCTTGACGATT
>JANNPZ010000061.1:0-2901 GCA_031400505.1 Paracoccaceae bacterium | reverse complement strand
GGCCGATTCACCGGCCTCCACCAGGTTGCAGTACAGGTTGTCGAAGTACAGGGGGAACTTGCGAAAGGCGACGCTCAGGGAGGTGCCGGTCTCGACATCGGTCCGGATGTCGTTGAGAAGTTTGGTGACCCTCGGATTGGGGTTGCCCCGGCCGACGATGTCGAACGCCTGCAACAGCGGAACCCCGGCCTTCATCATGGTGGCCAATTGGCGGGTGAAAATCGCAAGATCCTTGGGCCTGATGGTTCCGCCGGCGCTCATCCGGCGCTTTTTTATCTTGCCCGGTGTGACGCCTTGCCTGCGCAGGGATGTCAGAACCTGGTTTTCGCCGGCGGCCCGGGTCTCGCCCCGCACCTGCTTGCCATTGCGGTCCTTGCCTTCCCATTCGAAGACGACTTCCTTGACGCTGGTTGCTGTGGCCATGGGATGATTTGGTCAGTGGGACATTAAGCGACATTCGTGCAGGCCAGGACTTCCTCCAACGAGGTAAGACCTGCCCGCACTTTGGCCAGACCGGACTGGCGCAATGACCTCACGCCGTCGCGCTCGGCTTGTTTGGACAATTCGAGCGCGCTGCCGTCACTCAAAATAATCCGCTGCATATCTTCAGTAATCGGCATAACCTGATAGATGCCAACTCGGCCCTTGTATCCGTTGTTGCACATCGAGCAACCGACTGGCCGAAAGGGCGTCCAAGTTCCATCAATATCTTCTTCTTTGAAGCCTGCCTCCATCAGCGTTTCGCCGGGAATGTCGGCCGGTGCTTTGCAATTGACGCACAGGCGGCGGGCTAAGCGCTGCGCCGTGATCAAGATCACCGCTGAGGCGATGTTGAAGGGTGCAATACCCATGTTGCGCATTCGCGTCAGTGTGGTAGGAGCATCGTTGGTATGCAGTGTCGAAAGCACCATATGCCCCGTCTGGGCAGCTTTGATGGCGATGTCAGCGGTCTCCAAGTCACGGATCTCGCCCACCATAATGATGTCAGGATCCTGGCGCAGAAAAGCCTTCAGGGCAACCGCAAATGTCAGGCCGGCCTTGTCGTTCACATTGACCTGGTTGACGCCCTGCATACCGATCTCGGACGGGTCCTCCGCAGTAGCGATATTTACACCTGGCGTGTTCAATATGTTCAGGCAGGTGTAAAGCGAAACCGTCTTGCCCGAGCCAGTTGGCCCGGTCACCAGCACCATGCCATAGGGGCGGCTGATGGCACCCAGCAGACGCTCTTTTTCAACTGCGTCGTAGCCTAGCGCGTCGATGCCGAGCTTGGCACTGCTGGGATCCAAAATCCGGATGACAACCTTCTCTCCATAAAGAGTCGGCAGGGTGCTTACGCGGAAGTCGATCACTCGATCCGGCCCGATTTTTAGCTTCATCTTTCCGTCCTGCGGCACCCGCTTTTCGGAAATGTCCATCTTCGATATGACTTTAATGCGTGAGACCAGCTTGTCTTTGATGGCCACCGGTGGCGACGCGATTTCGCGCAATTCGCCATCAATCCGAAAGCGGACCCGGTAATTGTGCTCATACGGTTCGAAATGCAAGTCCGAGGCGCGCATGCCATAAGCGTCAAGCAGCATCTTGTGCAGGAACTTGACGACCGGAGCGTCCTCAACCTCTGAAACAGCAGCTTCTTCGGAACCAGACAGCGCCGCGTCGGCCGATTCTTCGTCGAATTCAAAGTCCTCACCAACAATGCCGTCCATCGCCTCTGTGGCGCTGGTCGCACTTGATTCGGCGAACTTCGCTAATTTGTCGTATTCAGCGATGACCCAATCGACGCCCATCTGCGTGGCGAATCGGATTTTCTCCGCCGCTTCTTGGTCAGAAGGATCTGCGGTGGCGACGATCAGGCGGTTGTTGCGCTTGCTAAGTACGACTATTCGATAGGTTTGACAGATCTTGGGGTCAAGCAAACCCTTGGGCAGGCGTTGCGTATCGATCGCATCCAAATCAAGAAGAGGCGCCGCGAACGCTGTGGACATCGTATGGGCCAAATCACTGACCGACACCGTCCCTGAACCCGTGAGCTCTGCGATGAAACTGCTGCGATTGGCCTTGGCCTTCTTGTAAATGTCCTCGGCGGATTTTTGCGCAAGCTTGCCAGCCGAAATGAGCGCCCGTCCGAGCCCCGGAAGAGCAACGGTGCTGAGCTCATTGGTAACGGAATCAACAGCAGCCATGGACGTAATTGGTTCTCACCAGAAGAACAGTTTGCATCCTATCATGGCACATCACGTGGTTGCTATTGCTGCACCGTAAGAACAGACTCTTTCCGCAGCCACTGGATGGAAACGTAGGGGCGGAAACTACAGCCGAATCAGGAAAGCTCTTGGTCGGGGTGAGAGGATTCGAACCTCCGGCCTCTACGTCCCGAACGTAGCGCTCTACCAGGCTAAGCTACACCCCGATGACCCTGAATGCGCCAAAAGCAATCATGATCGACGTACAAGCAGTTGACCGGCCAATTCTAACAAGCAGTCTCTAAAACCGGTTCGCGGAATCATGCTGACCGCATCGATGGCCCGCTGCGCTTCGCGGGCCGCCGCAGCCCGCGCGGCGTCGATGGCGCCGACAGATTTGACGATAGACACGACCTGATCCAGGTTGTCCTCATGGCCGCTTAGGACGGCTCGACGCAATATCTCGGACTCATGCAGATTTGCCCGCTGCAGTGCGATGATGATTGGCAAGGTGACCTTTCCTTCGCGCAGATCGTCGCCGAGGTTCTTGCCCATTTCCCCAGCGTTGCCGTCATAGTCGAGCACGTCGTCGATGACCTGAAAGGCCGTGCCAAGCGCTTGGCCGTAATCGGCGCAAGCCTGCTCGACAGGAGCCGGGCTGCAGGCCAACACCGCGCCGAGACGGGAGCTGGCTTCGAAAAGTTTCGCCGTCTTG
>JANNPZ010000056.1:0-1757 GCA_031400505.1 Paracoccaceae bacterium | reverse complement strand
CCACGCCCTGCCCATCTTTCATACCCACGGCCTGTTTGTCGCCACCAACACGGCCCTGCTGACTGGCGCTGCGATGATCTTCCTGCCCACATTCCACCCCGATACCGTGCTTGCTCACCTGCCAAATGCCACCACGATGATGGGCGTGCCCACCTTCTACACCCGCCTGCTGGATGATCCCCGTTTCACGCGCCAATCCGCCGCCCATATGCGACTGTTCATCTCTGGCTCTGCCCCGCTGCTGGCCGACACCCACCGAGAGTTTGAGGCCCGCACCGGCCAAAAAATCCTTGAACGCTACGGCATGTCTGAGACCAACATGAACACCTCCAACCCCTACAAAGGGGATCGTCGCGCAGGCACCGTTGGCCTGCCGCTGCCGGGGGTAGAGGTTAAAATCACCGAAAACGGCCAAACCCTGCCCATCGGCCAAACCGGAATGATAGAGGTGCGCGGCCCCAACGTCTTCCAAGGCTACTGGAACATGCCCGATAAAACCGCCGAAGAACTCCGCCAGGATGGCTTTTTCATCACCGGCGATCTGGGGATGTTCGATGAGGATGGCTACCTGCACATCGTCGGCCGTCAAAAAGACCTGATCATCTCGGGTGGCTTCAACATCTACCCCAAAGAGGTGGAACTGCTGCTGGACGCCATCCCCGGCGTGACTGAGTCAGCCGTCATCGGCCTGCCGCACCCGGACTTCGGCGAAGCGGTGTTTGCCGTGCTAACGGCTGCGCCCGGCACCACGCTGGACCCCGCCCAAATTCTGGCCAGCCTGCACCCCCAACTCGCCCGCTTCAAACACCCCAAAGCGGCGGTTGTGGTGGAGGGTCTGCCGAGGAATGCGATGGGGAAGGTGCAGAAGAATGTGCTGAGGGCGGAGTATGGCGGCTGGTTTGGGGAAAGCGTCACCTGAGCGTGGCATTTCCCCCTTCCTTCAAACCGAAAGAAAACTCTGTCGGGCAGAGTTTTCCGGTTTGTTGCCCTTAAGGCCAAAGGCCGCTGCGCAAGCGATATCCAGCTTGATGCCGCCAATGAAGCACAGGGCCGCGCCCGACCTCGGGATGGCGCACCAACGCTGGTCTGACGCACTTTACGGCGCAAATACTCCCGTCGAAGTTCCACTGGAGATGCTGCAAACGCGCCCTCCCGGCGGGAGGTCGGGCGCGGCCCGGCGGCGCATGCGCGCCTTGATTCCGGGCGGTGGAGCTAAGTTCCGGAACACTATTTGTTGCGATAGCTCGCGTTGCTCGTTCTGACCCAAACTCTATCTAACCCGTTCTGAGCGATAGCTGCTTTCACTACATGCTCTGGTGTAGAGTTTGTTGGGCCCAAAGTAATGCCGACTATCGCCTCTATTGGGATGCTCAGCGGTAAATATGGAGAAAGTGCCTCTCTACTGACACGATACAGAATCCCTTTGAAGCTGTTTAGATTTTCAAAAGCAAAGAGCCGCCATTCCTTTTCCTCTTTGAACGCCCCATTTTTCACTGTGAATAGCGATTTTGCTGCATCCTTGAAGATGGAATGTTTTTCGCCATTTGGGCCAAAGTCGATACTTAATGAACCAACGCCATTGCCCTCGGTATATTTTTTGGCATCGTCCATGAAAGCAGCAGCGAGTCGTTTAACCACAGAAACAATCTCGGTATTATCTTGATAGCCATAGGATATCTTTGAAAATGACAGGGCTACTGTTAAGTCAGCGCTTCGCGGAATTTTCTCTAAGATGGCTCGGTCGAATGTGATCGAAA
>JANNPZ010000024.1:0-1797 GCA_031400505.1 Paracoccaceae bacterium | reverse complement strand
CTGACCTTGCGTCCGCTCCAGCGCCGCCACGATCTGTGCCCGCTCTGCGGCATCGCGGACCGTGGCAAGCGGGCGGATCACGTCCTGCCCCGCCCGTTCGGGAAACAGGTCGGACGGCAATACCTTTGCCCCTTCGGCCTGTTCGACTGCCCGCATTAGCCTGGCGCGCAATTCGCGTCCGTTTCCCGGCCAGTCATGCGCGCGGATGGCGTCCTCGCTCGATGCAGCCAGTCCCTCCAGCGGTGCGCCGCGCCGGGCATTGAAACCCGGGAAAAGCCGGGTTGCGAGCCACACCGCATCCTCAGGCCGGTCAGCCAGCGGCGGGATGACGATTTCATGGCTTTGCAGCAGGTGAAACAGATCGCCGCGAAATCCACCTGCTGCAATCTTTTCTTCGATCCCCATGCCCGCCGTCGCAATCAGGCGAAAGGCGGGCGCGCGCAGCGTATGCATCAGAACATCCTGTGCGTCGGGTGCAAGTCGCCCGATGCCGATGATCAGCAAAGTTCCATCGCGGGTCTCGTCAACTGCCGCGCGGATCCCCGCGTCGTCCACAG
This sequence comes from Paracoccaceae bacterium, assembly GCA_031400505.1. Classification (GTDB taxonomy): domain Bacteria; phylum Pseudomonadota; class Alphaproteobacteria; order Rhodobacterales; family Rhodobacteraceae; genus JAIYDJ01. The sequence goes on along the minus strand of JANNPZ010000024.1, from coordinate 1,240 downwards.
GCTGGCGCAACGCATCACGCATGACGAATGGGGCTGCGCGCCGGTCTGACTGGTCATGGACACGGCGGGCGAGGCGCGCTTTGCCAAGCCCATGGCCGCCTCGGAACAGCACATGCCCATCGCGATCGGCAGCCTCCCTCGTCTGCCGGTCCACCCTGCGGGCGGCGGCGGAAACACCTGTTTCGGGCGGCATCTCCATATGACCCCTTGGCCGCATGACGATGGCAAGTCGTTCGAGGAAGCGGATGATGTCGAACGGCTTGGTGATGTAATCGGCGGCACCCGACCGGATCAGCCGCACGGCCTGATCAATGCCACCCTGCCCAGTGATGAACAGGAATGGCGGCGGCGTGCCAGAGCGGGTGAGCGTGTCATATAGCTCCTCACCGGTGCCGTCGGGCAAACGGATGTCGCAGATCACTGCGTCGATGGTCCGTCGCGGGGTACGGATGGCGGGCAAAGCGCGGGCGATCTGGCGGTGCCACTGCACCTCGGCCCCCTCCAACGTCAGGCGCTGGAGCAGCGACGCCCCCATGATCTCGTCATCCTCGACAAGCACAATGGTGCGCCCGTCAATCATGACGGTGCCGCTGCAGGCAGATCGACACGGATGACCGTTGCCCCGTCGATGCGGGTGTGGCTGATCTGGCCATTCAACCCGACGACGATGTCATGCGCCAACCGCAGACCGACGCCGCCGCCCAGGGGCAAGGGCCCCGAGGACAGCAGACGCGCAAGGTGGTCCGGGCCAAGGCCGGGGCCGGTATCTTCAACCGCAATCGACAGGACGTCTGCACCGTTGGTGACGGAAAGCCCGACGCGACCACCGATCCCAGCCGCTTCACTGCCATTCAGCAGCAGGTTCAGCGTCACTTGCCGCACCGGCGCCGCGAGCAGCGCCGACAGCGTCGCATCGCCTGCCGCAATCCGCCAATCGAGGGTCTGCTCTCGGCTGGCCACCTCTGGCTCGAACAACAGGCGCAGGTCCTCGAAATCCACGGCCTTCAGAGGCTGGCCATTCCGGTCCAGCCTGTTCTGGTCAAGGATGGCGCGCGCCACGTCGCGCATGTGTTTCAAGCCGCGCAACACCAGAGTGCCGGATTCGCGCACGACTTCGGGCCGGTCGGCATAAGTCACAATGGTATCGGCGGCATTCAACAACCCGCCCAGCGGATTGTTGATCTCGTGTGCGAGCGAGGCGGACAGACGGCCAAGGCTGACGAACCGCTCGCGCTCTGCA
>JANNPZ010000086.1:0-72510 GCA_031400505.1 Paracoccaceae bacterium | reverse complement strand
ACTTGGGGTCATGCGGCGCTGCGTGAACGCCCACGGCGATTTCGCGTGCCAGCACCGCCTCGACAGCCAAAGACACCGGCACCGACACAAGCCGCCCCATCGCCGATCCGCGCGCATCGCCCCACGCGTCCATGGCCCAAGTTTCGTGAAAGACGACCGCGCCCGCGCGTTGCGCCATCAAGCTGACGAACAGCAAGACCCGGTCGGGTTCGCCGGGTGCGTAGGCGTTTTCGCGCAGAAATCCCGCCGCCATTTCGGCCAGCCGTGCATCGCCTTCTGCGCCGTCCAGCGTTTCGATTTCGGCAAACACCGGTCCCCATGCCTCGGCCCAGCCGTTCAGCCGAATTGTGCCGCGTACAAAGTCACGAATTTTCCACGCAGGGTCAAAGTGATAGTCCGCGATGAACGGAACGCTGTCGCGGTTTGGATAGACCTCAAAGCTTTCGGGCAGCGGTAAGGGTGCATCATACCGGGTGATCGCGTGCCAAGGCCGCGCCACCTGCAATTCGGTGAAGTTCCGGATCGACCTTGAAGGCGACCGCAACGCCTTGAGCACGCCAACCGGGGCCCAGCTGAATTTGTAGCGGAACGGATTGGCGACTTTCGGCACTCCGCCACAGTAGGATGTAAACGATAATCCGTTATCGGCATCATACCCGTCCGAGGCGCGATACCGCGCGACCAGATCATGCGCCATCAGATGGTCGATCCCAGGGTCCAACCCAACTTCGTTCACCGAAACCAGGCCCGCATCCCGAAAGGCCTGATCCAGACTGCGCATCTCTGGCGCGATATAGGACGAAGACACGAAATGCGCCTGCTTTTGCAAACAGACATTTGCAATCGCCACGTGCTGATCCGCGGGCAGCATCGACACCACCACATCGCCGGGGCGCAATGCCAGTTTCAATGACTCGAGCGTGTAGGCCCGCACGTCTGACGTCAAGCCGTCCACCACGGCGCGCGCACGTTCCACAGTGCGATTCCACACGACAACCTTCTGCCCCGCCGCGATCAGCCGCCGCAAACCCGGCCCCGACGACAGTCCAGTTCCGCACCAGTGAATGGTCATGCAACCCCCCCGTTCCTTTGAAATTCTGCCTGCGCCCGACCCCAAACTCCGGCTTGCAAATCCTGCAGCGTCAGAAGCGACGGCAACAGTTGCGCGGCAAAGTCCGTGCTGCTTTCCACAGGCAGCAACGAGGGCAGATTGTCGATCGCTGTCACATCAAGCACAGGCGCGTCCTGAACCCGCAATGCAGGCCGGGCCCAATCGGTAACCCGGTCATAAACCTTGATCGGCGAGAAATCCGACGTGGGGTCGCAGGCGATGTCCCCGATCACCGACAACGCCCGCGCGACCGCGAGAACCGAGTTCGGCACAAACACCGGGCAGCCGGGCCGCGCGAGGATGCAGTTCAGAAAGATCTCATGCGCCAGAATCTCGGGATATGGTCCGCCATGTGCGGTCTCTGCGATGTCCCAGCGCGTAACCGCGACACCCATCGCGCTGCACAGGTCCGCAGCACCACGTCCCACGCGACCCAGCGCGCCGATCACGATTGCACGCGGGCGTGCCACTGCGGCCGTGTGGGTCAGCGTGGTCAACTCGGCGCACAAATCCTCCAGCAGCAGTTCGCGCCCCGGATAGGGCGACACCGAACCGCAAATTCCTCCGGCTTGTTGCGCCATCCAGCACTTCAGCGCGATCGCTGCCCCGGCATAGCCCGCCCAATAGCCGAACGCGGCAATCCGGCGTCCGGTTTCATCAACCAGATACTCAAGATCATAAAGCGTCCCGCCCCCGGCCCGAAATCGCGAGAGCAGCACCTGCCCGGCGGGTTGCCCCTTGAAGGCGTGACCGAACATGATGTGCCGGTGATGCAAGGGCGTGCCATCCTCGGGCAACTCCTTCAATCCAAAGACAATCGCATCGGCCGGCGCGTCAGGCCAGGATCCTTCGGCGGCTATGGTGCAGCCGGCCTCGGCATAGGCATCCATCCCCACCGAACGCGCACTGCTCGTCTCGATTGTTACCCTGATCCCGGCGTTCAACAAGGCCGCCGCACCGTCCGGCATCAGGCCCACGCGTTGTTCATTGGCGCGCTGTTCTGCGCGAACCCAAAGATGCGTCATGGCGTTCCCCTCTGGCAATTGGACGCAAGGCATACCAGATCACTGGCAAGACTACAGGGGGTCACATGAACAGGCGGGTCGTGATCGGCGGTTTGACGGCGGCAAGCGTGGCCGCTTTGGCGGCGCTATGGCCGCGCGCGGTGCCGCAAAGGCCAGATCTTGCTCCGCCGCAGGGCCCGTTGGCGACCTATCACCTAGGCCACAGCCTTGTGGGGCGCGAGATGCCCGCGATGCTTTCGCAACTGTCAGGACACAACTATGCGAGCCAACTTGGCTGGGGTGCCAGCCTGCGCAATCATGCGCAGGGTGATGTTGCGGGCTTTGCTGCCGAGAATGATCACGCCCACCATCAACCTGCCGGTCCGGCTGTCGCATCCGGGCGCTTCGATGTCGTGGTGCTGACCGAAATGGTCGAGTTGCGCGACGCGATCCGCTATCACGCATCGTCGCGCTGGCTGGCGCATTGGGCCAATGTTGCGCGCACAGCAAACCCCGAGACGCGCTTGTATCTTTATGAAACATGGCACCGTCTGACCGATCCTGCAGGCTGGCTGACCCGGATCGACGCCGACCTGCAAACGCTGTGGATCGACAAGGTCCTGACCCCCGCCATGCGCCGCAGCCAGCAGCCGATCTATCTGATCCCGGCGGGCCAGACCCTTGCCGCCGTCGCACGCGCCGCCGAGGCGGGTATGCTTCCCGGTCTTGCCCGGCGCGAAGACCTGTTTGCCGACGACATTCATCTGAACGCAACCGGCAGCTATCTGGTGGCGCTTGTGCACTATGCAACCATCTATCAGCGCGACCCGACCGGCCTGCCCCAGCCGACCTTGCGCGCAGATGGCAGCGCGGCCACGACCCTGGCACCGCAAACCGCAAAAGCCTTGCAAGAACTGGTCTGGGCAACCGTCCGCCGCTATGCTGCAACCGGCATAGCGCGGAGCGCCTAATGACTTTGTTTTCCCTTCTGGCCGACATCCTTTATGTCGGGCACAGTCTTGTCGGGCCTGGATTGCCGCCCGCCGTAGAGGCCACGTTGCGCGCGATGGGCGAACCCGCGACCGTAGAGGCCCATGTGATCAACGGCGCGCCGCTGCACTACAACTGGGACCACGCCGCCGATGCCGAAGGCGTCAATGCCCGTGCAGTCCTGCCACTTGGGGCCACGGATGTGCTGATCCTGACCGAAGCCCAGCCGCTGGCATCGCATCTTCAATGGTCCGATACCGGCGCGTCTGCCGCGCGATTTGCCGCACTCGCCATCGATTCGAATCCCGCCACCCGGGTGTTTTTGTATGAAACATGGCCATCGCTGAATTCGGGCACACCTGCCGCGGCCCAGGACGACCCCGCTGGCAGTTTGCCGTGGCGCGACCGGATCACCGCAGAACTGATCCTGTGGGAAGATACCGCCGTGCAAGCGTCGGCCATGACCCCGATAGGCCTGATCCCGGCAGGTCAGGCCCTTGGCCTGTTGTCTGACGCGATCGATGCGGGCACGGTGCCGGGCCTTGCTTCGATAAGGGATCTGTTTCTTGACGACATCCATTTGAACAATCGCGGCAACTATTTTGTCGGGCTGGTTCACGCGGCGGCCATCACCGGGCGAAGCCCGCAAGGATTGCCCGCACAACTGCAACGCCCTTGGCCATCGCGCGATTCTGTCATTTCCGATGAACTGGCCGCCGTCCTGCAGCGCATCGCCTGGCAGGCCGTCAGTGCAGAGGCGTCACGCAGCCCGGCCCTGCCGGCAACGATCGACCCGCCTGCCGAAGTGGATGGCGTGATCAGCGCCACCGCAACGCCGCCAAAGGACCAAACAGCGGATCCGATCGCCGCAGAACCGCCGTCACCGCCCGCTGTCAGGGCGTTTGCCGCGATTACCAATCCAAACCTTGGTCTTGGGTTGGCCGCCGTCAACGACTGGTCGCCGCAGCAACCCTTCCTTGACGTGATGAAGACCGCGCGGCCCTGGATTGGCCATTTGCCGGGTCAATGGGGTGGCTGGGATCATGGCCGGCTTGCGGCCGAAGGTTACCTTGATGCCGATGGTTGGCCGAATGCGATACCGCCGGAACTGACGGGCATAGCGACGCTGATCCTTACCGATCTAGCCTCCGAAGCGGGGGCTGTCGCGGGGCGCTATGACCTGACCTACAACGGTCGCGGCACATTGGACGTCGGGGGCAGGGCCAATGTCACGCAAACCACGCCCGGGCACATCAGCTTTGACTATACGCCGGGCGATGGCGCGGTGATCATCACCCTTACCGCGATTGATGCCGGCGATCCGATCCGCGACATCACCGTGGTGCGGCAGGATCGCGCACCTGCCCTGGCGGCTGGCGCAATCTTCAACCCCGACTGGATCGACCGCATCCGGGGCGTGAAGCTGATCCGGATGATGGAATGGGCTGCCGTCAACAATGCAACCCTTGCGCGCGCCACCGACCGCCCGCGCCCTGGTGATTATACTTGGGCCCGATTGGGGGTGCCGCTGGAAATCCAGATTGCGCTGGCCAACGAACTGCGGGCCGATCCTTGGTTCAATATCCCCCACACCGCAGATGACGCGCTGATTGCCGAATGGGCAGGCCTTGCCAGTGCCACGCTGGACCCTGCCCTGACCGCCCATGTCGAGTTTTCGAACGAGGTGTGGAACTGGCAGTTCACCCAGGCGCAATGGGCAGAAGATCAGGGTCGCGCCCGCTGGGGCAAGTCCGACGTCTGGGTGCAGTTCTATGCCCTGCGCGCGGCCCAGACGATGGCGATCTGGGCCAGCGCCTTTGGCGATGATACCCCAACCCGGCTGACCCGAATCGTCGGGACGCAAACCGGCTGGCTTGGCCTCGAAGACTTGATCCTCGATGCCCCCCTCGTCGTCGCCGAAGGCTTGCCCGCCCCGGTCAGCCAGTTCGACGCCTACGCAATCACCGGCTATTTCAGTGCAGCACTGGGGTCACAGGCAAAACGACCGATGATCGAAAGCTGGCTTGCCCAGTCTGCCGCCGCGACCGAAGCCGCGATCGTCAAGGCCGGCCTGACCGGCGCGGCCGCCGACGCCTTTCGCGCGACGCATCGCAATGACCTCGCCTTCGCGCTTGCCGGGCGCGAACTGCGAGACGGCGCGCTGTCGGGCGATGCGTCCGACAGTGTGACCCAAGGCTTGACCGAAGTTTTGCCCTATCATGCCGCCGTTGCAGCCAAGCGCGGATTGCGGCTTATGATGTATGAAGGTGGGACGCATGTGGTTGGGACCGGGCCGGCGGTGGACGATCAACAGTTGACTGACTTTTTTACCGCACTGAACTATTCGCCTGAAATCGGCGGGCTTTACCGCGATCTGATGTCTGGCTGGTCACGCCTGACGCCAGAGCCCTTCGTGGCCTATGTCGATGTGATCCGCCCGACAAAATGGGGCAGCTGGGGTGCACTTCGCCATCTGACAGACGACAATCCGCGCTGGCAAGCGCTTGCCACCGGATGCGCGCCGACATGCTAGTCCCCACATGCTAAGCGTCATCATCCCCGCCTCGAACGAGGAACACTACATAGGCCCCTGCCTGACGGCTCTCTTCGCATCGACCCAACCCGGCGAAGTGATCGTTGTTGCCAACGGCTGCCAGGACGCGACCGCAGCCACCGCCATCGCCCTGACCCCCGAAGCCAAGGCCGCGGGCTGGACCCTTGCCGTTCTCAATTTGCCCCAAGGCGGCAAACCGAACGCGCTGAACGCAGGCGACGCCGCCGGGACCCACGCGACCCGCGTCTACCTCGACGCAGACGTGATCGTCTCGCCCCCTCTGCTCGCACAACTCGCCCTCGCCCTCGCCCCGCATCGCGCGCTTTACGCCACCGGCACCCCCCGCATCCCGCGCCCGAAAAGCGCCATCACGCGCGCATACGCCCGGTTCTGGCAAAAACTGCCCTTCGCGCGGTCGAATGCGCCGGGCTATGGCCTTTTCGCCACCAACGCGATGGGCCGCGCACGGTGGGGCGACTTTCCCGCAATCATCTCGGACGACACCTTCATCCGTCTGCACTTCACCCCGACCGAGCGCCTGCAGGTCCCCGCCCCCTACGACTGGCCGATGATCGAAGGCTTCGCCGCCCTCACCCGCGTCCGCCGCAGGCAAGACGCCGGGGTGGCCGAACTTGGCACCCTGCACCCCCACCTAATGGCCAACGAGGGCAAACCGAACCTCCCCCTCCCGCACCTCGCCCGCCTCGCCCTGACCGACCCCACAGGCTTTGCCACCTACGCGGCGGTGACGCTGGCGACCAAACTGACCCGCCAATCCGGCTGGACGAGAGGACGCTGAGCCCGCCACGACCCGGCGCGCGGCGCCTGGAAGTCAATCAGGATGCGCCGCGACGCCCGCCGGCACGCACACGACGGCAGGCGAACGGCGCATGCCAGCCGTGCATCTGCACACAGCACGCCGGTGTTTCAGGATGAACAGAAAATCGAACATCTGCAATTGTTTGGCCCGCAGACTGAAAGAATCTAGTCGCACAGCAATTCTGTTAATCAAGCCGGCCCTCCTACAACCTGAAGAACTCCATTGAGTTTTCATCAGTTTTTAAGTACCATCCTGATTGCGAATCAATTTAAATTTTTCATTTTTTAGGTGTGCCATGAAGCAATATTTTTTTGCTAAGATAATGTCTTGCCTTTCCATTGCTGCATTCTGGGGCTCTGCCGCACCGGCAGACATTCGAATAAACTTCACATCCCTCAGAGTGAACGACTGCAATGAGATTGGCACCTGCGACTGGAAACTTTCTTGTGCCCTCGGCAATCAGCAGGAAACTGAGCTGATTGTAAATCAGGAGGCCAACACCAATGAATCCCTGCCGATCAACCGGATCCTGACGCAGTCGAATTTCCCTCCGGTGACCGTGACCTGTTCCGCCTGGGAACATGACGGCGGAATTGGCGCAGAGTGGGAGACGATCCAGACCGCATCCGTCAACGTAGCGACAACAGGGCCTGCGCTCATCCGTCTGATCAATGCCAGCGAAGGCGATGTCACCGTCAACTTCACCGCAGAGGCCATCGGCACAACCGGGCAGCCGCTGACCGTCGGAAGCGACGATATCCTCTGGCAACACATCGGCGGACAGGTCCATTTCTGGCCGATCACCAATGGGACGCGCGACGGCGGCTTTGACATCGCCGGGTCGGGACCGGTGGGGAACGACTGGCGGCTGGTGGGCGCGGGCGACTTCAACGGCGACGGGGCCGATGACATCCTCTGGCAGCATTTCGGCGGCCAGGTTCATTTTTGGCCGGTCACCGGCGGCGCGCGGACCGGCGGCCTTGACATCGGTGCTTCGGGTCCGGTCGGCAACGACTGGCGGCTTGTCGGCGCGGGCGACTTCAACGGCGACGGCACCGACGACATCCTGTGGCAGCACATCGGCGGACAGGTCCATTTCTGGCCGATCCTGGATGGCGTGCGTCAGGGGGGGGCGGATATCGGCGCATCGGGGCCTGTCGGCAACGATTGGCAGCTTGTGGGTGCGGGTGACTTCAACGGCGACGGCACCGACGACATCCTCTGGCAGCACATGGGCGGGCAGGTCCATTATTGGCCGATCCGGGACGGCGCGCGTCAGGGGGGGGTCGATATCGGCGCATCAGGGCCGGTCGGCAACGACTGGCGCCTTGTCGGCGCGGGCGATCTGAATGCCGACGGCACCGACGACATCCTCTGGCAGCATTTCGGCGGACAGGCCCATTTCTGGCCGATCCGGGACGGTGCCCGTCAGGGCGGGGTCGACATCGGCGCGTCAGGACCGGTCGGCAACGACTGGCACTTCGTCGGCGCAGGCAACTTCAACTGACGCCCCATCCGCCTGACTAACCGGTCTGGTGTCATCACGGCAAAGCACGCCTCTGCGGGGCTGCGCCATGCGCCCGAACCCCGCGTCTCTGACCATCGACAGCAAGGCCGAGTGCCGGCCTTGCGCGGCGTCCCCTGCAGCAAAGCGGGTGAAGGACAGGCGAACCCACAAAACCCGGCCAGCGTGAAACCATCCGGGCATCCATCGCGCAGCACGCCCCCCATCATCTGTTCAAAAATATCCCGGAGTCCGGGGCAGCGCCCCGGGGGCAAGCCGTGGGCGCTATCTCACGCCATCACCTCGAACCGGTCCACATCCACCATCCCCATATCCGTAATCTTCAGATGCGGAATTACCGGCAGGCACAGGAACGCCAGCTGCAGGAACGGCTCTTCCAGCACGACCCCCAAGAGCCGCGCGGCTGCCCGCAGGGCCACCAGCCCGCCATGAACCACCTCGAACGGCTCCAGGCTCATCAGCCCCGCCACCGGCAACGCCAACTCGGCCAGAACGCGCCCGCCATCGACCACTACGAACCCGCCCTCGATCTGCCCCAACCGCGCAACCGCCAGCGCCATGTCGGCATAATCCACCCCCACGACCGCGATGTTGTGGTGGTCATGGCAGACGGTTGACGCAATCGCCCCCCGTTGCAACCCAAAGCCATTGACGAACCCGGTCGCATTGCTGCCGTTCACGCCGTGCCGCTCGATCACCGCGATCTTCACCAGATCGCGCCCTACATCCGGCCGCTTGTCCCCATCCACCGGGGCGATATCAAATGTCAGATGCTGCGTGATGATCTTTCCCGGCAGGATCCCGATCACCGGCGTTTCGACCCGGTTACCGGCTGTGCGAAAATCCTCGGCCCGTACGACCGGTGCCTTTACCGATCCCCGCGCCACCGGTGGCAAAACCTCGCGCTGCGCAAAGGCCGCCTCAGTTACTTCGATCCCGCCCGCCCAGACCCGTGACACCCGGCAGCTTTCCAACCCGTCGATCACCACGATATCCGCCCGCTTGCCCGGTGCGATCAGCCCGCGATCCTTCAGCCCGAACGCCTCGGCGGCCGAGAGGCTCGCGGCGCGGTACACCGCCAGGGGCGGCGCACCCAGCGAAATCGCGGTGCGGATCATGTAGTCGAGATGCCCGTGTTCCGCGATGTCCAGCGGGTTGCGGTCATCGGTGCACAGACACAGGTAGGGCGAGAATCGTTCGGTCAGCAGACCGACCAGCGCGTGCAAATCCTTGCTGACCGACCCTTCGCGGATCAGCACCCGCATCCCTTTGCGCAGCTTTTCCAACCCCTCGTCGTAAGTCGTGGCTTCATGTTCGGTCCGTATCCCCGCCGCGATATAGCCGTTCAGATCGGCCCCCCGCAGCAAGGGCGCGTGCCCGTCGATATGACGGCCCTGCCAGGCCTCCAGCTTGGCCATGCACCCCGGATCGCGGTGCAACACGCCCGGATAATTCATGAACTCGGCCAACCCAATGACGCGGGGATGATCCATCAGCGGGATCAGATCCGCCGCATCCAGCCGCGCGCCGGTCGTCTCCATATGGGTCGATGGCACACAGGACGACAGTTGCACGCGGATATCCATCAGCGTGCGCGAGGAAGCCTCAAGGAAATACCGGATGCCGGTCAGCCCGCAGACATTGGCAATTTCGTGCGGGTCACAGATTGCTGTGGTGACGCCATGCGGCAAGACACAGCGGTCGAATTCAAAGGGTGTGACCAGCGACGATTCGATATGCAGATGCGTGTCGATGAACCCGGGCACCAGAATTTTCCCTGCAAGGTCCACTTCGCGCCGCCCGGCATAGCTGCCGAATACCCCGACGATCGTATCGCCGCAGATCGCGACGTCGGTTTCCACCAGATCGCCCGTGATCAGGTCAAACACCCGTCCGCCCTTCAGCACCAAATCGGCAGACACCACCCCGCGCCCTTGGTCGATGCGGTCGGACAAAGCTGCGCGTGGCATGGGAAACACTCCTTTTCGACAAGGAACAGCAGCGCGCCGCGGACGTAAAGGGGTTGCAGGCGCCGACCATCGGTGATTGGCTCGGGTAAACGAGGTTTCCATGCGTCCCCTGCGCGGCATTGCCCTGAAACTGGGCTCGGTTCTGGTGTTCATCGTCATGGCGTCGATGATCAAGGCCACGGCAGACCACGTCCCAGCCGGTCAATCGGTGTTTTTCCGGTCCCTGTTTGCCATTCCGGTGATCGTGGTCTGGCTGGGGATGCGCCGCGAACTGGCGACGGGGTTCCAGACCTCCAACCCGCTGGGGCATTTCTGGCGCGGACTGGTCGGGACCTTGGCCATGGGGCTGGGGTTTGCCGGGCTCGGCTATCTGCCGCTGCCCGAAGTCACGGCCATCGGCTATGCGGCACCGCTGCTGACTGTGGTGTTCGCGGCGATGTTTCTGGGCGAACAGGTGCGCGCGTTCCGGCTGACGGCGGTGGCGCTGGGGCTGGTGGGGGTGCTTATCGTGCTTTCGCCGCGGCTGACTGTTCTGGACCCCGACGCGGCAAGCCACCGCGAGGCGTTCGGCGCGACATTGGTGCTGGGCGGCGCGGTGTTTGCCGCCTTGGCGCAGGTGTTTGTGCGCAAACTGGTGATGACGGAAAAGACCCCGGCGATCGTGTTCTGGTTTTCGGTTACTGCAACGCTGCTGTCGCTGGTGACGCTGCCATTCGGCTGGGTGTGGCCCACGCCCTTGGAAGCGGCGTTGCTGGTGGGTTCGGGTTTGCTGGGCGGGGTCGGGCAGATTTTGCTGACCTCAAGTTACCGCGAGGCAGATGCGTCGCTCGTCGCCCCGTTCGACTACGCCTCGATGCTGTTTGCCCTGCTGATCGGGTATTTCGTGTTTGCCGAGGTGCCGACGCTGACGATGCTGGGCGGGGCGGCACTGGTGATCGCGGCAGGCGTGCTGATCATCTGGCGCGAGCGGCAGTTGGGGCTTGAACGCGCCCGGCAGCGCAAGTCGATGACGCCGCAAGGGTGACAGCCCGCACCATCGGCGCGGGCTGTTGTGGTTTTGTCAGTTGAAAAAATCGAACGTCTGCTCGCCAAGGGTCAGCCCCAGCGGCACGCCGCCATAGCGTTTGCCCACCACATCGGCGCGTGGCAGTCCGTCAAACCGCCAATGCACGCCAATGTAGACCCTACTGATGGAATTTTCGTAGGTCGGTTTGGCAAAGTTGGTGAACCGCCGCAGATGCCTCGTGCGCAGCGACCCGTCGGCATCAACCGACTTTCCGTCCAGTTCGTCCGACACAAAATCAAATTCCTGCCCCGGCACAGCGGGCGAATTGCCGCTGGCATCCAGGATGTTTTGCAATGTCATCGCGGGTTGTCCCGAAAAGAGCTGCATGATCTGGAACAGCGTCGCGCCAAAGGTCGCATGCCCCGAGGGGTATGCGGGGAACGGCGGTGTGCGGCTTAGAGCGCGGCGTTCCGGTTCGTTCGTCGTGGGCAAGCCAAGCGGCGCCCAAGCCGGATCGCCGATATCCGCTCCGACCGTCGCGATGGATGTAGGCCCACCAACAGCCCCCGGCCCGGTCGTTGCACTCGCCTCGCGGATACCGACAACCGGCCGCCAAAGGTTGTAGGCATATTTGTGATACCACGCATCAATTGCGGCATCCGCCATGCCGGCATTCACCATCGCCAACAGGCCGACGGCCACACCGACATCGTTTGCGTGATGCCGCGCAATCCAGGCCCGCGCGATCTGGTTGTACAAACGCGGCGGCACACCGATTTCATTCGCCCCGTCATAGCCCCAGTAGTACCCGATCACCTTTTCTTCCGGATCCCGCTTGGCGCTGATCAACGCACCCTCGGCGGCGACTTCCTTGAAATCGGCGCGGTAGTCGGCATCCGACAGATAGTCCACCTGGTCGTATCCGGGGGGCGGGTCCAGCGGCACGCGCGCGGGGGTACAGAACCGCGTCACATTCCCCCATTGTGGCCCCAAGAACCCCTGACCTGCATCAAAGGGGCTTTCGCGGTGGCGGCCATAGGCGGTTGACGGGCGATAACCGATTTCTCTTTGGGATCCGTCGTTTGCGCGCAACCCGATGATCAGCGCGGCGATTGCCTCGCCATAGCTGTGACCACTATCGCGTGCGACAGACGACGCGACAGGGTCGATATACGCAGATGACATGCGATTGATGTAGGCCGCCTGTGACGGATAAAGCGTCAGCAGCGTGACCGCCGCCGCAGTGCCCAGGGCGCTGTCCACGCTGATCAGGGCCGGGGCGAGTGGAAGTGGCACAGCCGGCGTCAAACGTTGCAGATAACACGCAGCGGGCGTCGCGGCGCCGAAATAGGCGTCGTGCATTGCCAGGTGGACAATCGCCATCGCGCGCGACGTGCGGGTCGGCCCGCCTTGATCGGGTCGCGCAGGCGATCCATTCGGATTTTTGGAAAAGTCGCGACGCACGACTTCCAGGCAAACGTCATTCCAAAACTCGATAGAGTTTTTCATTCAAATCTCCTGTGTTGCAATGTCAGTTCAAAAATTTGGTCTTTATAAACACGAAAAGTCTGCGCGCCGCATGACGCAAGGGCAAGTCAGGCTTTCCCTACCTGCGCCGGTTTCCGATCAGGTCGTGCGCACCACGACATCCGCCGTGCGCGACCCTTGGGCAACGCGCCGAATGTTCGGCATGTCATTGCCATCAATCCACGCCCGTGCCTCTGCTTCGGTCTTGCCGTAATGCGCCCAGCGGGCCAGCAGCCGGCGGTCAAGTTCGGCTTCGGGCACGTCGATCCACACCGTCAGATCAAACAGCGCCGCCGCTTGCCGCCAGGGTTCCTCGTTCAAAAGCAGGTAGTTGCCCTCGACGACCAGCAGACGGTCGGTTACCGTCAAGATATCCGCCCCGGCCCGACTGATTTCCAGATCGCGGTCGAAAAGCGGGATTGCGACTTCGTCTTCGGTTCGCAGCCGTTGCAGCAGATGCAAAAAGCCGTGCACGTCAAAGGTGTCGGGTGCGCCCTTGCGCCCCCGTGCCCCGCGCGCGTCCAGCACGGCGTCGTCATAGTGAAACCCGTCCATCGGCACGGCTTTGGCCCCCGGCCCCAAAGACGCCACTACGGCCGCTGCCAGCGTGGATTTTCCGGCACCGGGCGGCCCGGCAACTGCGGTCAGAAACCGACGGTTCACTGGCACGTCGTTTGCCCGGACCCGGATCAGATCAGCCAGACCTTGCGGCGTCATGCCTGTTCGGCCACGCCTTCGGGCAGCTTGGCCCCGGTCATGTAGGCCACCGCGTCCGACATCGAATGCTCGGATGGTTTGATCACGCACAACCGACGGCCCAGCCGGTGGATGTGGATGCGGTCGGCCACCTCGAACACATGCGGCATGTTGTGGCTGATAAGCACGATGGGGATACCCCGCGACCGCACATCGCGGATCAGTTCCAGCACGCGGCGGCTTTCCTTGACCCCCAACGCCGCTGTGGGTTCGTCCAAAATCACCACCTTGGACCCGAACGCCGCCGCCCGCGCCACCGCCACCCCCTGCCGCTGCCCGCCCGACAGGGTTTCCACCGCCTGAGAGATGTTCTGGATCGTCATCAACCCCAGTTCCGACAGCTTTTCCCGCGCGAAAGCCTCCATCCGCTTGCGGTCCATCTGGCGAAAGACCGACCCCATGATCCCAGGCTTGCGCCATTCGCGGCCCAGAAACATGTTGTCGGCGATCGACAGCGCGGGCGACATCGCAAGGTTTTGGTAAACCGTCTCGATCCCGGCCTTGCGCGCCTCCTCCGGCCCGCGGAAATGCACGGGCTTGCCCTCCAACTCGATGGTCCCGTGATCGGGCGTCACCGCCCCGGAAATCGCCTTGATCAGCGTCGATTTCCCCGCACCGTTGTCGCCGATCACCGCAAGGATCTCTCCGGGCATCAGGTCGAAATCAGCCCCTGACATGGCGACAACCGTGCCATAACGCTTCATCAAGCCACGGGTTTTCAGAATTGGTTGCACTTCGGTCATTGCGAGGCCCTCCGCAGCCATTGATCCAGCGCCACCGCGACAATCACCAGACAGCCCGCCGCGAAGGTTTGCCAGTAGTCGTCCACCCCGCCCAGCGACAGGCCGGTGTTGAACACCCCCACGATGAACGCCCCCAGAACCGAGCCGATGATCGACCCGGCCCGCCAAACAGCGAGGTGCCACCGATCACGACAGCCGTGATCGAGCCGAACGCCACTGTGTCAAAGGCAATGGGCGAGACCGAGCCGACGCGCCCGATGGCGACCCACGCGGCAAAGCCGCAGATCACCCCGGCAACGGCATAGACCGATATCAGCGTCGTATTGATCCGGATGCCAGACAACCGCGCCGAATCCGCGTCATCGCCGATGGCATGCACATGGCGTCCCCAGGCGGTGTGATGCAGCACATACCACAGCAGCGCCGCCAACAGGGCCAGCGCGATGCCGCCATAGGTCAGCCGCGTGCCCATGGTCGAGATGCCCTGCCCGAACCACAAAAGCAGGGGGGCCTGTTTTTCGATATCCAGATTGCGGATCGATTCAGACTGGGAATACCACAGCTTCAAGGCGTTGAAGATTTGCAGCGTGCCCAGCGTCACTATAAACGGCGGCAACTTCATGATCGCCACCAGAAAGCCGTTCAGGAAACCCATCAGCCCGCCAAAGAACACCCCGATGAACACGGCAATCCCGGCAGGCACGCCCGAAAACACTGCAAGGTTGCCCATGATCAGCGACGAGATCACTAGAATCGCCCCGACCGACAGGTCAATCCCTGCGGTCAGGATGATCAGCGTCTGCGCCAAGGCGACAAAGCCTGTCACCGTCACCTGTTGGATGACGATGGACAGCGATCCCGGCGTCAGAAAACGCGGGGCGAACAGGCCGAAACCAAGGATGCTGATCAGAAGGATCAGCGCAGGGATCATTGTCGGATAGTTCCTGAGGAACCCGCGCAAAACATGCAGGATCGAGCGGTCATCCCGGTCGAAACTGACAACCCGCTTGTCGGCCTCGGCGAGCTTCGCCTCGAAGTCCGAGATGGTCTTGGTCGGTGCCCCTTGGTCGCTCATAGCCCCCCCGATGTTTCGTGATGCCGCCTAAAACAAAGGGCGACTGTAACGTCGCCCTTTGACTATTCAACACCTTAGAACTGATGCCGATGCCGTATCAGCCCCAGCAGAGGGCGGTGCCTTCGGTGGTGTCGATCGACGGCACACCTTCAACCGGCTTGTCGGTCACCAGGTTGACGCCGGTGTTGTAGAACGACAGGCCTTCCGAAACGGTGGGCTTTGTGCCGTCCTTGGCGAAGGCGACAATCGCCTCGATGCCCAGCGACGCCATCTTCAGCGGATACTGCTGCGAGGTGGCACCGATGACACCCGACTTGACCGACGCCACGCCGGGGCAGCCGCCGTCCACCGAAACGATAATCGCCTGACCTTCTTTGCCTGCGTTCTTCAGCGCCTGGTAGGCACCCTCGGCGGCGGGCTCGTTGATCGTATAAACCACGTTGATGTCGGGGTCTTTGGCCAGCAGGTTTTCCATCGCGCGCAGACCGCCTTCCGGGTTCGCGTCCGACGATTCGTGACCGATCACGCGGGCATCGGTTTCCGACCCCATCACCGACAGATCCGGCACTTCGATGCCGAAACCGACGAGGAAGCCGGTGTCACGCTGCACGTCAACCGAGATGTTGTCCTTGTTGATGTCGAGCATGGCGATCTTGGCGGTCACGGCACCTTCGCCCATCGTGGCGGCAGCCCATTTGCCGATCAGCAGGCCAGCTTCGAAGTTGTCGGTCGCAAAGGTGATGTCCTGCGCCTCGGCATCGGCCAGCGGCGTATCCAGCGCGATCACCAGAATACCTGCCGCGCGGGCAGCTTTCAGGGCCGGGCCGACCGAGTCGTTCGACGGGGTGATCAGAATACCCTTGGCACCGGCAGCGGTGCAGTTTTCGATGGCGGTGATCTGCGGTGCGGCGTCGCCGTCCTTTTCACCGGCATAGGCCTGGAAATCCAGACCAGCAGCGGTGGCGGCGGCTTCAGCGCCTTCTTTCATCTTCACGAAGAACGGGTTGGTGTTGTTCTTGGTAATCAGGCAGGCCAGATCGGCAGCCGAAGCTTGCCCTGCGATCAAGGCCAGCGCGGCAGCACCCGCCAAAGCGGCAGCTTTGAATTTCATAGGTCATCCCTCCCAAGGATCGGGGGCTTCCCCCCGGTTTTCGTCTGAACCAAGGCCTCCCAGCCCGGCGACACGAAAAAGAAACACCGATTCCATCTTACCGTCAAGTTAAATAAATCAGAGTGATTTATTATTGACAGCCCCCCGGTTCAACGCTCAAGCTCAGCGCCAAACAAAGACGGGAACAGCGTCACGGGAGGACGAAGATGTTGATCGGGCTGCCGCCTTTGCTGGGGCCGGACTTGCTGTTCAGCTTGCGCGCGATGGGGCATGGCGACGAGATTGCCATCGTCGATGGCAACTATCCGGCGCAAGACCATGCGCGCCGTCTGGTGCGGGCCGACGGACATGGACTTCTGGCGGTGTTTCAGGCGATCCTGCAGGTGCTGCCGATCGATACAGACGGTGACGGCAGCGTGTTCCGCGCCAGCCTGCACAATGATCCGGCACAGATCGGCCCAATTCACGCGCTGATCGATGCAGAGTGCACGGCGCGCGGGTTGGCTGCCATTCCGCTGCCGGGGGCGCAGCTTTACGCGCGCATCAGGGCCGCGCATACCATCGTGGCCACCTCCGAGATGGCGCTGTTTGCCAATGTGATCTTGCGAAAGGGAGTGATCAGTGGCCCAGGCGCCAGATAAGGCCACAACCGCGACCGACGCCGCGGCAGAGCGGTCATATCCGGAGGCTGCAAACCTTCGGGGGACCAACCAGTCGGGGATGCGGGCCCAAAACGAACGTCTGGTCCTTAGCCTGGTGCGCCAGCAGGGCGCACTGGCAAAGTCCGATATTGCACGTATCACCGGACTGTCGGCGCAAACCGTCAGCGTGATCATGCGCGCGCTTGAACAAGACGGCTTGTTGCAGCGCGGCACGCCGGTGCGCGGCAAGATTGGCCAGCCGTCCGTGCCGATGTCGCTGGCGGCAGACGGGGCGTTCTTTCTGGGGCTGAAGATCGGGCGGCGGTCGGCAGATCTGACACTGATCGACTTTCTGGGCGACGTGCGCGCGACCGTCCGGCAAGTCTACCGCTATCCCACGCCCTCGGCCATAGTGGCGTTTGTGCGCGACGCGCTGCCTGCGATGACCGCCACCTTGCCTCTTGAGCAGCACGACCGGATCAGCGGCCTTGGATTGGCGATGCCCTTCCAGTTGTGGAACTGGGTGCACGCTCTGGGCGCGCCACAGGCGGAAATGGACGCATGGCGCGATCATGCAATGCAAGCAGAACTTGCGGCTGTGACCGGCGTTCCGGTCTATGTCCAGAATGACGCAACTTCGGCCTGTGGGGCGGAACTGGTGTTCGGCACAGGTGAGCGACCGAAGGATT
Source organism: Paracoccaceae bacterium (assembly GCA_031400505.1). GTDB lineage: Bacteria > Pseudomonadota > Alphaproteobacteria > Rhodobacterales > Rhodobacteraceae > JAIYDJ01. The sequence goes on along the minus strand of JANNPZ010000086.1, from coordinate 54,988 downwards.
TTCTGTATTTCTACTTCGGCACCTTCATCGGCGGCGGGTTGGTGCTGAATGGCCAATTGTTTCTGGGCCGTACCGGAAACGCGGCGGGGGTTGGTCCGCTTCCGGTGCCGGGCCCGGATGGGCGGATGCAGCGGCTCTTGGATGTGGCGTCGCTGTCGGTGCTCGCGGATGCGATGGAGGCGGCGGGGGAATCATCTGACCATCTTTGGGAACGGCCGGACCCTTGGCAAGTCAGTGACGGCATTCTGTCGTCCTGGATGGACAGCGCCGCGGAAGGTCTTGCGGCGGGGATCCTGTCGGCAGTTGCGCTTCTGGAGCTTGAGGCGGTGCTGATCGACGGCTGGATGCCGGTTGCCGTCCGGGCCGAAGTGACGCGGCGAACCCGGGCGGCACTGATGCGGCTGGATTTGTCGGGAGTGACGCCGCCGGTGATCCGGGAAGGCAGTGTCGGTGCGCAGGCACGGTCTTTGGGGGCGGCGGCCATTCCGCTGTCGCAGCGCTATCTGATTGACCAAAACGTGGCGCTGCGCGGGGGATAGCACGGATTTGTCAACAGAGCGGGGGCCAGCCCCCGCACCCCCGGGATATTTTTGCCAAGATGAAAGATGACGCGCATGAAAAGTGCTTGGCCTGCGTGGAAATGACTGCCTATATCACGGAAGGACGGCATTGCACGGTCCTGAGTGAACTTGGGAATACTCGCGCCGATGTCCTTGATCCTGCTGGTTTGTCTGCCATTCCTGGGGGCCTTGTTGCCCGGTCTTGTGCATCGTGCGGGGCGCGGGATGCAAGCAATTGCCCCGGCGCTTGCGACTGTCTGCGGACTTGCGGGTCTGGGATCGATGGCCCCTGCCGTGCTGCGCGGCGAGGTTTTGGCGCAGCGGGTGGAGTGGATGCCGCAGTTGGGGCTGGCGTTCAGTCTGCGTCTGGATGGATTGGGGTTGTTGTTTGCCGGGCTGATCCTGGGGATCGGGTTGCTGGTCATCATTTATGCGCGGTTCTACCTATCGCCGCGCGATCCGATGGGGCGGTTTTTCAGCTACCTGCTGCTGTTTCAGGGCGCGATGCTGGGGATCGTGCTGTCGGACAACATCCTGCTTTTGCTGGTGTTCTGGGAGCTAACGTCCCTCACGTCCTTCCTTCTGATCGGGTATTGGAGCCATCTCGACGAAGGGCGGCGCGGCGCGCGCATGGCGTTGACCGTGACCGGCGCGGGGGGGCTTGCGTTGATGGCGGGGGCGCTGTTGCTGGGGCGGATGGCGGGGTCGTTCGAGCTGTCGGTGATCCTGACCAAGGCCAATGTCATTCAGGCACACGCGCTGTATCTGCCGATGCTGATCCTCGTGTTGCTGGGGGCCTTTGCCAAATCGGCGCAGGTGCCGTTTCAGTTCTGGTTGCCCCAAGCGATGGCGGCCCCCACGCCGGTGTCGGCCTACCTGCATTCGGCGACGATGGTGAAGGCCGGGATTTTCCTGATGGCGCGGCTTTGGCCGGTGCTGGCGGGGACGCCGGAATGGTTCGGGATTGTTGCCACCGCGGGCTTGTTGACCATGCTGGTGGGGGCGTGGACCGCGCTCTTCAAGGATGATCTGAAGGCGCTTCTGGCCTATTCCACGGTCAGTCATCTGGGGTTGATCACGCTGTTGCTGGGGCTGGGGACGAAGGCTGCGCTGGTTGCCGCGATCTTTCACATCATCAACCACGCGAGTTTCAAGGCGGCGCTGTTCCTGTCGGCGGGGATTGTCGATCACGAGGCGGGGACGCGGTCGTTGTCCCGGCTGGGGGGGCTTGCGCGGCTGATGCCGGTGGCGTTCGTGCTGGCGGGGCTGGCGGCGCTGTCGATGGCGGGGGTGCCGCCGCTGAACGGGTTTCTGTCCAAGGAAATGCTGCTGGAAGAGGTGGTTCATACCGGCTTTGCCGGATCGCCGTGGGTGTTGGCGGCGCTGGTGACGCTGGGGGCGGCGGTGTCGGCGGCCTATAGTTTCCGGTTGATCGGGGCGGTGTTTCTGGGGCCGGTGCGGGCGGATTACCCGCATCATCCGCATGATGCAGGCGCAGGGATTACCGGGCCGGTGATGGTTCTGGTGGCGCTGGTGCTGGCGATCGGGCTTGCCCCCATGCTGGTTGCGGGCGGGCTGGTGCAGGTGGCAACCGAGGCGAGCGCGGGTTCTGCGGTCGAGGTGCATATCAAGCTTTGGCACGGGTTGGAGCCTGCCGCACTGTGGATGTCGCTGGCGGCATTGGGGGGGGGACTGGCGATCTGGGGGGGCTTTGCGCGGCTCGCCGCATTTGACCGGGCGGTGCATCTGCCGGACAGTGCCGGGATATTCGAGGCGGGGATCGCGGGCATCGTCCGTCTGGCGCAACGGGTCACCCGCGCAGTGCATGACGGGCCGCTGTCGCGCGGGGTTGGGCTTGCGCTGCTGACCATGTGGGGGCCGTCGGTCTGGGCCTTTGCGGGCGGCAGTCACGCGGCGGGGAACCGTGCCACGACGCCGGTGGAACTGGCGCCGATGGTGCTTGCACTCGGGCTGGTGCTAGCGACCTTTGCGGCGCTGTGGCTACACCGCAACCGGGTGCTGACGCTTTTGTTGGTGGGGGTGGTGGGGCTGGTGCTTTCGCTCGGCTTTGCCTACCTCGCCGCTCCGGACCTTGCGCTGACCCAGATCACGGTCGAGGTGGTGACGGTCCTTCTGATGCTGCTGGCGTTGAACCTGCTGCCGAAATCCGCCCCGGCAGAGCCGCTGCCGCGCCGGATGCGCGATGCCGTCTTTGCGGGCGGCATCGGCATCGGGATGGCGGTGCTGTCCTATGTCATGTTGATGCGCGACGCGGCATTTGAGCCGATTTCGGCGTTTCATCTGGCGCAGTCGAAACCCGGCGCGGGGGGCAACAACGCGGTCAACACGATCATCGTGGATTTCCGCGGCTTTGATACCTACGGCGAGATCATCGTGCTGGGCATCGCCGCGATCATTATCGCCGCAGTCGGGCAAGCCTTGCAGGGTCTGGCGCGCTCGCCCGCCCCCGCCTCGGCAGATGCGCATCCGGTGATGTTTGCGACGGCGGCGCGACTGTTGCTGCCAGTCGGAATCATGGTCGGCGTCTATATCTATCTGCGCGGTCACAACCTGCCGGGGGGCGGGTTTGTGGCGGGGCTGGTGGTGGCGATTGCGCTGATGTTGCAGTTCCTCGCCTCTGGGCTTGGCTGGACGACGGCCCGGCTGCGGGTGGGCTTTTTCGGGCTGATCGGGGCGGGGGTGGTGGCGGCGACGGTGACCGGGGCCGGGGCCTGGGTCTGGGGCAAGCCTTACCTCACCTCGTGGTACGGCTATGTCACCTTGCCGGGATTGGAGAAGTTCGAGCTGGCGAGTGCGATGGGCTTTGATCTGGGTGTGTTCTTGTGCGTGCTGGGGGCGGTTTTGGCCACCCTGTCGTCGGTGGCGCAACTGACACAGAAAGGGGCCCGCTAATGGAGGCGCTGGTATCGGCCATCATCGGGCTGCTGACGGCGGCCGGGGTCTGGCTGATCCTGCGGCCCCGGACGTTCGATGTGATCGTGGGGCTGTCGTTCCTGTCCTATGCGGTCAACGTGTTCCTGTTTGCCAGCGGTCGTTTGGCACCTGGCCTGTCGCCGATCATCGACCCCGCAGCACAGGGGTACACCGACCCGTTGCCGCAGGCGCTGGTGCTGACGGCCATCGTGATCAGTTTCGGGATGACGGCGGTGCTGGTGATCATGGCGCTGGGGTCGTACCTGCGCACCGGATCGGACAGCACGGATTTTGGCAAACCTGACGATGGGCCCGACACAAGGGATGCGCCGTGACCCCATACCTCGTCACCCCCATCGTGCTGCCTGCCGCCACCGCCGCGTTGATGCTGCTTTTGGCGCGCGGGAACCTGGGGCTTCAGCGTGCGCTGAGCCTGATCAGTGCCGCAGGGCTCGTGGCCCTTGCGGTTCATTTCGCCACCCATGCCCTGCCCCGGGCCGAGGCGTTGGGCGACTGGCCCGCGCCATTCGGCATCATCCTGATGGCAGACGGGCTGACCGTTCTGATGCTGGGGCTGGTGGCAGGGCTGGCTGTGGTGGTGCTGCTGCATGTGCTGGCCAATGGCGAAGACCGGCAGGGGGCCGCGTTTCATCCGCTGTTCCAGTTTCTGCTGATGGGGCTGAACGGCGCTTTTCTGACCGGGGATGCGTTTACCCTTTTCGTGTTCTTCGAGGTGCTCTTGATTTCGTCCTACGGGTTGGTGGTGCATGGCGGTGGGGCGGCACGGCTGGGGGCCGGGGTGCGCTATGTGGTGACCAATCTGGTGGGATCGACGCTTTTCCTGATCGGGTTGGGGGTGGTTTATGCCACCACGGGCGGGCTGAACATGGCCGATCTGGCGGGCAAGGTGGCCAGCCTGCCGCCCGGGGATCACGGACTGATCCGGGTCGCGGCGGTGATGCTGTTGATGGTGTTTGCCATCAAGGCGGCACTGGTGCCGTTGCAGGTCTGGCTGCCGGCGACCTATGCCGCGTCGCCCGCGGTCGTGGCCGCCCTTTTCGCGGTCATGACCAAGGTGGGGGCTTATGCCGCGCTACGGTTCGGCACGCTGGTGTTTCCCGATAGCGCGCCTGCCATCGGATCGCTTTACAGCAGCCTTCTGCTTCCTGCCGGGCTGCTGACGCTGGCAGTGGGGGTGGTGGGGATGCTTGGGGCTGCGGGGATCAACCGCGTCGCAGCCTATGCGGTGATCGCGTCCAGCGGGACGGTGTTCGTGGCCCTGTCGGCCTTTACCCCGCAGGCCATCGCGGCGGGGCTTTACTACATGGTGCAATCGACGCTGGCCGTGGCGGCGCTGTTCCTGCTGGCCGATCTGGTGGCGCGCAAGGGCGGGCGGTCGGGCGTGGTGGCGGCGCTGTTCTTTGCCGTGGCGATTGCGGTGGCGGGGATGCCGCCCCTGTCGGGATTCCTGGGCAAACTCCTGATCCTTCAAGCGCGGTGGGAGGATGCGGCGCTGGTCTGGCCAGTGGTCCTGACCACCTCGCTGGTTGCGATGGTGGCACTGGGCCGGCTTGGGTCCGATCTGTTCTGGAATGGCGCCACACCCGAGCGTGTGGCCCCTGCCACGCTGATCGCTCCGGTTCTGCTGCTGGGTGCCCTGTTGGTCACGACGATCCATGCTGCCCCGATCCATGACATTCTGACCCGGATTGCGGATAGCTTGCACACCCCCACGGCCTATCTTGCCGCGATGGAGGCGCTGCGATGATCTACCGGCTGTTCCCCCATCCCGGCCTGTCGGCGCTGTTGGTGCTGATCTGGGTGCTGTTGAACAACTCCGCCTCGCGCGGGACACTGGTGCTGGCGGTGATCCTTGGCCTTGGCATCCCGCTTTTGACCGCGCATTACTGGCCCGACCGCCCGCGACTTCTCAGCCTGTGGCGGCTTTTGTCCTACGTCGGGCTTGTGGTCTGGGATGTGATCGTGGCGAATTTCCAGGTGGCGCGGATTATCCTGTTCATGCCCCAGGATCAGATCAGATCGGCCTGGATCACCGTGCCCATCGACTTGCCCTCGCCCGAGGCGCTGACCATGCTTGCAGGCACAATCACTCTGACGCCGGGCACCCTGACAGCGGATGTGTCGGCGGATGGCCGCGCGCTGCTGATCCACGCGCTGCACGCACCGGACCCCGACGCCACGCGCGACGACATCAAACAGCGCTACGAGGCGCGGCTTAAAAGGATTTTCGCATGATCCTCGCGTTTTCCCTGACCTTCGCCATCACCTGCTTTGCCCTTGGCTTTGCGATGAACGTCATCGCCTTTGCCCGTGCGCCGTCGATTGGCGACCGCATCCTCGCGGTGGATACGATGGTGGTGAATGGCATCGCACTCATCGTGCTTTACGGCGTCAAGACCGGATCAAGCCTTTATCTCGAGGCGGCAATCCTTCTGGCGCTGACTGGCTTTGTCTCGACCATCGCCTTTTGCAAATACCTGCTGCGGGGGAGCCTGATCGAATGAACCTGATCCTTGAACTTTTGATCGCGGCCGCGCTGATCCTGGGCGGCATTTTCGGACTGATCGGCAGTTTCGGTTTGCTGAAACTGCGGGGCGCGATGCAGCGGCTGCATGCGCCGACCAAGGCGACCACGGTGGGGGTGGGTTCGGTCCTGATCGCCTCGGCGGTCAGCGTTCTGGCGACCACCGGCGTTGTCAGTTGGCACGAGGTTCTGGTGACGATCTTCCTGTTCCTGACGGCCCCACTGACCGCGCTTTACCTCGCCAAAACGCATATCCTGTCCACGCCCCCCGCCGATCTGCCGCCCACCGGAACCCCGCGCGGCTGGTCCAACAGCGACACGCCGTAACCCTCCGATTTTGACCAAATGGTCAAACGCACCAGCACCACCCTTGCCAGCCTGCCCGTGCCCGTGCAAACCTGCCGCGACGCGCAGCCTCGGGACGGAGACAGCCCTTGCAAACCCTGACCCCCACCCTGCTGCCGCAGCTTTCCGCGCAAGGGCATCCGCGCAATCCCGGCATGGCGCTTGACCTCGATTGGGTGGCAAGCGTGCAGGCCAACACCTCGGCGATCGAGCGGCGCGCCGCGACAATCGGCGGGCGTCGGTCAGTCAAGAAGGATTTTCAGGCGGCCTGGCTGTGCAAGGCGGTCAGCCTGATCGACCTGACCACCCTATCGGGCGATGACACGGCGGGCCGGGTGCAACGCCTGTGCGCCAAGGCGCGGCAACCCGTGGCCCCGTGGATGCTGGAGCGTCTGGGGATGCAGGGGCTGACCACCGGGGCCATCTGCGTCTATCATGACATGGTGCACGTGGCCGTGCGCGCGCTGGAAGGGTCGGGCATCCCGGTCGCCGCTGTGTCCACCGGGTTTCCGGCGGGTCTGTCGCCTTTGCACCTGCGGCTGGCCGAGATCGGCGAGTCGGTGCAGGCCGGTGCCGCAGAAATCGACATCGTCATTTCCCGCCGCCATGTCCTGACGCAGAACTGGCAGGCGCTTTATGATGAAACGCAGGCGATGCGCGCCGCCTGCGGTGACGCCCACATGAAGGCGATCCTTGCGACCGGCGAGTTGGGCACCCTGCGCAACGTCGCCCGCGCGAGCCTCGTCTGCATGATGGCCGGGGCCGATTTCATCAAGACCTCGACCGGGAAAGAGGGGGTGAACGCGACCCTGCCCGTCACCCTGACGATGATCCGCGCCATCCGCGACTACGAGGACCGCACCGGCTTCAAGGTCGGTTACAAACCGGCGGGCGGCATCGCCAAGGCCAAGGACGCGCTGTTGTATCTGGCGATGATGAAAGACGAGCTTGGCCACGACTGGCTGCAACCCGACCTGTTCCGGTTCGGCGCCTCCAGCCTGCTCGGCGACATCGAACGCCAGCTTGAACACCACCTGACCGGCGCCTATTCCGCCGCCAACCGCCATGCGATGGGATAAGCCATGACCGTCCGCGACATCTTCGACACCATGGCCTACGGCCCCGCCCCCGAATCCAACGCCGAAGCCCTCGCCTGGCTGGCCAAGCACGGCCGGACATTCGGCCACTGGATCGACGGCGCGTTCACCAAGCCCGGCCAAACCTTCGCCAGCCGCAACCCCGCGACCGGCACCGAACTTGCCCAAGTCGCCCAAGGCACCGAGTCCGACATCGCGAACGCCATCGCCGCCGCCCGCCGCGCCCAGCCGAAATGGGCGAAACTGACCGCCCACCAGCGCGCCAAACACCTCTACGCCCTTGCGCGGCTGGTGCAGAAACACTCGCGCCGGCTGGCGGTCCTTGAAACCATGGACAACGGCAAACCGATCCGCGAGTCGCGCGACATCGACGTGCCCCTCGTTGCCCGGCATTTCTACTATCACGCGGGCCTTGCCCAATTGCTCAGCTCGGAACTCCCCGATCAAAAGCCACTGGGCGTCTGCGGCGCGATCATCCCCTGGAACTTCCCGCTTTTGATGCTCGCGTGGAAAGTCGCCCCCGCCCTTGCCGCTGGCAACACCATCGTGCTGAAACCCGCCGAATACACCCCCCTCACTGCCCTTCTCTTCGCCGAACTGACACGTGAGGCCGGCCTGCCAAAAGGCGTCCTCAACATCGTCACCGGCGACGGCGACACAGGCGCTGCCCTGACCGCGCACCCCGGCACGGACAAGATCGCTTTCACCGGCTCCACCTCGGTCGGTCGCAAGATCCGCGCGGCCACCGCAGGCACCGGCAAGGCCTTGACCTTGGAACTCGGCGGCAAATCCCCCTACATCGTCTTCGACGACGCCGACATCGACAGCGCCGTCGAAGGTCTCGTCGATGCCATCTGGTTCAACCAGGGCCAGGTCTGCTGCGCCGGATCGCGCCTTCTGGTGCAGGAAGGTGTCGCGGACCGCTTCCACACGAAGCTGAAACGCCGGATGGACGGGCTGCGAATCGGCGATCCGTTGGACAAATGCATCGACGTCGGCGCCATCGTCGATCCGGTGCAACTGGCGGCGATCACGGCGATGGTCGATGCCAACACCCAGGGCGAAACATACCGCGCCGCCTGCGCCGTGCCCACCGGGTGCTTTTACCCGCCCACATTGATCACCGGCCTCTCCGCCGCCTCGACCCTAATGCAGGAAGAGATCTTCGGCCCAGTCCTCGTGTCGATGACCTTCCGCACGCCCGAGGAAGCGGTGCAACTGGCCAACAACACCCGCTATGGCCTCGCCGCCACCCTTTGGACCGAGAACATCAACCTCGCCCTCGACGTAGCCCCCAAACTGCGCGCCGGGGTGGTCTGGGTCAACGCAACCAACCTTTTTGACGCCGCCGCAGGCTTCGGCGGGGTGCGCGAATCGGGGTTCGGGCGCGAAGGCGGATGGGAAGGGCTGCTGGCCTACCTCAAACCCGCAACCGCCGCCAAACCCCTGAAACCGATCGCCGCAATCCCTGCGCCGAAATCGACCGAGGCCCCCGACCTCGACCGCACCGCCAAACTCTACATCGGCGGCAAACAGGCCCGCCCCGACGGCAACTACTCCCACCCCATCTTCTCAGACAAAGGCAAACTCCTTGGCCACGCAGGCATTGGCAACCGCAAGGACATCCGCAACGCCGTCGAGGCCGCCCATGCCGCAAAAGGCTGGGCCAAGACCACCGGCCACGCCCGCGCGCAGATCCTGTACTACATCGCCGAAAACCTCTCGGCCCGAACGCCGGAGTTCAGCCAAAGACTGCGCGACCTCACCGGCCAACCCGGCGAGGCCGAAGTCGAGGCATCCATCGACCGCCTTTTCACCTACGCCGCCTGGGCCGACAAGTTCGACGGCCAGGCCAAATCGGTGCCCCTGCGCGGCGTGGCCCTTGCGATGAACGAACCGACCGGCGTCATCGGCATCCTCGCCCCCGACGAATGCCCCCTTCTGGGCCTGATTTCGGTAATGGCCCCCGCCATCGCCATGGGAAACACCTGCGTAATCGTTCCGTCAGAGCCTTTCCCACTGGCCGCGACCGATTTCTACCAGGTGCTCGACACCTCCGATCTGCCAGACGGCGTGGTCAACATGGTCACGGGCGTCCACGCAGATCTGGCAAAACCGCTTGCGACCCATCTTGATGTCGATGCGATATGGACGTTTTCCTCCAGCCCGCTGTCGGCAAGCATCGAGGCTCAGTCATCTGGCAACCTCAAGCGCACCTGGGTCAACAATAACAACGCCCGAGACTGGTTTTCGTCGCATTCCCAAGGTGCGGCGTTCCTGCGCCAGGCTACGGCCGTCAAGACCATCTGGATCCCCTACGGCGAATAACCTTTCATCTTGGCTCAAATATCCCCGCCGGAGGCGACCATCCGCCAAGCCCGACGCAAGGCAACGCATGGCCTTGCAAGGAACCCCAGTCGATTGCGAAGGGTGGGTCCGGCGTCGAACCCATGGCGCACAAAGGGTTGCCGCACTTGCCCACCACGCGACGCCATCTTGCGCGCCGCGCAACGTCGAAGCCGCAACGCTGGCGCTGCGCAACGCCATCATCGCCGAATAGTGATTTCCCAATTCACCTGGAAAGTCTATCTTTTACCTATGCTCAAAATCTTGTGCTTCATCGCCATTCTCACCGCTCCGGCCGCCGCCTTTACCCAGGAAGATGTGCTTCATGCCGAACTTTTGCCGGGATGGCGCGGCGCGGATGGCCGCCACATGGCAGCGCTTTCCCTGACCCTGGCGCAGGGTTGGAAAACCTATTGGCGTTCTCCCGGCGATTCGGGCATCCCGCCGCTGCTCGACTTTGCCGGATCGGGCAATTTGTCTGCGGTTCATCTGCACTGGCCAAGTCCTGTGATGTTTGACGTCAACGGGTCGCAAACCATTGGCTATCTGGACCGCCTGGTTTTGCCGATCGAATTGACGCCGACGCAGGCGGCGCAGCCGATCGAGATCAGGTTGAATGTCGATCTGGGCGTGTGCCGCGATATCTGCGTTCCTGCCCATGTAGAAATGTCGGCCTCGCTGCCCGCCCAATCTCGACCCGACCCTGTGATCGAGATGGCCCTTGCCAGCGTCCCCGGTTCGGCCATTGCAGCCGGCTTGACCGGGATCGATTGCACCGTTGCCCCGATCGCCGATGGTCTGGCGGTTACAACGCGGATCGCCATGCCCAGCCTCGGTCAGGGCGAGGCAATCATCATCGAACCTGCGGACAATGCAATCTGGGTCTCGCAGTCCGATACCCGGCGCGACGGCGAAATCCTGACCGCCACGACAGACCTGGTGCCACCGGGCGGCGGACCCTTTGCGCTTGATCGATCGACCCTGCGCGTAACGGTGATCAGTGATCTGGGCGCGGTTGAAGTGACAGGTTGTCCGGCCCCCTGAACGCGGTCCTCGTTCGACAGATGGCCCTGTGCTGATCCAACGGCGCAGGCAGGCTGCGTCGCGATACGACTTTCACGGCTGCATTCAGAAAAGATGCCAGCCAGCGCGGGTGCCAACGCGGGCGCGCGGGGGCTCGATGCCCCCCAAGCCCGCTCCCCGTTGCAAGTCATCCGGCGCACGGGTCGCGCCCCGCCGTCACGTTTTGTTGTCACTTTCGCCGTTTGTGTTCTTCAAGCCTCGGCATGATCTCGACAAAATTGCAGGGCCGGTGCCGATAGTCCAACTGCCACCGCAAGATCTCGTCCCAGGCGTCGCGGCACGCCCCCGGACTGCCTGGCAGCGCAAACAGATAGGTTCCCCCCGCCACCCCGCCGCAAGCCCGGCTTTGCACGGCGGATGTACCGATCTTGGCCATCGAGACATGAGTGAACACCACCCCGAACGCCTCGATCTCTTTCTCATAAACATCCCGGTGCGCCTCGACTGTCACGTCCCGCCCCGTAAGCCCGGTGCCCCCGGTGGTCAGGATCACGTCAATTCCCGCATCGGCAATCCAGACCCGCAACTCAGCTGCAATCGCCTCCCGGTCATCCTGCACGATCCCCCGCGCGGCCAACAGATGCCCGGCCCCCGTCAACCGCTCGACCAGCGTGTCGCCAGACCGGTCATCGGCAAGGGTCCGGGTGTCGGACACCGTCAGCACCGCAATCCTGACCGTGATGAAGTCCCGGCTGTCATCAATCCCCATGCCCTACCCCTTTGACACCACGGCCAACCGCGCCGCCAGCGCCACGAACACGCCTGCCGATATCCACCCCAGCCAGCGCGCAAACCCCACCGATCCCATCAAGCGTTGCCCGACCCCGCCCGCAAACACCCCAACCATCCCGTTCACCAGAAACCCGCCCAAGCCCAGCACGGCCCCGAACACCAGAAACTGCGGCAGCACAGACCGTGCCGGATCCACGAACTGCGGCACAAAGGCCAGAACGAACAGGATGACCTTGGGATTGGTCAGGTTCACCACCAACCCTTCGCGAAACGCCCGCCCGGGCCGAACCGCAGGCAGATCCGCCCGCGCAGGCCCCACTCGCAGCGTCGCGTAGGCCAGCCACAGCAGATACCCCACCCCGACCCAGCGGATCACCTCGAACAACCAAGACGCCGCCGCCACCGCCGCCCCCAGCCCCAGACCTGCCAGCGCCACATGCACCATGCCGCCGACCGAAACCCCCGCCGCCGCTGCCAGCGCCGCCCTTGGTCCGACCCGCAAGCCTTGCCCAAGACAGAACATCATGTCGGCCCCCGGTGTCAGGTTCAACGCCAGCGCCGCCGGCACATAGGTCAAAAGCACCGCCCCTTCAACAATCATCCCCGCAACCTCGCCTGCAAACTCAACAAATCCGCCCAGGCCTCGCGCTTCATTGCGGGCTGGCGCAGCAGATAGGCCGGGTGAAACATCGGCAACACCAGACAGCCCAGCGCCTGCGTCCACACCCCGCGCAGTTTCGTGATCCCCTTGGTGCCCAACAGCGCCGCACCGGGTGTATTGCCCATCACCACGATGATCTCGGGGGCAGCCAGCGCGATATGCCGCTCGACAAATGGCCGCATCATCGCAATCTCGCCCGGCTCGGGATCACGGTTGTTCGGGGGCCGCCATGGCATGACGTTGGTGATGTACAATGCCCGCGCTGGATCAGCATCGTTTCGGGCCAATCCGATGGATGCAAACATCCGGTCAAGCAATTGCCCCGCACGGCCCACAAAGGGCCGCCCCTCTTTGTCCTCCTCGACCCCCGGTGCCTCGCCCAGCACCAGAACCCGCGCCCCCGGCATCCCATCGGCGAATACCAGATTGCGCGCGCCCCGCTTGATCTCGCAATGCTCATAGGCCCCCAGTGCCGCCCGCAGCGCCGTCAGCGACCCCGCCCTCCCCGCCGCAGCCTTCGCCTCCGCCACCGCATCGCCCGCAGGCTCCACCGCCGCCGCCACGGGCACCGCCGCCGCTACAGGCGCAACGATCGCAGCCGCCTTCACCGCTACCTCATAGCGGTTGACAGGCGCATCCCCCACAGCCTCGGTCACCCCCAGATTGACCTGCCAAGCCAGCGACGCCAGAGACGCCTGCCAATCCTCCGCAATGTCATCCATGATTCCCATAGGTCGGCAGGCTAGGCCCGCCATCCCCCCGCCACAAGCACACGCTTGCCACTCCGGGGTGAAGCTGCCAGAAATCGGACGTGGGGCTGTATCTGACCATTCTTGCGATGTTTCTGGCCCTCGGGGCGCTGCCGCCGTTGCGTTGGGGTCAGCGCATCGCGGGGCTGATTGCATTGCTGCTGGTCCTTGGCGCCTTCTGTCTGCCGACGCCCTACGACGCCGGTTGGGGCTATGAGCTGTTGCGCCTTGCCGCGACGTCGGCGATCGGCGCCGCTCTGGCCGGTGTTGCGGTGCGAGGGGCGATCGCGCTGGCCATCATGCCCTCGACACCGTCACCGACAGAGGCCGCCCTGTTGGCCGGGTTCGACGCGCTGCTGCTGGCTGGGCTCGGCGTTGTTGTCGGCTGCGCGATGTTTCTTGTCCTTGCGATGATGCTGCAAGGCGGCTTGGGTGGTCTGCAACTGCATATCGGGGTCGCGGTCCTGTCGGTGGCAGCGGTTGCTGCCCTCTGGCGAACCCAACTACGGGCAGTGGCAACCGGAGCCTTCCTGGTGATGGCGGCGCTGTCGCTTGACGGCGGCTTCCGCTATCCCGACCTGATCATCGCAGACGCCCTGCGCCGCCACGCAGACAATCCCCGCTGCCTGATGCTGGGCCCCTACCTGCGCCCGCCCACCAGCCGGTCTGACCTGATGGCGCTGACGATGGCCAAAGACCGCACCGGCCCGTCTGATGTGCTATTACTGGTCCGATACGACACCAGCCCGCAGATGTTTCGCTGGTCCTTCCGGGGCCGCCGATTTACCCGGGCGCCGACCGAAGCCGGCATGGCCCCCCTCTGCATCCCCCACACCAACCCGATTGCCCCGTTGCCCTGACGTCCCGGCTTTGCCATAAGCGGAGCACCCCGACAGGAGAGCCAGATGACCTTTCGCGCCCGCCACCTGCTTGGCATCGAACATCTGGCCCCGTCCGAGATCGTCACCGTTCTCGACCTCGCCGACCGCTATGTTGATCTGAACCGCCGCACGATGAAGCAATCGGATGCGCTGGCGGGCCTTACCCAGATCAACATGTTCTTCGAGGCGTCCACTCGAACCCTTGCCAGTTTCGAACTGGCAGGAAAGCGCCTCGGGGCCGATGTGATGAATATGGGCGTGTCGCATTCTTCGGTGAAGAAGGGCGAAACCCTGCTTGACACGGCGATGACGCTGAACGCGATGCATCCCGATCTGCTGGTTGTGCGTCACCCATCGTCGGGTGCGGTCAACCTGTTGGCTGAAAAGGTGAATTGCGCGGTGCTGAACGCCGGAGACGGCCGCCACGAACACCCCACTCAGGCCCTGCTTGACGCCCTGACGATCCGTCGCGCCAAGGGCCGCATACAGCGGCTGACAGTGGCTATCTGCGGCGACATCGCCCATTCCCGCGTTGCGCGTTCGAACCTGATCCTGCTCGGCAAGATGGAAAACCGCGTGCGCCTGATCGCCCCGCCGACCCTGATGCCGATGGGCGTGGCAGAGTTTGGCTGCGAGGTGTTCGACGACATGGAACGCGGCCTTGAAGGCTGCGACGTGGTGATGATGCTGCGCCTGCAAAAGGAACGGATGGACGGCGCGTTCATCCCGTCCGAGCGTGAATACTACCACCGCTACGGGCTTGATGCCGAAAAACTGGCCCATGCCAAACCCGACGCCATTGTGATGCACCCCGGCCCGATGAATCGGGGGGTCGAGATTGACGGGACCCTGGCCGATGATATCAACCGTTCTGTCATTCAGGAGCAGGTCGAAATGGGTGTCGCGGTGCGCATGGCTTGCATGGATCTGCTGGCGCGCAACCTGAAAGCCGAACGCGGGGCGCGCGCGGCCGGAGTGATGGCATGACCGGACCTGACCACAAACCTGGCCACAAACCCAAACGCCCGATGTCGGACGCCCGAATTTCCGGTATGGTCGCCACAGTCGTTCTGCTGGCACTCTTTGCTTTTGTCGGCTGGTTTGTCTGGATCGCCGGCTGATGGTTGCTCCGACCAAACCCAACCCGCCCCAGTCCTGAACGAGGCCGCATGATCCACTTTACCAACGCGCGTCTGATCGACCCTGAGTCCATGAGCGATTCTGTCGGCTCGCTGACTGTTGCAAATGGGGTGATCCAGTCACGCGATACCCCCGCCCCGAAAACCGGCACGATCATCGACTGCCAGGGCTTGCCCCTCGCGCCCGGAATCGTGGACCTAGGTGTTCAGATCGGCGAACCGGGCGAGCGGCACAAGGAAAGTTTCAAATCCGCCGGTCTGGCGGCGGCGGCCGGTGGCATCACCACCATCATTGCGCGACCAGATACCAACCCTGCCATCGACACGCCGGAACTTCTTGAATTTGTCACCCGCCGCGCGCGGGAAGCTTCTTTGATCCGCATCCACCATATGGCCTGCCTGACCAAGGCCCGCGCGGGCACCCAGATGGTCGAGATCGGCTTTCTGCTCGACGCGGGGGCGATTGCGTTCACCGATGGCGACCGTGTGACGCAGAACACCAAAACCCTGTCGCGCTGCATGACCTATGCCCGCGCTCTGGGCGCGCTCATCATCGGCCATCCGCAGGACCCCGGCCTGTCGCAGGGCGCCTCGGCCACCACGTCGAAGTTTGCATCCCTGCGTGGCATCCCGGCGGTTTCTGCGATGGCAGAACGGATGGGGTTTGATCGCGACATGGCGCTGGTCGAAATGACGGGGGCAAGGTACCACGCCGACCAGATCACGACCGCCCGCACCCTGCCCGCGCTGGCCCGCGCCAAGGGCAACGGCCTCGATGTGACCGCAGGAACCTCGATCCACCACCTAACGCTGAACGAGTTGGACATCGGCGACTATCGCACCTTCTTCAAGCTGACGCCCCCGCTGCGGTCCGAAGATGACCGGCTGGCACTGGTGCAGGCGGTGGCAGATGGGTTGATCGACACCATCGGCAGCTATCACACCCCGGCGGACGAGGAATCCAAGCGACTGCCGTTCGAAGAAGCCGCCAGTGGCGCAGTCGGCCTGCAAACCCTGCTTCCGGCGGCGATGCGGCTTTACCACGCCGGGCATCTGGACTTGCCTACGCTGTTTCGCGCGATGGCGCTGAACCCTGCGCGCCGTCTTGGGTTGCCACAGGGTCGTCTGGCGGTGGGCGCGCCTGCCGACCTGATCTTGTTCGACCCGGACGCGCCGTTCTTGCTGGACCGTTTCACGCTACATTCGAAATCGCGGAACACCCCCTTTGACGGACAGCGGATGGAGGGTAAGGTATTGGCAACATGGGTGGCTGGCACCCAAGTTTTCGGTGACGCCTGACATGCCCGACCTGATCACCCCCTATGCCACGCTCGCAGTCGTCGCGGCACTTGCCTATCTGCTCGGCTCGATCCCGTTCGGCATCCTGATCACCCGAAGTCTGGGTCTGGGCGATTTGCGCAGCATCGGTTCGGGCAACATCGGGGCGACGAATGTTTTGCGTACCGGAAACAAGCGTGCGGCTGCGGCGACACTGCTGCTGGACGCAGCGAAAGGCGCTGTGACCGTGCTGATCGCCCGTGCCGCGATCGGCGAAGATGCCGCGCAATTCGCGGGGTTTTCGGCGTTTCTAGGCCATTTGTTTCCGGTTTGGCTCGGGTTCAAGGGCGGCAAGGGGGTGGCAACCTTTCTTGGCTTGATGACCGCCCTTGCCCCGCAGGTGGGCTTTGCCTGCTGTGCGGTCTGGGCCGTCACGGCCGCCATAAGCCGCATGTCGTCGCTGGCGGCACTGATTGCCGCTGCATCGTGCTCGTTTTGGCTGGTGGTGTTTGGCCATGGGCAGATGATTGTTCTGGTGATCCTTCTGACTCTGCTGATCTACGTCAAGCACAGCCCCAACATCGCGCGCATCAAAGCCGGCACCGAACCCAAGATCGGTGCATAATCCTGAAGCCGGACGGACCCAAAAATTCCGAAGATGCATCGGTTGGCACTATATCATGCGATCAAGCCCGAGCGACATGACTTGGGCAAAAGCACGGGCCTTGGTCTACGATGTCAGGCCTGATGCGGGCTAAAGGCTGGAGGCTTCGTAGATCGGGGTCAGACTGCCCGCCCACTCGCCATGGTACAGCGCCAGCCAGCGGTCGGCCTGCACCGCCCCGGCCTTGACCGATGCGACCAGCGGCGCAAGATACACCTCTTCGCCAAGTCCCCGCGCAGCAAGCCCCGCCTGCGACAGCGCAACAGTGGCACGGGCCAGATCGGCGATGGCAACCCCGTCCGCAGTGCCTTGCAGGCCGCGCTCGCTCGCGGCTTGGCGCAGCCCTTCGCGGGTGGCGGCATCCAGCCCCTTGACCAGATCCCATGCGGCATCAAGCGCGCCTTGATCATACATCAGCCCGACCCAAAAGGCCGGCAGCGCGTTGATATGCGGCTGATCTCCGCAATCGGCTCCGCGCATCTCGATGTACTTCTTGACCCGCGCCTCGGGGAACACGGTCGTCATGTGGTCGGCCCAGTCGGAAAGCGTCGGCTTTTCGCCGGGCAGCGCGGGCAACTGACCCTTCAGAAAATCGCGGAACGACTGGCCCAAGGCATTGATATACTTGCCGTCGCGGTACACAAAATACATCGGCACATCCAGGACCCAATCGACATAGGCCTGAAACCCGAAATCGCCGTTGAACGCAAACGGCAGCATGCCCGTGCGCGTATTGTCAAGGCCGCGCCAAATGCGCGAGCGCCAGCTTTTGTGCCCGTTCAACGCGCCGTCAAAGAACGGGGACGAGGCAAAAAGCGCCGTCGCCACCGGTTGCAACGCCAGCGCCACACGCAGCTTTTTCACCATGTCCGCTTCGGAGGCATAGTCGAGGTTCACCTGAACCGTGCAGGTGCGATACATCATCTGGGTGCCGTGGGTGCCGACACGCCCCATGTAGTCGGTCATCAACCGGTAGCGCCCTTTGGGCATCACCGGCATATCGGGACCTGACCATTCAGGCGCAGCACCGATCCCCATGAACCGGATGCCCAATGGGTCGGCCAGGGCCTTCACTTCGTCCAGGTGCGACTGCAATTCGGCTGCCGTCTCATGCAGGTTGGCCACCGCTGCGCCGGACAACTCGAATTGCCCGCCGGGTTCCAGACTGATGTTGGCCTGCCCGCGCATCATCCCGATGACGTTGCCGGCCTCGCGCACCGGGGTCCAGCCAAACCGCGCCTCAAGCCCGGCAAACAGCGCAGAAATCGACCGTTCCCCGGAATAGGGCAGCGGGGCGCGGCTGTCGGTCAGCCAGCCGAATTTCTCATGCTCGGTGCCGATGCGCCAATCAGAAATCGGTTTGCAACCTTGCGCCATATAGGCGGCAAGCTGATCTATGCTGTCGATATGGCCGCCACCGGATTGCGGAATGGACATGGCACAGTCTCCGTTCTTGGGGTGGTGAAAGGCGTACGGCTTTGCAGTTGGCAGGTTGCAGGCGGCAACTGGTGTCCTGCGGCGGAAGTTAAGTCAAGAGACGGCACCCCTGTTCACGAAACGGTCACCTGCGCAAACTGCCCGGGGCACCGAAATTCCGCGACCGCGCCCAGATCAGTTGGTTGTCATTGGCAAGCGCCACCCCTCGGCCGCCGTGTGGCGGCGCAATCTGCAGTGCTGCTACCAGGGCCGCTGTATCCATCCCCGGCAGGCTGGTGAATGCGTCAAACAACCGGTCCGCGCCGGCGGCATCGACCGGGATCAGCAGCGCCTGACTATCCTCTTGCTTCAGCCGCCACACCCGCCGCCCACGTAGGCGCAGCAGGCGCAATTCCACCAGATCGACCAGGCTGACATAGCCACCCGACGCCGCCCCCGTACCCGGTCCGAGATAGCCGATCTGCCCTTCGTCCAACTCAACGACCCCCGGCCCATCGGGGGCCTGGGCAAACCGCAACCGACGCACCGCCATCACGGCCCAGGCGGCCCCAAGTACGAATATGACTGCCCCCGCAGGCACCAAAACATACCCCCCCAGCAACGCAAGCCATAGCCCCAGCGCGCCAAGTGCAGCCGCGGCCATGACTTCGCGACAACGGATCAGTGCGGCGCGTAATTCCGGGCGCATCCAGGTCATGGGATCCCCGTTGTCTGGCAAGTCGCACCCCAAGAAGGCGCTAATGACCCTTCCGCGGGCCAGGGCCTTTTCGTGATCCCGCTCACCTCAAATCCCCCAGAACCGCCTGCCACAGCACCAGTGCCGCCACAGCGGCCGTATCTGCGCGCAGGATGCGCGGGCCAAGGCTGACGCCGTGCACCCCCGCCATCCCCCGCAACCGCGTCTGCTCGTCTTTCGAAAACCCGCCCTCTGGCCCGATCAGAACGGCCCAGGGCCCGGCACCGACAAGACCCGTCAGGGTCGCAGAGGCCCCCACCCCGGATCCCGACAACCCTTCGTCGCACCACATCAGCCGTCGCCCGTCGGGCCAGCCAGCCAAAAGCCGCTCCAAACCCACCAGATCGGCGACCTCGGGCACGAAAGTCGCCCCGCACTGCTCGGCCGCCTCGACGGCATGCGCCTGCAAGCGGTCTTGCCGGATGCGTTCCGAATTGGTGTGCCGCGTCTGCACCGGCACGATCCGCGATACGCCCAATTCGACCGCCTTTTCGACGATGAAGTCGGTCCGCACCTTCTTGATCGGCGCAAAGATCAACCACAGATCGCAAGGCATCACCTGAGGGCCTGTCGCCTCGATGCAGGTCAATACCCCGGCCCGCTTGCCCGCCTGCGTCACGACCGCGCGCCATTCGCCGTGGCGACCATTGAACAGCGCCACCTGCCCGCCGACCGACAGCCGCATCACATTGAACAGATAATTGGCCGCATCGTCCCCGACCGCCACGGGTTGCCCCGGGGCCAGTGCCTGATCTACATAAAGCCTGATCTTTGCCTCGGACATGGCGCGACCCTATGCACAAGCATCCCGAAATGCCAGAGGCCGCCAGGCCCGACACCCCAGTTTCAGACGCCGCTGCCGGCAACTGGGTGGATCGATACGCCCACCCCGCCGCCCGGCCCTTTCTGCGGCTCAGCCGCGCCGACCGGCCGATCGGGACCTGGCTTTTGCTGATCCCTTGTCTTTGGGGGATTGCGCTTTCGGCCCTGCACAGCGGGGTCCGCGCGGCCGACCTGTGGCTGGTCATCGGATGCGGCCTTGGGGCCTTTCTGATGCGCGGCGCGGGCTGCACCTGGAACGACATCACCGACCGCCATATCGATGCAAGTGTCGCACGCACCCGCAGCCGCCCCTTGCCGGCAGGCCAGGTCAGCGTCAGGGCGGCGCTGATCTGGATGGTGGTCCAAGCCTTGCTTGCCGCGCTGATCCTGTTCAGCTTCAACGCGATTGCCATCGGTCTTGGCATCGGGTCACTGGCGCTGGTTGCGATCTACCCCTTTGCCAAACGGTTTACCTGGTGGCCGCAGGCGTTTCTGGGGCTTGCCTTCAACTGGGGGATTTTGCTGGCCTATGCGGCGCATGCCGAAACGGTGAGCTTGTCGGCGGTCCTGCTTTATGGCGCAGGAGTCTTCTGGACGCTGTTTTACGACACGATCTACGCGCATCAGGATACCGAAGACGACGCCTTGATCGGCGTGAAATCCACGGCGCGGCTTTTCGGGCCTACCTCGCGCCGTTGGCTCATGGGGTTTCAAATGGCCACAACCACGCTGATGGCGATGGCCGTCATCCTGTCGGTGCTTCCAGACGGCGGCCTTGCGAGGCTGGGCGTGGCATTGGTCGGCGTCTGGGCCTTTGGCTGGCATTTGGCATGGCAACTGAGGCGGCTCAACATTGACGACCCCGCATCCTGCCTTAGGGTGTTTCATTCCAACCGGGACGCCGGCCTGATTGTTGCGCTGTTTCTTGCCGCTGCGGCCAGCCTTTGATTGATCCCGGCCGACCCCAGCCCTATGCAGCCGGCAGGGGCTGTCTTTGTGGGTTGGAAAACTGCTGTTGATGACTTTGCCACGTTTCCTGCGTTCCCAAACCTTGCTGGCGGTTGTGGCCTTTGCGCTTGCGGCTGCGCTGTCGACGCTGATTGCGTTCGGCGCGTCGGTGGTCATCGAAAACCGCACCGCAGTCGCCATAACCTCGCGGTTGATGACCGAAGGCTACACCTGGGCCGAAGTTGGCGCGGACGGCCTGCGCGTTACCTTGTCCGGCATGGCCCCGAACGAGGTCACCCGCTTTCGCGCGGTCAATCTCGCAGGTGAGGTCGTCGAGGCGACCCGGCTGGTGGACGCGTTCGAGGTGACCCCGGCGCGCAGCGTTGATGCCCCGAGGTTCTCGGTCGAAATGTTGCGCAACGACGATGGCATTCAGGTGATTGGTCTGTTGCCCGAAGGCCGCGCCGAGGCCGATCTGATGGCGCGGGCGCAAAATCTGCAGGCCGGCACGACTTTGGCGGACATGCTGGAAACTGCCGCATATCCTGCTCCGAAGGGCTGGCAAGAGGCGTTTTCCTTTGGTCTTGCCGCGCTGGAACTGCTGCCTAGGTCAAAGATCTCTGTGGCAGCCGACGCAGTTCAAATCACGGCCATTGCCGCCAGTGCAGCCGAAAAGCGTGCACTGGAAACCGACCTGGGCCGCCTGCGACCAAAAGACCTGGCGGTCACCATCAACATATCGGCCCCGCGCCCTGTACTGACACCGTTCACCTTGCGGTTTGTCCTTGACGGTCAGGGCGCGCGCTTTGATGCCTGTTCTGCCGACACCGAACAGGCGCAGGCCCGCATTCAGGCGGCAGGTGTCGCGGCGGGCACCACCGGGCGGGCCGAATGCACGATTGGTCTTGGTGTGCCCACGGCAAGCTGGGCCACCGCGGCCGAGGCAGGGATTGCAGCGGTGGCGGAACTCGGGGACGCGACAATCACATTTTCGGATGCCGATGTGACCCTGTTGGCAGGTCCTGAGGTTGGCCAACCGACCTTTGACCGGGTGGTGGGCGAGTTGCGCACGGCCCTGCCCGATCTGTTTTCGCTGGACGCAACGCTGGCCAAGAAAGTCAACGCGGCCCCTGCCGGACCCGCCGAATTCACTGCAACCCGCGCGCCGGAGACGGGCCGGGTCGAATTGCGCGGTCGCCTGACCGATGACCGCCTGCAATTGGCGGTCGAAAGCTATGCCAAGGCGCGTTTCGGGGTGGATCAGGTTTACGTGGCGACCCGTCTTGACCCCGAATTGCCCGATGGCTGGCCGTTGCGGGTGCTGGCCGGGCTCGAGGCGCTGGCCGAGGTGACGAGTGGCAGCCTCAAGGTTCGGGCCGATATGGTCGAAGTAACGGGCCTGACCGGTTCCCGGCTGTCGCGCGCGCGGATCGCGCAGATCCTGTCGCGCCAGTTGGGGCAAGGTCAAAGTTTCAGGGTTGACGTGGTCTACCACGAAGAACTCGATCCGCTCGCGGCTCTTCCCACCCCGCAGGAATGCGCCGAACGGGTGCTTGCGGTGCTGACCGCTGCGAAAGTCACGTTCGAACCGGGATCGGCGGAAATCGACAGAAGTGCCGTCGGGGTGATGGACGCGCTGGCTGTCGCCTTGACGGATTGTACCGCAATCGCGATGGAAATCTCGGGTCACACCGATTCTCAGGGTTCAGAGGAAGGAAACCGCGCGCTGAGCCAGGCCCGGGCCGAGGCGGTGCTTTTGGGCTTGCAGGGCCGTCAGGTGGATGTTTCGGCCATCCGCGCCGTCGGATATGGTGAAACCCGGCCGATTGCCGACAATCAGATCGAGGTGGGACGCGAGGCCAATCGCCGGATCGAAATCGCGTTGATCGCGCAACAGGCTGATGCGTTGCCGCCCGGGGGTGATGCGCCGACCGATCCGGCCGGCGATCCGTCCAAAGCCGGAACCGCGGCAAATGCTGTCGCTGCATCCGGCGTAGCGGAGCCGCCCATCGAAACCGCGACCCCACAGGCAACCAACCCGCCCGACCGCGCGGCTGCTACCAGGAGCGAGCCAAAACCCTCACCCGCCGCCGAGAGCCCGGATTTTTCCGGCGACACCAGCCCCTCGCTTGCGCCCGCCGAGCCAACCCGCCGCCCGGAACCGCGCCCGGCGGACGGCAACGGTTGATCCCGGCGCGTCGCCCCTGCGATGTCGACAGCATCTTGACGACGGTTGCCCGGCCAATGCATTTACACAAGCATCATGAATCGCACCGAGTTAGTCGTCGCCACCGCCGTCATCCTGCTTCTGGCCTTTGCGATGGGCTGGTTCACCTATTGGCTGTTGCACCGCTTTACACGGGTCGCTGGCGGCGATGTGGCCGAAATGGACCGTCTGGCGCAATCGTTGCACGACGCCGAAGAAATGCGGGATCAGGCGATGCTTTATGTGGAAACGCGCGAGGCAGACCTGCTGAACCAGATTACCCAGACCGAAGCAGAATTGCGGGCCGCCATGGAAGGTTTGCGGGATGCGCGCCTTGAGGCCGAGGAAATGCGCTCCTACATCGAGCGGGTGAACGCGTCCTGACGGCGAAAGGGGGGCCTGCCCCCCTCGGTGCTGGCGCACCTCTCCCCCCGGGATATTTGAGCCAAGATGAATGGGACCGGGTCAGAGGCCATCAAGGAGTGCGGCCATCAACGCGGATTTGGGATTGGCCAGATCGTCGATCACATCGAAGTGGTGCCGGCCGGTTGCAACCGTCCAGGGGCAGCCCCATGCTTCGGACAGGGTCCGCGCCTGCCACAGGAAAGCCGGACGCTCTTGCCCGCCGACCCAGACATGGGCCGAAATGCCGGATCTCGGGTGCAGGCGCGCCGGGCTTTCGCTGGCGGCTTCGGAATGATCGATTCGCAACGTGTCGTTCATTCGGGTAGCGATCAGGGGTTCCAATTCGGCAACAGGGGAAATCGGCACGACGCGCGCAAGCGGCAAGGTCTGATCGCCACACGCCAGCCGCGCCGCCAGTTGCCCGCCTGCTGAATGGCCCGTCACGACCAGCGGCCCAACCGGAGCGATCAGTGCCATGGCCCGCCGGGTCGCCCGGGTGATCTCGGTCGTCATCGCGGCAATCCGCGCGTCCGGAGCGCGCGTGTAGGACGGCATTACCACAGCCCAGCCGCGCGCGTTTGCCCCGGCGGCCAGATGCGACCAGTCGCTGCGATCGCGTGCCATCCAGTAACCACCATGGACAAACATCAGCAGACCGTTCACGGAACCTTCGGGGCGAAACAGATCGAACCGCTGTCTTTGACCCTGCCCGTAGGCGAGGCCGAGCACGGCCCGCGCCCCAAGCGCTGCGCGATAGGCCGCCGCGTCCACCGGCCAGCGCGCCGCAATCGCGTCTGCCCCCGAAATGAAATCCGCATTGGCATAGGACCGGTCCGCATCCATCATTTGATCAAATTCCTTGTCAGAAACTGGACATTTTCGCGCGGTCATGTTTTGCATGAACCAACTGAAAAGGGGAGGCCTTCATGCTCGACACCGTCACAGACCTTGCATCCTTGCTGAAGGATCCATCTTTGCTGGCGACCCGCGCCTATGTCGCGGGTGCCTGGATCCTTGCCGATGATGGCGGCACTTTTGCCGTCATCAATCCGGCGCGCGGCGATGTGATCGCGCATGTTCCCAACCTTGGCCGTGCCGAGACGGCCCGCGCGATTGCCGCAGCACAGGTGGCACAAAAGGAATGGGCGTCCCGCACGGCCAAGGAGCGCAGCATCCTGTTGCGGCGCTGGTTCGATCTGATGATGGCCAATCAGGACGATCTTGGCATGATCCTGACCGCAGAGATGGGCAAACCGCTGGCCGAGGCCAAGGGCGAGATCGCCTATGGTGCGTCTTTCGTCGAATGGTTTGCCGAGGAGACCAAGCGGGTTTATGGCGAGACGATTCCCGGGCATCAGCGCGACAAGCGGATTTCCGTCATCAAGCAGCCGATTGGCGTGGTGGGCTCGATCACACCGTGGAACTTTCCCAACGCCATGATCACCCGCAAATGCGCCCCCGCGCTCGCGGTCGGATGCGGGTTTGTGGCGCGGCCTGCGGCAGAGACCCCGCTGTCAGCGCTTGCGCTGGCGGTACTGGCCGAACGCGCTGGCCTGCCCGGAGGCATCTTTTCGGTGATCACGTCGAAAAGGTCGTCCGACATCGGCAAGGAATTCTGCGAAAACCCGATCGTGCGCAAACTTACCTTTACCGGGTCTACTGAGGTGGGCCGAATCCTGTTGCGCCAGGCGGCGGATCAAGTGATGAAATGTTCGATGGAACTGGGCGGCAACGCGCCTTTCATCGTGTTCGACGACGCCGATCTGGATGCGGCCGTGGCCGGTGCGATGCTGTCGAAGTTCCGCAACAACGGCCAGACCTGCGTTTGCGCCAACCGCATCTATGTGCAGGCTGGCGTGTATGACGCCTTTGCCGAAAGGCTGACGCAGGCGCTTGCGAAAACCAGGGTTGGCGACGGGTTGAAGGACGTCGTCGAGTTTGGCCCTCTGGTCAACATGGCGGCCGTGGAAAAGGTTGAGGAACACATCGCCGACGCCACCGCAAAGGGGGCAAAGATCACCATGGGCGGGCACCGTCACGCGCTGGGGGGATCGTTCTTTGAACCCACCATCCTGACCGGCGTAACAGATGCCATGCTGGTCACCAATGAAGAGACCTTTGGCCCGCTTGCCCCGCTGTTCAAGTTCGACACCGAGGAAGAAGTGATTGAAAAGGCCAACGCCACCATTTTCGGGCTTGCGTCGTATTTCTATGCCCGCGACATCGGACGGATCACCCGCGTGCAAGAAGCGTTGGAATACGGCATCGTCGGGGTCAACACCGGGATCATTTCCACCGAAGTCGCCCCGTTCGGCGGCGTCAAGCAATCCGGGCTGGGACGTGAGGGATCGCATCACGGCATGGAGGACTATCTCGAGATGAAGTACATCTGCCTCAGCATCTGATCCATCCAGCAGCCAAACCGGAGCGCCCAGCACCATGCCGATTTTCGTCCGGTCCTTGCTGAACCGATTGTTTCCCAGCCGTCCGCAATTCAAGATCGAAAGTTCTGCCGACTATTGGCAGCAACGTTATGCAGCGGCGGGAAATTCGGGTGCGGGGTCTTACGGGCGGCTGGCCGAATTCAAGGCCGAGGTGTTGAACCGGTTTGTCCACGACAACGCCATTGGCTCGGTGATCGAACTGGGCTGCGGCGATGGCAACCAGCTGCGCCTGGCACGCTATCCGGCCTATCTTGGGCTGGATGTGTCGCAACACTCGATTGACCTGTGCCGGGCGGCGTTTGCCGGGGATGCAACCAAACGCTTTGCCCTTTCCGGAACGCAAGGCGCAGAGACAGCGGAACTGACGCTGTCTTTGGATGTGATCTATCATCTGGTCGAAGACGCGGTGTTCGAAAGCTATATGCATGAACTCTTTGACCGGGCGACACGTTTTGTGATCGCCTATGCGTCTGACTGCGAAGATGCCGAAGGGCCAGTGGCCTTGGGTCATGTCCGGCATCGCAAGTTCACGGACTGGGTCGCCCAGACACAATCGGGCCGCTGGCAACTTGTTCAGCGCATCCCGAACAGGTTTCCTTACGTTCCCAAACGCAAACGCGACACCAGTTTTGCAGATTTCTACATCTTTGCCCGCAGCCAGACACCAAGTTCTGCCGTCTGAACCTTAGCCCTGCCTGTGCCCGTGCCGATGGTGCAGATCGGGAAAATGCGGATGCGAATGTTCCCGCGGCTCGTGTCGGTGCCAATGGCTGTGCGGCTCGCCCGGTGGATCGTCCGGGCCATGCGCGTGCTGGTGGTGCGCATCGTGCCGGTGGCGATGCTCATGCTCTTGCACCTCATGTCGATGCGGATGTGCGTGCTGTTCGGTCAGGTGCAGCCACAGCCCCAGCGCCATCAGCCCGCCCGCCAGCAGCAGTTGTCCGTCGACGGTCTCTGCCAGAAAAACCACCGCCACAATGGCGCCCACAAATGGCGCAAGCCCGAAATAGGCTCCGGTCCGCGCCGCCCCAAGATACCGCAGCGCCAGCACGAACAGCGCAACACTGACGCCGTATCCCAGAAATCCGACCATTGCCGCGCCCGCCACCACCATCAGCCCCGGCACTTCGGCACCCAACCCCAATGC
Organism: Paracoccaceae bacterium; assembly: GCA_031400505.1. Classification (GTDB taxonomy): domain Bacteria; phylum Pseudomonadota; class Alphaproteobacteria; order Rhodobacterales; family Rhodobacteraceae; genus JAIYDJ01. Next base: position 27,829 of record JANNPZ010000086.1, on the reverse strand, counting down.
CAGCGCGCAATTCACTGCCCCGGCAACCAACCCCTTGATCATCGCGATCTGCACCGGATCTGCCGACGAAAGCTTGCGCGTCAGATTGTTGTCCATGCCCCAGCAAAGGCAGGCCCCCAGGATGAACAGGGCACCCTGGTCCAGTTGCCCCAACCCTTGCCATGACAGCACGGCGGCCCCGGCCAGAATGGCGAATGCGCCGATCAGCAACCTGTTGTCGACATTCTCGCGGTAGACCAGCCAGGCGATGGCCATCGTCGCAAGTCCCTCTACGTTCAGCAGAAGCGATGCCGTGGCTGAACCTGTTCGCGCCAGTCCGAACATCAACAAAAGCGGTGCAGCTATACCCCCCGCCAGAACCACGAGCCCCAGCACGGGCAAATCACTGCGACGCAGTGGCGCTTCGCCCACAGATCGACCCAAGGCGCGCGTTGCAACCTGAACGATGGCCAACCCAACCCCGGCCCCAAGATACAGCAGCCCTGCAAGCATCCAGGGGTCCAACGCCCCAAGCAAAATCTTCGCCCAAGGCGTGCTAGCCCCGAACAGGAACGCAGACAGCAAGGCAATGGCGATCCCATGGCGCGACATGAGGTTACCCTAGCCGCACGGGCGGTATCGGCAAGCCCTCACATGTCAGGCTTTTCGCGCCGGCAGTATCGTGCAAGAACAAGGGCGGGTATTGCTGGAATGGGCCTGCCACATGACCGACCTTGTCGACCGCAACCAACAGCTGATCGAACGCATGGCAGATTTTGTCCTTGCGCAGGGCCTTGCCGCAGCGACGTTGCGCCCGCTTGCCGCCTCTGCCGGGGTCAGTGACCGCATGCTGTTGTACTATTTCAAGGACAAGCCAGCCGTCATTTCGGCCATCCTGCACTGCCTTGCCCAACGTCTGACCAACCATCTTGTATCCCGCACCAGCCCCCAGCCGCTGCCGGCGGGGCGGTTGCGGCGGCAGTTGTTCCAGTTGACATCGGGCGATGACGTCTGGCCCTACATGCAACTTTGGCTCGAGGTGGCCGCGCGGGCGGCGCGGGGTGATGCATTCTACTTTGCCGTGGGCCAGAAGATCGGCAATGGCTTTCTCGACTGGATCACCGCGCAGCTTGACGGGCAGAACCAGACCGAGGCCTTGCGCCTTTTGACGCTGGTCGAGGGGCGGCTTTTGCTGAAAAGCATCGGTCTGCGCGACAGCGAACGCTAGGCGCGGCTTGCCTTTTGCCCCGGGGTCGCTGTGGTTTCCCCGCCAAAAGCGCACAGGCGACGGGGCCCGCGCCATGCGTTGCGCATGTAGATTCAGAACAATTGAAATTCCCCCGTGGAACAGTAGGCCTCGTAGGCACGCAAACTGGCGCGCATGTTGGGCAACGTCGCAGGAAGACTGCCCAGATCAAACCAATCAAGCGCGAGGCTTTCGCCATCCAGCATTTCCAGATGTCCCGAAAATGATCTTGTGAAGAAGTTGAGAACGAAAAACTGGCACAGGTCTCCGTTCGGAAATCTGACCGTCTCCAGGTCGGGGTTGCTACCAAAACCAAATGGCCTGGCGTCCGCGATGGTCAGGCCTGTTTCTTCGAAAACCTCACGCACAACGACCGTTTTCAAATCTTCGCCCGGTTCGGCATTTCCACCGGGCAGGCCCCAGACGCCAAGATCCTTTCGCCGTTGAAGCAGCACCTTTTCATCCGAATTCAGGATCACGGCGCGTGCACCGGGCACCAACAACAGTTGCGAACCCACAAGTCGGCGGATTTTGCCAAGGTGACTGTGCTCAAAACTCACGTCAAACCGCTTTCAAAAAAGGGGGTGTCCAAAGGTGTCTCCAGACCGCATCGACGCAACAATCGACTCATCCTTTGGCGGATGACGCTTCTGGTTCATGCGCTGAATGGCCAAAGCTTCGTCGGATCTATGATCCTTGATCAATAAGCTGACACTTTCAGTCCAACCTTCTTGCGTCAAGTGTCGGGCGCCGGGTCTTGCGCAGGTCAAGCCACAGCGCCATCAGCATCCCGATGCCCGCGCCCCACAGAATCACCCCGGCGGCATCCGTCACCCGCGACGGATCGCTGCCGTAAATCCCGCGCGCCCAGCCGATCGCCAACCCATCGAGGATGACTGCCACCATCGTGCCGATTGCAATTGCGGTGAACATCTGGCCCTTGCGCGCCCCCGCAAGATGAAAGACCCACATCACGAGCGCGCCCGACGGAACCCCCAACCCGTAAAGCGCCAGCCGCCATGGTCCGTCCGTGATCTCTTGGACCACGAAAAAACGCAACAGAAGCGTCACTGCAAACCAAATCACGGCCCCCAGCGCTGCAAAAACTCCTATTTGGCGCAAACCAACCCGATCCATGTGATTCCCCCACGTGTAGCGATAGCTACATATGATCTACACGGAAGTAGCAGTCGCTACAAGCATCAATCCATTGCCCTGTCGCCAGGTTCGCGCTAGCACCGGTCAAGCGACCAAAAGGTGCCCCTTGCAAACCGTCACCAAACTGCCCGACCTTTCTGCCGTCACCGCCAATACGGCCGATATTCCCGGCTGGGTGCCCATCGCAGGCCAGCCCCGGATGACCACCTGGGTCCTACACGCCGCGCCGGATGGCACGACGATTGCGGGATATTGGGAATGCACCCCGGGCAGCTATCGTGCCAGCTACACCGCAGCCGAATTCGTTCACATGATCGCAGGCTCTGTCACCATTACTCCCGACGACGGCACCCCCGGCGGCGGCACCCCGGTGACCTTGACCGCGGGCGATGCTTTCGTGGTCGATGCGGCGTTCAAAGGCACCTGGCAGATAACCGAAACGGTGCGCAAACACTTCACTTTCCGCCTGAAGTGACCGGCGCGGTTGCGACCCCCTTGGCTATGGCTTAGACAAAGTCATCCGAAACAACGCGCCGGCTTCCCTTGCTCCTTGAAATTCTGATTGTCGCCGTCCTGATCCTGTTCAACGGCGCGCTTGCGATGTCGGAACTGGCAATCGTGTCGTCACGTCCTGCCAGGCTGAAGCCGCTGGCAGAGGCGGGCAACAAACGCGCGGCGATTGCGATCACGCTGGCGGCCGACCCGGGCCGCTTTCTGTCATCGGTCCAGATCGGCATCACCTTGGTCGGTGTGCTGTCCGGCGCGATCTCGGGCGCGACGCTGGGGGGCAGATTGGCCAACGGACTGCTCGCCATGGGGGTCGATCCGGACTGGGCGCAAACCTTGGGTGTGGGCTCGGTCGTCGTCATCCTGACTTACCTTTCGCTGATCGTGGGCGAACTGGTGCCAAAACAGATCGCTTTGAAAGACCCCGAAGGTGTGGCGATGATGGCAGCACCGATCATGGCGGTGGTGGCGCGGGTGACCTCGCCGGTGATCTGGCTTCTGGACAGATCCGGCCAGCTTGTTCTGGCGCTGCTTGGTGTTTCAAAGGAAAACACCAACCGGGTGACCGAGGAAGAGGTCCGCACCATCCTGGCCGAGGCGCGGTTCGAAGGCGTCATCGAAGACGAAGAACAGGAAATGCTGACGGGTGTGATGCGCCTGGCCGACCGCTCTGCCCGCGCGCTGATGACACCGCGTCGTGATGTGGAAACCATCGACCTCGGGGCCACGCCCCGCGAGACGCTGGACGCGATCCGCAAGTCCGGTCGTCCGCGCCTGCCAGTGCGCAACCCGGAAACCGAAGAGGTCGTCGGCGTCCTTTATGTCACCGATGCCTTCGCCGCAGTGACCACCAACCAACCCCTCGACGTGGCCAAACTGATGCGCGAGGTGCCCGTGGTGTCGGACATGACCGATGCGCTGGACGTGATCGAAATCCTGCGCTCGTCTACCAACCACATGGCGCTGGTTTATGACGAATACGGTCATTTCGAAGGCATCATCACCACCGGCGATATCCTTGAGGCGATCACCGGCACCTTTGCCGAAGCGCAATCGAACGAACCCGCGATGGTGCAGCGCGCCGATGGCAGCTGGCTGGTAGCGGGCTGGATGCCGGCGGACGAGTTCTGCGAGAAGCTGAACCTGCCGTTGGACATGGCCGGGGACTATGAAACGGTTGCGGGTCTGGTGTTGAACCAGATGCGCCGCCTGCCGAGTCTGGGCGAACATGTGACGGCCGGAGGCTATCGATTCGAAGTGATCGACCTCGACGACCGCCGCATCGACAAGGTTCTGGTTGGCAAGGCCTGACAAGGCTTTTCAATGCCTTACGCGCCCGGGTCATGGCGATGATTGTCGTTGATATGCGATATCACTTGCCTGACTTTGCTTAGCGCAGCAGGTTGGCTTCATTTGGGTTCAGGCAATTCAGCCATCACAAAGGAACCCGACATGCTGCCCTGTGTCAAATCCACGAAATCCACTGCCATCGCCGCGCTGCTGGCGATTTCTGTTGCCATTCCTGCCTCTCCGGCGCTTGCCTGGGGACAGCGCGAACAGGATGTTCTCAAAGGTGTTCTTGGCACCCTCGCCGTGACCGCCGTGATCAAAGAGATTAACAAGAACAACAACCCGAAACCAAATGTCATCTATGCCGTACCCGAACACGGCAGGGCCCCGGTGTACTATCAGCCCGCACACCCACCGACCGACATCTACAGCACGTCCTCGGCACAGGCCTTCAACAGCTATTCCTACAACGAACGTCAAGCTATCCAGCGCCAGCTGGCCCGACGCGGCTTTTACAGAGGTGCGATTGACGGCTCGTTTGGGCAACAAACCTACCGCGCCACCTTGGCATATGCGCGCGCAACCGGAGATCTGCGCCTGCTTGCCACCCGCAATGGCGCGTTTGCGGTCTTTGACAGCCTGTTTGCCTGACGCCAGGGGCCGGATGCCCGATTGCAGATCCGGCGCAGGAGCAGGCGATGACGCTGGAAAAGCGGAAGAGCCCGCCCCACAAAAGAAAACGGGGGCTGCTTGCGCAGCCCCCGTTTCCGAAAGATCTACCCTGAACTATGCCAGTGCGAGGTTCGTCGCCGACTCGCGGCCGTCACGACCAGATTCGATGTCGAACGTCACGGCCTGACCGTCGTTCAGCTGACGGATCCCGGCACGCTCCAGCGCCGAGATGTGCACGAACACATCACGGTTGCCGTTTGCGGGCGCGATGAACCCAAAACCCTTGGTTGCGTTGAACCATTTCACGGTGCCATTGGCCATCGTGTCTACTCCTAGTTTCGCCACCCGCGGAACTGCGGTGGCCCGGCTCAGTTTGCTTGGATCGAGACTGCGCCGTAAGGAAACAGAAGGTCGATGAAGAAAGCGTCGCGCGGTTCACATAGGCGCATTTGCTTTGCAATACAATCCCCTCGCCACGCAATGGCACAGGCGCGGGATCGAGCACCGCACCGCCTGCAAGGTTCAGGGCCAACCGATCAGGATCGCAAGGCTTTGCCATTCACCAAAGACCCCCTAGCCCAAAATGTGAACTGCGACCTCGAGCACTGAAATGGTGCCGGCAAACAGTTGCAACCAGAGCAGTCGCTCAGCAAGAAATCCGGAAAGGATCACCATCCACAGAACCACGCCGGCCAGCCCCCCAAGTCACCGGCAGGTGTCCGACTGAGGGGCGTTCGGCCTTCGATCCCTTTGCCGGCGCGCAATCTAGGGCAAAGGGCGCATGACAGACGGAAAACCCTGTCTTGGGCGGCCAAGCCCAGAGGTAAAAGCACGGGCACAAAGAAACCCCTGATCCGTGCCAAGGATTGCCCCGCCCCGCGCGTCTGACCTATCGTGATGCTGATGGATACGCCGGATGAAACCCTTGCCTCAGCCGCAGCGAGCGGCGACCGGCCTGCGTTTGCAGCGCTGGTGGCGCGGCACTATGACCGGGTTTACGCCCTCGCCTTCCGGCTTTGCGGAAACCGGGCGGATGCGCAGGACCTTGCGCAAGACATCTGTGCCGCTCTTCCCGCCAAACTGCGCGGCTGGCGGGGCGAGGCGCGGTTTACCACCTGGCTTTACCGCGTGGTGATGAACGCAGCCCATGACCTGCGCCGACGCAATGCTGTGCGAAGCAAGACTGCAAGCGGTTGGGGAGACTGGGAAATCGCGCGCCAGGACGAGATTGCGACCCAAGGGCAGACGCTGGACTGGCTGGCGGAAACCATGCGCCAACTGCCTGTCGAGTTGCGCGACACTGTTGCGCTGGTGTTGGGGGAAGAGATGACGCAGGCCGAAGCCGCAGTTGTGTTGGGCCTGTCCGAAGGCACGATCGCCTGGCGGATGGCGCAAGTGAAGAAACGCCTGCGTGCCCTGGCGACCCTGGAGGCAAAATGACGGATGATTTCAAGAACCTAGCGGACGCCTTGCGCAGTCTGCCCGCCCCCGATGCGAGCGCCAAAGCCGACGCCATTGCATTGGCCATGAAAAACTTTGACGCCCTCCAAGGATCGCCCGCAACGGCGCGTCCTATTCCCGAACCCACCCGCACCGGGTTCCTGAATGGAGCACGCAACATGCTGAAATTCCTCACTTTGCGGCCGATACTGGCCACCACCACCTCTGTCGCGGCACTGACGCTGGCGATGGTTGTCGTCCCGCCTCTGACCCGGTCCCCGATGCAGATCGCCCTGCCTGACGCAGCCCCCAAAACAGTCCCTGTCACGCAAGAAGAAACGCGCACGGTGACGCCCGGCGTCCCGCAACTGGCAGAGGCAGCACCCGTGGCCGTTCCAGCAACCCCGACTGCAGCCCCGACCGAGGCCGAAGCGAACATGCTGACCCGCAGCAAAGAAGCCACCGCCACACCCCCCGCCACACCCCCCGCCCCCGCCCCCGCGATGCCGCACCAGGTGGACGAGGGCGCAATGACAACGGCAGTGGCAGCATCCCAGATGGTTGCCGATGCAGAACAAGACCTTGCCTATGCCGCCCCCCCAAACCCCGACACCGAAGCCTATCCGGAAGCCGACCCGAACCCGGTCAAGATCACTGCCGAGGCACCCGTCTCGACCTTCTCGATCGACGTCGATACCGCATCCTACGCCGTCATCCGCTCATCGTTGAACGCAGGTCAACTGCCCGACCTTGCTGCGGTTCGGATCGAAGAAATGGTGAACTATTTTCCCTATTCCTATCCTGCTCCTGCTCCTGAAACCGACCCGTTCCGCGCAACTCTGACCACCCTGACAACCCCCTGGAATCCCGCCACGAAACTGGTTCATATCGCCTTGCAGGGTCGCCTGCCCAGTATCGCAGATCGCCCGGCCCTGAACCTGGTCTTCCTGATCGACACTTCGGGGTCGATGGACGAGCCCAACAAGCTGCCGCTGCTAAAGCAGTCGCTTCGCCTGCTGCTTGGCCAGCTTCGCCCCGAGGATCAGATCGCCATTGTCGCCTATGCCGGATCGGCCGGCGAAGTTCTGCCCCCCACACCCAGCCGTGACAGCGCCAAGATTCTGGCCGCTCTCGACAATCTCGTCGCAGGCGGCGGGACGGCAGGGGCCGAAGGCCTGACCCTGGCCTACCAAATCGCCAAATCCATGACCGAAGATGGCGAGTTGAGTCGCATCCTTTTGGCAACCGACGGCGACTTCAACCTGGGCGTCAGCGACCCCGAAGGTTTGGCAGCCTATGTCGCCAAGAACCGCGACATCGCATATCTGTCGGTTCTGGGCTTCGGACGAGGCAATCTGGATGATGCGACGATGCAGGCGCTGTCGCAGAACGGCAATGGGACAGCCGTCTATATCGACACGTTGGCCGAAGCGCAAAAATCCCTTGTCGATCAACTGACCGGTGCCCTCTTCCCCATCGCGAACGATGTGAAACTCCAGATCGAATGGAACCCGGAACAGGTTGGCGAGTACCGCCTGATCGGCTATGAGACCCGCATGTTGGCCCGCGAGGATTTCAACAATGACAGAATCGACGCGGGCGAGATTGGCGCAGGACATCAAGTGACTGCGATCTACGAAATCACCCCCCCCGGCAGTGCAGCATTGCGCAATCCCCCCCTGCGTTACGGCCCTGCAACCGACACCGTGACCGCCCCTGCAGCCGGCCCTTCAGACGGCCCCGAACTTGGCTTTCTGCGCCTGCGCTACAAAGCGCCGGGCCGCGACACTTCGATACTGACCGAAACCCCGATCATCGAATCCCCAGCCGGCGCAGATGCCCGGTTCGCCGCCGCCATCGCAGGCTTCGGGCAATTGCTGCAAAATTCGGTCTACCTTGAAAACTGGGGCTGGGATCAGGCGATAGCACTGGCGACCGCCAACCGGGGCGAGGACCCGTTCGGTTACCGCGCAGAGGCCATCACCCTGATGCGGCTTGCGCAAAGCCTTTCGGAACCATGACGCAAGGCCTGCGCCTTGTCCTTGCCCTGTCGGTCACACAAGTGATCGGCTGGGCGACCGCCTTCTACGCGCTGGCACTGCTTGCGCAGCCGATCTCGGTCGATCTGGGGCTTGGCCTGCCGGTGACACTTGCCGGGTCCAGCCTGTTTCTGGCGACGCTGGCGGTTGCCTCGCGCGCCATGGCCAAGCCGTTTGAACGGTTGGGCGCGGGGCCGATGCTGATCGCGGGTTCGGCCTTTGCGGCGGTTGGTTTTGCGGTCCTGGCGATGGCGACGGGCCTTGTCAGCTATGCGGCGGGCTGGGTTCTGGTGGGCGTGGCAGGGGCTGCGATGCTGACCACGGCGGCGAATTCGATGCTGGTGCAGGTTCTGGGGGCCGATGCCAAACGGATGATTTCGGGGATGATGCTGATCACCGGACTTGCAGGCAGCATCGGGCTGCCCATCACCGCGCTGCTGCTTGAGGCTTTCGGCTGGCGCGGCACACTTTGGGTATTTGCCGCCCTGCACCTTGGCCTCTGCACGCCTTTGCACCTGTGGGTCAACGCGCAGGCCGGCCGTCCCGCACCGCGCGCCGCGACCCTACAGGGCACCGCAGACCAGCCCGACCGCCGCCTGTTTCGCAAACTCGCCGTCGCGGTGTCGCTGATCGGCTTTGTCACCTGGGGCTTTGCGATCGTGGTGGTCGAACTGCTGCAGGCCTGCGGGCTGACCCTTGCACAGGCTGTGGCTGCCGCTGCGATCACGGGCGTGGCAAGCGTGGCCGCCCGCGCGGCAGAGTTCCTGTTCGCCCGCGCAGCACCCGCCACCGTGACCGCCGTTTGGGCCACAGCGGGGCTGTGCCTGTCACTGGCCATCCTGTTCACCGCGACCCCGGCCGCCGCTTGGGTCTTCGTGATTCTGTTCGGGGCTGCCAGCGGATCGATGAGCGTGGCACGCGCCACGCTGCCGCTGGAACTCTTCGACCCGGCTGCCTATGCCGGACTGGCGGCAAGGCTGGCTTTGCCGATGAATCTGGCCTTTGCAACCGCAGCCCCGGTGTTTGGCCTGTTGCTGACCAAATTCGGGGCGCGGGCCGTGCTCGCATTGGCGTTGACCTTGGCGATTTGGGCGTTGGTCGCGCTGATCAGTCTGCGCCAGCTTGCACAGCACAAAGGGCGCGCCATGCCGGCGCGCCCCGCGATCTGACATCCAAAGCTGTCTCAGGCCTGATGTGCGACGGCCTTCACCTCGACATCGGCAGCGCGGCCGATCTCGATCCGGCGCGGCTTCAGCGCCTCGGGCGTCTCGCGCATCAGATCGATGTTCAGCATACCGTTCGCATGCTCGGCCCCGGTGACGCGCACATGGTCGGCCAAGGCAAAGCGCCGCTCGAAGGCGCGCGTGGCGATACCGCGATGCAGATAAGTCTTGGACCCATCCTCGGGGGCCTTGCGGGCCGAAATGTGCAAAGCGCCGTCCTTGACCTCTACCGACAATTCCTGCGGCGTAAAGCCCGCCACAGCGATCGAAATGCGATAGGCGTCGCCCTCAAGCTTTTCAATGTTGTAGGGCGGATAGCTCGGTTGTGCGACCTCGGTGGTCAACACCCGGTCCATCAGATCGGCGACACGGTCAAAGCCGACAGTGGCCCGGTAAAGCGGGGTGAAATCATAGCTGCGCATGGTCATCCTCATAAAAGCGATAGGGTTTGCCCGCCCTTTGGGGCCAGGCTGCCGTGCCCCGGCCCATCATGGCATCCGGGGGCATCGCAAATCTGGGAAGCGCGAAACCTGCTTTCAAGACCCCGGCTCAGGGCGCGGGTTTGATGAATTTCGCGCCGCCACCGCCTCCGCCCGAAAGAATTCGCACCTTGGGGGCTCCGCCATGCACAGCGCCCTGTCTGGCGGTCAGTTCGGCCCGCAACGCAACCAGAGGCTCTGCCAGCGACGTGCCAAGTGCCACATCGCGTCCGTCGACCACGGCTTTTGCCGACACGACCGACACGACTTTCATCTGCCCGTCGCGCTGCGCAAAAATCGGTGCCCCAGAAGACCCGAAATCAACGATGCAGGACAAGACCAGAACACCAGGCTGCCGGCCAAGGACATGGCACAACTCCTGAACCGATGGCGCATCAGCCCTGTCCTGCGCATAAGACACCACGCCCACTTCGTCACCGTTCTGCGGGCGGGTATCCACGGCAAACGGCTTGACCGACGGCAACCGGATCGGCTGATCCAGTTGCAACAGGGCGATATCATAGGCAACCCGGTCAAGACCGTCCACACCGGCATAGACATAGTCCGGGTGTGCCACGGCATGCCGAACTCCACGATATGCGATCGCACGACCATTGCGCCAACCGGCCAGAAACTCGATGTCGCCCGCCATCACCCGCGCCCCAGACTCCTTGTCGAACAGACAATGCGCCGCGGTCAGCACCAGATCTTCGCCGATCAAGGCACCCGTACAAAACCCCCGCGCGCCCATGTTGATCCGCCCGACCGCTTCCCAGCCCCGCGTATCATCGCCGGTCTGCAACACGCGCAGCGCAGTTTCCTGTGCCGCAACCGGAACGCCCGCCAAGACGCACACCGCCAGAACAACCGCATGCATCACATTTCTCACGGATCTGAACCTGCTTTCATCTTGGCGCAAATATCCCACGGGGGTCCGGGGGTGTGAAACCCCCGGCGTCCCCTGGCCCGTCCACCGAACCGCACCTCACTCAGCTAGACCCAGACTGCGGCGAATATGTGACTGTACCTCGCCCAATGCACGTGGTTTTGGCCCCCCCGTCGCCCAGTCCAGCAACTAGACCGTATGCACCACCGGTACCCCGATCCCCGACCCGATCTGGATCATGCAGCCGATGTTCCCCGCCGAGATCACATCCGGGCGCACCGCCTCCAGCGTCGCCACCTTGCGCGCCTTGAGTTGCCCCGAAATCTCGGGCTGCAGCAGGTTATACGTCCCCGCCGACCCGCAGCACAGATGGCTGTCGGCGGGTTCCACCACGGTAAAGCCGACCCTTTTCAACAGGTCCTTCGGGGCCGTCTTGATCTGCTGGCCGTGCTGCAACGAACAGGCGGCATGGTAGGCCACCCGCAAGCCCTTCGGCTCTCCGGCGGGCAGGCCCAGCTTGACCAGAACCTCGCTCACATCCATCGCCATGCCGGCCACCAAGGCGGCATCCGCGGCCAGCGGATCGCCCTTGAACATATGACCATAGTCCTTGATCGTCGTCCCGCATCCGCTGGTGTTGATCACGACCGCATCCAGCCCCGCCCCGCGCTTTTCCGCCATCCAGGCCGTGATATTGGCCGCCGCCGAGACGTGGCTCTGCGCGGCCTTGCCCATATGATGGGTCAGCGCCCCGCAACACCCCGCGCCCTTGGCCACCACCACCTCGCAGCCCAGCCGCGTCAGAAGCCGGATCGTCGCATCGTTAATGTCGGTGTTCAGCGCCTTTTGCGCACAGCCCGTCATCAGGGCCACCCGCATCCGTGGCACACCCGCCGCCGGAAAGCTTTGCGGATCGTCGTTCCGGCTGACCGGCGGAATGACCTTCGGTGCCATGGCCAGCATCGCCCGCAACCGCGCATCCGGCATCAGAAACGCAAACGGCTTGCCGATCTTCGCCCCCAAGAGCGCCAATCGGAACCGCATCGGATAGGGGATCACCTGCGCCAACACCGCCCGCAACATCCGGTCCATGAAGGGCCGCTTGTAGGTCTTCTCGATATACTCCCGCGCCTGATCGACCAGGTGCATGTAATGCACCCCGCTCGGGCAGGTCGTCATGCAGGCCAGACACGACAAACAGCGGTCGATATGCTTGACCGTGCGCGCATCGGCAGGCCGCCCGGTCTCCAGCATCTCCTTGATCAGATAGATCCGGCCCCTGGGTGAGTCCAACTCATCCCCCAGCACTTGATAGGTGGGACAGGTCGCCGTGCAGAACCCGCAATGCACACAAGACCGCAAAATCTCGTTCGCCCGTGCGATGGCTGGGTCTTGCAATTGTTCAGGAGTGAAAGAGGTCTGCATGGTTCAAAGCCTCTTAAGCAGAAAGAACACCAGCCCAGCCACCACGATCAGAATCGCGAACAGCGGCAGCATGGGTAACTCGCGTCGAAGATGTCGGGACAGTTGCACGATCGTGGCCAGCATCAACGCCAGTGCGAAGGGCGTCGCGAACAGATAGTGAAATCCAGCGCCGTAGCCGAGGACGCCTCCGTCACCTTCGCCGATCCACACCAGCGCGCCGACAACCGCAGCCACGCTCAGCCACAGCCCCACCAGCGCCGCGCGCCCCGGTGGCAACAGCGACAGCCCGACCACGACCAGCGCAGGGAGGACCAGAATGTACAGCGCAGAGCCCATCCCTTATGCCTCCATCAATCCGTGGTTCAGAATACCACGCGGATCAAACTGACCCCGCAACCCCGCCGACAGTGCCGCAACCGCCGGGGCCTCGGGCTGAAACGTCACGCCCTCGCCCCGCAGCAAGGTCGCATGACCGCCCAACGCCGCCACTCGCCCCCGCACATCCCCCGGCCCGCAATACCAGACCAACCCGCCACCCCAGTCCAGCATCGCAGCCCCGTCCAGCCCCTCAAGCACAAACGGCGCATCACTGGCCTTCACCGACACCCGCCACAGCGGCCCCGTCATCCCCTGCAACGGTTCGACGTCGCGCACCTTGCGCCACAGCGCAGCACTCTCGTCGCCCGACACCACCCGCCAGTCGCCGCCCAACTGCGCCGAAATCGCGCCGGTCCGGTAGGCCACCGACCCCGGCATCCCCTCTACCCGCAGGCGCACCTCGCCGCCACACCACGCGGCCCCCGTCAGATCGTACGGCAAGCCCAAGGCCTGCGACATCGCCGCAACGGCGGGTCCCACCGCCATCTCGGCGCAAAGCGTCGCCTCGGCTTCGGGCACCGCCTGCACCTTCAGCGACACCTCGCTCAACACCCCCAAGGTTCCCCAGGACCCCGCCATCAGCTTGACCAGATCATAGCCGGTGACATTCTTCATCACCCGCCCACCGTTCTTGATCACCACGCCCCGGCCATCGACAAAGCGCACCCCAAGCAGCGCATCCCGGCACGCGCCCACCTGCACCCGGCGCGGCCCGCTGGCATTGACCGCCACCATGCCGCCAAGGGTCGGCTCTCCGCCACGCCCCAAAAGCCCCCTCAAATCAGGCACTTCGAAAGCAAACCGCTGCCGCTCGCCCGCAAACAGCGCCTCGACCTCGGACAAAGGCGTTCCCGCCCCGGCCACCAGCGTCAGTGCCCCCGGTTCATACAGCGACACGCCAGCCAACCCTCCGGTTTCGAGCACTTCGCCCGCAACCGCCCCGATCGCCCGGGTTCCCCCGCCCACGATCCTCAAAGGCCCCGTAGCCTCCCGGATCAGCTCCGCCAACTCCGCCTCACCTGCCGGTCGCATCATCATTTTCTGTCCCTAAATATCCCGGGGTCCGGGGCAGCGCCCTGGCTCGGTCAACCCGCGCGCCGTCCGGCACTGCTTTCCAGCGGAAACACCTTGGCCGGGTTCAACAGCCACGCCGGATCGAACACATCCTTGACGCGCATCTGCGCCTCCATGTCCGTCGCAGTAAACTGCACCCCCATCAGATCGCGCTTCTCGATCCCAACCCCGTGCTCGCCGGTAAGACACCCGCCCACCTCGACGCAGAGCTTCAGGATCGCCGCCCCAAGGGCCTCGCAAACCTCCAGATCGCCGGGCTTGTTGGCATCATAAAGGATCAGCGGATGCATGTTGCCGTCACCGGCATGAAACACGTTGCCGACGCGCAGGCCATGTTCGGCCCCCAACTCGCCGATCCGGCGCAGCACGAACGGCAGGCTCGACACCGGGATCGTCCCGTCCAGACACATGTAATCGGAAATCTTCCCGATCGCCGAAAACGCAGACTTGCGCCCCAACCAGATCCGCTTGGCCTCCGCCTCGGATTGGCTTTGGCGCAGCTCGACCGGATCGTGTCGCTGTGCAATAGCGGTGATCGCGGCCAGTTGCTCGTCGATCTCGGCGTCGGAACCCTCGACTTCGATGATCAGCAGCGCCTCGCAATCGGGATAGCCCGCATGGGCGAAATCCTCGCAGACCTCGATCAGCATGCGGTCCATGAACTCGATGGCGACGGGCACGATACCGGCCTTGATGATGTCACTGACGCAAGCGCCCGCAACTTCGCTGCTGCCAAACCCGACCAGCATCGGCCGCGCGCCCTCGGGCTTGGGCAGGATGCGCAAGGTGGCTTCCGTCACCACCCCCAACTGGCCTTCCGACCCGCACACAAGGCCCAGCAGATCGAGCCCGCCCGCATCCATATGCGCGCCGCCAAACTGCACAACCGTGCCGTCCATCTGCACCATCGTGACGCCCAGAAGGTTGTTGGTGGTCACCCCGTATTTAAGGCAATGCGCCCCGCCCGAATTCATCGCGATGTTGCCCGCAATCGCGCAGGCCAACTGGCTGCTTGGATCGGGCGCATAAAAGAACCCCTCCGCCTCGACCGCCCCCGTGACCGCCAGATTGGTCCGCCCGGCCTCTACCCGCACGAACCGGTTGGGATAGTCCGTCTCCAGCACCGCCGTCATCCGGCTGATGCCAAGAACCACACAATCCGCCGTCGGCATCGCCCCGCCCGCCAGCGAGGTGCCCGACCCGCGCGGCACCACCGGTACCCCCATCTCGTGACACAGCTTCAGCACGGCTGCGACCTCGGCCGTGCTGCGCGGCAACACCACCGCCATCGGCGCACAGCGATACGCCGCCAGCGCGTCGCATTCATAGGCGCGGGTCGCGGCCGGATCGGCAATCACGGCGTCTGCGGGCAGGATCGCGGCCAGTCGCGAGACGATCCGTGCCTTGTTGTTCAGAACGGTTGAACTTGGAATCGGCATATCCATAGCGGCACCCCCATTTGGTAAAAACATATTACCAATTTCACCCATAGGCAAGGCCTAGTTTGCAAGGCTAGTCTGCACACATGACCCTTCTCAGTTATGTTAATCCGGCTTTCGGCCTTCTGGATACTCTTTCCATCGGCCTGCTTGTCGCAGCCTGGCTCTGCGTCGGCCTGATCATCGAACATCCCCCCGCCCGCCTGCCATCGGTAACCCTGCTGATGCAGCGGTTCCGCTATGACTGGATGCAGGTCTTTGTCACCCGCGTGCCGCGCATCTTTGACGCCACGCTGATCGACAGCTTGCGCACCGGCACCGCGTTCTTTGCCTCGACCTGCCTGATCGCCATCGGGGGCTGCCTTGCGCTGATCGGCAACATCAACGCCGCCGAAAACCTGGCACAGGGGTTGATGGTCGGCAGCCCGGCCCTGCTGCAGATCAAGCTGCTGCTGGTCACCGCGTTTCTGGCCGATGCGCTGCTGAAATACCTATGGGTGCATCGCCTGTTTGGCTATTGCGCCATCCTGATGGCAGCCGTGCCGAACGACCCGTCGGACCCCACCGCCTTTCACCGCGCAGCCCAGGCCGCCGAGATCAACATCACCGCCGCGCGCGGGTTCAACCGGGGACTGCGCTCGATCTACTTCGCGCTGGCATCGCTTGGCTGGCTGATCGGACCGGTGGCCTTGATGGTGACCACCGCCCTGACCGTCGCCGTGCTGATCCGGCGCGAGTTCGCGTCCACCTCGCGCCGGATGTTGATGGCCGATAAGCAGCCCTAGCCGTTCAGCATCGTGAACACCGCGTCGAACTTGCCCTCCGCCTCGGCGCGGCGCAGAAAGCCGACGCGCTGCACGCAGACCTCGGCGGGTGTCGGGTCTTGCGCCAGCAGTGCCATCACCTCGGCGATGTAGTCGGCCAGCGGCATCGCATGGGCCGATGTTGCCTGCCCGGGCATCAGATCGGTCTGCACCGCAGGCGGTGCCAGTTCCAGCACCTCGACCGACGAGCCGCGCATCTGATGCCGCAGGCTTTGCGTCCAGGAATGCAGTGCGGCCTTGGTCGCCGAATAGGTCGGTGTGCGCGTCAGCGGCACAAAGGCCAGCCCCGAGGTCACGTTGATCACACTCGCCCGACCTTGCGCCCGCAGATGCGGCATGAACGCCGCCGTCAACCGGATCGGCCCCAGAAGGTTGGTCACCACCATTGCCTCGGCATCCGCCAGATAGTCCGGCGTTGTAAGATCTTCGGCCAGCATGATGCCCGCATTGTTGATCAATACGTTCAGGTCGGGGTGTGCGGCCACCACCCGCGCCGCAAACGCGGTGATCGCCGCTGCGTCGGTGACATCCAGCGGATAGCCGGTGATCGCGGGCGTCTCTGCGGTGATCTGGTCCAAAGCCGCCTGCCTGCGCCCGGCGATGATCACCTTGTTGCCCTGCGCCGTCAGCGCCCGGGCCAGTGCAAGCCCGATGCCCGAGGTGCCGCCGGTGATCAGAATTGTGTTGTTGTTGGGGGTCATGTTGCGTCCTTTCAAAGGGGATGTGCTTGCCTTATCTGGCAAAACGCTTACGATTGGAAAGTAGGCACCCGAAAGAATTATACTTACCGGAAAGAGAGTGTTCATGTCTTCTTGTGAAACCGTTGCAGACCCCCGCGTGCAGGCCCTGGTCAACGACCTGATCGGGCGGGTGGCCGACAAATGGACGATGCTGATCCTGGATGTGCTGGCCGAACAGGGCACGCTGCGCTTTACCCGGATCGGCGAGGCGGTGCCCGGCATCAGCCAAAAGATGCTGACCCAGACCCTGCGCCAGATGGAGCGTGACGGGCTGATTACCCGAAGGGTCTTTCCGGTCGTCCCGCCCCGCGTCGAATATGCGCTGACCGATCTGGGGCATGGTCTGGGGGCCGCGTTTTGTGGCGTATGGCTGTGGGCCGAAGCGAACCTGCCCCGCATTGACGCCGCCCGCTGTGCCTTCGATGCGCGCACACCCGGTTGACAGGCCCTCACGACGGCACGATAGAGCGACAGCTTTGCAAAGGCCGCACCGCATGCCTGTCCTGACGCCTGACCTGACCCGCATCCTGCACCATGCCCGCATCCCCGAACTGCCGAACCCCTATTTCGGCAAGGTGCGCGACTGCTATGACCTGCCCGCGATGGGGTCGAACCCCGCCCGCCGCATCCTGATCGCGTCCGACCGGATTTCGGCCTTTGACCGCGTCCTTGCGACCATCCCCTTCAAAGGGCAGGTTTTGACCCAGATGGCGCGCTACTGGTTCGAGCATACTGCCGACATCTGCCCCAACCATGTGCTGTCCTACCCCGACCCGAACGTGGTAATCGGCAGGCATGTCACCATCCTGCCGGTCGAAATCGTGGTGCGCGGCTATCTGGCCGGAACAACGTCCACGTCAGTGCTGACGCAGTACCGGGCGGGCGCGCGCCGGATGTACGGCCATACCCTGCCCGACGGGCTGCGCGACAATCAGGTGCTGCCCGCGCCGATCCTGACGCCCACGACCAAGGCCTTCGACGGCGGCCATGACGAACCCCTGACCCCTGCCGCGATCATCGACCAGCACCTGCTTACCGCTGCCCAGTGGGATCAGGTCTCGGCCTGTGCCTTGGCCCTTTTTGCGCGCGGTCAGGCGATGGCGGCCACGCGCGGCCTTATCCTGGCGGACACCAAGTACGAATTCGGAACCGATGCGGAGGGGCGCATCCTGCTGGCCGACGAAATTCATACCCCGGACAGTTCGCGCTACTGGCTTGCCACGGGGTACCGGGCCGCTTTCGAGACCGGGACACGCCCGCCCTCTTTCGACAAGGACGTGATCCGGTCCTGGGTCGCGGCCCGTTGCAACCCCTACACCGACCCGATCCCGGATATCCCGCCCGACATGATAGACGCCACCTGTCGCACTTACATCGAGGCTTACGAGGCGATCACCGGCCAGCTCTTCATCCCCGACCAAACCGGGGCAACGCCGCTTGACCGCATCCGCAGCAACCTCATCTCCTACTTTGACTGACACATGTTTGCGCCAATGCGACCACGGCCTTTGCTGCCGAAAACCAACGAGGCACCGATGATACTCAACTGTGGCGAAGCCCTGATCGACATGCTGCCCCGCATCACAACCTTGGGTGAACCCGCTTTTTCACCCTATGCGGGCGGTGCGGTTTTCAACACCGCCATCGCGCTTGGGCGCCTCGGCGTTCCCTCCGGTTTCTTCTCGGGCCTTTCGACCGACATGCTGGGCGAGATTCTGGCCGAAACCCTGCAAGCCTCCTATGTCGATACAACGCTCTGCGCGCGTTCCGGCAGACCCACAACGGTCGCTTTCGTAAAACTGGTGAACGGTCAGGCGACCTATGCCTTTTATGACGAAAACACTGCTGGCAGATTGCTGGCTCCCGCCGACCTGCCCATCCTGCCCGACACAGTCAAAACCCTGTTCTTCGGCGGCATCAGCCTCGTCCACGACCCCGCCGCCAGCACCTACGAGGCGCTGCAAGCGCGCGAGGCGACAGCCCGCGTGACCATGATCGACCCCAACATCCGCCCCGGTTTCATCGCCGGACACGAGGCCACCTACCGCCCGCGGATCGAGCGGATGATCGCACGCGCCGATATCGTCAAACTGTCGGACGAAGACCTGCACTGGCTTTCGGGCGCGGGTGATCTTCAAACGCTTGCCCGGCAAATCATCACGCAAGGCCCGAAGATCGTGTTCATCACCGAAGGCGCGGCAGGCGCGCGCGCCATCACCGCCACCCAGAACCGATTTATCGCAGCCGAACCCGTCACCGTAGCCGACACGGTGGGCGCGGGTGATACGTTCAACGCAGGTGCCCTGGCGGCCCTGCACCACGCAGGCGCTCTGACCAAACCCCGCCTCGCTTCGCTGAGCGATGCCGAACTTGACGCAGCCCTGACCCTTGGCACCCGCGCAGCCGCCATCGCCGTCAGCCGCGCCGGGGCCAACCCGCCCTGGGCGCACGAATTGTGAGGGCGCTGGTTCAGCGCGTCAGCACCGCAAGCGTATCTGTTGACGGCAGATGCGTCGGCGAAATCGGTCCGGGTATGCTGATCCTGATCTGCGCCATGCGGGGCGACACCGCGAAACAGTCTGCAGATCTGGCCGCCAAGATCGCCAAGCTGCGCATCTTCAAGGATGATCAGGCCAGGATGAACCTCGCCCTGCCCGCCGCCGGAAACGCTGCCCTGATCGTGTCGCAATTCACCCTCGCCGCTGATCTGCGCGGGAACCGCCCAGGCTTTTCCCCTGCTGCAAGCCCGGACGAGGCCAACCGCCTTTATCAGCAGTTCACGCTGGACCTTGCATCTTTCGGCATCCACTGCGCCAACGGCATCTTTGGGGCAGATATGGCCGTCAGCCTGACCAACGACGGCCCTGTCACGATCTGGCTCGACACAGCGACCTTCTGACCGCTTTCATCTTGGTCAAAATATCCCGCGGGGGGTCTGGGGGGTGCGAAACCCCCCAGCCTTCAGGCTCCACACGCTTCAGCTCCCATGCGCTTCAGTTGAACGGATTGCTGGTGTCTGAGATGATGACCTCGCCGCAGTCCACCAGCGCGTCCATTGACGCCCGCGACCCCGCAAGTGAATAACTCTGCACATCTTCGCCCGATGCACTGCGCAGATAAAGCACGTTCCCGCTTGCAACCTCGGCAAGAAACCGCGTGCCTGCATCGCTGTCCGGCAAATCGAACAGCACCGAATTCTTGTAAAGTTCGGCATCGTTCAAGGTCCAGGGCGACCGGCGGTCGATCTCTACAGTCAGGTTTGCGGTGTCACCCGCTTCGCCGAACTCCCATTCGGTCGAGTAGAACTGCAAGCGCGCGGTGCTGTCCTGATAGGTCCAGATCGAAAAGCTGTCCGACACCGCGTCCACCTCTGCCAGACATGCAAAGCTGCCATCGTCGAAGGCTACGATCTCGACTTCCCAATGCTTGTAGCTGTAGACCTTTTCCGATGTCGTCTCGGCATCGGCAGCACCCGCAACCAGCCCGCAAAACAGCAGTATCCGCGCGAAACCCATGTTCAAATCCCCGTGTTGAAAGCCATTGCAGTTTCAATCGCAATTCGGACTTTCGCAAGGCAGTTGAAAGTCGCTTTACGACACTTGCTGCAACGCAGATCTCATTCCTGTTTCAGGCTGCGATCTCCCATGGGTTCGTGAACTCACCCAACACCTTGCTGACCGATGCCGCATCAACTGGACCTGATGCGGAAAGCCTGGCCACCAGACCACGCTTTTTGTCTTCGACAACCTCGGTCACCCGCAGCGGCAAGCCCGCCTCGCGCAGGGCGGCGTCGTAAACCCGGATGATTGCCCGGCGGCGCAGATCGGGTTTGAAGACTTTCCCCACCGCCGTTTTCGGAAGCTCTGCCAGCACTTCCACATGCTTTGGCACCGCTGCGCGTTCGTGGATATGATCGCGGGCAAACGTGATCAGCTCGTCCACGCCAACTTCTGCGCCTTTGACCAGTTCGACATACACGCAAGGCAACTCGCCGGCATGGGCGTCGGGCTGCCCGATTGCACCGGCAAAGGCCACCGAAGGGTGACCCATCATTGCCTCTTCGATGATCGCGGGATCTATGTTGTGCCCGCCCCGGATGATCAAATCCTTGGCGCGCCCGGTGATGAAAAGATACCCTTGGGCGTCGATGCGGCCCAGATCGCCGGTGCGCAGAAAGCGGTCTTCGGCAAACAGCCCGTGGTTCTTGTCAATCTCGGTGTAGGTCGATCCTTCGAACACCCCCGGATTGGCGATACAGATCTCGCCCACCTCGTCGGTCCCGCATTCGCGGAATCCCTCCGGTCCTGACAGCAGGATCCGCACATGTGTATAGGGAAAGGGCAACCCGACCGAGCCGATTTTCTTGTTGCCATCCGGCGGATTGACCGACACGAGGCAGGTGCATTCGGTCAGGCCATAGCCTTCGACAATCTGCACGCCCGTCGCCTTTTCGAAACGGTTGAACAATTCAATCGGCAACGGGGAAGACCCCGAAAACGCTCCGCGCAGCGTGCTGACATCGGCATTGATCGGGCGCTGCATCAGCGCGGACAGCGCCGTCGGCACCGTCACCAGATAGCTTACTTTCCAGCGTTCGACCAGTTTCCAAAGGTTGTCGAACACGCCCTCGCCGCGATAGCCCTGCGGCGTGGGGAACACCACATGCGCGCCGCTTGCGATCATCGACATCAGGATCGGATAAACCGCAAAGACGTGGAACAGTGGCAGCGGGCAGATGACGATGTCGCTTTCCGTGAACAACAGGTTCGACCCGAGCCAGCCATTGTAGATCATCCCGCTGACTTTGTGCTGTGCCACTTTCGGCATGCCCGTCGTGCCGCCGGTATGGAAATAAGCCGCGACCCGGTCATCGGGGATGTCGGTAAAGGTCAGCCTGTCGCCAGAGTGTTTCTTGCATTCCGCATGGAAGTTCAGGACGTTTGCGGTGTGAACTGTCGGGTTCTTTGGCCGGATGAACGGCACGATCCATGATTTCGGCGGCGAAAGATAGCGCAACAGGTCAATTTCAAGAATGGTCTTGACACCCGGAGCGAACTGAACGGCCTGCGCGACCTTTTGTGGAACATCGGTCTTTGGAAACGCCCTGAGCGTGACCACGACTTTGGCTTTCGTCTCGCGCAGGATGGCCGCGATCTGTTCGGGTTCCAAAAGCGGGTTGATCGGGTTCACAATCCCCGCGACCGCGCCCGCCAGTAGGGTCACAACGGTTTCAAGACTGTTGGGCAGGACAAAGGCCACAACATCCTTTTCGCCAATCCCCAAAGACCGCAGCAGGTTTGCCGCTTGCGTCACCTGAGCATGAAGCGCGTTCCAGGTCAGTGTTTGCGCCGGATCGGCGGGCCCCGAAGTCAACTGAAAGCTGACCGCAGACCGTGTTCCATGCTTGGCCTTTGTCCGACTTAGAAAGTCGTACATCGTGCGGCCAAGATTGCGGTCCGCCCACGGCATTTCTGACTCGATTGCCTTCAAATCCGCAAGTGATGCGAAAGTTCCCATTCCGTCCTCCCCTGACCGCCTGCCTGTTCGTCGGCAGATCGAGTTGAGTATTGATGGGGGCTTTCTGGCTGTCCTGCAAGGATTTGTAACTGTGATAAACGTAACGTCAGACGGGCCCGGCCCTAGTCTTCGCCTGCGGTGAATTGCAACCGGGCCAGCCGCGCATAAAGCCCGCCCTCTGCCACCAGTGCATCATGGGTGCCCATCGCCACAATCTGCCCACGCTCGAACACAACGATGACGTCGGCCCGTTTGACCGTCGCGAGCCGGTGCGCCACAACGACGAGAGTGCGCCCTTGCGCCAGCCGATCCACCGCAAGCTGCACGCTGCGTTCACTTTCGGCATCCAGCGCGCTTGTAGCCTCGTCCAGCAGCATGACTGGCGCGTCGCGAAGAATGGCCCGTGCAATCGCGATCCGTTGCTTTTGACCGCCCGACAGCATGACGCCGCGTTCGCCAAGCCAGGTGTCATAGCCTTGCGGCAAACGGTCGATGAATTCCGCCGCAGCCGCAGCCTCGGCTGCCGTAACCACGTCGGCATCGCTGGCGTCTGGACGGCCAAACCGGATGTTGTCGCGCGCCGACGCCGCAAAGATCACCGGGTCTTGCGGCACCAGCGCCATCGCGCGGCGGAAATCGGCGCGATTCAGGTCGCGCAGATCAATGCCGTCCAGCATGATCTTTCCGTCCAAGGGGTCATAGAACCGCATCAGCAGTTGCAGAACGGTCGATTTTCCGGCACCCGACGGCCCGACCAAAGCCACGGTCTGGCCCGGCTCGACCACCAGCGACACCCCGGCGAGCGCCGAAACCTCGGGTCGTGACGGATAGCGGAAGACGACATCCTGCAAGACCAGCGCGCCTTTCACCGGCCGCGGCAAAGCCAAGGGAATGCCGGGGTCTTGCACCGAATCCTTGGCCTGCAACAGCTCGACCAGCCGTTCGGTGGCCCCCGCTGCCCGCTGCAACTCGCCCCAGATTTCCGACAGCGCCCCAGCGGCCCCGGCGACCATCACAGAGTAGATCAGGAACTGTACCAGCTGCCCTTGGGTCATCAGACCGGCCCGCACATCATGCGCCCCGATCCAAAGCACCCCGACCACCCCTGAAAACGCGAGGAAGATCACGATGGTCGTCATCACCGCCCGCGTCCCGATACGTTGCAGGTTCGATTCGAACGATCTTTCGGTCACGGCCCCGAATTCGGCCCGCGTCAGGGCTTCGTGGGTATAGGCCTGCACCGTTTGCACCGACGACAACGCTTCGGACGCAGACCCCGACGAATTTGCGAGCAAGTCCTGGCTCTGTCTGCTCAGCCCGCGCAACCTGCGCCCCAGAACCACGATCGGCACCACCACGGCAGGCACGATCAACAGCACGAGCCCGGTCAGCTTGGCCGAGGTCAGCATCAACAATGCGATCCCCCCCACAAGCATCAACGTATTGCGCAAAGCGACCGAAACCGAAGATCCGATCACCGACAGGATCAACGTGGTATCGGTTGTGATGCGGCTCAGGACTTCGCCGGTCAGGATGTTCTCAAACCACGCAGGCGACAGGCCCAGAACCCGGTCAAACACTGCGCGGCGGATGTCGGCAACGACCCGCTCGCCCAGACGCGTCACAAGATAGTACCGAACCGCCGTGCCGACAGCCAGCAACGCCGCAATCCCCAGCGCCGCGGAAAAATAGCTGTCCAGCAGATTGACCTCCGCCGAAAATCCGTCGACCACCCGACGCACGGCCAACGGCAGGACCAGCGATACCGACGCGGTCAGCACAAGCGCGCAAGCCGCAAGCACAACGGTACTGCGATAGGGCCGCAAGAACGGCGCAAGCGACCGCAACGCGCCGATCCGTTTGGACGGCGTCCGCTGGGCGGCAAGTGCACTGGTATCCGTCATCCCGTGATCCGATCCTGTCGCCCGATCCTACACTGCGCGCGTGATTAGGCTGCGCGCGTGATGGGCTGTGCGCGTGATGGGCTGTGCGCGTGATAGGCTGCGCGCGCTTGCGCTGCAAGCACGCCTTGTGCCGCGGCCTCTTTCGCGGGCCTGCGGCCTGTGACAAGATCATCGCATGACAAGCTACACAATAATATTCGATGCCTACGGCACCTTGTTCGACGTGGCCGCCGCAGCCCGGCGCGCGTCGCAGGAACCGGATTTTTCCAGCTTGCAAACCTTGTGGCCCCGGCTGTCCGACGACTGGCGGCGCAAGCAACTCGAATACACCTGGCTGCGCAGCATGATGGGCGTGCATGCCGACTTTGCCACAGTGACTGCCGATGCCCTTGACTGGGCACTGTCCGCGCAAGGTCTTGCCAACCCGCCGCTTCGGGCCCGACTTCTTGCGCTCTATGACGCCCTAGCCCCCTTTCCAGAGGTGCCCGCAGTGCTGGGCACGCTAAGGGAACGCGGCCACCGCCTTGCGGTCTTGTCAAACGGCACGCCAGCCATGCTGGAGCGTGCCGCAACCAGCGCAGGGATAGCGCCGCTGTTCGAAGCCCTGATTTCGGTCGAAGATATCGCGACTTACAAGCCAAACCCCGCAGTCTACGGGCTGGTGCAGTCCCGCCTTGGCGTGCCACCGGACAGTGTGCTTTTCGTGTCATCAAACGGCTGGGATGTCGCTGGGGCAGGCCAATTCGGTTTTGCGACTGTCTGGATCAACCGCACAGGCGCGCCGGTCGACATGCTGCCGCACCGCCCGCAGCGCATCCTGACCGATCTGACCGGCCTACTGGAGCCCAGCCCATGACCCGGCATTTCCAAACCTCCGATGGGCTGCGCCTTGCCTTCGACGATCAGGGGCATGGTTTGCCCTTGCTGTGCCTGTCTGGCCTTACCCGCAATCGCGAGGACTTCGACACAGTTCTGGGCCTGTCGCAGCGGGTGCGGCTGATCCGGCTGGATTATCGCGGTCGCGGATCGTCCGATCATGCAGACTGGCGCAGCTACACCATCGCCCGCGAAGCGCAGGACGTCGTCGAACTGCTTGACCACCTCGATGTGCCGCAAACCGCCATTTTGGGCACATCGCGCGGCGGGCTGATCGCGATGCTGCTGGCCGTGACGCACCGCAACCGGCTGCTGGGGGTGATGATGAACGACATCGGCCCAGAAATGGACCCGGCCGGCCTGACCGCCATCAAGGGCTATATTGGCATCCGCCCACGCTACGCGACCTTCGAGGACGCCGCGGCAGACCTGCAAAAGGCACTTGCCGCAGGCTTTCCGGATGTCACCCTGCCGCAGTGGCAGATGTTTGCCCGCCGCGTCTACCGGCAGACATCTGACGGGCTGGATCTGCGCTATGATCCTGAACTGCGCCAGTCGGTCCTGGCCTCGGTCAGCCCTGCAGCCGATCTGTGGCCGCTGTTCGATGCACTGGCGGGCTTGCCGGTCGCAGTGCTGCGCGGCGCGAATTCCAACCTGCTGTCGGCAAAAACGCTTGCCGAAATGGCCCGCCACCACCCCGGGCTGATGTCGGCAACCGTACCGGGTCGCGGACATGTGCCGTTTCTGGATGAACCCGAAAGCGTCGCCCTGATTGACGCGTTCCTTGCGGCGCTTGGCGCATGACGTCGCTCGCGCTTATCCATGCCGCAGCCTTGCGCCTGCGCGGTCGAGCGCGCCGCACACCTTTGCTGAACGCGCCCCTGCTGGACCGGATCGCAGGGCGCAAGATCTACGTCAAGGCCGAATGCCTTCAGTGGACCGGCAGCTTCAAGTTTCGCGGCGGCTGGTCGGCGGTTTCGGCCCTTGATCCTGAAACGCGCCGTCGCGGCGTGATAGCCTATTCGTCGGGCAACCATGCGCAGGGCGTAGCACTCGCGGCTCACCTGCACGACGTGCCGGCGGTGATCGTCATGCCTGCCGATGCGCCGGCGGTAAAATTCGCCCGCACCCGTGACTATGGGGGCGAAGTGGTGATCTATGACCGGATCAGCGAGGACCGCGACGCCATCGGCGCTCGCCTGGCCGACGAGCGCGACCTGACCCTGATCCGCCCCTATGACGACCCTCAGGTGATCGCGGGCCAGGGGACAGTGGGACTAGAAATCTCCGATCAGGCCACCGAGGCCGGGATCACCGAGGCCGAGGTTCTGACCTGTTGCGGCGGCGGAGGTCTGACCGCCGGCGTGGCCCTGGCGCTGGAGGGCCGCTTTCGCGTGCGTCCCGCCGAACCGGCAGGCTTTGATGACACCGCGCGTTCATTGGCCACCGGGAAACCGCAGATAAATGCCAGGGCTTCGGGTTCGGTCTGTGACGCCATCGTGACGCCCACTCCGGGCAAACTGACCTTTCCGATCCTGCAGCGCCTGTGCGGCCCGGGGGTCGTGGTCACCGACGATCAGGCGCTGCAGGCCATGGCGCTTGCCTTTGCCCATTTGCGCATCGTGCTGGAACCGGGAGGCGCCGTCGCTCTTGCCGCGGCCCTGTTCGATCCGGAATTGCCCGATACCGTGATCTGCACCGCCTCTGGCGGCAACGTGGACCCGAACTTGTTTGCCGCCACCCTCCTCCGCTTTCCGGCCTGATCGATGGCCCTGGTCTACCTTTCAGACATACGCCTGAACGTCCGGCTGGATGGCCCGGAGTTCGCCCCGGCAGTCGTCTTGCTGCACGCTTTGGGGACCGACGGCACGTTGTTTGATCCCCTGATCCCGCTTCTGCCCGCCTATCGCATCCTGCGGCCCGACCTGCGCGGCCATGGGGCCTCGGACGTGCCCCGACCACCCTACAGCATGGGGGCGCTGATCCGGGATACCGAACGCCTGATGGACCATTTCGCCATGAAAGACGCGATGGTGCTGGGCGTTTCGCTGGGCGGCCTGATCGCACAAGGTCTGGCCGTAAAACGCCTTGACCTCGTCCGCGCCATGGTGCTGTCCAACACCGCCACCCGGATCGGAACGCCCGCGCTGTGGGAAGACCGCATCGCACAGATCACCGAAACCGGCCTCGACACCTATGCCGATGGCGCGATGCAGCGGATCTTTGGCCACAACTGGCGCCACGACCCGGCGATGCCTGCCACAAGGCACCGCCTCGTCACCACCGACCCGCAAGGCTGGATCGGCTGCGCCTCCGCCATCGCCGGGGCCGATTTCTACACCCCAACCGCAGGCCTGACCCTGCCCACCCTCGTGATCGCCGGCGACCGCGACGGCACGACACCGCCCGACCTGGTCCGCGAAACCGCCGATCTGGTGCGTGGCCGCACGTTTCACCTGATCCGCGGCGCAGGCCACCTGCCCTTCCTTGAAAAGCCCGCGGTCTATGCCTCACTTCTGACGGACTTCCTCAGCCGCATCGGCCATTCGCAAACCCTCTGAGATCCCGGAAATCCTACGCCCCATTCATCTTGGCACAAATATCCCACGGGGGTGCGGGGGTGTGAAAACCCCGCTCATCCCGACAAAAGCCAGACCAACCCCGAGAGAAACCCAAGCAAACCCCAGACAAACACGCGATGTACTTCATACATTCCACGGTCGCCCTCGATGC
>JANNPZ010000045.1:0-80351 GCA_031400505.1 Paracoccaceae bacterium | reverse complement strand
AAACGGCCAAAAGGCCGATCCGGCTGTCCCCGGTCGGCGCGTTTCATCGCATCAAGTAGGGGGCAGAGAATTCCGTTGTGAAAAAATCACATGTTTCACAGTAACGTCAAAGTTTGTCGAATGACAATGGGTCATTTCGCAACTGGCACACACGGAAGGGTTGAATCGGCCATCGTCGATTGTGGCGGGACCACGCACGAGCCGGAAATTCGTTTGTGCGCCGCCGATCCTTCGCGGGTGCATGGGGCAGACGCGCCCGGTGACCCTGCCCACTGCGAGCAGGATGACAAACGCCTATCGCCAGTCGAACCGGACCCGGCCCGCCTAGACGTAATCCCCGCGTGTCAATCCGTACTTCGCCATCTTTTCGTTCAGGGTCCGGCGCGGCAGGCACAACTCGTCCATCACAGCTACAATGCTGCCCCGGTGACGGCGCATCGTGTTGTCAATCAGCATCCGTTCGAATGCCTCGACATAGTCCTTCAACGGCTTGCCTTCGGTCGTCATCGCCATGCCAGAGCTTTCAGTGTCGGCCATCAGAAGGCTGGTTATCGACCCCGACCCGCGCCGGTTCTGCAACACGGCACGCTCAGCGATGTTGACCAGTTGCCGCACGTTTCCGGGCCAGGGTGCTTGCAGCAATTGTGCCGCCTCCTGGGCTGTCACTTGTGGCGCGTCGCAGCCGTATTCCTCGGCAAACTGTTCAGACATGCCGGTAAACAGCGTCAGGATATCCTCGCCCCTAGACCGCAAGGGCGGCAGAACGATGGTCATAGCACCCAGACGGTAGAACAGATCGGGCCGCAGCGCGTCTTCCACCGTTTTGTCCGGAGCATGCGTGTTGCAGATCGCGATGATCCGGGTATCGGGCGGCGTGCTTTGTTCGTTGATCAGCGTCAGCAACCGCGATTGCTGCGCATGGGGCAGCGCTTCTATATCCTCAAGACAGATCGTGCCGCCCCGGGCTTCTTCAAGCAACGGAATTGCACCATCTTCGGCCGGACCGAACAGCTTGGCCGTCAACTGATCCTCGGACCAGGCCGCACAGGACACGGTCACGAATTTCCGCCCTGCCCGCGGCCCGACAGCATGCAAGGCATGCGCCACCAGCGTCTTGCCGGTGCCGGTTTCCCCGTCGATCAGAACATGGCTGTCGGCCTGACCCAGATCAAGGATATCCTCGCGCAGGCGGTCCATCACCGCGCTGGTGCCAATAAGCTTTTTCATCAGGATCGACCCGTCGGACAATTCCCGGCGCAAGGCCCGGTTGTCGAGCGTCAGGCGGCGATTCTGGGTCGCGCGTTTTGCAAGTTCGGTCATCCGGTCAGGGTTGAACGGCTTTTCCAGAAAGTCGAATGCCCCCACCCGCATCGCCTCTACCGCCATCGGCACATCGCCATGCCCGGTGATCAGAATGACGGGCAGGCCGCTGTCCATTCCCATCAACCGTTTCAGGAATGCCATCCCGTCCATGCCCGGCATCTTTATGTCGCTGACCACGACCCCTGGAAACTCGGGGCCGATCGCCTTCAACGCCTCTTCGGCGCTTTGGTATGTCTCTGTGTCAAAACCGGAAAGCGCCAGCCATTGGCTGATTGACTGCCGCATGTCGGCCTCGTCATCGACAATTGCCACCTTCATCGCGCGGGCCATGAATACCTCATTCTGCTGCTTTGACGTCTTCGCCCAGAATGGGCAGTTGCACTTCAAACACCGCACCGCCATCAGGGGCGTTTCGGGCGGTCAGTCTTCCGCCAAGGTCGGTGACAATTCCCGAACTGATCGCAAGCCCAAGTCCGATGCCTTCACCGGGCTTCTTGGTCGTATAGAACGGCTCGAACAGGTTATCGAGATCACTGATCCCGTGCCCATTGTCGCGCACCGTCAGTGTCGCTGTATCACCGGCTGCCAGAATCAGATCAATCTGCGGTACGGCACTGTCCTTAGTTGCGTCCAGTGCGTTACGCAAAAGGTTGATCACAACCTGCTCCAGCCGCAACCGGTCGGCCATCACCGTCACCGGAGCACGCGGCACGGTCCGGGTGATCTTTACGATCCGCAGCTTCAACTGCGGCTCCATCATCGAAAGCGCCGCCGACAGACAGGCGCGCAAATCAACCGGTTCAAAGGCATCGCCGCCCTTTCGGGCGTAGGATTTCAATTGGCGGGTGATCGCACCCATCCGCTCGATCAGGTCATCGATCCGCTGAAAACTGCTGAGCGCCTCGTCAGGGCGCTTGCGTTGCAGCAACAGCCGCGCACCCGCAAGATATGTCTTCATCGCCGCCAAAGGCTGGTTCAATTCGTGGCTGACCGCCGCTGACATCTCTCCCAAAGCCGCAAGTTTCGACGACTGCGCCAGCGTCAACTCGGCTACGGCAAGATCCTTTTGCACCTTTTCCCGCTGGGCAATCTCGCGTTGCAACCGCGCATTCAGCAGGCGCAGCTTGGCAGACTCCGCACGAAACGACATGTTCTGCGACCACGCCCGGCGCGACAGTATGTAAAACGTCAGGGCTGCAAGAATTGCAAAACCCATGATTTCCAACGCCAAAACGCCGTTCACGCGTTCGCGGACCGAACCGTAGGTCGTGAAAGAAACCATCCTCCAGCCCTGGAACGGCACACGTGTATCCGTGCGCAGCACCCCTTCGCCACTGACATAGGCATCCGGCGGGTCCTGCGCCCAGTCGGCAGCACCTTTCAGCGCGCGGTTCAGCGCGGATGAATCGTCCCCGGTCGACAGCACCTGCTCCAACGGAACCCCACGCCAGCGCGGTTGGGTCGCAAGAATGACGGTGCCTTGCGAATCCGTTATCAGAACGGCGTCTTGCAGCCCGGCCCAGGCGCGTTCGTATTTCATCAGGTCAGCGGCAACCACGATCACCCCGGCAGGCTGGCCGTCCACCATCACTTCACGCGAGTATGTGAAATCGAATCCGTTCCCCGGGCGCGGCGACACTGTAAAGACGGTGTCCTTGGAGCGTTGCGCATTGACGAAAAGCGCAGCGTTGCGATAGCTTTTTCCCAGCAGGTTTCGATTGCTCGCCCCCATCGTGCGGCCGTCCGCATCCAGCAGCAAGATCGAAGCGACACCAATTTCTGCCTGAACCTGGATAAGTCGCAGGGACGTCCCCGAAAAGTCGCGCTTGATCAGGGCCGACGAGATTGCAGGATCACCCGACAACAGCAACGGCACAACCGAAGTCCGCTGCAACTCGGATGTAAGATTGCCGGAATACAGTGCCAACCGCAGTTCGGCCCGGTTTCGGGTCGTTTCGGTGAACCGTTCCGAAAGCCAGCGGTTGGTGACCAGAACCACCCCTACCGCCAGCATCACCAACAGCACGACAACCAGCTTGACCCACCAGTAAAGCGCGCCCGGACCCTCGGTCGGGGCCGCGGATCGATCCGAAGCAGGGAAAGAAGGGTCGTCTTGCATCGATTGATCTTAGGCGAAAGCCGCCTGCCGCCTCAAGCAGCCGCCTCCCCAAGACCCTCAGGCCAGCGCCATCCCGCCCATGAGTCCGGCGAACAGCGCGGATCCGTCGGTGCTGCCGTGAAATGCGTCTACGGCCCGCTCGGGATGCGGCATCAGTCCCAGGACCCGTCGATTGAGCGACAGGACGCCGGCAATGTCGTCCATCGAGCCGTTCGGAGTGTCTGAATAGCGAAACGCCACCAAACCCTCTCCCTGCAGCCGCGCCAGACCTTCGGCATCGATGGTGAAATTCCCGTCATGATGCGCGATCGGCAATTTGATGCTCTGTGCCGGCGCATAGGCGGCGGTATAGACGCTGTCTGCCTCTACGGTCAGGCCCACGGTCTTGCACAGAAACTTCAGATTGGCATTGCGAATCAAGGCGCCGGGCAGCAGCCGCATTTCGGTCAAGACCTGAAACCCGTTGCACACTCCCAAAACGTAACCGCCCCGCTGGGCATGCGCGACAATCGCCCCCGCCACCGGCGATTGCGCGGCGATCGCCCCGCAGCGCAAGTAATCCCCAAACGAAAACCCGCCGGGCACCCCAACCACATCGGTCCCGGCAGGCAAGGCCGTATCCTTGTGCCAGACACGCACAACCTCGAAACCGGTCCGCTCGAATGCCACGGCAAGATCGCGGTCGCAGTTGGACCCGGGAAAGGTAACGACTGCAGCTTTCATGGGCACGCCTCTCCACCACTCCGGGATTTTCCCGTCTTCACCGCAAGACTGTCCCACTGGCCTCCCGGGGTTTGGCCCCCGGCTTTGCCAATCAGATGTCCTTGGTCAAACCATTTCAATCCGATAGCTTTCGATGACTGTGTTCGCCAGCAGCCGTTCGCACATCGCGCGCACCTGTGTCCGGGCTGCCTCGGCTTCCGTTTCGGCGAGGTCGAGTTCAATCACCTTGCCCTGCCGCACGCCATCGACGCCGGCAAACCCAAGACTACCCAAGGCATGGCGCACTGCGGCACCCTGAACATCCAGGACGCCTTGTTTCAACATGACCGTTACGCGCGCTTTCATCGGTTTTTCCCTGTGGGTATCAGTTGATCAGGCTGGGCTTGGCCGCATGGGTCACATTGGACGGCAGCACACCCAGACGTCGCGCGAGGTCCGTGTAGACATCCGCGAGCGGCCCCGGATCGGCGGGCGGCTGGCCATCGGACCGCTCGACGACCGCGCGCATATCCCACAGGCGGCAACTGTCGGGGCTGATTTCGTCTGCAACAATCAGTCGCATGAAGTCCCCCTCCCAGATCCGGCCCACCTCGATGCGGAAATCGGCAAGGCGGATGCCGACCCCCATCATCACACCGGACAAAAAGTCATTGACCCGCAACGCAAGCGCCACCATGTCGTCAAGGTCTTGCTGGGTAGCCCATCCGAAAGCGATGATGTGCTCTTCGCTGACCAATGGCGATGCCAGCCGGTCATCTTTGTAGTAGTATTCCACGATCGGGCGCGGCAGCGGCGTGCCTTCAGAGATGCCTAGGCGCTTCGAGATATCGCCTGCGGCAAAGTTGCGCACCACAACTTCCAGCGGAATGATCTCGGCCATGCGCACCAGTTGTTCGCGCATGTTGATCCGGCGGATGAAATGCGTGGGCACCCCGATACTGTTCAGCCCGGCCATGAAAAACTCTGACAAGCGGTTGTTCAGAACCCCCTTGCCCTCGCTTGCGGTCTGGATCGGTGTGGCCTGCCCCGGCGCGGCATCGTCCTTGAAATACTGGATGAGGGTGCCCGGCTCCGGCCCTTCATAAAGGATTTTCGCCTTGCCTTCGTAGACCTTCTTGCGACGTGCCATGAACGCTCCGTTTGGAATGGCTAAGGGCAGGTCGCCTTGCGTCCTGCCAGCCTTCCCGCGCTTCTAAGCCAATGTGCGCAAGCTCGCAAGGCACCCTGCCCCTCAGCCCTTGCAGCAGCGTCGTAGTGTAGGCATATGGGACAAGACTGCAACCCGAGACCCAAGAGGGCCCCGCCATGACGACTTTTGATGACCGCGAAAACGCATTCGAGAACAAATACGCTCATGATGCAGAGATGCAGTTCCGCGCCGAGGCGCGGCGAAACAAGCTGCTGGGCCTCTGGGCGGCCGAATTGATGGGCAAGTCAGGCGATGACGCCGCTGCCTATGCGCGCGACGTGGTTGCCTCGGACTTCGAAGAGGCGGGATCGGATGACGTGGTGCGCAAAGTGGTGGCGGATCTTGCAGGTCGCGTGACCGCAGACGAGGTGCGCGGCAAGCTGGGCTTGTTGCTGACCGAGGCCAAAGCGCAGTTGATGACCGAACTCTGATCGTACCAGGCACGTTTCGTCCCAGCCCCGTTTCCCGGCAGGCTGTTTCGGGTCAAAGCCCTGAAACAGCCTGTCTTGCAATAGCGCAAGTTTGATCTGTTAAGCAGCCGGTTACCCCGAACACGCTACAGTATAACCGGGTGATAATCAGTTCGGCGGGGAAAACAGATGCAGGAATTGACGATCGGCGCGATGTCGCGCCGACTACCCCGGCTTTTTGGCCGGGCGGGTGTTTCTTTGGCACTGGCAGGTCTGTTCCTGTGGCTGCTGTCGACCCGGCTTGCTGACGTGGATCTGGCAACCATTGGCCGTGCTTTTTCGGGGGTGCAGTTCGGTCAGTGGGTCCTTGCTGCAGCAGCCACCGTGATCAGTTTTTGGGCCGTCGGGCGCTATGATGCTGTAGTGCACAGGTTTCTTGAAACGGGCGTTGCGCCGCAAGCGGCAAGACGAGCCGGGATTTGTGCCATCGCCATAAGCCAGATGCTGGGGCTGGGCGTGATCACGGGAACGGTGCTTCGGTTAAGGATGCTTCCGGGTCAGTCACCGGCAATGGCCGCGCGTTTGACCTTCGCCGTGGCCCTGTCGTTTCTGGCGGGTTGGGCAGTTGTGACGGCCGTTGTGCTGCTGGCCTTGCCGGACGCACCCTTTCGCGGTATCGCCGCAGCAACGCTGTGCGGTGCCGGGCTGATTGCAGCACTGTCGCTGGCAAGGCCGCAACTTGTGCGCCGCTTGCCGAACCTGTTCACGCAAGGCCGCCTTGTCGGGCTGGCGGCAGTCGATACGGTCGCGGCGGCTTTGGCGCTATATTTCCTGCTGCCACCGGAACTTGGTTTGACGGTAATCACTCTGTTGCCGGCGTTTCTGATCGCGCATGGCGCAGGTTTGGTGTCGGGGGCACCCGGCGGGGTTGGCGCATTTGAAGTGACCCTGCTGGCCTTGCTGCCACCGCTGCCGCAGGACCCGCTGCTGGCAGCCATTCTGGCCTGGCGGATAGCCTACTATGCCTTGCCTGCGATGCTGGGCGGGGTTGTTGCTGCCCTTGGGCCGCAGAAAGTTGCCGCTGTCTTGCCGATGCGGGTTGACCATGCCGCGCCGGTTCGGGCCGAAACCTTGATCGAGGCGCAGGGCGAACATCACAGGCTTCCTTCGGGCGACTGGCTGGCCGCACGAACCACGCATATGTTGATCGGCATGTTTGACCCCCTGATGTCACAGCGGTCTGCCCTGCGCCGATTGGCACTGATCGCCTGGCAATGCGACAAATGGCCGGCAATCTACAAATGCACTGCCCCCACGGCGGCACTGGCCCGCAGCGAAGGCTGGCAGGTCCTGGGCATCGCGCGCGAGGCATGGCTCGATCCGCGCCATTTTGACCTTGCATCGCCAACACGGTCTGGTTTGCGCCGCAAACTGCGCAAGGCGTCGGCCGCGGGGGTGCGGGTTGTGCCTGGTTCTTCGCTGCCCCTCGTCGAAATGGCCCGGATCGCGGAACAGTGGGCGTCTGCACATGGTGGCGAGCGCGGCTTTTCAATGGGGCGCTATGCGCCACGCTACGTAGCTGGCCAACGGGTGTTTCTGGCGCATCACGATGGGCGACTTGTAGCGTTTGCTACATTTCATTGCGGGCCATCGGAATGGGCGCTCGATCTCATGCGACATACATCCGACGCGCCAGATGGAACGATGCATGCTCTTGTCGCGGCCGCAATTGCCGAAGCTGGGCAAAAAGGCCTGCCGCGACTGTCGCTCGCCGCCGTCCCCGAAGCTGCGTTCGGTCGCAGGATGGTTCTTGACCGAATCCTCGCCAGATTTGGCTGCGACGGAGCCGGACTGCGGCAATTCAAGGCAGCCTTCGCACCGCGCTGGCAGCCGCTGTATCTTGCCGCGCCGCACCAAACCGGCTTGGCCCTGGCCGCAGTCGAGATTGCCCGTGCCATTGCCGATCCGCCCCCCTTGCGCCAAACTGAACAAGATGATGCGGAATATGAGTTTGCCTCGGGCGGACGCGCGTGGCAGAGACGGGCATAATCCCGTTTCCCGCCCCGAGGTTTCGATGCCTGATGATGCACTATCCCGGCTGTTGTCGTCCCGCGACTGGCTTTTGGCCGACGGGGCTACCGGGACAAATCTGTTCAACGTGGGTCTCTCTTCGGGCGACCCACCTGAAATGTGGAACCTGAACGAGGCGGACAATATCCGCGCCCTGTATCGCGGCGCAGTCGAAGCAGGGTCTGACATCTTTCTGACCAATACTTTTGGTGGCAATGCCAGCCGACTGAAACTGCATAATCTGCAGGGTCAAGTCCACGACTTGAACCGGGTCGGCGCGTCTTTGGGGCGCGAGATTGCCGACGCCGCAGGGCGGCTCGTCGTGGTTGCCGGATCGATCGGCCCTACAGGCGAGATCTTCGAACCGATGGGAACACTGACGCAAACCGTCGCAGTCGAAATGTTTCACGAACAGGCCGAAGGGTTGAAGGCAGGTGGCGCAGATGTGCTGTGGGTCGAAACCATGTCCGCGCCCGAAGAATACAAGGCCGCCGCAGCGGCAGCCGCACTTGCCGGGATGCCGTGGTGCGGCACGATGAGCTTTGACACCGCAGGGCGCACGATGATGGGCCTTACCTCGGCCGCGATGGCGGATATGGTGGAAAAACTGCCGAACCCGCCGATTGCCTTTGGCGCGAACTGCGGCGTTGGGGCCTCTGATCTGCTGCGCACGGTCCTTGGCTTTACCGCGCAGGGATCGGACCGCCCTTTGATCGCCAAAGGGAACGCCGGGATCCCGAAGTATCACAATGGTCATATCCACTATGACGGAACGCCGGACTTGATGGCTGACTATGCGGTGTTGGCGCGGGATTCCGGGGTCCGGATCATTGGCGGCTGCTGCGGGACGATGCCGGAACATTTGCGGGCGATGCGCGCCGCTCTGGAAAACCGCCCCGTGGGACAACGTCCGACGCTGGATTTGATTTCATCGGCTCTTGGCGCCTTCTCATCGGCCTCGGACGGAACCGGGGACACGTCGGGCGATCCCAAGCGGGAACGGCGCGGGCGGCGTGGCTAAGATGGCGCCCGCCTTCAGATGCCGGCG
Organism: Paracoccaceae bacterium; assembly: GCA_031400505.1. Taxonomy (GTDB): domain Bacteria; phylum Pseudomonadota; class Alphaproteobacteria; order Rhodobacterales; family Rhodobacteraceae; genus JAIYDJ01. Next base: position 71,469 of record JANNPZ010000045.1, on the reverse strand, counting down.
GACCTCGTCCCGAGAACTTCGGGACCAGACGGCAGGGGATCAGAACAACGAAAGCTGATCGCCCTTGCGCGGTGGCGGCTGGAACAGGTCGGTGCGCAACGGCGGCATATCTGCAACAAAGTTCAACCGCGCGATCGTTTTGGCAAATCGCTGGGCCATCAGATCGGACCAAAGCCCCTGCCCCCGCATCCGGCTACCCCATGCCGGGTCATAGTCGCGACCGCCGTGAATGTCGCGCACACCGCGCATCACGCGCGCGGCCCGCCCCGGTTCGTGCCGCGCCAGCCAATCCTGAAACAGCGGTGACACTTCCAGCGGCAAACGAAGCGCGATCCACGTCGCAGAGCATGCCCCCGCATCGCGCGCTGCCGTCAATATCTGCTCCAGCTCGTGGTCCGTAAGGCCGGGAATGACCGGTGCCACCATCACGCGCACCCGAACACCGGCATCGGCCAACCGACGGATGATCGCCAACCGCCGCGCTGGCGTGGCCGCACGCGGCTCCAGCCGCCGCGACAAGCCGGCATCAAGCGAGGTGATCGAGATCCCGACCCGCAGCAGGTTCCGGCCGGCCATCGGGGCCAGCAGATCAAGATCGCGTTCGATCAGTGTGCCTTTCGTGGTGATCGCCAAAGGATGTTGAAACGCAGCCAACACCGCGATCAGATCGCGCATGACCCGATGCTCGGCTTCGATTGGTTGATAGGGGTCGGTGTTGGTGCCGATGGCGATCGGGGCCACGCGGTAGGCCGGGTGGCGCAACTCTGCATCCAGCACCGAGTCAAGACCCGGCCGCGCGATCAGCCGTGTTTCAAAATCCAGGCCGGGCGACAGATTCAGGAAAGCGTGGCTCGGACGGGCAAAGCAATAGATGCATCCGTGTTCACAGCCGCGATAGGGGTTGATGGACCGATCAAACGGCAGGTCGGGCGAGCGGTTGTAGGTGATCGCAGACCGCGCCCGTTCCGTTCGCACCTCGGTGCGCAACAGCGGCAGATCGTCGTCCCGGCCCCAGCCGTCGTCCACCGCAACCCGGCATGTCCTTTCATACCGGCCAGCGTCATTCGACAACGCCGCCCGCGCCTTGATGCGCATATCCGGACGGGGCGTGTTGATTTTATTCGTCATGGCCGGATTATCGAACAAATAGGGAACAATTTCCACTGATTTCTGTTCAAGTCATCCCTTGCTGTCGGCTTTCATCTGGGGCATGTCGGAAACCGAAGAGTGCATTGCGTTGATATATTTCATTGCTATCCTAGCCCACGCCAGAGGAGTGCCAAATGGCCGACGACGAAATCATTCTTTCCGACCTGTCCGATGACGAACTGGTCTTGCAGATGCACGATGACCTTTACGACGGCCTGAAGGAAGAAATCGAAGACGGCGTGAACATCCTGCTGGAACGCGGCTGGACGCCCTACGATGTTCTGACCAAGGCGTTGGTTGCAGGGATGACGATTGTCGGGGCCGACTTCCGCGATGGCATTCTGTTCGTGCCGGAAGTTCTGCTTGCGGCCAATGCAATGAAGGCCGGGATGTTCATCCTCAAGCCGCTTCTGGCCGAAACCGGCGCACCGCGGATGGGCAAGATGGTGATCGGCACCGTGAAGGGCGACATTCACGACATTGGCAAGAACCTTGTGGGTATGATGATGGAAGGCGCGGGCTTTGAAGTCCGCGACCTGGGGATCAACAACTCGGTAGAGAAGTACCTCGCGGCATTGGCCGAAGAACAGCCTGACATTCTGGGGATGTCGGCCCTTCTGACCACCACGATGCCGTATATGAAAGTCGTGATCGACACCCTGAAGGAAAAGGGTATGCGCGAAGACTATATCGTGCTGGTTGGCGGTGCGCCGCTGAACGAAGAGTTCAGCCGGGCAATCGGCGCTGATGCATATTGCCGTGACGCCGCCGTGGCCGTGGAAACCGCCAAGGCCTACATGCAGCGCAAGCACAATCAGGTCAGCGCCTGATCCGGCAAGACATCTGCGATCACTTTTGCCGAAATCGGGGCACTTTTCACAGCTTCCTCTTGGAAATGCCATTGTTTGACGCCACATTTCAGAAAAGTGGAGGTGGCCAATGCCGTTGCCTGTTTTTCTTACCCTGATTCTGACGGTGATTGCCGCTGCCGGGTTGACGCTTACCGTGGCGACCCACGCGAGTTTGCCGCTTGTGGCGCTTAGCCTGACTGCGCTGGCGGCAGCCATTGCGATGCGCCGGTCTTTGTGGCGCTAGACCTTGACGACACACGCCTGACCGAGGTTGGTCTGCCGCCGGCCGCCACCGGTCGCGTGTTGTTGATCGCCTGCGGGGCGCTGGCGCATGAAATCGTGGCCCTGAAGCGGGCCAATTGTTGGGATCACCTTGATCTGCAATGTTTGCCTGCGAACCTGCACCTGTGGCCAGACCGGATTACAGCCGCAGTCGCCGAGGTCGTGGTGGCGCGCCGTGCCGAGTATGACACGATCTTTGTGGTCTATGCCGATTGCGGCACCGGCGGGCAGTTGCAACGCAAATGCGCTGAACTCGGGATCGAGATGATAGAGGGGCCGCACTGCTATTCGTTCTTCGAAGGCAATGCTGCTTTTGCCGCCCATCCTGACGAAATCACGGCATATTATCTGACCGACTTTCTGGTGCGGCAATTTGATGCATTCGTCTGGCGTCCGATGGGGTTTGATCGCCACCCCGAACTGATCACGATGATGTTTGGCAACTATACCACGTTGGTCTATCAGGCGCAGACCGATGACCCGGCGTTGGATGAAAAGGCGGCAGACTGCGCGCGCAGATTGGGTCTGACCTATGAACGCCGGTTTACGGGCTACGGGGATCTGGAAATTGCCTTGGCGGGTGTTGCGTCCCAACCCTGACCGGCGGGTTTGTTCGCGGTTCCCTTCGCGCGTGCAGAGATGCTAAGTCCGGGGTGGATGTGATCCCCGCACAAGGCCCGTTCCCATGACCCCGCAAGACTTTCCACGCGCCTTTGCCGCCGCTTTCGGAGCGCAGGATGCTGACCGGCTGGTTGGCTATCTGACAGAGGATGCAGCAGTATTGACCTTGACCGGAGCATGGGTTGAAGGGCGAACAGCGACGCGCGACATCTTGGCGGCCGAGTTCTCCGGTATCTTTGCCCGCGCGCGGCTGGTGACCGGGAAGGTGCAGCTGCGTCAGCTTTCAGGGGAAATCTGCTTGCTGCATCAGCGATTCGTGGTGTCTGGCGCGGCGGCACCGGATGGCAGTGACCTGCCCCGCTTTGCCGCGTTGCTGTCGGTGGTTCTGGTTGCGGTGCCGTCGGGGTGGAATGCGGCAAGCCTTGGTTTTTCAAGTCTGACAGAGTAATGCGCGTGCCGCCGCCCGCGCCGCTTCGGAAATCACATCACCGGCCAGCATCCGGGCGATTTCCTCGACCCGGTCGGGTTGATCCAGCGGCGTTACGGTCGACAGCGTCCGCCCACCCGTCACATGCTTTTCTACTCGCCAGTGATGGCCGCCACGTGCCGCGACTTGCGGGCTGTGCGTGACCACCAGAACTTGCCCGGCCTGCGCCAACGCTTGCAGCCGCCGCCCCACCGCATCGGCAGTGGCCCCGCCGACGCCTCGGTCGATCTCGTCAAAGATCATGGTCAGCCCCGGCGTGTTGCCGCTGAGGCAAACCTTGAGCGCCAGCAGGAAACGCGAAAGCTCGCCCCCGGACGCAATGCGGTTCAGTGGCCCCGACGGCGCGCCCGGATTGGTGGCCACCGTGAATGTAACCGCGTCGCTGCCTTCGGGTCCCGGATCAGCCGGGGTCACTTCTGTGACAAACAGCGCGCGTTCCATCTTAAGCGGGGCCAGTTCGGCCGCCATCGCCAGATCAAGCCGGCCAGCCGCCGCTTTGCGCTGCGCGGATATCTTGACTGCGGCACCAAGATAGGCGGCGTCCGCCTCGGCCAGCGCGCGGGACAGTCTGGCAAGTCCGGTCGATCCAGCATCCAGCGCAGTCAGCCGGTCGTGCAACCGACCTGCCAGCGTCCCCAGATCGTCCGGCAGCACACCATGCTTGCGTGCCAGCGCGCGGATCGCAAACAGGCGCTCCTCCAGCGCCTCCAGCTCGTGCGGGTCGAACTCGAGCCCGCGCAGCGCCGCCTCGACCCCTTCTCCCGCATCGCCCAGTTCCGCCAAGGCGCGCGACAACGCCGCAAGGGGCGCATCCAGCCGCCCCTCTGCCCGGTCCGACGCGCCGTCAAGCCAACGCTGAGCATCGCGCATCTGGCCTTCGGCGCCTTCCGTCAGCACCTGATGCGCGCGCGCAATGTCTGCCCTGATCCGGGCTGCCCCTTGCATGGCGCGGCGGCGCGTGTCGAGCACGGCATCCTCGCCCGGGGCCGGGTTCAGCTTGTCAAGTTCGGCCACTGCATGGCGCAACCAGTCTTCTTCGGCCTGCGCGGCTGCCAAAGCCACCTGCGCCTCGGCAAGCGCTGCTTTGGCAGCCGATTTTTCGCGCCATAACCCGCGTAGACCTGCCAGATCGACCTCGGCAAAAGCATCGAGCAGGGCACGATGGCCACGCGGGTTCAGCAGCCCGCGATCGTCTTGTTGCCCGTGCAGTTCCACCAATCGGTCGGACAGGTCGCGCAACACCTCGCCTGACACGCGACGGTCGTTGACCCAGGCCGTCTTGCGGCCATCAGCCGTGTTGACCCGACGCAAGATCACCTCGTCTTCCGTCTCGATTCCGGCTTCGGCCAGCACCAACCGCGCCGTGTGCCTGGGCGGCAAGTCGAAAACCGCCACCACTTCGCCCTGTGCCGCACCCGTGCGCACCAGTTCGGCGCGCCCGCGCCAGCCCAGCACAAACCCCAACGCATCCAGCAATATCGATTTGCCCGCTCCGGTTTCGCCGGTCAGCACGTTCAACCCCGACTGAAATGCCAGGTCCAGCCGTTCGATGATCAACACGTCGCGAATCTGCAAAGAGGTCAGCATGAACTCCGCCGATCACCGGGCTGCGCGCACGCAGGCACCTTTACAGCCACTCGCCCTTGATCATCTGCCGATACACGGACGCCAGCCAGCTTGTGCCCTTTGCCTCGGGTGCCAGCCCCTTGTTTTTCAGCAGCCGGAAGCTGTCTTCATAGAACGGGCTGGACTTGTAGTTGAAGCCAAGGATTGCCGCCGAAGTCTGCGCCTCGTCTTCCAGACCCAATGCCAGATAGGCTTCGACAAGGCGGTGCAGCGCCTCGGGAGTGTGGCTTGTTGTCTGGAAATCCTGCACCACGACGCGGAACCGGTTGATCGACGCCGCATAGTTCCTGCGCTTGAGGTAGTAGCGCCCGATCTCCATCTCTTTGCCGGCGAGGTGATCGAAGGCAAGGTCGAACTTCAGCATCGCCGCGCGCGCATATTCGCTGTCGGGATACTGTTCGATCACCCCACGCAGCGATTGCAGCGCCTGAAAGGTCAGCCCCTGATCGCGACCGACTTCGTCGATCTGGTCATAAAAGCTGAGAGCCAGCAGATAGGTTGCATAGGCCTCATCCTCGCCGCCCGGATAGAAATCAAGATAGCGCTGCGCCGCAAGCCGCGCTTCTTCGTAGTTCTTGGCACTGTGCTGGACGAATGCCTGCATGATTACGGCACGCTTTGCGAATTCGGAATAGGGGTACAGCCTTTCGACATCCTCGAAGAACACGAGTGCGTCTTCAGGCTTTTTGGCGGTTGCAAGCTCGACTTCGCCCTTGGTAAAAAGCTGGTCAGCGGTAAAGCTTTCCGCCGGAGGCAGCTTGCTCTCCCGCGGGCCACATGCTGACAGTGATGCCAGCACAAGCAGGATGCCTATTCCGCGTGCAGCACCCGATAATCCGCCTGCCATCTTCCGCCTATCCCATGCTTTGCTCGCACGCCCAGTGACTGATCCAAAGCAGACCAGGTCCAGAGGGCGGGAACCCGATTTTAGGTTTCCTAGCACAGATAAATCCGGGGCGCAAAACGGCTTTCTTCGCAAAGACGGTCAGGCACTGACGCAAAGCGGCAAGTCGGCGGGCCGGACCCCGACACCCGGCAGTTTACCGTTGATCGAAGATCCGCAGGTATCCACGACAAAGGCACCGGGCGTTGCAAACAGAGTGCGCAGCAAACGGTTGGTCAGAGCATGCCCCGCCCGCACACCGGTGTAGCGCGCCAAGAGCGGGCCGCCTGCAAGCGCCAGATCGCCCATCGCGTCAAGCATCTTGTGACGGACCGGTTCATCCCCGTGACGCAGGCCGCCCGGTGTCAGGACGCGCCCGTGATCAAACACCACTGCATTGCCCAGCGAGCCACCCTGTGCCAACCCGTTGGCCCGCATCCTGTCCACATCCGCATTCAGGCAGAAGGTACGGCTGTCCGACAGTTCGCGCACAAAGGCACCGTTGGCCATGTTCAACCGCCGGGACTGCTTGCCGATTGCCGGTTCAGGGAACGCGATGGAAAAGTCGATCTCGAGCATGTCGGCGGGTTCAAGCCGCGCCATCGCCTCGCCGTCGCGCACCTCGATCGTTTTCAGCACGCGGATTGCCCGCGCCGGGGCGGCAAGGGGCTGGAGTCCGCTTGCCAGCATCCCGGCCACAAACGGCACCGCCGACCCATCCAGGATCGGCACTTCCGGACCATCGATCTGGATCAGTGCGTTGTGAATGCCAAGACCCGCCAAGGCAGCCATCAGATGCTCGATTGTCGAGACCGAAACACCGTCGGCATTTGCCACCAGTGTACAAAGCCGCGACGGCACGACTGCATTCCAGATGGCGGGGATCAATGGATCACTGTCGATCACATCCGTGCGGTGAAACCAGATCCCTGACCCTGCTGCAGCGGGCAGCACGGACATCCGCACAACCGCGCCGCCATGCAGGCCAAGCCCGGTAAAGCTGGCAGCAGATTTCACAGTGAATTGCACGCAAGCCTCCGACGAAACATCCGGCAGGGCGTTTTTCAGACCCCATTAACGTCTGTAGGAAATAATCTTCATCCGGCATGATCACAACTCACGCTTTGTGACCGAGTGTAACAGGCTGCCATTGGCATTTTTGTCAGCAAAAACAAAGAAGGCCCGGGAACTATCCCGGGCCTTCTACACCGTTCGAATGGCGATCAGTTCGCCTGACGGCGCAGGAAAGCAGGTATGTTGTTGCGATCCTGTTCGGGTGCTGCGTCGTGTTCATCTTCATAGGCTGACATCGTCGGTTGCTGGCGCGCGGCTTGCGGGCGCTCGGCGTTGGGTTCGGAATGGCCGCCTGACATCCGGTTGATCAGGCTGCCGATCCCAAAGCGCGGACGCTCTGCCGCCGGCTTTTGCGGGAACGGTGCGGCGGGAATGGCAGCGGGTATTGTGGTGCGCGGTGTCTGGGCCTGAACCTGCTGACGCGGAACGGGCGATTTGCTGACGGCGGCCTGCAGACGGGCCAGTGCTTCGGGTGACGGGGTGCCAGCTGCACGCGGACGCGGGGCAACGAATGCAGCCGCGTCGTCTTGCTGACGCATCGTTGTGGCCACGGGTGCCCGCGTGGCAACTTCTGGCTGGGGGACATAGGCGGGGGGGGGCACATCATCCTGGCGCGCTTCGCCCGCTTCGAACAGTGAAGGATCGGCGTTGTAGCCATCTTCAGACAGATGTTGCGGCTGCGGCGGGGCGGACGGCATTGGCGCAGACGGCAACGCCAGCGGAAGTTCACGCTTGGGCTCGATCACAGGTGCCGCAGCTTTCAACGGTTCGGCCATTGACCGGCGGGCGACGGGCGCATCGGCGCGCGTTTCGGCCACATCAATGCCCGTCGCAACGACCGAAACCCGCAAGACCCCCTCCATCGAGGTGTCTAAAGTGGACCCGACAATGATGTTGGCGTCCGGATCGACCTTCTCGCGGATGATGTTGGCGGCCTCGTCCAATTCGAACAGGGTCAGGTCATAGCCGCCTGTGATGTTGATCAGCACGCCCTTGGCCCCGTGCAGGCTGATTTCATCCAAGAGCGGGTTGGCAATCGCCTTCTCGGCCGCCTGAACGGCACGATCCGGCCCCTCGGCCTCGCCGGTGCCCATCATCGCCTTGCCCATCTCGTCCATCACCGCGCGCACGTCGGCGAAATCAAGGTTGATCAGACCGGGCCGCACCATCAGATCGGTGACGCCCTTGACGCCCTGATAGAGCACATCGTCTGCCATCGCGAAGGCTTCGGTAAAGGTCGTGCGTTCATTGGCCAGCCGGAACAGGTTCTGGTTGGGGATGATGATCAGGGTATCGACGACCTTTTGCAGCGCCTCGATTCCCTCTTCGGCCTGACGCATCCGCTTGTTGCCCTCGAACTGGAAGGGCTTGGTCACCACGCCCACCGTCAGCACGCCCAATTCACGCGCCGCTTGTGCTATGATCGGGGCCGCCCCGGTGCCGGTGCCGCCGCCCATGCCGGCAGTGATGAAACACATGTGCGCACCGGCCAGATGATCAACAATCTCTTCGATCGTCTCTTCGGCCGCCGCAGCCCCCACCGTGGGGCGCGCGCCCGCACCCAGACCCTCGGTCACCCTCAGGCCCATCTGGATTTTCGACACGGCCCGGCTTTGCTGCAACGCCTGCGCATCGGTGTTCGCCACCACAAACTCGACGCCTTCAAGCTGCTTGTCGATCATGTTGTTGACCGCATTACCGCCCGCACCCCCCACACCGAACACGGTGATGCGCGGCTTCAGCTCTTCGCGCTGCGAGGTCATCATCAAATTCAATGCCATGGTTTCTGTCCGCCTGTTGTCTGTTGGGCAGCGGGTGCGCCGCCAATCGCCGTTTAGGATGCTACCGCCCCTGTCCCGAGGCGCGGATCACCGAATTATGAACAAGTCTACCTACAGAACGCAGTGTCGTCACGAGAAAAAGCTTAACAGCCTACAAAATGTGGACTGATCGGCCAAAAAACTCCCGCATTTTGGTAGGAACGCAGCATATAGCGAGTTACCAGTTGTCCTTTAACCATTTCAGCGCCCTTTTGATCGATCGCGCGGGATAGCGTTCTGCGGGAATGTCGAAATCCCACCATTCATCCTGCGGATGGGCCGCAAACAGTGACAATCCGACCGCACCAGAGAATGCAGGCCCCGTCGCCGCCTGTGGCAATCCCTGCACGCGCAGGGGCCGCCCCATCCGCACCCTTTGGCCAAGGATTCGGCTTGCCAGACCATCCAGCCCCGGGATCTGACTGGCCCCGCCCGTCAAGACGATCTGCTGGCTCGGAAGCTGGTCAAAGAACCCAGCATTCAGCCGGGCCGCGACGTCTTCCAGGATTTCCTCGACCCGCGGGCGGATGATGCCGATCAGTTCGGTCCGGCTGACTTGCTGGCGGTCCTTTTCCCAATCGCCGCTGTCACCGCCGATCTCGATCATCTCGCGGTCATCCATACCGGTGGCCACGACGCCGCCATGTTTTGTCTTGATCCGTTCGGCCACCACCAGCGGCACCTGCAGCCCCTTCGAGATGTCAGAAGTCACGTGGTCGCCGCCCAGCCGCACCGAGTCCGCATAAATCATGTGCTTTTTCATGAAGATCGAAATACCGGTCGATCCGCCCCCCATGTCGATGCACGCCGAACCCAGCTCTTGTTCGTCTTCGACCAAAGAGGAAATCCCCGAGACATAGGCCGACGAGGCAAGCCCCGCCAGTTCAAGGTCACACCGCTTGATGCAGTAAAGAAGGTTCTGCACCACCGACGCCTCGACTGACAGCATGTGCATGTCACAAGCTAGCCGGTTGCCGATCTGCCCGCGCGGATCGCCCAGCCCGGTGCGATGGTCCAGGGCAAAGTTGACCGGATGCGCGTGCAGCACTTCGCGCCCCTGCCCGATGTCGGGCACATCGCAGGCCGCCAGCACCCGCGCCACGTCCTGATCGACGACGACTGAATCCTGCAGATCCCATTCGCCTGCAAGGCCATAGCTGCGCGGCTCTGCCCCGGCGAAACAGGCAATGCAGTGATCCACCCGAACATTTGCCATCTTCTGTGCCGCTTGTACGGCGGTGCGAATGGCGCGCTCGGTCTCGTTCATCACCGCGATCTCGCCAAAGCGAACCCCGCGCGACCGAGTCGTGGCAGCCCCGATCACCCGAAAGTTCGACTGGCCCGCCATCGCCCCGACGCCGTCACTTTCGCGTGTGTCTTCCAGCCCGTCGAACCGCAGGATCAGGCAGGCGATCTTGCTGGTGCCCACGTCCAGGACAGCAATGACACCGCGTTGCAAGGCGGCCCGCCGCATGTTCCGCATCGCGCGCTGAGATTGGTACAGGTCGGTCATAGGGCGTTCTCCGGGGCAGGTGTCAGGCCGCGCGCTGCACGCAGACCGGACAGGGCATCAGGGGCTAATCGCAGAACGGGGCGCTGCGGCACGCGCAGATCGACCGCCAGAACATCGCGCGCCAACAGGTCTTCAGCCCGATCAAGCTGCAAGACGCGTTCCAGCGCCGCAACCGGATCGTCGGCAGGCAGCATCAAACGCTGATTGCGGTCAAGCACGACGTCCCAACGCCGCTCGCCCATCCGCACAAGCCCCCGCAGCCTTGGCAAGATCGGCTCTGCGGCGGCAAGGATCGCGAGTGCCTGACCAGCGGCCGCATCCGCCCCCTGCCCCGCGATCACCGGCAGGTCCGGCCGGTCGGCACGGGCGGCAAGCCCTGCCACCCGGTGCCCGCTCGCATCCAGCATCGTCAACCCGTCTTCAGAGCGCCAGATCACCACAGGTTCGCGTTCGACGACAACCACCTGCAACACGCCCTGCGCCCGCACCCGCATGTCGGCGCTTTCCACCGCATCCAGCGCCTCGGCCTTCGCGCGAACCAGATCAAGGTCCAGTGCAAAGGACGACAACGGCAGCTTGACCGCCATCCGGGCACGCACGGCCTTGGCCAACTCGGGCGATGCGCCTTCGATCGACACCAGCGTGATCATGAATTCAGGACGGTCCTGAAACCGGTCGCGCAAACCCGACACGGCCTCACCCAGTGCGGCCCGTCTTCCCGCGTCGCCGAAATAGGCCGCTGCGGCCAATCCGATCACGGCAACTGGCAACCCGACCCGGAACAAAACCCGAAACATCGGTGTCAATTGCAGCCGATGCATCCGATAGGCCCAGCGACTGGGCGCGGGATCACGACGCATCTGCGGGGTGCGCCCTAGCGGTTGCATGATGCATCCTCGACCATCCAGGCACACAAGTCGGGAAAGGCGATGCCGCAATGCGCGGCCTGCTCGGGGGCCAACGAGGTTGGCGTCATGCCGGGTTGCGTGTTGGTTTCCAGCAGGATCAACCCGGCCAACCCCCGACTTTCATCCCAGCGAAAATCGGTTCGGCTTACGCCGCGGCAGCCCAACGCGTAGTGCGCTCGCAATGCATAGTCCATGCACGCCGCCGAAATCTCTGACGGCACCTTGGCAGGTACATCATGTCTGGACCCGCCGGCCGTGTATTTTGCTTCATAGTCATACCAGCCCGGCGACACGATATCGGTCACGCACAGCGCGCGGTCGCCGATCACCGTCGTTGTCAACTCGCGGCCCGGCGCATAAGCCTCGACCAGGACCTGCGCCGGCATCGTATCGGCCAGACGCGGCGCATTCGACCCCTGATGCACGATATAGACCCCGACTGACGAGCCTTCGTTGTTCGGCTTGACCACATAGGGAGGCGCCATCACATGGCCCGTGCTGACATCCTCGCGCGCGGCCAGCACCGATACGACAACAGGCAGACCGGCGGCGGCGTAGACCTCTTTGGTGCGGGCTTTGTTCATCGCCAGCGCCGATGCCAGGATACCCGAATGGGTATAGGCGATGCCCAGCCATTCCAGAACGCCCTGCACACAGCCATCCTCGCCCCAGCGGCCATGCAGCGCGTTGAATGCGACATCCGGTTGAAGTTCCAACAGCTTTTCAGGAAGCCGCCGGTCGCAATCGACCGTGACCACCCGATAGCCCGCCTGCCGCAGCGCCAGGGCGCATTCGCGCCCCGAGACAAGGCTGACCTCCCGCTCTGCGGAACGTCCCCCCATCAATACCGCCACGGTTACGGCTGATCTGCCCGCACCGCCTATCATTTTCTGCCTCGACCCCGGTCTTCGCCGGATGTTTATCCTTCAGCCGCCGGTTCGCCGACGCGCATGATTTCCCATACTAACTCTATCCCTTGTGTTTCGAAAACCCTTTTTCGCACCTGCTCGCCCAATTCCTCCAGTTCGGCGGCAGATGCGCCACCGGTGTTGATCAGGAAGTTCGAGTGTTTTGGCGACATCTGCGCGCCGCCAAGCGTTGCACCGCGCATTCCGGCATTGTCGATCACCTTCCAGGCCTTCAATTCATGCGTGTCATCGAAAGCCCCCGTCGAAGAACGCCCCAAGGGGTTGCGGAAGGTCGACCCTGCGGATCTATCCTTGGTAGGTTGGCTTGCGTCTCGTTTGGCGATCTGGTCTTGCATTTGCGCCTCCAGCGCCTTCGGATCACCTCTTGGGGCGCGAAAGGTTGCGGACGTGATCACAAAACCATCGGGCAGGTCGGACTGGCGGTAGCGCAGATCAAGGGCTTCGGCGGGCAGGGTCTGCACCCGCCCTGCGCGGTCAACACCCTGGATTTCGATCAAGAAATCAGCGATGTAATGCCCATAGCACCCGGCGTTCATGCGCGCCGCTCCGCCGATCGAACCCGGAATGGTGCGCAGGAAAGTCAGGTCCAACCCTGCCTCTGCCGCTTTTCTGGCGACATGGGCATCCAGTGCGGCGGCGCCTGCGGTGACGCTATCCCCCTGAATTTCAATGGAATTAAATCCCCTTCCCAGCCGGATCACCACGGCGCGCAAGCCGCCGTCGCGAATGATCAGGTTCGATCCGACGCCGATTGGAAACACCGGCACGTGCGGATCAAGGCCGGCCAGAAAGCCGGAAAGATCATCCAGATCAACAGGTTGAAAAAGCCAATCCGCAGGCCCACCCACCCGAAGCCAGGTCAGGTCGGCCAACGGGCGGTTCGGCGTCAACGCGCCGCGCGGTGTGGGCAGGATCATCTGTACCTCGGGCCTTTCCCTCCCCTGATGCCCCGCTTTTCCCGCGATTTCAACGTCTGGCATCCGTACACTTGGCGTACATCAGGTTTGATCTCGAACGGGCCGAATTTCTTGGCGCGAAGTTGCAGATCAAGGTCTGATCGGGTCTTTGACGCCGCCGGACGCGTTGCCTCCATCGCCCAGGTTCTGATGCCGGTTCATCTGCTGTGCCATCCAACCAGCTTGCTGCATCATTACACGTCCGAGGATTGCGACGCGAAAAGGCAGCGCGGCCCTATTCTGCCGGTTCCTGCCGCGCGACTTTCGCCTTTACCCAGCGCCACAGATAGATCAGTGGCCAGCGCAGCACCGACGCACCCCCTGCGACAAACAGCATGCCCCAGATCGGGCCGTGTGCGTAGGTGACCCAACCGGCGAGCGGAATTCCCACGGCGATCAGGATATAGGCGTTTGTCCAATGCCGGTCGCGCGAGGGAAACATCGCGATGATATTGGCAGTGATCAGCCATAGCAGAGCGGATATGATGGCAAGGCTCATGCGCTTTCCTTTGCAGGATCCGGGTCGGTCGGCACGGTCACGGGAAGCCCAAGTGCACGACGGGCAAAGTACAAAAGCGGTCGGCGGAACATCGACAGCAGGGCAAAAACTGCAGCAGCCAGCCACAGAGCCCCATGTGCATAGCCTATCCAGCCTATCAGGGGCGGGGCGCAGATCAAGAGGGACACTCCGGGAACATACTGCTGTCGCATAGGCAGCATCGCGGTGATGGCCGCGGCAACGACCCAGAGGGCACCGAAGATCAGGGGCGGGCTCATGCCCCGATCCCCGAATCCGGGATGCACGGCCGAGGCCAAACTGGCCGCCGCATCGGTAGAAGGGCCGTGGTGGTGACCGCGAAAACCCGCAAAACAGCCGTGATCGGGGTCCGGGTCATGGCGCGGAATCGTCGGGATGTTCTTTGAGGCGGCCCTGCCTGACATCGGTCGGTGCGAGAATGCGGCGGGCAAGACCGATCAGCGCCGACGCTGTCATCCCACAGAACGAGGCAAGCGCCATCATTCCGCCGATGGCCAGGAGGGGGATTTGCACCTTGACCGGCACAAAGAACGCGGCTGCCAATGCGACAGCGACACCCAGCAGTCCGAGAGCTGCAATCCCGACGATCCAAGGCCGCTCCACGCGGTCGAGCGTCCACCATCCGACGCCGCCAGCCAGCAGCCACAGGCCGAAGACGGTCGCCGGGTGCTGTTCGATCAGCCACATCGTCATGCCGCCTGCCCTATCAGCCGCAATGGGAGCGCGTTCGCCCAGGCACTGATGGTGCCGGCACCAAGGCACACCACCATGTCACCCGGGCGCGCTTGTTCGCGCACAAGGCGGGCAAGGTCGGATTCGTCAAGGATGCCACGCGCGTGGCGGTGGCCGTGGGCAATCAGACCGGCGACAAGGTCATCACGGCTGGCACCGGGAATCGGGTCTTCACCGGCGGCATAGACTTCGGCGATGGCCACCACGTCGGCCTCGTTGAAACAGGTGCAGAAATCGTCGAACAGCGACGACAGCCGGGTATAGCGGTGTGGCTGGTGGACGGCGATGATCCGCCCCTTGGTGGATTGGCGCGCGGCACGCAGGACGGCTGCGATTTCGACCGGATGGTGGCCGTAGTCGTCGATGATGGTCACGCCATTGACTTCGGCGACTTTCGTGAAGCGGCGGTTGACGCCTGCGAAGCCTGCCAGCGCCTCGCGGATTTCTTCGCGTTTCATGCCGAGGTGGCGGGCGACGGCGATGGCGGAGAGGGCGTTGGAGACGTTGTGATCGCCGGGCATCGGCAGGGTGCAGCCTTCGATCACCGCATCTTCGGCCTGCAGGGCCACGTCGAAATGCGCGATGCCGTTCTGGTAGGTCAGGTTGATCGCCCGCACGTCGGCTTGCGCGTTGAAGCCGAAGGTGACGACGCGGCGGTCGGTGACGCGGCCGACAAGCGCCTGCACTTCGGGGTGGTCGGTGCAGCAGACCGCCAGCCCGTAGAACGGAATGTTCGACACGAAATCGAGGAAGCCTTTGCGCAAGGCATCGAAGGTGCCCCAGTGTTCCATGTGTTCGGGGTCGATGTTGGTCACAATGGCGATGGTGGCGGGCAGGCGGTTGAAACTGCCGTCGGACTCGTCGGCCTCGACCACCATCCATTCGCCTTCGCCGGCCCGCGCATTCGATCCGTATGCGTGGATCACACCCCCATTGATCACGGTCGGATCAAAGCCCCCCTTGTCCAGCAGCGTGGCCACCATGGTCGTGGTCGTCGTCTTGCCATGCGTGCCCGCGATGGCGATGTTTGACCGCAGGCGCATCAGTTCGGCCAGCATCTCGGCCCGGCGCACCACGGGCAGGTGGCGACTGCGGGCCTCTTCCAATTCCGGGTTGCCCTTTTTGATCGCGGATGAAATCACCACCACGGCGGCGTCTCCGATGTTTCCGGCCTTTTGACCTTCAAACACCGTAGCCCCCAGCGCGACCAGCCGATCGGTGATTTTCGATGCCTTGGCGTCCGACCCCTGCACCCGGTAGCCAAGTGTCATCAACACCTCGGCAATGCCGGACATCCCGATGCCGCCAATTCCGACGAAATGGATGGGACCAAGTTCCAGCGGCAGTTTGGTGGCATTCATCTTGTCACTCTTTGTTGGCGATGGTTTCAACCAGGTCGGCCAGCCGGATGGTCGCATCAGGACGGCTGTGCAACAGCGCTTTGCGCGACATCTGGGCGGCGGCCTGCGGATTTTGCAGGATCGACGCGATGTGCGCGGTCAGACGCGAAGTGTCAAGCGTTGCCTCGGGCAGCGCAATGGCGGCCCCGGCCTGGACAAGGCCTGCGGCGTTGGCCGTCTGGTGATCCCCGGTGGCCGCGCCAAAGGGGATAAGAATGGCAGGTCTTCCGATGACAGAGATATCCGCAACAGAAGAGGCCCCGGCACGCGAGATGACAAGTTGGCATTCGGACAGGCGGCGGGGGATATCGGCAAAAAACGGCGCAACCTCGGCTGAAATGCCTGCGGCGTCATAGGCTTCGGTCACGCGTGTCATGTCTTCGGTGCGGGCCTGATGTGCCACCCGCAAGAGGGACTTCAGCGCGTCCGGCAAGGCTGCGATCGCGGATGGCACCAGATCGGACAGAATGCGGGCGCCCTGGCTGGCTGCCACCGATCACCAGCAGGCTCATCGGGTAGTCGCCGGGCGGGATATAGCCCGCACCCGCGCGGTCCAGCACGGCCTGACGGACCGGGTTTCCAGTGTATTCAGATCGCGCCTGCGCGGGAACGGCGGTCGGTTGGGTGCCGCAGGCGACCAATGCAACGCGGGTTGCAAAGATCTGATTGACCCGGCCCAACACCCCGTTCTGTTCGTGGATCATGCGCGGCAGACGCATGACAACTGCCGCCGCCAGTGCCGGGATCGACGGATAGCCGCCAAAGCCCACAACCACGCCGGGCCGGTCCCGCAGCATTGACCACAAGGCCGCAATGACGCCCCCGGCGATACGGAAAGGGACGACGAGCCGTGCCAGCACCCCGCCCCGCGCGAACGTGGCAGAGGCCAGTTGCACAACCTGCACCTCGGCCGGAAAGCCGCCCGCATAGCGCGCACCGCGGGCGTCCGTCGTCAGTTTGACCCGCCATCCCCGCGCCACCATCGCCTCGGCCAAGGCCTGCGCCGGGAACATGTGCCCCCCCGTGCCCCCGGCAGCGATCAGCAGCAACGGCGCCATCAGCGACCTCGTTTGAACAGGATATCGCTCATTTGTCCTTGCGGCCGACTGCGTGTCAACGCAAAGAGCAGCCCCACCGTGATACCGGCCGCAATCATCGATGACCCGCCATAAGACACGAACGGCAATGTCATGCCCTTTGCCGGCAGCAGGCGTACCGCAACCCCCATATTGATCATGGCTTGCACACCAAAGATGCAGGCAAGCCCGGTGCCCGCAAGACGGATGAAGGGGTCACGTTCCGCCATCAGACGGAACAGGCTGCGCAAGACCACAGCGCAGTAAAGGGCGATGATCACCAACACCAGCACCAGGCCGTATTCTTCGGCGGCCACGGCGATGATGAAATCCGTATGTGCGTCGGGCAGTTGCCACTTGACCTGCCCCGCGCCGACACCAACGCCGAAAAAGCCGCCCTCTTGAATGGCGTTCATGGCATAGCCCAACTGACTGCGCGGATCGACGTCGGCCGACAGATATCCGTCAATTCGCCGTGCCACGTGTTCGGAGGCGGTATAGGCAAACACCGCCGCCGCGCCGATGAGTGCGATCATCGTGCCGATCAGCGCCATCGGCGCGCCGGCCACGAAATAGATCACGCCCCAGCCGAACAGAACCAGCATTGCCTGACCGAAATCCGGCTGCAATGCCAGCAGCAGCGTCAGCACCGCGGTCAGACAGAAGGAAATCGTCTTTCCTGGCGGGCCGTTCAGATCAAGGCTGGCGGCGATCAGCCAGGCTGCGACGACGACGAAGCCGGGTTTCAGAAACTCGGACGGCTGGACAGAGATGAATCCCAGGCTGAACCAGCGAGTCGCGCCTTTGCCGAAATCGACCCCCATCACCGGCAAAAGCGCAAGCGCCACAAAGGCCGCCACAAACCCCAGGGTACCGATCCGGCGCACCATTGCGGGCGACAGCATCGAGCACGCCACCATCGCAATCACCGCAAGACCGCCAAACAGCGCCTGCCGCTGAACATAGTAGTACCTGTCCAGGTTATTGCTTTCAGCAAGCGGCACCGAGGCTGCAAGCCCAAGAAGGAGCCCGATTGCAAACAGGGCCAGCACGGCAGTCATCGACCATTTGTCGAGCGTCCGCCACCACCGGGGAAGAACAGGCTCCAGCACCCGTTGGGGCATGGAGCCATAGACCATTTCTGTCATCGGTATCGCCTGATTGCGCCTGCACTGCCGTCATGCCCGGTTTTCCGGGTCTGGAGATCAGACTAGCCGGTTTCGCGGCACCTGACTAGGAAAAATCCGCGGATATGCCAAGTCAACCGCGCCAGTCTGTCGGGTGCCGCTCTGTTTGGCGTCAGCTTGCGGTCTGCACTGGCAGCGCCGCCACCTGGGCCGCAAAATCGTCGCCGCGCCGTTCGAAATTCGGGTATTGGTCAAAACTGGCCGCCGCAGGGGCCAGCAGTACCGTGTCGCCGGGTTCGGCGTCGGCCCCGGCACGGGCGACGGCACGGGCCATGGTTTCGCAGATCTCATGTGGCGTGTCGCCAAGCTGCAAAGCAAAATCACGCGCTGAATGGCCGATCAGATAGGCTTTGACGACCGATTTGAGATGCGGGGCAAGATCTGCGATGCCACCGTCTTTGCCAAGGCCCCCCGCGATCCAGCGGATGCGCGGAAAGGCCTGCAAGGCTTTGGCGGCGCTGTCAACATTGGTGGCCTTGCTGTCGTTCACATACCTTACACCATTTCTTTCAGCTACGGTCTGGCTGCGATGGGGAAGGCCTGCAAAGCTGTGGAATGCCGCCTCGATCACTTTCGGGGCAAGACCAAGTGTGCGGCAAACCGCATAGGCGGCGCAGGCGTTCTGGTGGTTGTGGGCACCCGGCAGACCCGCCACCGCGCGCAGATCGATAGAGGCCACCTGCTTTGCGCGCCGCCATTCCGACAAAAACCCTTTGCGCGCGAACACGACCCATCCGAACTTTTCCAGCTTTTGCCCGGACGAGATGCGGATCACCCGGTCGTCGTTCGGCCCCTGTGCCGTCTGGTTGGCGAGGTAGCGACCCTCGGCTTCGTCGACACCGATCACGGCCCGGTCCGGCCCGCCTTCGGCAAAGAGCCGGCGCTTGGCGGCAAAGTAGCCGCCGATGCCGCCGTGGCGGTCCAGATGGTCGGGCGAGAGGTTGGTGAACACCGCAATATCGGGGGTAAGGGCGCGGGCGAGGTCGGTCTGGTAGCTGGAAAGTTCGAGCACGATCACCTCGCCGTCGATGGCGGGATCAAGGTCGAGGACGCCGCGCCCGATGTTGCCTGCCATCTGTGCCGGTCGGTTGGCATGGGTCAGGATGTGGTGAATCAGGGCGGTGGTGGTCGACTTGCCATTCGATCCGGTGACGCAAACCACGCGGGGGGCCACGTCAAAGTCATCGAAGTCCTCGGTGGCAAAGCTGCGGAAAAACAGGCCGATGTCGTTGTCGACCGGAATGCCGGCCGCCATCGCCGCTGCGATGACCTTGTGCGGCGCGGGGTAGAGATGCGGGATGCCCGGCGACACGATGAGGGCTGCGACCCCGTCAAGGGCCCCGGCGCGCGTCAAGTCGGTCGGGGTCAGGCCTATGGCCTGGGCGTTTGCCCGCGCCTCGGAGTTGTCGTCCCAGCACAGGGGTTCGGCGCCTCCGGCGCGCAGGGCCTGAGCGGTGGCGAGGCCAGAGCGGCCAAGACCCAGAACGGCGATCTTCTGGCCTTCGTGGCCTTTGACGGGGATCATGCTGGCCTCCGGCTGCGATCGGGCAAAAGGCCGGGGGTTTCACACCCCCGGACCCCCGTGGGATATTTGCGCCAAGATGAAAAGGAAAGAGGGCTGTTACCAGGCGATCGGTTGGCGATTGGCAAAGAAGCCTCCGGTCGGGCCGTCGTCGGGAAGAAGGGCAAGCCAGACCGGGGTGTCTGCGCCCTGCTCTGGGGTGAGCGGGGCGTTTGCGCCCCCCATCCGGGTCGCGACCCAACCGGGGTGGCAAGCGTTGATCTTGACGCCGGGCGGCAGGTCACGCGGCAGCGCACGGGTCAGGGCGTTCAGGCTTGCCTTGGCGATGCCGTAGGCGCCGGGGCCTTTCAGGCCTTCGGCGTGGGAGCCCCAGTTCGACGAGATGTTGACGATGCGGCCCCAGCCGGTTTGCAGCCAGTGAGGCAGGTTGAGGCGGATCAAGTCGAGCGGGGCGTTTACCATCACCTCCATCGCTTCGTCGAAGTCGGATGTCGGCGAGAGCAGCGAGGCTTCGCGCAAGGTACCGGCGTTGTTGATCAGGATATCGAAGCCACCTGCAGCGGTGATGGCGTCGAAGTAGCTGTCAGGGTCCGACAGGTCGATGCGCGCAAAGGCCACCCCGAGGCTGGCTGCTGCGGCACGGCCCTGGGGTTCGAAGCGGGCGGCAAGGGTTACGATGGCGCCGCGCGCCTTGAGGCCTTCCGCGATCGCAAGTCCGATGCCGCGGTTTGCCCCCGTGACGAGGGCGGTGGGATGCAAGGGGCGGGTCATTCTAGGCCTTGGGTTCGCAGGATTTCCTGATGGATATCTGCAGGGTAGGTGCCATCAGCAGGTTTGACCAGCGCAAACCCCCATCTTTTTGCCCTGAGGCGCGTGCAGTGGGGCGTCCCTCTGACCGACGGGGCATGGAGCGGATCGTCCCACGGCGGGTCGTTGCAGCAACCGCAAGTGCCAGGGAGCGTCGGGGGTGCCGGTCAGCCTGTCCGCGCGTTGGCGCGACGGAAGGGCGCCATCGGTCCGGCAAGCTGGCTGTGCAGGATCGGCACCCATTTCAAAGAATCTGCGTTGGCCGTGATGAACCTTTGAGCCGATCCTGCGTCAGCTTGTATAAGGCGTGCGCGGCCTGGCCGCAGAAGGTGGGACGGCAATGGCAATAACCCTGAAAGAGGTGGCCGCGCGGGCTGGGGTTTCCCGGTCAGCGGTATCGCGGACCTTTACCGATGGTGCGTCGGTGTCATCGCGGACGCGGGCGCTGGTCGAGCAGGCGGCGCGCGATCTGGGGTATGCGCCCAATGCGTTGGCGTCGAGCCTGACGACGGGGCGGACCAAGTTGATCGGGCTGATCGTCAACAACTTTCACAACCCGTTGATTCTGGAAGTGTTCGATCTGTTCACTGCGCAGTTGCAGGATCGGGGGCTGCGGCCATTGTTGGTGAACTTGTCGGACGCAACGGATCCTGCGGCTTCGGTGCGGATGTTGCGTCAGTATTCGGTGGATGGGGTGATCGTGGCGTCGTCGACCCTGCCGTCAAGCTTTGCCCTGGCGTTTCAGAGTGCAGGGATCCCGGTTGTGCATTGCTTTGGTCGCAACGCGCCTGAGCCAGAGGTGCCGGTGGTGGGGATTGACAACGTGGCCTGCGGGCGGATGGCGGCGCAGGCGCTGATGGCGCGGGGCTATGCCCGCGTCGGGTTTCTGGGCGGGCCACGAGCGGCGACGTCGACCATTGACCGGGGGGCGGGGTTTCTGGCCGGGCTATCTGCAGAGGTTTCTGTCAGCGTCAGTTATGCCAGCAGCTACACGTTCGATGCAGGCCGGGCAGAGATGCAGCGGTTGCTGACGGGGCCTGTGGCCGAGGCCTATTTCTGCGGCGACGATCTGCTGGCGGTGGGCGCGCTGAGTGCTTTGCGTGAGGCAGGGCTGGATGTGCCCGGCGATGTCGGGCTGATCGGGTTGAACGATATGGAAATGGCACGCTGGCAGATCATCGGGCTGACCACGATCCGCCAGCCGGTCGCCGAGATTATCGCCGCCGCCATCGAGATGGTGGTGGCGGCGATTGAAGAGCCGGGCCGGGCCGCAGAGATCAGGCTGTTTGACTGCAGCCTGATCGAACGCGCCAGCCTGCGCGCCGTTTAGCGGAACATGGGCGGGCGGGCATCGAGCCATGTGCCGCCGTCCTTGCCGCTTGCCGCCACGGCATGAACTGCGGCCATCGAGCGCAGGCCATCCTCGGCGCGAGGGTAAAGGTCGGCGGCGGGATCGGGGCTGCGGCCTTCCTTTTGCGCGGTGATCGCCTCGGCGAGGTCCTTGTAGATGTTGGCGAAGGCCAGCGGCATGCCCTCGGCATGTCCAACGGTGACGCGGCTAGACCTATCAGCCTCGGGCGAAA
Source organism: Paracoccaceae bacterium (assembly GCA_031400505.1). Taxonomy (GTDB): domain Bacteria; phylum Pseudomonadota; class Alphaproteobacteria; order Rhodobacterales; family Rhodobacteraceae; genus JAIYDJ01. The sequence goes on along the minus strand of JANNPZ010000045.1, from coordinate 49,525 downwards.
GGTTGCCTTCACCGCGTTCGATGATCTGCAGGCGCTGACCCAAAGGCATCCAGTAGATCTGGTTCGGGTGTTCTTGCGACCAGCGCATGCCGCCCTTTTCTCCGAACACTTGCAAGGTCAGGCCATGTTGGCGACCAATCGCGATGGACGAGGTCCAAAGCCGTCCGACCGCCCCCCCGTCAAAGCGCAGGTTCACCTGAGCGTCGTCTTCCAACACACGGGTCGGCAAGCAGGAAACCGTATCGGCACACAGCCGGCTGACCTGCTGGCCGATGACGAAACTCGCCATGTGTAGGGCGTGAATGCCGCAATCGGCGAACTGGGCGGATATGCCAGCCTGTGCCGGGTCATAGCGCCAGCGCACACGGGGGTTTTCGGCATCGGCGGCATCCGCGTGATGGCCGTGGGCAAACTCGGCCACCACCATGCGGATCGCACCCAGATCGCCGCGCGCCACCATTGCGCGCATGTGGCGCACCAGCGAATAGCCGGTATAGCCATAGTTGACAGCACAGATCTTGCCGGTCTGCTGTGACAGGCGGGTGATTTCTTCGCCCTCTTCCACGGTCATCGTCATTGGCTTTTCACAAAGCACGTGAAAGCCCGCAGACAAAAAGCCGCGGGTGATCTCGAAATGCGTGGCATTCGGCGTGGCGACGGTGACCAAGTCTACGCGGTCGGGGCGATTGCGCTCGCCCTCCAGCATCTCGCGCCAGTCGCCATAGGCGCGGTCGGCGGCAAGGCCAAGCTGTTGGCCATAAGCGCGGCCTTCCTCGGCTCGGTGGTCCAGTGCGCCCGCAACAAAGTCGTACAACCCGTCAACCCGCGCACCAAGGCGGTGGGCCGGGCCGATCTGGCTGCCCATGCCGCCACCGATCAGGCCCCATTTCAACTGTGCCATGTGATGTTCCTTCAAAAGCCGATAGAGGCGAGGTATTCGCGGTTCTTGCGGGCGTCGTCGACCGGGCTGACGTCAAGGGTGGGGTCACAGTCCTGTTCGACCGTGCACCAGCCCTGAAAACCCGCATCCAGCAGCACCTTACGGACGGCCGGGAAATCGACATCGCCGAGACCAAGGTTGCAAAAGATGCCTTGCCCGCAGGCGTCGTAGAATCCGGTGCTGTTGGCTACGGCGCGGGCTTTGACGACCGGGTCGATGTCCTTGAAGTGCATATAGGAAATGCGGTCGATGTGGCGGCGCATGAAGGCCACGGGGTCGTAGCCTGCATAGGAATGGTGGCCGGTATCAAAGCAGATTTTCAGGATGCTGTCGTCGACCTCATTCAGCAGCCGTTCAAGTTCCGGCTCAAAGTCGATGAAACCTGCGGCATGGGCATGGATGCCGACAGTCAAGCCGTACTCTTCGGCCCCGATGCGGGCAACATGGGCGATACGGTCCCTAAAGGCGGTCCATTCCGCGTGATCCATCTGTTCGGCGGCATCGGCGCGGCCCGCTGTGGTGGCGCGGCGCGGCGAGATCGAATCGATCAGCACCAGATGACGAGCGCCATGTGCTACAAGCGCCTTGCAGGTGCGCACCGCGGCGTCCTGCACATCGTCCCATTTGGCGGGATCGTGGAAGGCGCGGAACACCACACCGCCGATCAGCGACAACTGGTGTTCGGCCAGCGCCTCGCCCAGAATCGCGGGGTCTTCGGGCATGAACCCGATGGGGCCAAGTTCGATGCCCCGGTAGCCCGCAGCGGCACAATCGGCCAGCACCTGACGCCAGGCCGGGTTGCGGGGGTCGTCTGCAAACTCGACACCCCAGGAACAGGGGGCGTTGCCGATCTGGATGGTCATGGATGAGTCCTCTATTCGGTTGGGACGGCGTGCCAGCCGCCGGTTTCTGCGGCCTTGAAGGCCGTGTCGATGACCAGCGATACCGCCAGCCCGTCGCGGAATTGAGGCCAGACGGGTTGACCGCTGGCTATGGCATGCAGAAAGTCGCGCGCCTCGATGATGATCTGATCCTGATAGCCGGTGCCGTGGCCGGGGCCCTGACAGAAGGCGCCATAGTTGGGATGCGCCGGGCCGGTCAGGATGCGGGTAAAGCCGCGCATAGCCTCTGGCCCGATCGCGCGGTAAAGGTGGACCGAGTTCTGGTCTTCCTGATCGAACTTGATCGACCCGGTTGTTCCATGGATTTCATAGGCATAGCCCATCTTGCGCCCCGTCGCCACGCGGCTGATGTGCAGATGCCCCATCGCCCCGCTGGCAAAGCGCAGCATCATTTGCGCCTGATCGTCGTTGTCAACCGCCACCGGACCATCGGGACCGGGCCGGGTGGCATGAACCGTTTCGATCAGCGCCAACAGCGACGCGATGGGCCCCATCAGGGCGAGCGTGCAGTTGATCGGATGGGGCGCAAGATCGCCCATGGTGCCGTTGGCGCGGCCAGTGGTCCGCCATGTGGCGGGCAGATCGGGGTCGGCCAGAAAATCCTCGGTATGTTCGCAGCGAAACCACGTCACCCGGCCGATGGCGCCATCCGCCAGCAACTGACGCACGAATTGCGTGGCGGGCGTGCGGACGTAGTTGAAGCCGATCATGTTGGGCAAGCCAGACGCCTCGGCCGCCGCCGTCATGGCGCGGGCATCGGCCAGCGAGGCCCCCAGCGGCTTTTCGCAAAACACCGGCTTGCCTGCGGCAAAGGCGGCTTCGGCAATGGCGCGGTGGGAGGATTGCGGCGAGGCGATCACGACCGCCTGCACAGCCGGATCCGCCACCAGGGCCTGCCAGTTTTCGGCCGCACGCGCAAAGCCATAGGCGGCGCGATAGCGTTCGGCAGAAGCCGCAGAGGTTGCCGCGATCACTTCCAACCGGGGACGCAGCAGCGTGCCGAACACCGACGCCACCGCCGCGAAGGCCACCGCATGGGCCTTGCCCATATAGCCGCCACCGACCAGCCCGATCCCGATGTCCGCCATGGCGTTTCCCCCGCAAAAGCCGCATTGCAACCGGTTGCAAAAGATGTATCCTGCCCCTGCATGGCATGCAAGGCCCAAACTTGCACGACGCATTTGGCAAAGCAACGGAGGCGACATGACGGGTTCGGGGGCAAGCATCAGGCTGACAGTGGCGCAGGCGATCGTGCAGTGGCTGATGAACCAGTTCATTGTGATCGACGGGGCAGAAACCCGGGTTTGTGGCGGTGGTTTCGGCATTTTCGGCCATGGCAACGTCCCCTGTCTGGGCGAGGCACTGTATCCGGTCCGCGATGACCTGCCGCTATACCGCGGGCAGAACGAACAAAGCATGGGTTTTGCCGCCGCAGCCTATGCCAAGTACCACCTGCGCCGCCGGTTCATGTTCTGCACCGCAAGTGCGGGTCCCGGCACGGCGAACCTGCTGACGTCGGCGGCGCTGGCCCATGCCAACCGGTTGCCGATGCTTATGCTGTGCGGCGATCACTTTCTGACCCGCCTGCCGGACCCGGTCCTGCAACAGCTTGAGCATTTCGGCAATCCGACAGTGGGGGTGACGGATGCGTTTCGCGCCGTCAGCCGGTACTGGGATCGCATCACCCATCCCGCACAGATCCTGCAATCGCTGCCTGCGGCGCTGGCGGTGATGCTGGACCCGGCAGACTGCGGGCCAGCTTTCCTTGGCCTGCCACAGGATTTGCAGGGCTGGGCCTGGGATTATCCTGAGGCGTTCTTTGCCCGCAAGGTGCACCGCATCCGGTGTCAGTCACCCGATCTGGCGGAAGTGGCCGAGGCTGTGGCGCTGCTGCGGTCCGCTCAGCGTCCGGTGATCGTGGCAGGCGGCGGGGTTCAATATTCGGGTGCCGTGGCCGCATTGACCGCGTTCGCCGAGGCGCATCAGATCCCGGTGGTTGAAACGATTGCCGGACGGGCCAATCTGTTGGCGACGCATCCGCTGAATATCGGGCCATTGGGGGTTACAGGGTCTGACAGTGCCAATACGATTGCCGGTGCCGCAGATGTGGTTCTGGCCGTGGGCACCAGGTTGCAGGATTTCACCACCGGGTCGTGGACGGTGTTTGACGCAGATGCCCGGTTGATCGGGTTGAACGTGGGCAGGCAGGACGCGGCCAAGCACAACTCTTTGCCCGTGGTCGGGGATGCACGGCTGGGGTTGCAGGCCCTGAGTGCCGGGTTGCAAGGCATGCGCGCGCCAGGCGGCTGGACCGCGCGGGCCATGCAGGAACGCAAGACCTGGGACGCCTATGTGGCGGACAACGTTGCGCATGGAAACCGGCCAAACTCGTATGCGCAGGCCATCGGCGTGGTGAACGCGCTGTGCCATCCGCGCGACCGGGTGGTGACGGCGGCGGGCGGCCTGCCCGCCGAAGTCACGGCGAACTGGCGGACGCTCGGCATCGGCACCGTGGATGTCGAGTTCGGCTTTTCCTGCATGGGCTACGAGATTGCCGGCGGCTGGGGCGCCCGGATCGCCCAGATGCAGGTCGAGGCGGCGCAGGACACCATCGTGTTCGTGGGCGATGGCAGTTATCTTCTGATGAACTCCGACATCTATTCGTCGGTGCTGACGGGAATGAAGCTGATCATTCTTGTGCTCGACAACGGCGGGTTCGCGGTGATCAACAAATTGCAGAACAACACGGGCCAGCCGAGTTTCAACAACCTGATCGCCGATTGCCCGACGGTCGCAGCGCCCTTCCGCGTGGATTTCGAGGCGCATGCTCGTGCGATGGGCGCAATTGCCGAAACCGTGGCCAATCCCGCTGCGCTGGGGGATGCGTTCTTGCGCGCAAAGGCCGCCGACCGGACCACGGTGATCGTCATGCAGGTGGACGCCTACGAAGGCTGGACGACGCAGGGCCATAGCTGGTGGGAGGTTGGCACACCGCAAGTGTCTGAAAATCCGGATGTTCGCGCCAATCACGCACAGACCGAGGCCGGACGCATGCTTCAGCGGCAGGGCGTGTAATGGCGGATCTGGCGCGACTGGCAGGCGGTCGGTTTCTGGTGATCGGGCGGGCGGGGATGGACCTATACGCGGATCCCCCGGGCGCCAAGATCGAAGAGGCGGTAAGTTTTACCACAGCGTTAGGCGGGTCATCGGCCAATATCGCGGTGGCGCTGACACGGGCGGGGTGCCGGGCGTCGCTGGTCACATGCGTATCGGACGATGCGGTGGGGCGGTTTTGTCTGAACCAGCTGGATCACTACGGGGTGGAGCGGACTTACGTACGCGCGATCGCTGGCGAGGCGCGCAATTCGCTGGCCGTGGTGGAAACTCGGGCGGTGGATTGCGAGGTGGTCATCTATCGCAACGGGGCTGCAGATTTCGCGATGACGATGGCAGATGTCGCGGCGGTGGATTTCACGGGCTTTTCGGGCCTTGTGACAACTGGCACGGTTCTGGCCGCTGAACCGTCACGTGCAGCCGCCCTTGCTGCCTTTGATCTGGCCCGCGCCGCCGGTGTGCCGTTGATCTTTGACATCGACTACCGCCCGTATTCCTGGGCATCGGCAGCCGAGGCGGCAGAGGTTTACGCGCGGGCGGGTGCCATGTGCGACATCATCGTTGGCAATGATGTTGAATTCGGCTTCATGGCCGGGGACTATGACCGGGGTCTGGAAGAGGCGCGGGCGCTGGTCGCGGGGCGTGCGCAGATCGTGGTCTACAAACGTGGGGCCGACGGGTCGATCACCCTGACACCAGAGGCCGAATTCGCCACCGGCATCTACGCGACCAAGGCCCTGAAACCGACCGGTGCGGGCGACAGTTTTCTGGGCACAATGCTGGCGGCGCTGGCCAGTGGCATGCCGCCGCGCGCGGCGGTGCTTCGCGGATCGGCAGCGGCTGCGATGGTGGTGGCGCGCGTCGGCTGCGCGCCCGCAATGCCGACACCGACGGAACTTGACGCCTTCATTGCGGGCCATCCCGGCCCGAACCCTGCCTGAAAGGACAAGACAATGCATATCGCCCCGCATGACAACCAGAACCGCGCCATTGTCGATGTGCAGAGCCCCGTCGTGCCGCTGGTCTATTTCAACATTGTCCGGCTGGCGGCGGGTGCGCATTTTGACCAGTGCGTGCCGGGATATGAGACCTGCGTGGTGCCCGCGACCGGCACGGTCACGGTCGAAACCATGGGCGAAACCTTTGCCGCGATCGGCCATCGCGGGGCCGATGTCTGGGATGGCGAGCCTGAAGGGGTTTATGTACCCACGGGCGCCCCGGCCCGGATCACCGCGCTGACCGATACCGAAGTGTTTGTCGCGGGTGCCGCCTTTGCCGAGACCCTGCGCCCGTTTGCGGTGCGCGCGGCGGACATCGACCGCGTGCAATACGGATCGGACGACACCAAGACCCACCGCAAGATCAAGCACATCCTCGGCGCGTCCTATCATGACCGGGTGGGCAGGCTGCTGGTCAGCGAGTTGTTCACCGTGGGTGCCGGCGGCTGGTCAGGTTTTCCCAGCCACAAGCATGACACTGACCGTCTGCCCGACGAGACGCGGCATGACGAGTGCTATAATTTCCGGTTCAAGCCTGATTATGGGTCCGGCCTGCAGATGTTGCAGCGCGTCGATAACCTGCCAGGGGACGCCTATCACATCGTCAACGGATCGACCGTGCTGATCGACAAGGGCTATCATCCGTGCTGCGTGCTGCCGGGATACGAGATGTATTATTTCACCATTCTGGGCGGGCAAAGCCAACGCAGCCTGCGGCAGTATTTTCAGCCGACCCACGCCGCGCAGTTGCAGACCATTCCGGGGATCATGGACATGGTGGCCAAGTTCAAATGACACTGGCGACGCTGTCAGAGGTGCTGCGTCCGGCGCTGGCGCAGGGCTATGCGGTGCCGGGGCTGGTCTGTCTGGGGTGGGAGGATATGCGGGCCTATGCGCAGGCGGCGGCAGCCGAACGCGCCCCGGTGATCTTGCAAGCCGGACCTTCGTGCCGGGCGCATACGCCGTTGCCGGTACTGGGGGCGATGCTACGCTGGTTGGCCGAAAGTGTGGACGTGCCGGTGGTGGTTCATCTGGACCACGGGTCGTCTTTGGCCGAATGCAGGGCGGCGGTGGACGTGGGGTTTACTTCCGTTATGTATGACGGGTCGCGCTTGTCGTTGGCGCAGAATATCGACGTGACGGCGGCGGTGGTCGCGATGGCGCACGCGGCGGGGGTATCTTGCGAAGGCGAGATCGGGTTTGTCGGCTATGCCGGGGGCGAAGCATCGGCCGGGACCGACCCGGCAGACGCGGCAGAGTTTGCCCGCGCGACACAGGTAGATGCCATGGCGGTGTCGGTTGGCAACATGCATTTGCAGCAGGACGCCGGGGCCGGGCTGGACATGGCGCGCCTGCGGGCGATCGAGGCACGCACGGGTGTGCCGCTGGTGATCCATGGCGGGTCAGGTGTCGCTTTGGCGGAACGGGCGGCACTGGCGGCCGGGTCGAACATCTGCAAATTCAACATTGGGACAGAGTTGCGCATGACATTCGGCGCGGCTTTGCGGGCGGCGGTGGCAAAGGATCCTGATCGGTTCGACCGGGTGGCGCTGTTGCAGGAAACACATGCGCCGGTCTTTGAGGCTGCGCGGCGGGTGATCCGGGGGGTTGGGGCGTCTGGCAGGGTTTGACGCTTTTGTCGCGCGAAAGCCGGGTGATCCTGGCGTTTCGCGGGCGTTCGGAAAGTGCCGCGCCAAAGGACCAAGGGTTGCCAATATGCAACCGGCGGCCGTTCGGGCCTGCAATGGTTTGCAAGACCCGCTTGCAGCGCAATCAGGTCACATCAACCAGCGTGGTCAGGAATCGCGAAAACAGCTCTCCCTGCGAATTGATCCGCAGCTTGGCATAGATGTTGCGGCGATGGATCCGAACCGTGCCTGCCGAAATGCCCAAAAGTTGTGCCGCCGAGTCGGCAGAGTGGCCTTTCAGCGTGAACGCCGCGACCTCGCGTTCGCGCGGGGTCAGGATGCCCTCGCCGAAACTGCCAAGGTCATGGGCCACCCCCCGCCGCTGGATGGTGCGACCCACCGCTTTGCCCTCTTGCCCGAACTGTCGCGCCAATCCGCCCCATTGCCTGCGGGCCACGGCGGCGACAAAGGGAAAGACCGCTTCGAGTGCGTGAAACTCTTTTTGCGAAAACGGCTTCTGGGCCCGCATCAGCGACAGCACAAGCATCGCGTTTTCGGGCAGATCGACGAGATATCCGATCTCTTCGGCCAGGCCGGTTCTGGCGTAATAGCTGCGATAGTATTCGCCCTGATAAAAGCGATCCGGTGCCATGTCGCGCAGCCTGTAAAGACCGGGGGCCACCGGCCTTACGGCGGCGAGATGGAGGGGATCAAGCAGGTAGGGTCCGGCCTGGTAGTCGGTCACGAAGATCTTGCGCTTTCCCGGGGGGAAGTCATCGTAGAGATCAATCGGACGGTCCGATCCGCGATAGCCGAACATCACCGCATAATCGAAGGGCGCAATACTGCGCACCAGATCGGCAAGTGCTGGCGCAAGTGCTGGCGTATCAAGCGCCGCAGCCACGGCAGCGGCACAGGGTGCCCAGTGCCGTTGGGTCATTCGCAGTGCCGCGAATGCACGGCTACCTCATTTATGATATATACAGCCAATCGGTCTGCTCCTACGCTTTGCCATGTTTGGTAGGATATACCCGGCCCCATGCAAAGCCCGATCGACGGTAATGTCACACAGGTTGCGGAAGGCAGCCCCTTGATTGCGGCTTTCGATGCCGCGACCAAGCGATATGGCGATGTGCTGGCGGCAGATGCCCTGAGTTTCGGCATTCGGCGCGGCGAGTTTCTGTCGTTCCTCGGGCCATCGGGCTGCGGCAAGACCACCGCCCTGCGGATGCTGGCAGGGTTCGAGACACCGACCAGTGGCGATGTCTATCTTGACGGTCAAAAAGTTACCGGCACGCCGGCCTATCGCAGGCCGGTGAACATGGTGTTTCAGCACTACGCGCTGTTTCCGCATCTGAGCGTTGCCGACAATATCGCCTACGGCTTGCGCCAGCGGCGGCCCCGGCCCGAGCGTGCGGAGGTTTCCCGCCGCGTAGACCGTGCGCTGGACATGGTTCGCCTACCGGGCTTTGCTGCGCGCCGCATCTGGGAGATGTCGGGCGGGCAGCAGCAACGTGTCGCCCTTGCGCGCGCCATCGTCAACGAACCGAAAGTTCTGCTTCTGGATGAACCGCTTGCCGCCCTTGACCGCAAGCTGCGGCGCGAAATGCAGATCGAACTGCAGACCTTGCAACGCGAGTTGGGCATCACATTTGTTCTGGTCACCCATGACCAGGAAGAGGCATTGTCGATGTCGGACCGCATTTGCATCATGCGGGGCGGGCGGATCGTGCAATCCGGTTCGCCGACGATGTTGTACGACCAGCCATCCAGCCGCTATGTCGCTGACTTTGTCGGCAAATCCAATTTCATCGAAGGCACGCTTGCGGTCGTGTCGGGCAGTGAAGGGCAGGTCGAGACGTCGCAGGGACTTCGCTATTCCGGGCGGCTGTCGGGATCGTTGAGCCAGGGCGCAAAAGCCGCGCTGAGTATCCGTCCCGAGCAGATCGAGCTTGCCCACCTGCCCCGTGGGGCAGGCGAACCGGTCACGGTGATTAACCGCATCTTTTTGGGCGAACACACGGAATACCTCGTCAGGCATGCAACTCTGGGTGACCTTCTGGTCCTTGTTGCGCGCAAGGCCGAGGCCACCGAAGGCAGCTTTGCCCCGGGGGCTGCGGGCTATGTGACATGGGTGCCGCAAACGGGCCTGATACTGGGACAGGATTGAACGCAACCGACCAACAAGGAGACTTCAGCTATGGCCGACAAGATTGACCACATCTCGCGTCAGAAGTTCATGGAAGAACTGCGGCGTTTTCAGAAGGGTTCGGTGACGCGCAGGCATTTCCTGGGCGTTACCGGCCTTGGGACCGCCAGCGCCGTATTGGGGGCCGCGATGCCGGGGCTTCTGGCCCGGCCCGCCTTCGCGCAGGCCGACATCGGGGACCGCGTCATCCTTGCCACCTGGCCGAACTATCACGATATCGCCAACTTCGATGCCTTTGCCGCCCAGACCGGGGCTGCGGTGCAAATGAATGTCTTTGGGTCCAACGAGGAAATGCTGGCCAAGCTTCAGGCAGGCGGCAGCGGCTGGGACGTGTTCGTGCCGACGAACTACACAATCACCACCTACGTCGAGCAGGACCTGATCGAGCCGCTGGATTTGTCCCTGTTGCCGAACTATGACGCGGCCAGTTTCGATCAGCGCTTTGCCGGACCCGGCACGGTTGACGGCAAACTCTATGCCGTGCCAAAGAACTGGGGCACGACCGGCTTTGCGGTGAACACCAACCACACCGGCGGCACGACGCCGGCCACCTGGAAAGAGTTCTTTGACTTGACGCAGACCACCTTCTCGGGTCGCACGATGGTGCATGACTATCAGTTGACCACCATCGGCGGCGCGCTGAAGGCCTTTGGCTATTCGTTCAACTCGATCGACACGGCGGAACTGGCCAAGGCCGAGGAACTGCTGCTGGCCACCAAACCCCATCTTTTTGCCATCAGTTCGGACTATCAGCCATCCATGCGGTCGGGTGATGCCTGGATGACGATCTGCTGGACCGGCGACGGCAAGCAGTTGAACCGCGACATGCCCGAAATCGTCTATGTGCTGGGCGCAGAGGGCGGCGAGCTGTGGTCGGACTTCTACGCCATCCCCAAAGGCGCGCCGCACCGCGATGCGGCCTATGCGCTGATCAACTACCTGCTGAACCCCGAGGTCAACGCGCGCGAGGCCTTGTTCCACGGCTATCCGGTGCCCGACAGCCGCCTGAACGCCCTGCTGCCGGCCGAAGTGCTGAACGATCCGATCCTCTACCCCGCGGCCGAACTTCTTAGCGCGCTGGAGTTCGGGGCGGCGGCGACCCTGACCGATCCGAACCGCGCCGAGTTGATGGCACGGTTCAAGTCGGCATAAGACCATGCGGCGGCACCTGGCAACCTGGCTGCTGCTGGCACCCGCCGGGGTGTGGTTTGTGGTCATGCTGGTGCTGCCGCTGTGTTTTGTGGTGGTGTTTTCGTTTGGCGAACGCGCGGCGGCGGGGGGATATGTCCCCGCCTTCACCTTTGCGCAATACGCCAACCTGCCGGCCCGTGGCACCGCGTTCTTGAACACGCTGACGCTGGCGCCGCTGGGTACGGTCCTGTCACTGGTGATCGCATATCCGCTCGCCTATTTCCTGGCCATGCGGGCCGATCCGAAATGGCGCGTGCTGCTGCTGATCTTGGTGATCGTACCGTTCTGGACCTCGATTCTGATCCGCAGCTATGCGTGGATTTTTCTGCTGGGCGGGCAGGGTTTACCTGCGCTGATCGCGTGGCTTGGCTTCGGGACCGTCCGCCTGATCAACACGCCCTTCGCCGTTCTGACCGGCATCGTTTATGGCTATCTGCCGCTGATGGTCTTGCCGGTCTATGTAAGCCTTGAACGGCTGGACAAACGACTGCTGGAGGCTGCGGCCGACCTTGGCGCGCCGCCCCTGCGCAGCTTCCTGCAGGTCACGCTGCCGTTGTCACTGCCCGGGGTCGCCACGGGCTGCATGTTGGTTTTCATCCTGCTGATGGGCGAATTTCTGATCCCGGCGATGTTGGGCGGCGGCAAGGTCTTTTTCATCGGCAATGCGTTGGTCGATCTTTTTCTGCAATCGCGCAACTGGGCCTTTGGCGCGGCGGTCGCCGTGACGCTGGTGGTCATCATGCTGGTCACGGTGACGTTGTACATGTGGCTGATGCGTCGCATTGGTGGCGGGCGCGACGACGTCGCTTTGATGTAGGATCTTCGGATGCGCCTTTATGCCCTTGCCGTCTATGCGTTTTTGTACCTGCCGATTGCGGTCATTGCCATTTTCAGTTTCAACGCCGGTCGTCATGCCAGCCAGTTCACCGGCTTTTCCGTGCAATGGTATGGCAAGGCGCTGTCCAATCCTTTTGTGATGGAGGCCCTCTGGACCAGTTTCAGCGTGGCCCTTGTGTCGGCGTCGATCGCATCCGTTTTCGGCACAATGGCGGCACTTGCGTTGCACGGCATGAAGGGCCGCCTGCGCATCGTCGCGGATGCGCTGATCTATGTGGCGGTGATGGTGCCGGGCATCGTCATCGGGATTGCCACGCTGATCGCCCTGGTCACGATTTTTGGCTGGATCAACCCGCTGCTGGCCCGGCTCGCGCCCGAAGGGCAGGCCCCGCAACTCGCGATGGGCTATGGCTCGCTGATCGCGTCCCATGCGCTTTTTTCGATGTCGCTCGTGATCATCATCCTGCGCGCCCGGCTGTCTGGCATGGACCGTGGTTTGATCGAGGCATCGACCGATCTCTATGCCCCACCGCTGGCGACGTTCCGGCAGATCACCTTGCCACTGATCTTTCCCGGAATTCTTGCGGGGTTTCTGCTGAGTTTCACGTTCAGCTTTGATGACTTCATCATTGCCTTCTTTGTAGCCGGGTCGGAAACAACGCTGCCCATCTACGTGTTTTCGTCGATCCGCCGCGGGGTCACGCCCGAGATCAACGCCATTGGCACGATGGTGCTTGCAGTTTCGCTGCTTTTGCTGGTCGCGGCACAATTGATCCTGCGCCGCGACACGAGGACGGGGGGGCCGTGATGCAGCCCTCCCGTCAGCGATCGACGCTGTCGCGGCGCGGGGTGTTCTGCTGACGGACTGCTATGCGGACGAAGCGGCCGTTGCTTCGTTTTGGTTTCTTGTGTCAGTGTTGCCAGAAATCGACCGTGAACGGAGTGTTCGTCTTGCCGCTTAAACCACACCAGAAAATCATCAATAAAACAACACGGGAGGTCCTTCGCCCGGCTGGCTTAGTTCAAAAAGGGACGTCTCGGCTGTGGTATCTGGATTGTGGTTGGTATGCGTGTTTCGCCGAGTTTCAGCCATTCTCGCGCCGCCAAGGCACAACCCTCAACTATGGAATGAGTTGGCTGTGGTACCCCCAAGACCATTGGACTTTTGATATTTTTAACCGCGTCGAAGAGTTCTTCGACTACGAGAAAGAGGAGAGTTTTCGCTCTTGCGTCTTAGCCCTGTCATATCAAGCGGTTGAGTATTGCACGCAAACCCAAGTCGCGATCAAAAAGCCAGCAGATGCTTACGCTTTCGTAGAAAATCACAAGGAAAAAACAGATTGGCACGCCTTCAATCTCGCAATTCTTGCTGGATTGAATGATCAGGCTGATTTGGCCCATTCGCTTTTCAACGCAGCGTTTGTGTCTGAAACAAGTATTGCTTGGCAGAAGGATCGGAACGAAGTCATTGAACAACTGAAGGGCGAATCGACCGACCGCCAAGCTTTTGAACGCTGCATAAATGCAAGAATTATTGAAGCGCGAGCACGGCTCAAGTTGGATCATACCCAGGTGAATTATCTTCCTTAAGTAAATGTAGTTTTGGGCTCTTTCCGGACGCTCGATGCTCAGCACCGCCCTGCGCACCGGTGTTGGGCAATTTGCTGATCGGGCAACGGCCTGCGGATGCCCGACACAAGTCCCAATTGTTTACGTATGACTTTCGGGGCTTTGGATACAGCAAGAATTCCGCTAAGAATATCCCGCAATCCTTTGTTACTATAAGTATCTTTGGCTCCGGCGGTAGGGATCGAACCTACGACCAATTGATTAACAGTTTTCTGGGCTAGACGGCTGGTGGGCGGCTAAGCTAGGCTAACCCTAGTGAATACAGCAGCTTGAGACGCACACCCACCCCCATAGACTGGCCCGGACTGGTAACTCGCGTTCTCCCTAGCCTTACGTCAGCCTTACGTCAACCCCCGGAGAAGTGCCCATGACCGTGATACCCGCCAAGGCCCGCCTGACCGACGCGATGGCGGCCAAGTTCCCCTTCATGCCGTCCGGCCAGAAGCTGGTGGCCGATGACGACCAGCCCGGGCTCTACCTCAAGGTGGGGAAGGGCGCGAAAAGCTGGGTGGTCCAGACGGAGGTGCGGGTTCTGGACGACAAGATGCAGCCGGTGCGCAAGACGGTGCGCCGCGCCTTCGCCGCCTTCCCCGATTTGGGCGTGAAAGAGGCACGGGCGCGGGCCAAGGGGGAACTGGCCGCGATCATTGCCGGGGAAGGGCTGGGCAAGCCGAAGTTGGGCGTGACGCTGGGCGAGGCGTGGCGGCTCTACCGCGCGGCGCTGGAGAAATCGGGCCGCAGCCCGGCCACGGTCTACAGCTACCGCAACGCTGTGGAGACGGAACACCTGCTGGGCATCTGGACCGGAACCGCCCTGTCCGACCTCGCCACGCCAGAAGGTGCGGCGCGCGTTGCCGCCCGGCACGAGGCGATCACGCGGCGGGCCACGAACCCGGATCACGGCGGGGCCTACGCCGCCAACGGCGCGATGCGGACCCTGCGCGTGATCTACAACTGGGCACTCGAGCGGGGCCACGTCAAGCCGCACCCGGACGGCTGGACCCCGACGCGGCAGGTCACGTTCAACGTCGAGGAGGCCCGCGAGAGCGCCATGAGCCGCCGCGACCTGCCCGGCTGGTGGGCAGCCTACCTTGCCATGGACAACCGCGTGCGGGCGGAGTTTCAACTGTTCCTCGCCCTGTCGGGAAGCCGCAGCGGGGCGGTCGCCGTGGCGCGGTGGGCCGACCTAGACGTGCGGGGGCGGCGGCTCCACCTGCCGACCCCGAAGGGCGGGAAGGCGCGGGCCTACGACATCCCCCTGTCGCGCCCCATGCTGGCCTGCCTAGCCCGCGCCCGCCGCGCCGCAAGGGTGTATCAGCCGCTGCTGTCGCGGGAGTGGATATTCCCGGGCGACCCGTCCAAGTCCAAGCGGGGAGAGTTCGCCGGGCACATGTCGCTGTTCGCCACGACGGAACCCTCTCTGCCGTGCAGCGGCCACGGGCTGCGCCACACCTACCGCAACGCCTGCGTGTGGGCGGGCGTCGAGGAAGTCCTGTCAAAGAAACTCATGAACCACAGTCAGAAGGGCGACGTCCACTCCGGCACCTACGGGTCAAGGGAAGGCGTCTGGCCCGACCTGCTGGACGCCCAGGAGCGGATCAGCGCTGCCCTCATGGAGTTGTTCAGAACAACGGCTAAGACTAGACAAATGGCGGCATAGCCGGGTAAAGTCGGTGGGTTGACTATGCATCCGCGTCGGCCCACCGGGAAGTGTCGCACGCGGGGAGCGCCCACAGCAGGGGGCGCGGGCTCCCCCGGCATCTGAGCCTGTCACCAACCGACCGCCTCCGCAGGCGGTCTGGAATGGTGACCACCATGAATCCAGACATCGACCCTGCCGCGTTTGCGAAGCTGATCGCACGCGAGGTCGCTGCCGAGTTGGCAGACGGCTGCGCCACCAGGCGCTACGCGCCGCCGTCCGAATACCTGACCACCGAACAGGCCGCTGCGTTCCTCGGGCTCATGCCCGGCGGGATGGAGACGATGCGCAAGGAGGGGCGCGGCCCGTCCTACGTCCGCGCGTCTCAGAAGCTGGTGCGCTACCGCGTTGCCGACCTGCGCCACTGGATGGAACAGCACCTAGTGCGGGGTGCCGGTGAATGAGGGGGCTGGAAAGGGAAAGCGCCCCCCGCCGGGAAACGGGGAGCGCTGGGGAGAGTGACCGTGACCCTTGCAAGGTCAACCCCCTTATACCCGCCGCTGACGAAGGGGGAAATGGCGCAGCGTTGCTGCCGTTCCTCCGGGGCTGGTCGCCCGATGGTCCTTGGTGGCCCACGGCAATCCCGCGCGATGGTGGCGGGACTGAAACCCGGACCTTCACCGACCTTGATGCGCTGGCCGCATGGGTGGCCGGACTCGTTGGCGTCAAGAACCTCTACTTCTCCGTCAACGACCTGTCGCCCAACACGCGAGAAAAGGCCAGCAAGGATGAGGTCACGCGCGTCCGGGGCCTGCATGTTGACATTGACCCGCGCGCGATTGACGGCGGGGTGAAGGGCAAGACCCCTGAACAACTAGCAGCGCACTTTCAGGCTGAACGCGCCCGCATCTGGGCGATGTTTGATGACTGGGAGGTAGGCGGTGCGAAGTTGCCGTTCCCCCGGCCCACGGCCATCATCGACAGCGGTGGTGGGTTTCAGGGCTTCTGGCTCTTTGCCGAAGGGGAGGAGGTCGCGCCCGATCTGGCTGAGCGCCTGAACGAGATGGTCTCGGCAGCGATGGGCGGGGACAAGACCCATGATGTGAGCCGGATCATGCGCCTGCCGGGCACGGTCAACCTTGCCAACAAGAAGAAGCGGGAGAGCGGGCGCGGTGACGTGCCGACCCGCCTCATGGCGGCAGACTGGCGGAGGCGGTTCCGCGCAGGGGACTTTCCAGCCCCGATGGCAGGCGCTGGTGCTGCGGCATCGGTCGGGCGCGCCGTCACCGCCGCCCCGGCGATGGGGCTGGACCTTGACAGCCTGCCGCCGGGCGTGTCCGACCGCACCCGTGCGATGATCGTGCAGGGGGAGGACTTGAACGAACCCGGGCGCTACCCGTCGCGCTCCGAGGCCTACTGGGCGGTGATCTGCGCCATGGTCCGGGCGGGCTGCACCGACGAACAGATGATGGGCGTCAGCCTGACCGAACACTACAAGATCAGCGGCCACGTCCTGAACCAGCCCAAGCCGGAGAGCTACGCCCGCAAGCAGGTGGCCAAGGCGCAGGTTGAGGCAGCGGGCGACCCCCTGCTCACCGACATGAACGCGCGCCACGCCTTCCTGTCCCACGAAGGCAACAAGGTGCGCGTCTGCGAGTTCGCCTACGAGCTCGAGGACCCGAACGAGATGGACCCCGAGCGGCAGAGGCGGCGCTGGGTCACCTACCTCCAGAGCGCAGCCGACTTCAAGGCGACGCACAACAACAGGTCTGCCGTGGTCGGCAAGGACAAGGACGGGAACGAGGTGAAGAAGCCGCTGGGTGACGTGTGGCTTTCGTGGGAACACCGCAGGCAGCACCGCGCCCTAACCTTCAACCCCAGCGCGGGGGAGCTGGTAGGCGACAAGCTGAACCTCTGGCGCGGCTTCCCCGTCAAGCCGAAGGCGGGTGACTGGGGGCTTTTCAAGGCCCACATCCTTGAGGTGATGGCGGCAGGCAACAAAGAGGCGTCCGACTACATCACCCGCTGGCTGGCGCTGGCGGTGCAGCGGCCCGCCGAACCGGCGGGCGTGGCGCTGGTGTTCAAGGGCGGGCGCGGTTCGGGCAAGGGCCTCTTCGCCCACATCGCCCGCGACCTGTTCGGCCAGCACAGCTACTACCTTCCGGGGGCGGCGGCGCTGACCGGGAAGTTCAACGCACACTTCCGCGACACCGTGTTGGTCTACGCGGACGAGGTGAAGTGGAACGGCAACAAGAACGCCGAAAGCCTCTTGCAGGCCATGATCACCGAGAGGGAGTTGCTGATCGAGGGCAAATACAAGGACACCGTCCTTTCCCGAAACTGCCTGCACCTCATCATGACCTCCAACGACGACTGGGTGGTGCCTGCGGCTATCGACGAGCGGCGGTTTGCGGTGTTCCGCACCGACGACAGCAAGCGGGGCAACAAGGCCTACTTCAAGGCCATCGCGAACCAGATGAAGGGCGAGGGCCTTGCCGCCATGTTGCACGACCTGCTGGCTATGGACCTGACCGGGTGGGACGCAATGGTGAACATGCCTGCCAGCCCTGAGCTCACGCAACAGAAGCTGGAAGGGCTCACCGGGCCTGACCGGATCATCTGGGAAATGCTGGAGGAACTCACGGCCCCCGGGGGGCGCTACCCTAGCGTGAAGATCGGGAAGGATACTCACAACCACTCCAACCCGGCGGTGACGATTGCAGATGTGATCGCGTGGGGCTTCGACCGAAAGCTCATCAAGGATGCACCGTCCCCCCAGAGGATGGCCGACGCGCTCCGGCGGCTGGGGATCGAACGGACGCAGCCGTATCTAGAAGGAAGGCAGCAGTGGGCTTGGGTGCTGCCGACGCCCTCAAGCGCCCGGGCTGCATGGACCGATAACCTCGGGCTGGTGGGCAAGGACTGGCCCGAGGGGGACGAATGGTCGGCGTTCAACCCGGACAACTGACCTGAACACCGAGTGCGGTTCACAACACCGAGTGTGGAAAGCACTCGGTGTTGGTTTAAGTGTCTGGTGCCATGGGGTTTTCTGGCCAACAACACCGAGAACACCCAGAACACCGTGGGTAAAAAGTTTTCCCGGGGAGCGGGGTATGCACGGCCCAGAGGGCAGGCTGTAGGCGGGGTGCCCGAAGTTTTCCCGGGCCTCGGTGTTCTCGGTGTTCTCGGTGTTCTTCTCTCTCTCTATTTCTAGAAAAGATTATGAAACAGTAGGTTAGGTTCCTCGGCCACAACACCGAGTATGGGGGGCTGAACACCGAGTATGGGGGGCTGAACACCGAGTGCCCTGCCTCTTGGGCGACGGGGCAGATTGTGTTGGCCGAGCGTGGTGGGAGTCACCACCCTGCGTCCTCCGCGTGGAGCCTAAAGGGGACCAACGGAAAGCTCTACCTGCGCAAAGGTCCGGTCAGGCTTCCGCCCCAGCGGCGCGGTATCCTCTGGGCAGTGCAGCAGTGGGGACACCATGAGCGAGACAGGCCCAGACAATGACGACCCGATTGCGCTGCTGGACGGCGCTGGCACGACGTTCGCGGACTGGGTCCGGGTGTGCGGACATTCCGGCTTCAACATGTCTGACACCCCGGCGATGGAGGTGATCGCCTTCACGCAGGCTGCCCTGATCCTGCACGAGGGGACGGGTTGGCCTTGGGCCGCAAACACGTTTGCGGCCTACAGCGACTTCATCAAGTTCCGCTCATGGCCGACTGATGCAACCCCAGTCCACAGGATTTGGGCTGCTTACAGCAACTGGGCCGGGTTCGGCGGTTCCCTTGTCGGCGTGGCGAACGTGATCAACACGAGGCAGGACCGCAAATGGGCGCAGAAGGAGGTGGCGCGGTTCAATGTCAGGCGCGACCTCTTGGTGCAGATTGCCTGCAAGGACCATCAGTTGCGGCAGGCTGCGGACCCTCTCGCGGCAGGCCTGCGCCGGATCAGCAACGAGCTTTCAGAGGAGTTCCGCCAGCTTCGCCAAGCCATCATGGGCATCAACTGTGGTTCGGAGGACTGACATATCCCCGCCCGGAAAACGTGTCCGGCGCGCCATCAGATTTTCCCACGTTTTCAGCGGGCCGTTTCCAGCAATCGCGCAGCCCCGGAACCGGTCGCTTTCAGGGCTAGCGCGGGGCGCGTGTTCCAGTTATGTTCTCCCCACAAACACAACTCTAGGTTGCATCAGAAAGGGAGGATGACATGACCACCCCCAACCGCGTGGCCCTGTATGCGAGGGTCAGCACCAACGCCCAGCACACAGAAAACCAGTTGCGCCGCCTGCAAGAGGTCGCCGCGCTGCGCGGCTGGACTGTCGTGGGCGAGTACGTGGAAACCGTCAGCGGCGCGGCCAAGGTCCGGCCCGTGTTCGACAAGCTGATGGCAGACGCCCGGCGGAGGCGATTTGACACCATCGCCGCCGTCGACGTGTCTCGCCTCGGGCGCAGCCTGAGCGGTCTGGCAGCCCTGTTCGAGGAGGTGCGCCAGATCGGGGTGGACCTCTACCTTGACCGCGAGTCGATGGACACCAGCACTCCGGCAGGCCGCGCCATGCTGGGCATCGCCAGTGTGTTCGCCGCACTAGAACGCGACCTCATCATAGAGCGCACCATGGCGGGACTCGCCACCGCCCGCGCCAAGGGGGTTCGCTTGGGCAGGCCCCCGACCGGCGACGGCATGCTCGACGCGATCCGCAGCCTGCGCGAACAGGGCGTCGGCATCAACACGATCGCCCGTGAGCTCAGGGTCGGCAAGTCCACCGTCCAGCGCGTGGCCGACCAGATGAAGGAGGAACGCGCCCGTGCCCACTGACGACACGCCCGTCACCTACACCGTCCCCCGCAAGGCGGGGCAGGGTCGCCCCCACCTCGTCATCGGGGCGCGGGGCCTCAAGATCGTCGAGGAAATGGCCGCGCGGGGTGTCGTCCTGGACACCATCGCCAAGGCCCTGCGGATGAGCCACGACACGCTGGAACAGTGCCGCCGCCGCCAGCCCGAGGTGCAGGCCGCGCTTGACCGTGGGCGGGGGGTGCTGCACGACGAGCTGGTCAACCTTCTCGTCCAGCAGGCGCGGGCGGGCCAGTTCGTCCCGGCCATGTTCCTGCTCAAGACCCGCTTTGGTTACAAGGAGGGGACGCAGGTTGACGTGACCGTGGACCACGGCGGGGTGCTTGTCGTCCCGGCAGAGATGACCGTTGCCGAATACCTCGCCATGAAGGCGGCAGACGGGGACCTGATCGACGTGTCGCCCAGCGCGCCAGCACCCGCGCTTTACCCCGGCCATGCCCCCCTGCCGCCCACCATCAGCCATCAGCCCGCCATCAGCCATGAGCCCGAACCAGAGCCCCCCCGGCCCACCCCCACGGGCACCACCATCGCGGCTTTCCCCGGTCCGCGCACGCGGCGCGGAGACTGACCGTGCGCGCCGTGATCCTGCTCCTCCTCTTGGGCACCGCCGCCTGCGCCCTGCCACCCACCACCATCAGCCCGACCGAGGCGCGGGGGCTGGCGATGCTGCACGCCCTGCGCGCCGCCGACCCGTGCGAGGCTGACACGCTCTGCAGGGAGGTCCGGCATGGCCGAAACCCGGATTGAGGCGTGGGAGAACGTGGCGGGGCTGCTGGCCCGCATGGGCTACGCCGCCCGCGTGGACCCGGCCTGTCACCCGAAGCTGCCGGGCACGCAACGTCAGCCCGGCCCGGTCATAGCCCTCGTCACCTGCGCCCCCGAGATGGTCATCGGCATGTGCCTGGGACTGACCGCCGAGGAGCCCGAGGCGCACATGCCGACGCGGTCGGCGCGGGTGAAGAAGGCCCGGCCAACCGACCCCGGCGACCCGCTTACGGCGTGGTGGGCGTAGGCTGCCCGCCAGCGCCCTTCCCGCCCCCGCCGTGTAGGGCAGGGTGGCCGAAAACCGACAGGCCCCTCCAGCGGCAGATTTCGCGCCCCTGCGGGCAAACTCAACGCGCGGCGCTAGGGCCGCACAACCTTGGCGGGTATACTTCTGGGCATGAGGGCAGCAATGGCGCGGCCCAGCAAACGGAGTTTGCCCATGGCTGAACCGGCCCAAATCCCCCTGAATGAAATCCCCATCGTCCCGATTGCCCAGATCAGCGGCAGGCTGCTGGACACGGGTGAGCTCGTGAACCTTGCCGAGTATGCCGCCCGCCGGGCGGAGAAGCTGGGCCAGACCATCGCCTCGCTTGAGGCAGGCATCGCCGCCCGCGCTGCGGATGCGGCCAAGTCTGCGCAGGCTGCGGGCTTCCCGCCCGACCTCCAGCGGCAGGCCGCAGCCCAGACCGCCGCGAAGGCCCGTGCCGAGGTGACGCAGGCCTCCGATGAGGCCCGATGGGCCACGCTGCGAGAGCTCAACGCCGCATCGGAAAGCCTCGCCCTGACCGCAACCCTGTATGCGTCGCCCGTGGTGGTGCTTTCGCGGCAGGGTCTGGGCACCCCCGAGCGGTCGGCATACCAGATGCAGGCCAGCAACGCAGGCCCCACCGAGTTGGCAAACCTCGCCGCCTTCGCCGTCGCCAGCAAGAACCGCACCCTCGGGGCGGCGCTGGTCAGCATCTTGGACGCCATGCCTGCGCGGTCCCGCCCGTTCAGCGCCCATGACCTCGCCGACAAACTGGTGGGGGAGGAACAGCGCGCCGTCATGGCAAGTGTCGAGGCCGTCCGCACCGCCTACCAGCGGGCGCTGGTCGCCAACCGCGCCTTCCAGAACAACAAGTCAAACCCCATCGACAAGGTGAAGCTCGCCCTTCGCGACCGCAACCAGAAGGAAACCTGACCCATGGCAATCCTCTACCTGATCCACACGCCCAACGGGCGCGACGACCTTCACAACCCCGCCGGGCTGCACGGCGCGCTGATCGACGCCGCCAACCCCGCCGCCGCGATCACCGCCGCCAACGCGCTCTGCCCGGACCTGAACGGCCCGTTCAACAGCTACACCGTGGTGCAGGTGGCGGCGGCGGCGGCGGGCGGGTTCGTCAACTGCCTGATCGAGGGCAACGTGGTGGGCGCGGCCTACTCCGGCCCCCGGCGGGGGCGGTGATGATCCACTCACAGGAGTTGATGGAGGGCTATGATATTCTGTTCGACACCAACACCCGCCTTGCGCACGAGGCACTGCTTGTGTGGGCGGCGGAGAACGAGCCCGATGGCTGGCCCACCCCGGCGGCGGTCCACCGCTTCGCCAAGTGCTATGGGGTGGACCTACAGACGCTGGCCGGGCTCTGCGGCATCTTGGCCGTGCGCCGGGGCAACAGCCACTACTACTGCGACAGCCGCCGTTATCCCGACCTCGTCAACCGCCTGAACAGCACCCGGTTCAGCCGCCGCGCCCTCGCGGCCTACGGTTTCTACGCTACGGCGGTGCGGATGACCCAGCGCGACCAAGCGAAGGTCCACTAGGCGCAACGCCCCGCCAGCGCCCGGCCAGCCCGGGCGCGGTATCCTCCTTCCATGCAGCACGCCGTCATCTACCTCTTTGTCTCGCCGTCTGGCCGGGCCTACGCTGGGCGACACTTTTGCGACCATGCCAGCTTTCCCCGTCGCGGGACAGGGCCACTCCCCGATGGCTATCTGGGCAGCGGCAAACCGTGGGGGAACGTGGCGCGGAAGCACGGCCCGGCCCTCCGATGGGTCATCCTGAGGCGGTTCGCCGAAGGCACCCCGCGCGCCACCCTAGACGCAGCGGAGCGCCGCGCGATATGTCTGGTGCGGAACCTTTGGTCCGATCACTGCATGAACGTGCGTGAAGGCGGGACGGGTCTGACCAGCGCGGATGCGCTGAGGATGGCCGCTGATCCCGACTGGTTGGCCAAGAACAAGGCTGCCAGCAAAGCCCTGGCCCAAACGCCAAAGCGCCGTGATCAGCTTGTCCGCGCTCGTGCTGCCAGTACTGCACTCGCAAACACGCCCGACGGCATTGCGCAGCGGAAACGGGCCAGCGCTGCCAGCAAGACACCTGAAGCCCTTGAGAAGAACCGTGCAGCACTGAAATTGCGCTGCGCCACACCAGAGGGGAAGGCTTGCCTCGACCGGGCGCGCGAAACGAACAACCGCAAGCGCCGCGCGCGGAAGGCGCTGGCGCCGTTCAAAGTCCCACCGATCATGAGAGTTTCTGGTGCGACCGTCTGGGCATACCGGCCACCGCCCCGGCTGTCGCTGTCGGTGTTCCATTGAGTGACGCCGCCCGGGGGTCAGCCGGGCGGCGCATTGGGTCAGGCGACCGTGCGGATGATGATCCAGCGGTCTTCACGGTCTTTGGAAAGACGCAAGGCAGGGTCGGCTTCCAGTGCATTGTTCACCGTTTGCTGGGCGCGATGAACAACGGTCATAGCGCTGTTGATCTCCCCGATGCTTTTTTTGCTGCTGCCGGTAAAGACCCGGTTCCCTGCATGCACGATGTAGCAGAATTCGCGCCGGAACGCCTGACGCGCGCTGTTCAGCGCGGCCAGAGCGTCAGCCAGCGTTTCGACATTGGTGTAGGCCATTGGTCAGTCTCCATCATTTTGGAGCGCTGACGGTCGGAGACGGGCCACGCGGGCTTCCATACAGCCGACAGACAGCGCAACCGGGTTGCACTTGGTCTTGTCGGCCCACCGCTGGAAACTGGGACGGCGGTTCCGGGCTCTCTCCTCTAAGCCCACCTGACGCGAACATCGGCGAGGCCCCGCCGCCTGTCAACGGCTTTGCGTTTGACTCGAACGTGCGCCCGAGCCGGGCAGCCCAGCCCACACCCGCGCCAATTTGTCAAGCCCCCGCCGCCATCAAGCCTGTTTGACGGCTGCCGTACCCACGTCCGCGCGCGTCAAGCACCGCCATGTGCCTGAATCCATGCAGATATTTCCGCCCTCGTGGCGGGGATAAAGCTAGACGGACTCCATCCCCGCCAGATAAGCCGGGGGACAGAAATGGAGAACAAACAGTGAACACACACCCCGTCCCCCACTGTCCCAACGCCACACGCGCCGCATTCCTGACCCTGATCGTGGGCACCGTCACCTTCTGGGCGGCTGTCGTCTGGGCGCTGGCATGAACGTCATCCCCTTCGCCCGCCACCGGGCCACGGCCTCAGCCGCCACCGCCGCATGGGCCGCGTCCAGCGTCCCGGCCCACCTGTCCGCCCGGGGCCTGCGGGTGCCCCTCTGGGCCGCTCTGTGCCTGCCGCTGGCGCTGGTCATGGCGGCTTTCGTGCCCGCCGCGTCCTACGTCCTCGCGCCCGCCTTCGCGCTGGCGGCGGCGCTGCGGCTGGCCGCTCTGGGCAACCTGTTCCTGCGGCCCCCAGCCGAACCGCCGCCGCTGGCCGACCGTGACCTGCCCACCCTGACCATGCTGCTGCCGCTCTACGGGGAGGCGGCTGTGCTGCCCGACCTCGTGGCTGCGATGGGGTCACTCGACTATCCCCGCCACCTCGTGCAGTTCGTCGTCCTGCTGGAGGAGGGGGACGCGGAGACGCGCGGCGCGGCGGGCGCACACGTCCCCCGTGGGCAGGGCTGGCAGGTGGTAGTCGTGCCCGCTGGCAAGCCCCAGACCAAGCCCCGGGCGGTCAACGTGGGGCTGGCCCATGCGCGCGGCGAGGTGGTGGTGATCTATGACGGCGAGGACAGGCCCGAACCTGACCAAGCCCGCCGGGCCACTGCGGCGCTCATGGCCGACCCCCGCCTTGCGGTGGTCCAGTGCGCGCTGGCCTGCGACCACGCCGAGCCGGGTGCCCCGTTCGTCACCCGCATGTGGAACGCCGAATACATGACGCTGTTCGGCGCGGTCCTGCCCGCCCTGTCGCGCCTCGGCCTGCCGTTCCTCTTGGGCGGCACGTCGCAGTTCATCCGCACCCGGGCGCTGCTGGACGTCGGTGCCTATGACGCAAGCAACGTGACGGAAGACGCCGACGCCGGGGTGCGCTTGGCTAGGGCGGGCTGGCGCAGCCGCACCGTCGCGTCGGTGACTTGGGAGGAGGCCCCTACGACCGTGCGTGCGTGGCTCTGGCAGCGGCGGCGCTGGATCGCAGGGCACGTGGTGACGGCGGTGGTCCACCTTCGCCGCCCCCGCCAGACGTGGCGCGACCTAGGCCCGGCGGGCTCCCTCGCGGTCCTAGCCCAACTGCCAGCCGCGACACTGTGCGTTGCGGCGCACCCGGTCGGCCTGACGCTTGCCGCCCGGGGGGACCTGTCCGGGCCGCTGGGGGCGTTGCTACTGCTGGGCTACGCCGCCTCCGTGGCCCTGACGTGGGCGACGACCCGCAACGCCCTGACGGTGTTCCTCCTGCCAGCCTACTCGGCGCTGCACGTCGCCGCGCTGGTGATGGCGCTGGCCGACCTCGTGCGGTGCCCGTCAGCGTGGAAAAAGACCGCCCATGGGGTGGCGGCGCGGCCCGCCGTCATTCATCCGGCGCAAACATGTCGTCAATCGGCGGCTTCACCTTCTTCGGGCGTGTCTTGATCTCGGGCACCGCGCCGTAGACCAGCGTGCCGTTGGCCATGATGAACGACACTGGTATCTTGGGGTTGTTGATGTCCTTGCCGCCATCCCGGTGCCACTTCGCCTCCCAGAGCGTGAACAGCGGTTCCAACTGGGCGGGCTCCACCGCGTGGATGCAGGCCAGCTCGATGCCCCGGTAGACCGCAAAAACCCATCCAACCTGACGGTATTTCGCAAGGATCACCGGGTTGAGGTGGTGGTGGGTGGAGAAGCTCTTGGTCAGATCGAGGTTGACCGACTTGAGCTCGTACTCGCGCCCGGCGTCGTCCCGGGCGTCGTTGCCCTCCCGCCCGCTCAGCACCGTCAGGCCCATGGTCAGGATGACCTGCAAGAGCTTCCCGCCGTTGTCCTGGAAAATGTCGTTGATGCCGTGCCGTTCGGCCAGCGCCTGATACTCCCGGACGGCTGGCATCAGCGCGTCCATCTTGGCCTTGTCGGGGTGAGGCGTCATTTGTCCTCGCCCAGCAGGACGGATGCCGGGACGCCCAAGGCGTCGGCCAGCTTGCCGATGTTGTCCACGGAGATGTTGCGCTCGCACCGCTCCACCGCCCCGACGAAGGTGCGGTGCAATCCCGCCCGGTCGGCGAGTTCTTCTTGGCTCAGGCCGCGCTCCCCCCTAAGGTCACGCAGGTTCCTTGCAAGTGCTTGGCGGAGAGGCGAATCAGACTTTCCCATGAGTTGCATGGGCGCGTGTTGATGCAAATGCGTCTACAGCGTATGAGTAGCAACGGCAGTGGGGAGAATCATCTGTGGCACAACACCTAGCTTACAGGACGCCGGGCGGGGAAGCGTGGTGCGGTGACTCGCTGGACCTCCTCAAGACCCTGCCCGACAACTGCGTCAACCTCGTGTTCACGTCGCCCCCCTTCGCGCTGCAACGCAAGAAGGAGTACGGCAACCGGGACCAGCACGAGTACGTGGAGTGGCTGGCGGAGTTCGCCGCCCTCGTGCGCCAGAAGCTGCGCGATGACGGCAGCTTCGTGCTGGACCTAGGGGGGGCCTACCAGAAGGGCGTCCCGTCCCGGAGCCTCTACAACTTCCGCGTCCCCATCAAGTTCTGCGATGACTTGGGCTTCTTCCTTGCCGAGGACTTCTACTGGTTCAACCCTGCCAAACTGCCCAGCCCCATCGAGTGGGTGAACAAGCGCAAGATCAGGGCGAAGGATGCCGTCAACAACGTCTGGTGGTTCAGCAAGACCGAGTGGCCGAAGGCGGACGTGTCCAAGGTGCTGGCCCCCTACAGCGACCGCATGAAGAAGCTGATAGAGGACCCCGGGGCCTTCTACCAGCCCAAGGGCAGGCCGAGCGGCCATGCCATCGGTGAGGGCTTCGGGAAGGACAACGGCGGGGCCATCCCCTCCAACCTCCTCCAGATACCGAACACCGACAGCAACGGGGGCTACCTGCGTGGTTGCAAGACAGTGGGGGCCAAGGGCCACCCCGCCCGCTTCCCGGCCAAGCTGCCGGAGTTCTTCATCAAGTTCCTGACCGACCCGGGCGACCTCGTGGTGGACATATTCGCGGGCTCCAACACCACGGGCCGGGCGGCTGAGGACCTCGGGCGTCGTTGGCTGGGCTACGAGCTGAGCGCCGAATACCTTGCCGCGTCCGCCTTCCGGTTCCTTGACAAGGACGCCCCGGCGGCACGGCTGGCGGAGGTCTACGCCGCGCTGACGGCGGGCCAGACGCTGGACCTTCGGTCTGAATCAGGGCTGCTGGGGCTGGCTGCCGAGTGACCGGAGCCTTACGCGAACCTTACGCGGAGTAAGGTTCGCGGTTATTTTTGCCAGCTAAGTATCTGATTTATTGGCTCCGGCGGTAGGGATCGAACCTACGACCAATTGATTAACAGTCAACTGCTCTACCGCTGAGCTACGCCGGAACGGTTCGGGGCGTATAGCAAGGGTACACGGGGGCGTAAAGGGGTGACTTGGGAAAACAATCATCATGTCTGGCGGTTTGGCGCGAGGTCAAGGAAGCCCTGCATTGGTGCGGTGGGCAGGGCCAAAATCGGATGACAAATGGCGTCAATTCTTTCGCCAAGGCGGTGCATCCGGCGATTGGGCGTGTCGGTTGCAGGCCCGGGGCTGGCAAATCGGCCCGCCTGACGGGTCTTGTCCGATCCTGCCCAAAAATTCGCTTACGTCTGACGCCCAGGCGGGGCATTCTTGCGCTGACCAGGGGATATTGCCCACTGGCTTATGTGAACTCATGCAAGACAAAGAGGTTTGACTGATGGCCCTGATCACCCTGCGCCAACTTCTCGACCACGCCGCCGAACACGGGTATGGTGTCCCCGCGTTCAATATCAACAACATGGAACAGGGCCTTGCGATCATGGAGGCCGCAAAGGCCACCGATGCGCCGGTCATCATTCAGGCCAGCCGTGGCGCGCGGTCTTACGCCAATGACATCATGCTGGCCAAGATGATCGAGGCGCTGGCCCAGATCTATCCGCAGGTTCCCTTGTGCATGCATCAGGACCACGGCAACAACGAGGCCACCTGCCTTTCGGCGATCAAGCATGGCTTCACGTCGGTGATGATGGACGGCAGCCTGATGGGCGATGGCAAGACGCCGGCAAACTATGACTACAACGTGGAAATCACCGAGCGCGTCAGCACGATGGCCCATATGGTGGGCGCATCGGTCGAGGGCGAATTGGGCGTGCTCGGCAGTCTGGAAACCGGCGAGTCCGAGGCCGAAGACGGGCATGGCGCCGAAGGCAAGCTCGATCATTCCATGCTGTTGACCGACCCTGATCAGGCGGTCGATTTCGTGGCCCGCACACGCGTCGATGCTTTGGCGATCGCATGCGGTACGTCGCATGGCGCCTACAAGTTTTCCCGCAAACCGACCGGCGAGATCCTTGCGATGAGCGTGATCGAGGCGATCCACAAGAAACTGCCGAACACGCATCTGGTGATGCATGGCTCGTCCTCGGTGCCGCAAGACCTGCAGGACATCATCAACGAGTTCGGCGGGGCGATGCCGCAGACCTTTGGCGTGCCGGTCGAGGAAATCGTGCGCGGCATCAAGATGGGCGTGCGCAAGGTCAATATCGACACCGATTGCCGGATGGCGATGACAGGGCAGCTTCGCAAGATCGCGACCCAGCATCCGGGCGAATTCGATCCGCGCAAGTTCCTGAAACCGGCGATGGACGCAATGCGCGACGTCTGCAAGTTGCGTCTTGAAGCTTTCGGGACCGCAGGGCAGGCCGGAAAGATCAAGGTCATCGCCATGGATGACATGGCAAAACGCTATGCCAGCGGCGCGTTGAACCCGGCGATTTCCGCGACTGCCTAGTGCCGGATGCACGTCACTTTGATGCCTCCCGGGCATTCAGGTGACCGACAGCAAAGACCGGGCGCAGACCAGCCCGGTCAGGATCGCCGCGCAAGGCAGGTGGGCACCTGCCCTTCTTGTGCGCCGCGCAACCGCAAGCCGAAAGGAACCACCCATGACCTTCAGCCGCGCCATCAAGATCGCCCCATCGATCCTGTCCGCCGATTTTGCCAACTTTGGACTGGAATGCCAGGCGATCGAGGCACAGGGCGCTGACTGGGTGCATGTGGATGTCATGGACGGCCATTTCGTGCCGAACATCACGTTCGGGCCTGCGACCTGCGCCGCAATCCGACCGCATATCAAGGGAGTGATGGACGTTCATCTGATGATCGCGCCCGTTGACCCCTATATCGAGGCCTTTGCCCGTGCCGGAGCCGATGTGATTTCGGCGCATCTGGAGGCCGGACCGCATATCCATCGCACGCTGCAAGCCATTCGTGGCGCAGGCGCAAAGGCTGGCCTCGCGATCAATCCCGGCACCCCGATCGAGGCACTGGAGCATTTGCTGGACATGGTCGATCTGGTCTGCGTCATGACGGTCAACCCCGGTTTTGGCGGGCAGGTCTTCCTTCAAAGCCAGGTCGCCAAAGTCGCAAAGCTCCGGGCGATGATCGGCGACCGGCCGATCCACATTGAAATCGACGGCGGCGTGACGACGCTGACAGCCCCTTTGGTGGCGGCCGCGGGGGCGGATGTTCTGGTCGCAGGATCGGCAGTATTCAAAGGCGGATCCGTTGCCAATCCAGAGGAATATGGCATCAATATTCGGGCTATCCGTGCAGCGGCAATGGCCGCCATCACCTGAGGCACCGGTGCTTTTACCGCTGGCAATTCGACCGCGCGAACCTGCACCGACATCGGCGTGCGTGGCTTCATGTGCCAATCAGCATTGACAGGTAACAGGATCGTGTCATCGTAGGCGTCAGTGTAGAAAAAACGTTTGAGTGACGGCGCGTCTGCGCGGATAACGCAAGGTAAACTGTTGGCCAGTTCGGTCGGGGCCGAAAGCACATCCAGAGATCGGTCAAGCGTCGCGGGACCGTCAGATCGGG
Organism: Paracoccaceae bacterium; assembly: GCA_031400505.1. Classification (GTDB taxonomy): domain Bacteria; phylum Pseudomonadota; class Alphaproteobacteria; order Rhodobacterales; family Rhodobacteraceae; genus JAIYDJ01. Next base: position 19,535 of record JANNPZ010000045.1, on the reverse strand, counting down.
TTGGTTGCCCAAACCGACCGCAGCGCTAAATGCCGGCGGCGGAACGTGTGCGTGATTTTGATCATGTGTCGCAGCGTCGGCAGATCGCGGACAGGTCGCCGTTGTGGAAGAACGGTAAAGAAGGGAGCGGCAATGACTGAAGCACACAGGTATTCAGCCGATGCGCAGTCAGTGCCAGCGCGCCTTTCACCGGGGGTGCAAGAGGCTTGGTTCGGCCCGGCACTGGAAGGCCCTGCCATGCAGGGTCCGGTTCAGCAAAACCAAGCTATGCCGGGCCAAGCAGTGCTGGGCCAATCGCAAGGGTCGCAGGTCATCACGCCAAATCACCAGTCACATGCAGCCTTGTTACGTCTCGCCTTGTTAAACCCTGCCGTGTCACGGGCAGGGGTTGCAACGGGGGCAGCCGACGGCAGCCGGCAGGCCTGCGACGGGCCTGAGGCATTTTTGGACCTGATGTGGGAAAAGTTCCGGTTGCACAATCGTCACCGGGTGAATTGGGTGTCGCCGCCCGCGGTGGTCACTTTGCGTCACTTTCCCGGTGCCCCAGGAAATCTTGCGGCAACGATGCTTGATCTGGCGCGCCCGAACCCGGATCTGATCGATGGGATCGCGGCGGTGACCCGGCCCCCCGTCGGGATCGCACCGCACCGCGACCGTCCGACAAACGACCAGGCAAGGGCCGTTCCCGCACGGCCTCATGACATCGAATTTCGGTTGCAGTCGCGAGCGCTTGCCAATCTTTGCGCAGAGAACCTTGCGGATGCGTTGACGAGTGCGGACGCTTTGCTTGCGCGCCGCCATCTGGACGGTGTTTTGCGACACATCGGGGTTTCCCGAACTGCGGCCTTGGTCCAGTCGGTTCTGGATCATCTGCAGACGGCGTGGATGGGCGGCACGATCACCGCTTTGCAGCGCCAGCTTGCGATGACGATGCTGCAATCGGCGTTGCGGCTGCGGCTGAATGCGGCGGAAGCGCAACAGGCGTTGGGCTGTGCCATGGTCAGCGCCCTGCCCGGCACACCCGACCTGTGCGGCGTGATGCTGAAGGTTGCCTTGCTGCGGCGCACCGGATGGTCAGTGCGATTGCTGTTGCCACGATCCACCACTGAAATCGTGACCGTCGCGCGGGGCCTGCAACCTGACCTGATCGTGCTGGCCGGATCTCGGCTGTCCGTTCAACCGACCGAGCGGGCCATGCTGACAACCGTGTTGCCGCACCTGGCGGCCCTGGGCGCGCGCGGCATCATCCTGGGTGGCAAGCTAGCTGAAGTCGACGGGCCCGAACTGTTGCGCAGCGGGGCGGATGCCGTCTGTGGCGCGTTGCCTTGGATCGGCACGATTGCAGACCACCTGGCGACCATGCCGGCGCGGGCAAAGGGACATCCGCGCGGGGGCCCGTCGCCCAAGGCGCCGCACCTTCGGCATGACTGACACATCAGGCGGCCTGATGCGGCTTTGCAGCCACCACTGAAAGCGTCGGGGCCGTTTCTCGCCCCGCGCTCTATTGCAAGTCTTCGGGCAACAGCGTCTGCGGCAGGTTCTGATAAGCAACTGGCCGCAGCCAGCGCCGGATTGCCATCGTGCCAACCGAAGTTGCGCCAAAGTTGGTGCTTGCCGGATAGGGACCGCCATGCACCTGCGCCTCGCCGACCTCGACGCCGGTTGGAAACCCGTTGGCCAGCACGCGACCTGCCTTGCGTTCCAGCACCGGCAGCAATTCGCGCGCTGCCGGAAAGTCTTGCGGTTCGACCTGCAAGGTGCAGGTCAACTGCCCCTCGAGTCGGGACGCGATCACAAGCATTTCCGCCGCGTCGCGCACCAGAACGATCAGCCCTGACGGCCCGAACACTTCGTGGCCCAGCTTGGCATTGGCCAGAAAGTCCGCCCCCGAAACCGTGAACACCGAAGGGGCGGCCTGCCGCCCCTCGCTTTGCATGCGCAGCACAGCCTGCACGCCCGCAATTGCCGCCACCTGGTCGCACCCGATCCGGTACGCGGCAGAAATGCCGTCGGTCAACATGGTTTGCGGCGCGACTTGCGCCAGCGCATCCGCTGCCGCAGCAACAAATGCGTGCGCCTCGTCACTGTCGATCATCAAAAGCAGGCCGGGGTTCGTGCAAAACTGCCCTGCCCCCATGGTAAGCGACCCTGCCCACCCTGCTGCAATCGCATCGCCCCGCGCCGATATCGCGTGGGGCAGCATGAACACCGGATTGACCGACCCCAGTTCACCGAAAAACGGCACTGGCTCGGGTCGCTGCGCGCACAGATCAAACAGCGCGCGACCACCGCGCAGGCCACCCGTAAACCCGACCGCCCTGATCAGCGGATGCTGCACCAAAGCCTGACCCAGCGCGACGCCATCCCCCTGCAGCAGTCCAAACACCCCCACTGGCAGATCAAGCGCCTGTATCGCAGCCAAAATCGCCTGTGCGACAATCTCTGACGTACCAGGATGCGCCGGATGGCCTTTGACGACCACAGGACACCCCGCCGCCAGCGCGCTGGCCGTATCCCCACCGGCAGTCGAGAACGCGAGCGGGAAGTTCGACGCGCCGAACACGGCCACGGGTCCCACAGCGCGCTGCATCATGCGCATTTCGGGACGCGGGGCGGGTTTGCGGTCGGGTTGGCTCGGGTCCGTCCGGCGGTCCAGATAGTCGCCTTGGCGGATATGCTGGGCAAACAACCGCAATTGCCCGGTGGTGCGGCCCCGCTCACCCTCCAGCCGGGCCGCGGGCAAGCCCGTCTCTGCGGTGGCCATGGCGGTGATGTCGGCACCGCGGGCGTCGATCTCGTCTGCGATCCGATCAAGAAATGTGGCCCGGTCCGCGCGTGGCAAGGCAGAATAGGTCGCAAAGGCCGCCTCTGCTGCCTGACATGCGCGATCAACCTCGGCAAGCGCGCCGGCAGGGTCGGTCTGCACCATCTGCGCACCCGAACCCCAGACACCGCCAATCAGATGTTTGCCTGTATGCATTGCAGCCTCCTAGAAATCGAACGCAGCCACTTCGATGCGCCGCCCAAGGGTCAACGCGTCTGCCACATGCACCATCGGGGCCAGATCGACATCAGACCTTCCGGCTTTGACCAGATCCGCCATTCGCGCATAAAGTGCCGGATATTCGCCCATGATCGAGTTTTCACCCGCGACGGCAACCCCGTCGATTTCAAGCCGGTTGCCACCCATCCGCAAAGCCAAATCCCCGGCAGGTGTGTTCACCACGATATCCCAGGTCTGGGGCCCCTGCTGCCGCCAGTCGAACTCTGCTGTAACGCCACCGCTGAAGGTCAGCGCAGCCGCAATCGGGGTCTGCCGGTTGGCCGGAAACTCAAGGCTCGCCGCGGTCAGGTGCACAGGCGCAGGCAGAATTTCGGTCAGGATCGACAGCGCGTTGATGCCAGGATCGAACACCCCCATACCGCCCGGCTCGAACACCCAATCCTGCCCCGGATGCCATTTTCGAACATCCTCACGCCATGTGATATGGGCATTGCGCACAACCTTGTCCGCCAGCCACGCCTTTGCCGCCGCAACCGCATTCGCCATCCGGCTGTGCCATGTCGCATAAAGCGTCAACCCTCGCGCCGCAGCCAGCGCCTGCAAGGCGTACACTTCGGCCAAGGTCGCTCCGGGTGGCTTTTCCAGCATCACATGCCGACCAGCCAGCAAGGCAGCCTCGGCGTACTCAAAGCGTGGCACCGGGGGCATGCACAGCGAAACCGTGCCAATATCGGGTCGCGCCGCAAGCATCGCGGCGAAATCGGTGTGGCTTTCGATACCCTCTACCGTACCGCTGCGCGACACGGTTGCGGCCAGTTGCCAATCACGGCTCGCCGCCAGCGCCGGCACATGCTGATCCCGCGCGATCTTGCCGATTCCGACCAGAGCTATCTTGCGCGCCATCAATGCGAATCCTTGCCGACCGGATTGCCCCGGCACCCTTTCAGGAAATCCAGATCCGCGCCGGTGTCCGCGCCCTCGACGTGTTGTTGGTGCAGCCAGGCATAGCCGCTTTCCGCCTGGATGTGACGGGGCTGCCACTGCGCCAGCCGTGCCGCGAGTTCCTCATCCGACACTTCCAGATGCAGGCGCCGGTTCGGGACATCCATCTCGATCATGTCACCTGACCGCACCACGGCCAGTGGCCCGCCCGCCGCCGCCTCGGGCGAGGTGTGCAGGCAGACTGTGCCATAGGCGGTGCCCGACATGCGCGCGTCGGAAATACGCACCATATCGGTGATCCCGCGACGCAGGATTTTCGGCGGCAACCCCATGTTGCCGACCTCTGCCATACCCGGATAACCCTTCGGCCCGCAGTTCTTCAGGACCATCACGCAGGTCTCGTCGATATCCAGCGCCTCGTCGTTGATCCGCGCCTTGTAGTCGTCGATATCCTCGAACACGACCGCCCGCCCGCGATGCGTCAGCAGATGCGCACTGGCCGCCGATGGTTTCAGCACCGCGCCGTTGGGGGCAAGGTTGCCCCGCACCACGACCACGCCCCCCGACTGGGTCAAGGCCCGGTCCGTCGGCAGGATCACATCCTCGTTGTGGTTGACCACGTCCTTGACCTGATCCCACATCGTCTCGCCGCTGACGGTCAGCGCGTCCTTGTGCAACAGCCCCGCCTCGCCCAGCCGCTTGATGACAACGGGCAGGCCACCGGCATAGAAGAATTCCTCCATCAGATACTTGCCCGAAGGCATCAGGTTGACGATCGTGGGCACATCGCGCCCGCAACGGTCCCAGTCGTCCAGCGTCAGATCGACGCCGACGCGGCCCGCAATTGCCAGAAGATGGATCACCGCATTGGTGGACCCCCCGATTGCGCCATTGGTGCGGATCGCATTCTCGAACGCCGCTTTCACAAGGATATCAGAGGGTTTCAGATCGTCCTTCACCATCTGCACGATGCGCCGCCCCGTCAGTTGCGCCATAACCCTGCGACGCGAATCCACCGCCGGGATCGCGGCATTGCCCGACAGCGCCATCCCCAACGCTTCGGCCATCGACGCCATCGTGCTGGCGGTGCCCATCGTGTTGCACGACCCCGGGCTGCGGCTCATCGAGGCTTCGGCATCGACGAACTCCTCTTTCGTCATCTCGCCGGCCTTCACGGCCTCGCTGAACTTCCACAGATGCGTCCCCGACCCCACCCGTTCGTTCTTGTAATACCCGTTCAGCATCGGCCCGCCGGTTACGACAATCGACGGAATATCCGTGCTGGCCGCCGCCATCAGAAGGCTGGGCGTGGTCTTGTCGCAGCCCACCATCAGCACGCAGCCATCCATCGGCTGGCCGCGCATCGCCTCCTCGACCGCCATCGCGGCCAGATTGCGGAACATCATCGCCGTCGGGCGGAACGCGGACTCGGACGCCGAAAACACCGGCACTTCGACCGGAAAACCGCCCGCCTCGTAGATGCCATGCTTTACCCGTTCGGCCAGATCGCGCAGATGGGCGTTGCAGGGCGTCAGTTCCGACCAGGTGTTCAGGATGCCGATCACCGGGCGGCCATCGAACAGATCGGCCGGAAAGCCCTGATTTTTCATCCAGCCGCGGTGATAGATGTTGTCCTTCGACGTGCCGCCGAACCAGGTCTGCGAGCGCAATTTGCGGGGCCATGCGGCGGGTTTGAAGGTCATCATTTCCTCACAGTTGTTTTACGATGACCGTGCCTGCGTCAGCAGCCACCGTCAGCGGATTGCATAGCGGCAGGCCGAACGCTGCCGCCTCGATTTCAAACACGTCACCTGCCTGCGGCACCAGGCCTGTGGCAAAGCTAAGCGTGGCGGTGCCGAACATGTGCACATGCACATCCCCCGGCTGACGGAACAAGGCATATTTGAAGTGGTGATGTTCAAGGTTGGCCATCGAATGCGACATGTTCGCCTCGCCCGACAGAAATGCGCCCTCGAACACCACCGCACCATTGCGCCAGACCCGGCTGGTGCCCCTGACATCCGCCGGCAGGTCGCCGACAAGAATTTCCGGCCCGAACGACGCCTCGCGCAGTTTGGAATGCGCCAGGTAAAGATAGTTGATCCGTTCCGTCACATGGTCGGAAAACTCGTTTGCCAGCGCCCAGCCGACCCGTGCCGGGGCACCGTCAGCGCCGATCAGATAGATCCCCGCCAACTCCGGCTCCTCACCGCCGTCCAGCGCAAAACCGGGGCTGGTCAGTGCGCAACCAGGGGCTACAGCCGTGTGCCCGTTGCCCTTGTAGAACCACTCGGGTTGCACGCCTGCCTTGCCTGCGATTGGCCGCCCGCCCTCCAGCCCCATGCGGAACATCTTCATGCTGTCGGTCAGGGTCGGCGCGCTGTCGAGTTTGGCGTGCATCGCATCCCGTGTCGCAGCCGACCCCAGATGGGTAAGCCCGGTACCGGTCAAATGCATGTGGGCCGGATCAGGATGCGTGATCGGCAGCAACAGTCGCCCCTGCGCCGCCAGATCGGCCAAGTCCACCGCATCCCCCAACCCGTGCTTCGCCACGACCACCGACAGCGGCATGCCCGTCGCCAGGGCTTCTGCCGCCAGATCATAGGTGCTGACGGCGCCGCGTACCACGGCCGCCTCGGAACCGTCTCGCGCCACGACTGACGGCAATCCATCGACATTCAAAACCTGCGACAACAGCATGATCCAGAACCCTTATTTCGACTTGTTGTAGACGTCGAAGATTACCGCCGCCAGCAGCACCAGTCCCTTGATCACCTGCTGATAGTCGATCCCGATGCCCATGATCGACATGCCGTTGTTCATCACACCCATGATCAGCGCGCCCACGACCGCGCCCAGGATCTTGCCGACCCCGCCCGACATCGAGGCCCCCCCGATGAACACAGCAGCAATCACATCGAGCTCGAACCCCGCCCCAGCCTTCGGCGTGCTTGAATTCAATCGCGCCGCAACAATCATCCCCGCCAGTGCCGCCAACACCCCCATGTTGCAAAAGGTTAAGAAAACCAGCCGATCGGTCTTGATACCGGACAGTTTTGCAGCTTTTTCGTTACCGCCCAGCGCGTAAATCCGTCGCCCGGTGGTCATGTTCTCGGTGAAAAAGGCATAAAGCACTGTCAGAACCGTCAGGATCACCACCACATTCGGCAGCCCCCGAAAGCTTGCCAGCTTGTAGCCGACAAAGATCAGCGCCGCCGAAACCACCAGATTTCGGATCACGAAGATCGTCATCGGCTCGGGCATCATCCCGAACGCTGCATCGCGGTTGCGCGCCCGCCAGCCCATCACCAAAATCGCAAGTGCCGCCACGCAGACCAGCACAATCGCTGTCACATTCGGCTTGTCCACCGCGAACACATCGGGAATGAACCCGGTCGACAACGCCTGAAATGCCTTGGGAAACGGCCCGATGTTCTGCCCGGCCAACAGCCACAGCGTCAGCCCGCGAAACACAAGCATCCCCGCCAGCGTCACGATGAACGACGGGATGCGCCAGAAGGCGATCCAATAGCCCTGCGCAGCACCAATCAGCAGCCCTACAAACAGACAGGTCGGCACCACTGCCAGGACCGGCCAATCAAGGTTCACGGTCAGAACCGCTGCAACCGCGCCCACAAACCCCACGACAGACCCCACCGAAAGGTCGATATGCCCGGCGACAATGACCAGCAGCATCCCCAGTGCCATGATGATGACATAGGAGTTTTGCAAGAACAGGTTGGTGATGTTCTGGGCCGACAGGAAATCGACGCCTTCGAACACCCGCACGATGACCACGAAAAACATCACGATGGCGACCAGCGCCATCAGCATTCCGTTTTCGCGCAAATGCCCGCCCAGATGGCTGCCGATGCCCTTGGTCCCGCTCATGCCGCTTTCCCCGTTCCTTGCAGGATCAATGCCATGATCCGTTCCTGGCTGGCCTCGGCGCGGGAAAGTTCCCCCACCAGGCGGCCTTCGTTCATCACATAGATCCGGTCGCACATTCCCAAGAGTTCGGGCATCTCCGACGAAATCATCACCACTCCGCGCCCCTGCGCCGCAAGGTCATTCATGATCCCGTAGATCTCGAACTTCGCGCCCACGTCGATCCCGCGGGTCGGTTCGTCCAGGATCAACACCTGCGGGTCGGTGAACAGCCATTTCGACAGCACCACCTTTTGCTGATTGCCGCCCGACAGGTTTACGACTTTTTGCTGCACCCCCGGCGTTCGGATGTTCATCGCACTGCGATAGAGTTCTGCGACCTGTTGTTCGCGGCGATGGCTTAGCACGGCGTTGGTCGCGACCCCGCGAAGGTTGGCCAAGGTGATATTGCGCAAAATCGTCTCGTCCAGGACCAGGCCCAACACCTTGCGATCTTCAGTCACATAGGCCAGTCCCGCATCGATGGCGCGGGCCACAGTCGAGGTGTCGGCGACCCTGCCCCCCAACCGAACCTCGCCACTGATATGGCGCCCATAGCTGCGCCCGAAGATGCTCATCGCAAGCTCGGTGCGCCCTGCCCCCATCAGGCCGGCAATGCCGACAATTTCGCCTTTTCTCACATGAAAATTCACGTCCCGGATCATCTGGCGATCCTTTTGCTCGGGGTGCCAGACGTTCCACCCCGCCACTTCCATCAAGGTTTCCCCGATCGCGGGAACCCTTTCGGGATAGCGATGCGCCATGTCGCGCCCGACCATATCCCGGATGATGCGATCCTCGGAAATCTCTGCGCGATCAATGGTCGAGACACTCGCGCCATCCCGGATCACCGTGATCCGGTCCGCCACCCGTCCGATTTCGTTCAGCTTGTGGCTGATGATGATCTGCGTCACCCCCTGCCCCTTCAACTCCAGCATCAAATCCAGCAGTTTCTGGCTGTCGTTTTCCTGCAAGGCGGCAGTCGGTTCGTCCAGGATCAACAGGCGCACATCCTTGGCCAGCGCCTTGGCAATCTCGATCAGTTGCTGCTTGCCCACGCCCAGTTTTTCCACCAGCGTCGTCGGCGCCTCGGTCAGGCCGACCTTGCGCAACAGGCGTTCGGTCTTCTGAAAGGCTTGCGGCCAGTTGATCACGCCAGCCTTCGCCACCTCGTTGCCCAGAAACAGGTTCTCGGCAATCGACAAGAGCGGCACCAGCGCCAGCTCCTGATGGATGATGATGATCCCGCGATCCTCGCTGTCGCGGATGTTGCGGCAGGACAGGGGCTTGCCGTCATATAGAATTTCGCCCTCATAGGACCCGTGTGGATAGACCCCTGACAGCACTTTCATCAGGGTTGATTTGCCTGCGCCATTCTCGCCGCAAATCGCATGGATTTCGCCGGGTTCAACCGAAAGGCTGACGTTGTCCAACGCCCGCACGCCGGGGAAGACCTTGCTGATCCCCCGCATCTCCAACAGTGCCGCCATCTGGGTCCCCCCGGAAATTCGTGCCCGCCCGGCCTTCAGGCGGGCACGAAACTGCTACTTCAGCTCGTCGGCGGTGTAGTAGCCCGAACCGATCAGCGCTTCTTCGTAATTGGCCACTGTAACAGGCAGGGATTCCAGAAGGTAGGATGGAACAACCTTCACGCCGTTGTCATAGGTCGTGGTATCGTTGATCTCGGGTGTGCCGCCCGACAGCAGGGCATCCACCATCCCGACCGTGACCTTGGCCAGTTCGCGGGTGTCCTTGAAGATCGACGAATACTGCTCGCCCGCGATGATCGACTTGATCGAAGGCACTTCGCAGTCCTGACCGGTGACGATCGGCATGGCCAGATCGCCCGAGCCATAGCCCACGCCTTTGACGGAACTCAGGATGCCGATCGAGAGGCCATCATAAGGCGACAGCGCGCCGTGCAGGGCCTTGTCGCCGTAGTTCGACGACAAAAGGTTGTCCATCCGCGCCTGTGCCACGGCACCATCCCAGCGCAGCGTGCCGACCACATCCATGCCCATCTGGCCCGACGGGATGACGATGTCACCGGCGGCGATCATCGGGTCCAGCACCGACATCGCACCATTGTAGAAGAAGAACGCGTTGTTGTCGTCCGGGCTGCCGCCGAACAACTCGACGTTCCAGGGCTTCACGTCGGCAAAACGTTCTTTCAGACCGGCAACCAGTGTTTCAGCCTGTTGCACGCCCACCTTGAAGTTGTCGAATGTCGCGTAATAATCGACCGAGCCGCTTTCGCGGATCAGGCGGTCATAGGCGATGACCTTGATCCCGGAGGCGGCAGCATTGTCCAGCGCGTTCGACAAAGTGGTGCCGTCGATGGCGGCAATCACCAGAACCTTGACGCCCTTGGTGATCATGTTTTCGATCTGGGCCAACTGGTTGGGAATGTCATCTTCGGCGTATTGCAGATCGGTGCTGTAGCCGGCTGCGGTGAACTGCTCGACCATCGCAGCACCATCCGAAATCCAGCGGGCCGAAGACTGCGTCGGCATCGCGATGCCGATGGTGCCTTTGTCCTGCGCGAAAACCGGCAGACCAATGACCGAGGTTGCAATCGCAGCACCACTCAGCGCCAGAAGCGCTCTTCTTGAAACTTGCATGTGTATCCTCCCTGACCGCGCAAATCGGCGGTTTGATCGTCTATGGCGGTTGGGCGGTGCCCGATATGGCCGCGCATCAGTGTTGCAGACGGTCAACATATCCGTCAAAGAATGAATTTGAATACAATCATCACAGCATAGCCATGTCTTTATCCAAAAACCCTGACAGTCTGGTGCAACGCGGCCTGAAGCTGGTTCATCTGCGTCTGCTCGCCGCGTTGGCTGGCAGCGAACACATCACGATTGCAGCAGCCCAGATCGGTATCGCCCAACCCGCCGCATCGCGGCTTCTGGCAGAGATCGAGCGGATTGTCGGTCAACCCGTCCATCAGCGCACCGGGCGTGGCATGGCCCTGACGGATGTTGGTCTGGCCTTTGCCCGCCGCGCGCAGCGCATCCATATGGAACTGCGCGACGCGGCGCGCGACATGGCCGAGGCCGCCTCGGGTGGCGCAGGCCATGTCCGCATCGGCGCAGTTACCGGCCCGGCTATTGACCGGGTGCTGCCGGCGCTGCGCAACGCCCGCTTGACGACCCCGCAAGTGACGTTCGAAGTGATCGTGGCACCTTCGGATGTCTTGTGTGACCATCTGCTGTCAGGCCGCATCGACTTTGCCATTGGCCGCACGCCGGAAGGCCGCTCCCGCGCGCTGTTCGATGTGACGCAGATCGCGACCGAACCCGTGGCATTGGTGGTGCGCAGGGGTCATCCACTTGCCGGTCATCCGAACCCCTCTGGCCGCGATCTGCTGCGCTATGACTGGGTGATGCCGCCTGCCGACTCGCTGCTGACCCGCACCGTTCTGGCGCGGCTGAACGCGCATGGCCTGCAAGCACCCTCACAGCGCCTGTCAACGGCGTCGTTCCTTTTGACCTTCGCGCTGTTGCAGCAATCAAATGCAATAGCTCCGCTTGCCATGGCCGTTGCCCGAAGCTTTTCGCGCCCCCCTGACGACCCGTACGCCACCCTGGCCGTCGATCTGGGGATCGAAGTCGAACCTTTCGGTCTGGTAACCCGCGCCGGGGCTGTTTTGCCGCCCACAGCCGCTGCCATCGCGCATGAGATCCGGCTTGCGACGACGCCGCCTGTCGAGTGACGTTCACTTGTCCGTGTTTCCGGGGAACGGTGAAACTTCCGGTGTGCCGCCTGCGTTTCTGAATCATCGGGTCGGAATGGGTCTGACCTGCAATTTGATGGTGCTCCATGAAACCTGCGTTTGTTGTCCTTGCCGCATCCCTGTTGGCCACCCCATTGTTCGCCGCCAACCCTCAGGTCGGGGGCGCCGACATGTTCGAGCAGAAAAACATCGTTGAAAACGCTGTGAATTCGCCGATCCATACAACACTTGTCTCGGCCGTCACGGCCGCCGGCCTGGTCGATGCGCTGGCCTCGGCCGGCCCGTTCACCGTGTTCGCGCCGGTCAACGACGCATTTGCAGCCCTGCCGGCCGGAATTGTCGATACGTTGCTGAAGCCGGAAAACAAGGACCTGCTGACCAAGGTTCTGACGGCACATGTGGTTGCCGGGGATCTGAAGCTGGCCGACTTGCGCAGCCAGGTGGGCAATGACGGCTTTGCCAATCTGAAAACCCTGTCGGGCGACGCGTTGTCGATCAAGTTCAAGGGCGACACCGCGTCGATCTATTCCGAAAGCCGCAACATCGGCACCATCACCGTGGCGGACGTCGATCAGTCCAACGGCGTCATCCACGTCATCGACGCGGTCATGGTCCCCAAGTAAGACCAAACGGGCTTCGGGGGGCACAAGCCCCCTGTTGCCTAGGCCGGAAGCGCATCCACCTCATAGCACCAGACCCTGAAGTCTTGCAGCAGGTGCGGGCCGAACGAATGGATCAACGGCACATCAGCCGCATCTCGACCTTGTGAAACCTTGATCCGCCCGATCCTTGGCGTGTTGTTGCGCGGATCAAACGTAATCCAGCGCCCGTCCATGTACACCTCGATCCAGGCACAAAAATCCATCGCACGCCCCTGCTGCGCGCCGATATCGCTAAGATACCCGTTCACATAGCGGGCCGGAACATTCATGCAGCGGATCAGGGCGATGGCAAGATGCGCAAAGTCGCGGCAAACGCCGGTCCGTTCCTGCAAGGCGTCAAATGCCGTGCGGGTAAAGCGGGCGTTTTGGTAGTCAAAGCCGATGTGACGGTGAACAAAGTCGCAGATCGCCTGCACCCGCGCCCAGCCTGGTTGCACATCGCCAAACATATCCCATGCAGTCTGGCTCAAGCGGTCCGTTTCGCAATACCGGCTGCCCACCAGATACAGCAGCGTTTCGTCCGGCAGCAAGGCAATCGGGGTTTCTTGTGCATGTATGTCCACTTGATCGGGAAGGCCACTGTCGGAAACGATTGCGTCACCCCAGATCCGGAACGCTGCTGCCGGCGCAACCATGCGGCGGCACAGATTACCAAACAGATCGTGATAAAGCGAGCTTGGGACATTCGGGGTCAAGATGACTTCTTCGTCGCGGTGCAAGTCCGCGCGTCGCTCGTCTCGCAGCGACAAGAGACAGATCAGCGGTGTGTCCTGACGGCATTCGACCGTCATATCGTAGCCAATTCGGATCAACAAGACAGACACCTTTTCAAAGAACGCGTTCGCGGCCAGAAGTTTCATAGAAACTGCCTGCATCCTGCAAAGCATGCCAATAGCCCAACGCACAAGGCATGTCGGTGGGTTTGCGTGGTTTTGCAGAAGCACGCCTTGCAAAGCACGCTTTTCAGGCGGTTCAGGCGCGCCGCAGCCGGATCACAACATCAACACGCGCAATTTGCATGCCTTCGGGTGCAGCGGGTAGGCCGTGAATTTTCAGAGTATCGGCAGGGGCGTCGGTCAGGTCGTGGGTTTCTTCCCAGTAGAAATGCGGATGGTCGTCGACCCGTGTGTCAAAATAGCTGCGCGCGCCGTCGACCACCACTTCGTTCAGCAATCCCACATCGCAGAACGCGCGCAGGGTGTTGTAAACCGTCGCGAGGCTGACCTTTTCGTCGGCCCCGACCGCCAGCGCAAACAGGCTTTCCGCTGTCACATGCCGGTTCTCGCCGTCGCCGACCAACAGACACGCAAGCGCGAGGCGTTGCCGCGTCGGACGCAGCCCCCCGTGCGCGAGCCAGCTTGTGCTTCGTTCTTTTGCCGGCTGCGTCATCCCGCCCCTGAAATTCGTGGAACTCCGATAGTATATTACACGATTGCCCGTAACTTCAATTGCTAACCCCGAAAACCAGAGCCGCAACCCGCGCCCTTGCTAGGCATTCCCACCGAGTGTTACACCGAAACGGACACTAGGGTCGCAGGGGGATGCCGGCTGTATGGGAGACTATCCAAAAACCTTCGACAAGGCGGCTTTGCTGACCTGTGCCCGGGGCGAACTTTTCGGCCCCGGAAACGCTCAGCTGCCCGCGCCTCCCATGCTGATGATGGACCGTATCACCGACATTTCGGACGACGGCGGTGCACATGGCAAAGGCCATGTGGTGGCCGAATTCGACATTACGCCGGATTTATGGTTCTTTGCGTGCCACTTCCCCGGCAACCCGATCATGCCCGGATGCCTTGGGCTTGACGGATTGTGGCAGTTGACCGGCTTCAACCTCGGCTGGCGCGGCTGGCAGGGGCGCGGCTATGCGTTGGGTGTGGGAGAGGTCAAACTGACCGGCATGGTCCGCCCCTACCGCAAGGTGCTGACCTATATCGTCGATTTCACCAAAGCCGTGCAAAGCCGCCGATTGACCATGGGTGTAGCCGATGGTCGGGTTGAGGCTGACGGAGAAACCATTTATCTCGTAAAGGATATGAAGGTGGCACTGTCGGCAAACTGACCTGACTGCAGGTTGGCCCGCGGAATTGGCAACAGGAGGAACGCCCATGCGTCGCGTCGTTATCACCGGGATCGGGATCGTGTCGTCGATCGGCAACAACGCCGCAGAGGTCGAGGCCTCTTTGCGCGCAGGCAAATCCGGCATCGTTTTTGCGCCCGACTATGCCGAACACGGCTTTCGGTGTCGGGTCCATGGCGAGCCGCAGATCGTGCTGGCCGATCACATCGACAAACGCGATCTGCGCTTCATGGGCGACGGGGCGGCCTACAACTTCATCGCCATGGATCAGGCAATCAAGGACAGCGGGCTTGAACCGAACGAAGTGTCGAACGACCGAACGGGATTGATCATGGGCTCGGGCGGGCCATCGACCAAATCCTTCTACCGCGCCCACAACATTGTGCGCGAAACCGGCAGCCCCAAGCGGATGGGACCGTTCATGGTCACCAAGGGCATGTCGTCAACCAACTCTGCCTGCCTTGCGACGCCGTTCAAGATCCGCGGCGTGAACTACTCGATCACGTCGGCCTGCTCGACTTCGGCGCATTGCATCGGCAATGGCGTAGAACTGATCCAGATGGGCAAACAGGACGTGGTGTTTTCGGGGGGGGGCGAAGAGCTGGACTGGACCCTGTCCTGCCTGTTCGACGCGATGGGGGCCATGTCATCCAAGTACAACGACACACCCACCACCGCCTCGCGTCCCTATGACGCGACGCGTGATGGGTTCGTTATCGCAGGTGGTGGCGGTGTCGTCGTGCTGGAAGAGCTGGAACATGCCCGGGCCCGCGGCGCCAAGATCTATGCCGAGGTAACGGGTTACGGCGCATCTTCGGATGGCTATGACATGGTGGCACCTTCCGGCGAAGGCGGCGAGCGTTCGATGCGGCTGGCGATAGCCACCCTGCCGCAAGACCGCAAGGTGGCCTACATCAACGCCCACGGCACATCGACATCGGTTGGCGATGTCACCGAAATGCAGGCGATCCGCCGGGTCTTCGGGCGCGGGCACACGCCGCCGGTGTCTTCGACGAAATCGCTGACCGGCCACAGCCTTGGGGCAACGGGTGTTCACGAAGCGATCTACAGCCTTTTGATGATGCGCGGCAGTTTCATCGCAGCATCCGCCAATGTCGAAACGCTGGACCCAGAGCTTGATGCGGCCGAAATCGTGACCACCCTGCGGGAAGGCGTGGAACTTGACAGTGTTTTGTCCAACAGCTTTGGCTTTGGCGGCACCAACGCAACACTGCTGATGTCGAAATATCTCGACTGATCTTCCACGCATAGGAGTGCCAGAATGGCCGATCTGATGAAGGGCAAACGCGGGCTGATCATGGGTGTTGCCAATGACCGCTCGATTGCCTGGGGCATCGCGCGTGCGATGCAGGCCGAAGGGGCCGAACTGGCGTTTTCCTACCAGGGCGATGCCTTTGGCAAACGGGTGCAACCGCTGGCCGCAAGCCTTGGGTCCGATTTTCTGGTTGATGTCGATGTGATGAACGACGACAGCCTGGATGCCTGCTTTGCAGCTTTGGCCGCGCGTTGGGGCACGTTGGATTTTCTTGTCCACGCCATAGCCTTTTCCGACAAGAACGAGCTGACGGGCCGCTTTATCAACACCAGCCGCGAGAATTTCCGCAATTCGCTGTCGATCTCGTGTTTCAGCTTCATCGACGTCTCGCGCAGGGCTGCAGCCCTGATGCCGGATGGCGGCGCGCTGATCACGCTTACATTCCAGGGTTCGAACCGGGTCACCCCCAATTACAATGTGATGGGCGTTGCCAAAGCAGCGCTTGAATCCGCGGTGCGCTATCTGGCCAACGACCTTGGCCCGCAAGGTATCCGTGTCAACGCCGTGTCACCGGGCCCGATGAAAACCTTGGCAGGTGCGGCAATCGGCGGAGCGCGCGCCACGTTCCGCCATACCGAGGCAAATGCGCCCTTGCGCGTGAATGCGACGCTGGAAACCGTTGGTGGTGCTGCGGTATTCTTGGCCTCGGACTACGGCGCCTGCACAACCGGAGAGGTGTTGCGTGTCGATGGCGGCTATCACGTTCTGGGCATGCCACAGTCGGAAAACCTGTAATAGGTCGGCGAAGTCAGCGTGAATCCGGCAAGGCTGCCGCGTGCCCATTGCGCCGGCCACATTACTGTGGCGTCTGACCGCGATGCCGTTGGGCTGTTTTTGCCCGTTCCATACACGGGCGCGCGAAACTGGAGCGGGCAGCGGGAATCGAACCCGCGTCTTTAGCTTGGAAGGCTTAAGAGATTAGGCACAGCATCTACCACCATCTAGCAAGACGGTTGATTTTACTACATTTTCGTCTGACAACTGTAGCAGCGACTACCACTGCGTTTCAACAAGCTGCCTACGATTTGCCTACGAAAAGGATCACACCGTGCCCAAGATCACCAACACCGCCTGCGAGAAGGCCCAGCCCGACGAGAGACTTTGGGATTCCGAAATCAAAGGTTTCGCTCTGTTCGCGGGCAAGACCCGCAAGACGTTCTTCTTCCAGCGTGACGTGAAAGGGAAAACTGTTCGAGACAGGATCGGTATTTTCGGCGAGATCACAGCCGCACAGGCGCGCACAGAGGCGACGTTGCTTGCAGCCGACCACGCGTCAGGAACGGTCGCAAAGCGCCTTCGTGCCGCCCGCACACCGACGCTGAAAGAGGCGCTCGCGACCTACATCGCGCGCCCGAAGCTGCGCTCTGATGTGAACCGGGAGATCGTCGAAGGGCAGATGCAGGTGAACCTGAAAGACTGGCTCGACATGCCCCTCGATCAGATCGACCGCGCGATGTGCGCCCGTGCCCATGCGCGCCTGACCGTGCCGCGTGAGGGCAAGGACGTGAAAGGGCGCACCCGCATGTTGGGCGGCGAGCGGGCGGCCAACCACACGATGAAGTCGTTCCGCTCGATCTGGAATCACGTTCGCCGCACTTATGACTTGCCCGAATGCCCGACCGTCGCGATTGAGTGGCACGACGAGGAACCGCCGAAGACGGTGATCGAGGATTTTGTCGAGTGGAAGCGGGCTGTCGATGGACTCGACAATCCCGTCCACTCGACGTTCTACCGCTTCTTGCTGTTCACGGGCCTGCGCAAGAGCGAGGCATTGACGCTGAGTTGGGACCGGGTGTTCGATGATCACCTGCACCTGCCTGCGACCATGACCAAAAACGGGCGCGCGTTCGACTTGCCCCTGCTGCCCGTGCACCACGACATCCTCGCGCCGATGAAGGCGTATCGCTCAGACTTCGTGTTCCATGGAAAGCGGCAAGCAAAACACCTTGTCGCGCCCGAAGATATCCCGTGGTCGCCCCACACCCATCGCCGCACTTTCGCGACGGTCGCCGAGAACAAGGCGGGCCTGCTCGAAGAAATGGTTGGGCGGCTGTTGAACCACACGCCCACATCTGTGACGGGCAGGCATTACGTTGCGGTTGACTACAAACGCCTCCACAAGCCAATGACCGACGTGGTTGATGCGTTGATGGCATTGCACCTGATTTAGGAACGCACTGTCCCCGAAACTATAACTCGGTTGTATTGCAATCTTCGGGCGCGCTCTCTAAGTTATTGGTACGTTCAACAGTCTTGGCCAGTGGGAAACGTAGCTGGTCCAATAGTCTGCGGAGACCCCGAGAGGGGGAATACCCGAGGGAATAACGCGGCAGGCTCTCGCCTTAGGAGAGTCGGTGCCCTCCGGACGCGCAGCGAGACATCAAACCCTTAGGAGGGATGATGTCTGCTAATCAATTTCTCGACACCCATCAGGCTGCGGAATATCTCGATCACTCGAAGTCATGCCTTGAATGGTGGCGGCTCGAAAATCGCGGTCCCAAATATCTCAAGCTGGGCCGGAAGGTCCGTTATCGCCAGTCCGATCTCGACGCATGGCTCGCAGCCCGCGTTGTGACGACGACCGAGGCGAAGTGATGACCCGCTCAGTGAAAACTCCTGCATGGGTCGAAGAAGTCGAAACCTACCACACCGCCGAAGGTTTCGGGATCATCCTTGAGTGTCGCGACCGCGACATGAAGCGTTTCTCCGTCACCTTGCGCTGCGGCTCGATGGCCCATGAGAAGTCGGTTGCGGGTCGGAACATGGCGATCATTAAGCGGATGACCGACTACGTCGGCGTGACCGAGCGCGACCTCGAGCGCAACCACTATAACTGGAAGACGACCGCCGCCCGCGTTCGGCATAGCTTCTTCTGGTTCAAGCTGGACGTTGACAACAAGTCGATCTTCCTGCGCGACGTGCGCCCATGCGAACCGTTCCCCATTTCCGATCCCGTCGAGGACTACGAGGCGGGATGTGCGGCGCTTGAGGCATTGGTCGCGGAACAGGAGGCGTCCAATGTTTCGTGACATCGCCGCAAAGATGGTGCCGAACGGCTGGCACAACATCATCCCCCTGACCATCGAAACAGGACAGAAGAAGCCCGCCGTAAAGTGGGCAGAGTATCAGCACGAAGACATCCCGCTCGACACGCTGCGGTCGTGGTATCGCGGGCGCATGGGCATGATGCCCCTAACGGGTATGGTGTTCGGCGCCCACCGTCGCCTTGTCGCGCTGGACATCGACGTGACGGACGGGCAGACGGTCGGGCGCATCATCGACTTTCTGACCAAGCAGGTCGGGGTGGACACGGGGTTTATCCGTGTCGGCAACGCGCCGAAGGTCATGGGGTTCTTTCGCGGTGACGTTCAGTCGAAAAAACTGAACGGCGTCGAAGTGTTCGGATCTTCCGGCCAGGTTGCGATTTACGGCACACACCCGACCACGATGAAAGAATACGACTGGCCGTTCAGCTCACTTGTTGACGTAACGCCCGACGACCTGCCTGAGATCACGCAGGATCAGGTCAACCAGTGGATCGAACTCGTCCGCCCGCTTCTCGAAACCCGCGACGCACAAGGTCGCAAAGTCGGTTGGGCGGGCAATGACGAGTTGCGGGAGGCGTTGCGCAAGGACGGCATCAACGCGGCCCAGCGCGCCGTTGTCGGCCTGCATGACGGGTCACGCCACCCGACACTGCTGACTGTGACCGCGTGGCTCGTGTCGAAGGGCTATGCGCCCGAAGACATCGTGACCTTCATCGACAACAACTTCCCGGATCACCTGCGGAAAGACGATTGGCGCAAACTGCGCCCGCGCATCCGTCAGATGGCCGAGGACGCCGT
>JANNPZ010000012.1:0-3995 GCA_031400505.1 Paracoccaceae bacterium | reverse complement strand
CAGAAGTCCAGGTCTCCAGGTGACATCTATCCTCTGCAAGTGCAGATAGGGGATTCGGCGGAGTCTGCGTGGGTTACTATTCTTGGCCTTGGAGAGATCAGAGGTATGACTGCCACACCTGCTTGGGCGTTAAAGTGGTATGGTAATCCCCCCCGAAAGTAAGGGGCTGCATAAGTAGAATTTTCTCGGCAAGATGAACGAGGAGATTTCGAATGAAGACAAGCAGATACACTGAGGCTCAGATCATCGCGATCCTGCGGCAGGCCGAAGGCGGCGTGCCTGTGGCCGAGTTGTGCCGCGAGCATGGGATGAGCAACGCGTCATTCTACAAGTGGCGTGCGAAGTATGGCGGAATGGATGCGTCTCTGATCAGCCAGATGAAGGCCATTGAGGAAGAGAACCGTCGACTGAAGCGGATGTATGCGGACCTCAGCATGCAAGCCGACCTTTTGAAGGAAGCTCTTGGAAAAAAGTGACCGGGCCATCTCAACGCCGCGAGATGGCCCTGAATGCGGTGGCACGACGAGGGGCGAGCATTGCCCTTGCTTGCAAGGCCTTCGGTGTCAGCGAGACCTGCTATCGCTATGGCCCGAAGCTGCGGGCTGAGAACGAGGAGATCGCCGATCTGCTGGTCGGCCTGACGGACGCCCGCAAGACATGGGGGTTTGGCCTGTGTTTTCTGCATTTGCGCAACGTGAAAGGCCATCCGTGGAACCACAAACGCGTCTACCGCATCTACTGCGAGCTGGAGTTGAACCTGCGGATCAAACCGCGCAAACGGTTGAAGCGGGACAAACCTGACGCCTTGGCCGTGCCGGAGGCGCCCAACATGACCTGGTCCATGGACTTCATGGCTGACCGCTTGGGCGATGGCCGTGCGTTCCGGCTGTTGAACGTGCTGGATGACTTCAACCGCGAAGGGCTGGGGATAGAGGTGGACTTTTCCCTGCCCGCAGAGCGCGTGATCCGCAGTCTGGATCGCATCATCGAATGGCGCGGCAAGCCGGGCACAATTCGGGTTGATAACGGCCCGGAATACATCAGTGAAAAGCTGATGAAATGGGCCGAGAAACAAGGAGTTGCCATCCTCCACATCCAGCCCGGCCAACCCCAGCAGAACGCCTATATCGAGCGCTATAACCGCACGGTTCGGCACGAATGGCTCGACCAATACATCATCGAAAGCATCGAGGAGGCCCAAGACTTCGCAACACAATGGCTATGGACATACAACAATGACCGGCCGAACATGGGCATCGGCGGCATCACACCCGCACAGAAACTGAAATTGGCCGCATAAATTCTACGGATGCACCCCGTTAAGAATGGGGGGATTACCAGACCCTGCGCCTGCTTGCGAGGCTGGAGAATTTCTCGGCTGGCGCCGGAGCGAATCTGTCGCGCCGCTCCATGTTGGGTGTCCTGAAATACCCTGCCCCCCTTTCCGAGCTCGCAAATCCGGCTATCCGCCCGAAACTGCAATCTGGTTTTTCGGTCCTTCGGACCATCGACCTTTCCGCCTCGCGCCCACCCAAGGGCTACCTGGATTGCGAGGCGGACGTGGTACGCTGGATCTTGGAGCCGCTGACCGATGCCGATCGAGCGCTGTTCACGCAGATCGAGCCACGAGAGGGGCAACATGCCCGCACCCTGCACAAATCGCTGGACTGTAGCATCATGGATCTAGGCGATGACATCGCTTACGGCGTTCATGACCTCGAAGACGCCATCGCTTTGAGGTTAGTTGTCCCGGAAAGGTTCCGCGATCAGATCCGCCCAGAGCACTGCGCCAGCTTCATCGACGCCCGTCGTCAGAAGGCACCCACCGAAAGCAACGATCCGTACGAGGCCATGGTCACGGGGCTGTTCGGCGGCAGCGATAGCCGTAAACGCTGGATCAGTCGGATTGTCGGTCATCTAATCACAGCCGTGGAGTTCGTCGAAGAGCCGGAGTTTGCGGTTCCACTGCTGCGCTGGCGCGTGGCGGTTCCACAGGGGCAGAGCGCTTTCCTGCGAGCCTTGAAGGATTTTGTCATGGCCGAGGTCATTCGAACTCCTAGTGTCCAGCACCTGGAGTTCAAGGGGCAATCCATGGTAGTTTCGGTGTTCGAGGCACTGCAATCGGATCCTGAACGGTTGTTGCCCCGGGATACCCGAGGGCGGTTTGAGGCGGCCGATGGCGACTTGCGCGTAATCAGTGATTTCGTGGCTGGGATGACAGATACCTATCTGCTCAAGACCTATGAGCGACTATTTGCACCTAGGATGGGGTCGGTGTTCGACAGGTTGTGATGAGCGAACATCGCAGTAGTGTGTAACGTCCGCGCTACTCGAAGCAGGTGCGCTTTCCTCCGTATCGACCCGCGCACCGCTCAAGCTGGCGTTCCCCTCCAAGTATGCAGGTCGGTGGATGCCGGGGCTGTTTCCAGAGCAGGATGAATGAAAGAGTGAAGATCATGGCGGTGGGGACAACAAGGTGATTTGAGGGAGTGAAAATTGATCAAGTTTAGAAAAGGCAACAAGGACGAGTTCTCTAAACTCCCCCCCGAAGCGGAGTTTGACAAACGGGCTGAAATCATCAGACGCCACTTGGCAGAGGTTTTCGGCTCCAAGAACCTGTCATTTCTCATCGGGTCGGGATGCTCGTCCTACATGCACGACGGGCACGAGCTCGGCATCCCGACAATGGGCCCACTCGCTCAGCAGTTTCAGGCAACCTTTCAAACGATGCCTGGCCTGCCCAATGCCAGTAGCTTTGTTACGTCCTCGCAAAAAGATGCCCTCCACGAAAAGCTAGGCATCGACCTCAACCATCCAACCTTCCACAAGAATCTTGAGCGAATGATGGAAGTCTTGATGACTGCGCATCAGTTCTGCAAGATGAGCGGCAAGGCAGATTTTCAGAACGCGCTAACCACCATTGAAACCGTCATCGCGGGGGTCAAGAAATTCATCCTTCAGAAATGCACCGAGGGGCGGTTTGCTCAAGGCGATGAGGCTGTCGTTTCCCTTTTTCGCCGCTTCTATCAGTCGCTTGCCACCCGATCTCGCGGGCTCGCGCCACCTTGGGTCTTCACGACCAATTACGATCTCTTCAACGAGCGGGCGATGGACCGGTCGGGCATTCCCTACTCCAACGGGTTCTCTGGAACGGTTGAGCGCCGCTTTAATCCTTCCACATATCGAAGGGCTCTGGCTGAGCAACTCGACATTTCCTCAAAGAGGTGGGCAGCGGTTGATGGCTATGTGCACTTTTGCAAGCTCCACGGCTCTATAAACTGGACGGAGGAGGAGGCCGGACTTTTCCCGATCCGGGAGTCGGCGGACAAGCTCGACCCTGCTCAAGATCGCGTGATGATCTATCCGACGCCTTCCAAGCAAACGGCCAGTTTTGGCTCGCCCTACTCGGACATGTTCCGCGAGTTTCAGCGGCAAATCGTTCAAGATCAGAGTGTCTTATTCGTGATGGGTTTCAGCTTCGGTGACGAGCACATCAATAACATCATCTTTCAGGGGCTTACCCTGCCAGGCTTCCGGCTGATCGCGTTCCTTGACCCGGATGATGCGAATAATCCAGTGACGAAGGACCTCGCGGCGCTAGGCGATCCGAGGATTTGGTTCATCTGGGGAAGCGATGAGGCGACTGGTAAGAAGGCACACTATTTCAACAGCGTTGTGCACGATTTGATGCCGACCAGTGCTGACCAGAAAGAAGACCAAGCCATCGAACAGGTTTTCAAGAAGCTGCTTTCCAAACAGCAAGGCGGCGAAAATGGCGAGGGATGATGCGAGCCGCGCCATCGGCAAGATCATCAGTGTTTCTGCCGATCGTTTGGTGGTGGAGCTCCATAGGGGCAACGATAATTTTACGGTCGTCGGCTTCGATGACGTCCACTACGTCGCGACTTTGGGGTCTTATCTGATGGTGCTGACCCAGTCCGAGTATGTCGTCTTGGAGGTCATCGGCCTTCGTGAGAAGGATTTTTCGCCTGCAT
>JANNPZ010000003.1:0-80619 GCA_031400505.1 Paracoccaceae bacterium | reverse complement strand
TTGTGAAATTAGCTATCGCGGCTTTGATTGGCTTGGTTGCCTGTTACAACACGACCTTCGTCGCCTCTTCAATAATGTTCACTGTTGGGTTGATGATCCCGATTTGGATATTGGCGGTCAATTTGTGGTGGATCGCATTAGTACTTGCGCCTTGGGCTTGGTTTGCTCGCCGGGGTTTTCCAATCCGCGGTTTTCTGATCTCGGCGCTTGTACTGGTCGCACTTTTCACACTGCCCACGTTTTACATCACGCAACAGCGCCAAGCTTTGGTGCCCGCAACCATTGATACCGCCAACCTGACCCCCTTACCCGCCTCTGGCATCGGCAGTCTGGAGATGGTTCTGACTGACGACATCGCTCATCTGCACAGCTGCCAGATTCTTTGCCAACAGTTGCTTACGGGGGGCGATCTGCAATGGATTAGGATGGTCTCTGCCCCGGATGCACGGTTGCCGCAGCGAGCCATCGTTTACTACCGCGCCACTTCAAAAGACTGCACCGCCTTGGACCACAGTTTCCCGGATGGCGCGGAATGCTTGCTAGCGCGCGCTGATGACGGCATCCCGGCTGATCTACAACTGCACTTGACTGAGCTTGGAAATTTTTACGAGCCGATGGATCAATATAGTGGCATCGTTGCCCTGACGGGAGTGCAAAAACTGGTCATCACCGACTTGCGCGACGGACGGGAGTTGATCACGCAAAGCCGCTATGGCTGGATCGAACCCACGGTCGGTTTTCTGGAACCTGATACCGATTTCGATGTTGCAGTCAGGGCAAATGGCGGGTTTCGCCTGCGCCCAAAGCGGCTTTATACTGGCAGAATCGACCTGCGCAAAAGCCTGAACAGTATCGGCGTCCGCATGGGCCCGCCCCGGGACACCCTGCCCTTTTATAGCCCGGCCGAGCTTTTATGGTCACATGGCGGCTACATGACCCAACTACCCTATGACGAGCCGCTAAAGACCACGATGTTCGCCGTTGCTGAAGGCAAACCTGTTCCGACAGGAACTCCGGCGGAAATGTTCTTTAGAAACTTGCCCGGACTTGTCGCAACCGCGCCGGCTGTCGTCGTAGCGCCGGCTTCCCAATCGGAGAATGTCGGCGGCGAGCAAGTTCAGCCCAACATCAAGCGCGGCCTGCCGGTCACGCCACAACCCGCGCAGACTGGCCGCCCGGCTGATGATGATCTTGGCGGCTGGCTGTCTCGAATTACGACCAGCAAGGGGTTTGAAGCGCTTCGCGCCCTGAATATCGTTCGTGACATGGTCTCAGACGCCCCGCCGGGCACCTACGACGCCTACGGCGAAGACTACCTAGCCGCCCTAGAAAGGATCCCCGGCCTGACCCCGCTATTGGGCAACTTTGCCTTCGACCCCACGCCACATATGCGCGACCTCTGGACGGCGGGAGTTGACGAGGCCGCCGACGCACTTGTTTTGCAGGCCGTCTGCGGGGCTGATCTGCGTTGGTCCGACCGTCTTGTACCCTTCGTTATGGAGGCAGGACAAAGCCTGCTGCCCCGGTACCGCGACCCCAAATTCTTTGGCTCCGGCATTCTGGATGTGGTGCTGGTGCTTGTGCATTTGCAGCGGCCCGACATAGCCCGAACATTCATTGACCAGATAGATTGGACTGTTGTGGATGGTCTGTCGCCGCTGGCCAAGTTTGGCAACTTCCCCGCAGTAGATCGTGCGCTGCTGTTATCGCGCGTCGATGATCCAGTGCCCTGCCACGGATAAGCGGTCGACGCTGAATTGCGTTTCTTGCGGCGCGATTGCCATCTTGCGCGGTCTTGCGATGCCGCGGAGGCTGACCAAACCATTGCTTGTCACCGTTCGGGCAAGTAACAGAGGTTAGCCTGCCAGGAGGTTGCTAATGAACCGACTTTACCACGTGCCGCTGTCGCCATTCTGCCGCAAGGTGCGCCTGACTCTGGCGGAAAAGCGGATCGAGGTGGAACTGGTGGAGGAGCGGTATTGGGAGCCGTCGCCGGAATTTCTGCGCCGGAACCCGGCGGGCAAGGTACCGGTCTTGCGGATGGACAGTCGTGTGATGAGCGAAAGTCAGGCGATCTGCGAATATCTGGAAGAGGCATATCCAACGCCTGCACTGATGCCGCGCGATGCCGATGGTCGCTATGAGGTGCGCCGGCTGTGTGCATGGTTTGATGACAAGTTTCAGGCCGAGGTGACCTCGAAGTTGCTGTATGAGCGCATCACCAAAAAGGTGATCGGGCAGGGCTATCCGGACAGCAAGGCAGTCAAGACCGGGGCTGCGCGCATCAAGTATCATCTGGATTATCTGGCCTGGCTGCTGGATCAGCGGCGCTGGCTGGCGGGCAATGACATGACGCTGGCGGATTTCGCGGCGGCGGCGCATCTTTCCTGTCTGGATTATATCTCGGATGTCGACTGGAACAGGCATGCGGTGGTGAAAGACTGGTATGCCAAGATCAAATCGCGGCCCTGTTTCCGGACGCTGCTGGTGGATCAGGTGTCGGGCTTTCCGCCGCCTGCGCATTATGCCGATCTGGATTTCTGACTGTGAGCGCCGGGGGGCTGTCTGCCCCCCGGACCCCCCGAGGATATTTCGAAACAGATGATGACACAGACCACGCCTTTTCACATGCCGGTCGAAGATTTCATCGGGCATGAATTGGTAGCGGGTCTGGTACAGAACAGCGACTATGCCGCGCGCCGTGCCGCGATTTCGGCCTGGAATGCGGGCAGCCCGATTCTGAAGCGCGGGATTGCGTTGACACCGGTGAAGTTCGGGATTTCCTTCACTCTGACCTGGCTCAATCAGGCGGGCGCCTTGGTGCATGTGTATCAGGACGGCTCGATCCATCTCAATCATGGTGGCACCGAGATGGGGCAAGGATTGTTCCAGAAGGTGGCGCAAGTGGCCGCTCGGGTGTTTGGCGTCGGGTTGGAGGCGGTGAAGATCACGGCGACGGATACCGGCAAGGTCCCCAACACCTCGGCCACGGCGGCCTCTTCGGGGTCGGACCTGAATGGTATGGCGGCGAAGGTTGCGTGCGAGACGATCCGAGCGCGAATGGCAGAGGTTCTTGCAGCGCGCCATCAAGCGGATGCGGGCAAGGTTGTGTTCGAAGCTGGCAGCGTACGGGTTGCCGGGGCTGAGTACAGCTTTGCCGAGGCAGCGATGCTGGCCTACCAGGCGCGGGTGTCGCTGTCATCCACCGGCTATTTTGCGACACCCAAGATCACCTGGGACAGGGCCAGGGGGAGCGGGCGACCGTTCTTGTACTTTGCCTATGGTGCCGCGGTGACCGAAGTGGTGATCGACACGCTGACCGGAGAGAACCGGATCCTGCGCGCCGATCTGCTGCATGACACCGGCACCAGTCTGAACCCCGCCCTGGATATCGGGCAGATCGAGGGGGCTTATGTCCAGGGGGCGGGTTGGTTGACGACGGAAGAGCTGGTGTGGGATGGCAAGGGGCGGCTGGCCACCCATGCCCCCAGCACCTACAAGATCCCGGCCTGTTCTGACCGACCGCGCGTTTTCAACGTGGCCTTGTGGGGCCAGCCGAATAGCGAAGATACGGTCGGCAAATCCAAGGCGGTCGGCGAACCGCCGTTCATGTTGGGGATTTCCGCGTTCTTTGCATTGTCGGATGCGGTGGCGGCCTGTGGTGACGGGTCGGTTTACCCGGCACTGGATGCGCCGGCCACGCCGGAACGGGTGTTGCTGGCCATTCAGCGGCAACGCCATGTTTGACCGAGAAGCCCTTGCCGCCGCGATCAAGGCCTATGGCTCGACCGCCCGTGTGGTGATTGCCGACCATCAAGGATCGTCTCCGCGCGAGGTCGGGGCGGCCATGTTGGTGTGGGCCACCGGCCAATCCGGCACGATCGGCGGTGGCGCTTTGGAGTACGAGGCGGCACTGCGCGCGCGCACAATGCTGGCCTCGGGTGGCGCGCGGATCGACCGGCAAGCGCTCGGTCCGATGCTGGGTCAATGTTGCGGCGGGCTGGTCACCTTGCTCACCGAAGTTTACACCGTCGTGCCCGAGGGCGCGGTTGTTGCGCGCAGTGTGGATGGCCGGCCGATGCCGCTTGCGGTGAAGCGGGTTCTGGCGTTGGCAAGAGGCGAAGGGCAGCAACCCGAGAGCCACATGTTGCAAGGCTGGATGATCGAGCCGGTCGCGCGTGCGCATCGGCACCTGTGGGTGTGGGGTGCGGGTCATGTCGGTCGGGCGCTGGTCGCGGTGCTGGCGCCTTTGCCGGGAGTTGCGATCACTTGGGTCGATACAGCGCCCGACCGGTTTCCCGGGGATATTGGCACTGTGCGCATTCTTCCCGCCGCGGACCCTGCACTGGCTGTTTCCCTTGCACCGCCCAACGCCGAGCACCTGATCGCCACCTATTCGCATGCGCTAGACTTCGATCTGTGCCACCGGCTGTTGTGTCACGGCTTTGCGCACGCCGGATTGATCGGGTCGGCGACCAAATGGGCGCGGTTCCGCAGCCGCCTTGGCGCGCTTGGCCATACCCCGGCCAGCATTGGCCGCATCCGCTGTCCGATCGGTGATCCGCGTCTTGGCAAGCATCCGCAGGCCATTGCCATCGGGGTCGGCCAAGCGTTTCTGAGCCCCGCCATTGTCCAGAACTCTACGGGGGAGATTGCCCGATGACCGCGACAAAACCCATGCTGCTGACCGTACAGGGCGTGACCAAGGCCTATCCCGGCGTGGTTGCCAACGCGGATGTTTCGTTCTCGGTCGGGGTGGGTGAGATCCATGCGTTGCTCGGCGAAAACGGTGCGGGCAAATCGACACTGGTAAAGATGATCTATGGCCTCATCAAACCTGACAGTGGCACGATGACCTTGAATGGCGCGCCCTATGCCCCGACCGCGCCGCGCGCCGCGCGGGGAATGGGTGTCGGCATGGTGTTTCAGCACTTCAGCCTATTCGAGGCGCTGAATGTCGCAGAAAACGTGACCCTTGGCATGGAAAACCCACCGCCGATGCGTGATCTTGCCGGCAAGATCCGGCAGGTGTCGGCGGATTACGGACTGCCCCTGGATCCAATGCGCCGGGTGGGCGATTTGTCGGCTGGCGAACGCCAGCGGGTCGAGATCATCCGATGCCTTTTGCAAGACCCCAAGCTGCTGATCATGGATGAACCCACCAGTGTGCTGACGCCACAGGAAGTGGAAATCCTTTTCAAGACACTTCGGCAACTGGCATCCGAAGGGACGGCGATCCTTTACATCAGTCACAAGCTGGAAGAAATCCGCACTTTGTGCGATGCGGCGACGATCCTGCGCCGGGGTCGGGTTGTGGCCACCTGCACACCGCGGGATCGCACGGCCCGCGAGATGGCAGAGCTAATGGTTGGCACGGTCATCACGCCGCCGGAACGCAGGGCAAGACGTCAGTGGCCCGCAACAGCCGCGGCGTTGCAGGTCGCGGACTTGTCGGTCGCCTCGCCCATCCAGTTCGGGACATCGCTGAAATCCATCAGCTTCTCGGTCGCGAAAGGTGAGATTCTGGGGGTCGCGGGGGTTGCGGGCAATGGCCAGGATGAACTGCTGCTGGCCTTGTCGGGCGAGTTGCGCAGTGCGCCCGGCATGGTGCAAAGCTTTGGCGTAGCACTCGGGGCGCAAGGGCCGAACCCGCGGCGGCGGGTGGGGTTTGTGAGCGCGCCGGAAGACCGGTTGGGCCATGCAGCCGCGCCGGACATGAGTCTGGTCGAGAATGCATTTCTAACCGCAACCATTGGCGAGCGATTGACGAAAAGCGGTTTCATCGACTGGCCGGCAACCCGCGATTTCGCTGAGCGGGTGATCAAGTCCTATGATGTCCGCACGCCGGGGCCCATGGTTGCAGCGCGGGCACTGTCGGGGGGCAACTTACAGAAATTCGTGATCGGGCGCGAATTGAGCCAGTCGCCGCAGGTCGTGCTGATCAATCAGCCGACCTGGGGGGTCGATGCCTCGGCTGCGGCGGCAATCAGACAGGCTATTCTGGACCGCGCGGCAGAGGGGGCGGCGGTGGTGGTGATCAGTCAGGACCTGGATGATCTGCTGGAGATCGCCGACAATTTTGCTGTGCTGAATGGCGGAAGGCTTAGCGTGCCGCGCCCCGTGCAAGGGCTGACGATCGACGAGATCGGCCTGATGATGGGTGGCGCACATGGGATGGAGGTGGCACATGCTCACGCTTGAAAAACGGCCGACACCGTCGCGGTTATGGGGGGCTGCAACGCCGGTGTTGGCAGTGCTCTTGACCATGGGTGCGGGCGGTATCTTGTTCGCCCTGTTGGGAAAAGACCCTTTCGAGGCGATCCGCACCATCTTCTGGGACCCGCTGTTCGGCGAGTTCGCCTGGTATCTGCGCGGGCAGTTGCTGGTCAAGGCGGGGCCGCTGATCCTGATCGCCATCGGGCTGTCTTTGGGGTTCCGCGCGGGCATCTGGAACATCGGGGCCGAAGGTCAATACATCATGGGCGCGCTTTTTGGCGCATCGGTCGGCCTCGCCGTCTTTCCGACCGAGAACCGCCTGATCTTTCCGGCGATGATCCTCGCGGGCGCCTTCGGCGGATGGCTTTGGGGGATGATCCCTGCAATTCTGAAAGCGGTTTTCAACACAAGTGAGATCCTGGTTTCCCTGATGCTGGTCTATGTGGCCGAACGCATCCTGTCCAAAGCCGCCTTGGGGTTCCTGCGCAACCCCGAAGGCGCGGGCTTTCCCGGCAGCCGGAACTTTGCGCAATACCCGGCGGCCGCCAACCCCGAGTTGATCGCCGGCACCGGCATGCACTGGGGCGTCGTGGCCGCCTTTGTCGCCGTGATCTTCGCCTATGTTCTGCTGCAACGCCATATCCTTGGCTTTCAGATCAAACTCGCCGGCCAAGCCCCCCGCGCCGCGCGATTTCATGGCATCAATCCAGCGTGGATGACTGTCATGTGCCTTGGCATATCGGGCGCGCTGGCGGGCCTTGCCGGGGTGTTCGAAGTCACGGGTCCGGCCGGGCAAATCAGCATCGACTTCAACGTAGGTTACGGCTTTACCGCGATCATCGTGGCGTTCTTGGGCCGGTTGAACCCAGTGGGCATTCTGCTGGCGGGGCTTTTGATGGCACTGACATACATCGGCGGCGAGATGGCCTCGACCAATCTCGGTCTGCCCTCGGCGGCCATTCAGGCGTTTCAGGGGATGCTCTTGTTCTTCCTGCTGGCGGTCGATGTGCTGACGAACTACCGCATCCGGCTGTTTGCGAAAGGAGTGGCATGATGGATCTTGGCGGCATCAATCCGGTGGTTCTGATCGCCAGCCTGATGGTTGCGTCGGTGCCGATCCTGCTGGCCGCGATCGGCGAGTTGGTGGTCGAAAAGGCGGGCGTTCTGAACGTGGGCGTCGAAGGCATGATGATCATGGGTGCCATCTGCGGGTTTATCGCAGCCGTAAGCACCGGCAGTCCAGTCCTGGGCTTTGTCGGCGGGGCGACGGGCGGGGCCGCGCTGAGTTTCGTGTTTGCCGTTCTGACGCAGGGGCTGCTGGCCAATCAGGTGGCGACGGGCCTTGCGCTGACGCTGTTCGGACTGGGGCTGTCTTCGTTGATGGGGCAAGGGTACAACGGGATCAAGCCACCGCTGACCGAGGCGGTGCCCTTCGGCCCTTTGTCCGACATCCCGGTGTTGGGGGTGATCCTGTTCAGCCATGACTGGGTGGTCTATTTCTCGATCGCCATCATCGCGGCGGTCTGGTGGGTGCTGAAATACGCCCGCACGGGCCTGATCCTGCGGGCGGTGGGTGAAAATCATGATGCGGCCCACGCGCTTGGCTATAAGGTGGGTCGGGTGCGGCTGATGGCGATTTTGTTCGGCGGGGCTATGGCGGGGATGGGCGGCGCCTACATCAGCCTGATCCGCGTGCCGCAGTGGACCGACGGCATCACCGCGGGCGCGGGGTGGATCGCGCTGGCCATCGTGGTGTTTGCCAGCTGGAAACCCTGGCGCGTGTTGATCGGCGGCTATCTTTTTGGCGGCATTTCGGTGCTTCAGCTTAATCTTCAGGCATCCGGGTCGCGCATTCCGGTCGAATACTTGTCGATGTCGCCGTATCTGATAACCATCCTCGTGCTGGTCATCATGTCCTCTGGCAAAGGTCGGGCGTCTTTGAACGCGCCCGCCGCCTTGGGCCAGAACTTCCATGCCTCACGCTGAGGCCAATCAAACCGGGGCAAGGCCCCTTCCAACGGGAGAATAAAATGAAGAAGATCCTTCTCGCTTCGGCAGCGCTGGTGCTGATCGCCGGGGCTGCCGTCGCGCAAGACAAGACCAAGGCCTGTTTCGTCTATGTCGGCCCGATCGGCGATGGTGGCTGGACATTTCAGCATCACCAAGGATTGCTGGCCGTCGAGGCGGCATATGGCGACAAGGTTGAAACCGCTTTTCAGGAAAATGTCCCCGAGGGTGCGGATGCTGAACGCGTACTGACCCAGATGGCGCTGTCTGGCTGCGACATCATCTTTACCACGTCGTTTGGCTATATGGATGCCACCAACGCCGTCGCCGCCAAGTTCCCGGATGTCAAGTTCGAACATGCGACAGGTTTCAAGCGTGACGCCCCCAACGTGTCCACCTACAACGCCCGGTTCTATGAAGGCCGCGCGGTCATCGGAACCATCGCGGGCCGGATGACCAAGTCGAACAAGATCGGCTATATCGCCTCGTTCCCGATCCCTGAAGTGATCCAGGGCATCAACGCATCGTTCATCCATGCCAAGAAGGTGAACCCGGATGTGACGATCTCTGTCGTCTGGGCCTATACCTGGTTTGACCCCGCAAAAGAGGCCGACGCCGCAAAGGCGCTGATCGAGCAGGGCGTTGACGTGATCCTTGCCCATACCGATTCGACCGCCCCCTTGGCCGAGGCTGCCAAGACCCCCGGCATCATCGGCTTTGGCCAGGCGTCAGACATGGCCGCCTACAAACCCAGCCCCCGCGTGTCGTCGATCATCGACAACTGGGCACCCTACTATGTGAAACGTGTCGGCGCGGTCATGGATGGCACCTGGGCGCAGCAGGACAGCTGGGAAGGCATCGCCAGCGGCGAGGTTGAAATC
Organism: Paracoccaceae bacterium; assembly: GCA_031400505.1. Taxonomy (GTDB): domain Bacteria; phylum Pseudomonadota; class Alphaproteobacteria; order Rhodobacterales; family Rhodobacteraceae; genus JAIYDJ01. Next base: position 71,515 of record JANNPZ010000003.1, on the reverse strand, counting down.
GGCGAGATTACCGAAGCCGTCCCCGCCGAGGTGAAGGCCGAAGCCGATGCGCTGGCAGCCTCGATCGCCGATGGCAGCTATCACCCCTTCACCGGCCCGCTGAACAAGCAAGACGGCAGCGCGTGGCTCGCCGATGGGGTTGTGGCGAATGACGGCGAGTTGGCCGGCATGGGTTTCTACGTCGAAGGTGTGACCGGCGACATTCCGAAGTAAGCCGCTACGAACGTGGTTTCCCGAAAAACCGCCGTGCCTGCACGGCGGTTTCTTCTTGTGAATCAGACCTGAAACAGGCTGACTGATCGTATTCACCTGAAGGGATGCGGCATGACCACGATGACTTCTGCAAAGAATGGTCCGCTTTGGGGCGCGCGTGCGCGCGACTGGGCCGAGGTTCAGGAAGGCCAGTTTGCCGCCGGATTTGTCGATGTGCTGACCCGCGCCGGGGTTGGTGCGGGCATGCGGCTGCTGGATGCCGGATGTGGCGCGGGAATGGCTGCGCAACTTGCTGCCGCGCGCGGGGCTGTGGTTTCGGGCATCGACGCCGCCGGACTGCTGCTCGACATCGCCCGCGAGCGGGTGCCGGGCGGCGATTTCCGCACCGGCGATCTGGAGGAACTGCCCTTCGCCGACCATAGCTTTGACGTGGTGACCGGCTTCAACTCATTCCAGTTCGCCGGAAATCCAGTGCGCGCCCTGTCCGAGGCGTGCCGGGTGACCCGCCCCGGCGGCCAGGTTGCGATGATGATCTGGGGTCGCCCCGAGGGGATGGAGGCCGCGTCAGTCGTGGCCGCCCTGCGCCCCCTGATGCCTGCCCCGCCGCCCGGCAGCGCTGGCCCCTTTGCCCTGTCCGACCCCGACCGCCTGACGGCTATTGTGGACGAAGCCGGCCTGACCCCGGGCGATGTGTTCGAAGGTGACATCCAGTGGAGCTACCCCGACGAGGCAACCGCCCTGCGCGGCCTGAATTCCGCCGGCATCGCAGTCCTTGCGGCGGGGCTTGTCGGGGAGGCAGCCGTCACCGCCGCCTACGCCGCCGCCATCGCCCCGTTTCGCCAATCCGACGGCGGCTTTCGCATTGGCGCGCGCTACATGGCCGTCATCGCCAGGGCCTGACCCCCTTTCGCATGGGCCGCCCGCGTGGCAGTGTCTGCGCCATGATCCACGACATCCTCATCATCGGCGGCGGCATCGGCGGCGTTTCTGCGGCCGCGCGGCTGGCCCATCATGCCACCGTCGTTCTGCTGGAAGGTGAAAGCCACCTCGCATACCACGCGTCGGGCCGTTCTGCCGCCATGTACGAGCCGCATTACGGTCTGCCGCCAGTGGTAGAACTGTCGCTGGCCTCGGGCGACTATCTGCGGGCGCAACCGGGTCTGCTATCACCGCGCGGGTTGATGATCCTGGCCCGCGCCGATCAGGCACCAGAGTTCGCGGCAGATATCGCCACGATGAATCTCGACCAGATCGCTGTGCCCGAAGCGATGGCAATGATCCCCATCCTGAACCGCGACCGGGTGGTGCTTGCGGGCTTTGCCGACCACGCCTGGGACATCGACACCGATCTGCTGATCCAGACCTTCGCGCGCGAGGTGCGCGCGCAAGGCGGCCAGATCCGCCAGAACGCCCGCGTCACCTCGATCACCCGCGAAGATGCTGTGTGGCGGGTTGAGACGGCGCGTGAAACCTATGCCGCCCGCCTTTTGGTCAATGCCGCCGGGGCCTGGGCCGATCAGGTGGCGCAGATGGCGGGCGTGGCGCCATTGGGGTTTACGCCGTTGCGCCGGTCTATGGCGCGCCTGCCCGCACCAGGCGGGCATGACGTGGCGCACTGGCCGATGATCTTTGGCTGTGGGGAGTCCTGGTACGCCAAACCCGATGCGGGCGCGCTGATCGTGTCGCCCGCCGAGGAACATCCGATGGACCCGCAAGACGCTTTTGCCGATGACATGGTGCTGGCCGAGGGCCTTGCGCGATACGAAGACATGGTGACCGAACCCGTGACCCACCTGATCGCCAACTGGGCGGGTCTGCGCACCTTTGCCCCCGACCGCGTTCCGGTCATCGGGCGCGATCCGGCACAGCCGGATTTCTTCTGGCTGGCAGGGCAAGGTGGCTACGGCTTTCAATCCGCGCCTGCGGTCAGTCAACTGGCCGCCGATCTGATCACGGGGCGGCCAAGCGGATTTGACGCAACCCTGCGCGCCCGCCTCGACCCCGCCCGCTTTGCCATGTCTTCGTCTTGACGCAACCGAACAGCCGCCCCATCTGAACGGCACAGGAGACCCCGATGTCCCGCCGAGAACGTCGTTTTGACCGCCAGTTCAACAGCCTCGCCCGGCTGATCCCCGCCCTGCGCAACCCGCTGGCCGCCCTGCGGCGCGACAGCTGGCGTCTGCTGCGGGTGCCATTGGCCTTGGTGCTGACGGCGGGTGGGCTGTTGTGGTTCCTGCCGCTCCTGGGCCTTTGGATGCTGCCTGCGGGTCTTTTGCTGTTGGCCGTTGATCTGCCCGTGCTGCGCGCGCCGATCTCGGCACTGGTGATCCGTGCAAGGCGCCGTGTCGGCATCTGGCTCGCCTGGTGGCGCCGCAAGCCGGGCAGCTGATCGGCCCGTGCTGTTTTGCGCGTGACAGTCAAACCTCCACAAGGCAGCCTGGCCAAATGCACAAGTCCACCCTTCTTCCGCTTCTTCTGGCGCTGGTCGTTGCAGCCTGCGGCGAACCCACGCGCGAAACCGTGCCGCAACCGCCGATTGCGTCTGTCACCGCCCCGAACTTCTCGGATACAGACCCGCACATCTGGGAAAAACGCAGCCCGGCAAACTACCCCGTCCACGGCATCGACATCTCGCGCTGGCAGACCAACATCGATTGGCCCACGGCACGGGCGAATGGCGTGAACTTCGCGTTCATCAAGGCAACCGAGGGCGGTGATCTGGTCGATCCGGCCTTCCAGACCAACTGGCAGGCCGCCGCCCGCGCCGCAGTGCCGCGCGGGGCCTACCATTTTTTCTACTGGTGCCGCCCCGCCACCGAACAGGCTCGCTGGTTCATCAAACACGTCCCGCGCAATAGCGATGCCTTGCCTCCGGTGCTGGACATGGAATGGACCCCTTTTTCTCCAACCTGCACAAGGCGCCCCCCCGCCCACGAGGTGCGCAGCGAAGCCCAGATTTTCCTGTCGCTGCTTGAAAGCCACTACGGACAGCGCCCGCTGATCTACACCACTCCGGATTTTTTTCAGGAAAACCAGATGTGGCGTCTGTCAGCCACACCGTTCTGGCTGCGCTCGGTCGCAGGGCACCCGACGGATACCTACGAAGGCCACCACTGGACCTTCTGGCAATACACCGGAACCGGCCTCGTCCCCGGCATCAAGGGCCGCACCGACATCAACGTGTTCGCAGGCACCTCCGATGCCTGGCGCGCCTGGTTGGCAGAACACAGCCGCTAGAGCGCGTCGTCGGTCATCCGATTCAGGATTCCGAAGGTGAGAGGTTTGTGATTCCCTATCTTTGCCAGATGTAGGGGGTCATGATGGGCAAATCACATCCTATGGAACTTCGAACCCGCGTCGTTGCTTTCGTCGAGGAGGGGCATGGGCATCGAGAGGCGGCGCGGCACTTTCGGGTGTCGCCGCGGTTCGTGAACGACATGGTGATCCTGAAGCGCGAGACCGGCGGCCTGCGACCGAAGGTGCAGGGCAACCACGCCGAAGGCAAGTTGGCGCCGTACAGTGGCTGGCTGCGGGAGCGGCTGGCGGTCAAGGGCGACCTGACGCTGGACGAGATCGTGGCCGAGATGGCGAGCGTGCATGGCGTGTCGGTGCATCGCGGCTCGGTCGGCAAGTGGTTGCACCGGCTGGGCCTCAGCCATAAAAAAACGCTGCTCGCCAGCGAAATCCTGCGGCCCGAGGTGGCAGAACGGCGCAGGGTCTGGGTCGGGACCTTCCAGCCTGACATGGCCAACATGCTGGAAAGGCTGGTCTTCATCGACGAGAGTGAGCCATTGATGCGCCATTGGTCCGAGCACAATGGCGAACGCTCAAGACCAACCTCGTCAAGACGACCGGTTGGGCCCCGGTCGGCAAGCGCCTCATCGACCATGCCCCCTTCGGCCATTGGCACACCCAGACCTTCATCGCGGGCCTGGCCCAGGACGGGCTGATCGCGCCATGGGTTCTCGACGGTGCCATGAACCGCGCCAGTTTCGACACCTACGTCGAACGCGTCCTCGCCCCGGTGCTCAGGCCCGGGCAGATCGTCGTCGCCGACAACTTGTCGTCCCACAAATCCAGCCGCGCTCTGGAACTGCTGCGCGCCCAAGGCAACGACCTCATCTTCCTGCCACCCTACTCGCCAGACCTTAACCCTATCGAGATGGCATTCTCAAAACTGAAAACCCTGATCCGGAAAGCCGCTGCCAGAACCTACACTGCATTGTGCAAAAAGATCGCTGCAGTATGCGACCTGTTCCAGCCGAAAGAATGCCGAAACTACTTCACCGCCGCTGGCTATCGTTTGAATTGAACGCGACACGCTCTAGACCGACATACAGGCGTACTAGAGCTTCTTCTTGGCAAGCTCTTGCAAAGCTTGAGACTTTCCGAATGCCAGGGACGCAGCGTCGCGCGCCTCTATCCAGGTGACGGTTTGGCGCGCCAGGGTGAGGTTGATTTCAGAGCGCCGCTGATCCGCCCAATGCAGATAGCGGATCGCGACTTCGGCTGCCGCGATTTCCGCAAGATCTGTCGCAAGTGCAGGTCGGTCGAGATCGGCCAGCCGATCAAGGCTCGCCTGTCGCGCGGCTGACGCGGCTTTCAAATCCAACAGTTTGGCATCCAACATCAGATCAGTCAGCTTACGCAGCTGATCAATCTGCCTCGATGCATCGGTCCTGGTCTTGATCATCTTGCCATCCTGATTTTGCGGTTGCGCATCTTTTCGGAAAACCGGATTGCCGCCGCAACAGCGCGGTAGTGTTCGGGAAGTATCGGTGATCCGATTGCGACCGTGGCGTGCAGTGCGCGTGCAGTGGCTGGGTCACTATGCAGCGGCACGCCGATCTCTGCGGCCTTTTCGCGGATTCGCGCCGCAATCTCATCCACGCCCTTGGCCAGACAGATCGGCGCAGTTCTGTCGCTGCGTTGCCACTTCAGTGCGACGGCATAGTGCGTGGGGTTCACGATGATGACATCGGCTTTCGCGACATCGAGCAACATCCTGTTGGTCGCGATCTCTTGTCCGCGTTGGCGGCGTTGCTGCTTGACATGTGGGTCACCTTCGCTGTCCTTCATTTCGTCAATCAGCTCCTTGCGCGACATCCGGTTGCGAAAGTTGTGCAAGCTGATCTGCCACAGATAGTCGATCCCGCCAAATCCAACAGAGATCAAGAGCGTAAGGCACAGAAAATCCATCAGAATCTGCAGCATTAAAACACTTGCCTGCGCCGGTGCGACGTGAAGGCTGATCAGAATCGTATCGGCATGACGGAACAGAAACCATCCAAGTGCCACACTGACTAGCAACAGCTTCCCTGTGCTTTGCGCGAAAGTCATCAACCCTTCGCGACCGTATTTCTGTTTGGCGCCATCAAAAGGTGAAATGCGAGAGAGTTTCGGGGCAAGTTTTTCCGGCGCAAAGATCAATGCGCGTTGTCCCAGCACGCACAAAAATGCCGCGACCATTGGCAACAGAAAAAACGGCGCGAACATGTTTGAAACTGACATCAGCAAACCGCCCGTAGGGGCTGAGGTCGCGGTCAAAAACAGCGGTGCCATCCGGTCGGCTTGACCGAGCAGCATCGCACCCATCTCGCCCGCTTGAAGCAAGACACCCCCCCCGGCCACAAAACTTGCGAGCAGCAGGCCCGCATAGCTCGCTGCCGTGATCAGTTCCGCGGATTTCGGGACTTCGCCTCGCTTTCTGGCGTCGTCCAGGCGTTTTTGCGAAGGTTCGTGTTCCTTATCGGCCTCGTCATCCTGGCTCATGGCAAGACCGCGAATGGGTTTGCAAGGAACGTGTTGAATTCGATCAGCCACACCGCGAGGGCAAGCGGTGCTGCAACCAAAAGCAAGATCAGGCCGCCCAGCGTCAGGGCGGGGGCCCCAACGAAGGACACCATCAGTTGCGGCATTGCCCGATTGATTACGCCCAAGGCAACATTGTAAATCAGCGCCGCAATCGTGAACGGGGCCGCCAGCATGAACGCCAGCGTGAAGGCCCGCGCAATTTCTGCAAGACCCCAACCGGCCATATCGGCCGGGCTCGGCAGGCGCCCGGGTGGCAAGATCGTGTAGGACAGGATCATCAGCTCTGCCGCGCGCACATGCAGGCCGGATACTACCGCGAGGGCGAGCCCTGCGCTGATCAAAAGGTTGCTGATCGCGGGTTGCGGTTCCGGCCCCATCCCTCCGAACAGCTGTGCCAGCGATGTTGCCTGCGCCATGATCATGCCCGCCATTTGCAAGGCCATGACGAACAGTCGTAGTCCAAGGCCAAGGGCGAGGCCGGCCACCACCTCGACCGCGATCGGAAGAAAGAAGGTCCCGTTCGTGGGTTGGACCTGCGGCATGATCGCTGGGCCGATCACAGCAGTGAACGCCAGCGTCAGAACAAGCCGGATCCGGGCGGGGATCAATTGCTCGCCAAATCCGGGCATGAGCGCCATCACCGCGCCGACCCGACAAAACACCAGCATCGCCGACCAGAGCCAGCTTTCTGTCTGGCCGGATATCTCTGCAAGGCCTGCCAGCAATTCGGTCATGTCGGCACGACACCGAGCATGGCCGGACGCGCTTCCATTCCGATTTCCTCGTAGGATAACACCGGCGCGGTCAATCCCTTGGCCCCCATGACCGTTCGCAGAAAACGGCGGCGCAAGGAAGAAGTCACCAGCGCCGGATAGGCGCCCGTTTCAGCCGCGCGGTTCAGTTTGTCCGCCAGACCATTGGCAAGGCGGCTGAACTGGTCGGGCGGCAGGGCCACGTCCCGCATTCCTCGGTCGCCATCGATCTGATGTGCGGCAAAGCTCTTTTCCCATTCTGGCGCAAGCTGGATCAACGGGATGCTCCCATCGTCCCGTTTCAATTCGGCGACAAGCTGAAAGCCAAGGCGCTGGCGCACGTGTTCGCAGACCGCCTCGGGCGATCCCATGGCCCGCCCTTCGGCAATTGCTTCGAGAATGAGCGGCAGGTTGCGGATCGATACCCGCTCTTCCAGCAGGAGGCGCAGCACGGTCAGCAGGAGATCCACGGGAACCTTGTCTGGCACCAATTCGTCCAGCAAGCGCTTGTTGGATTCTGCCCGCCCAGGGTCCGAGACATAGGTGAATTCGTCCAGCAACTTGCGCAGCCCTCGCATCGACAGCAGACGGGCGAGGTTCCCCCGGATCACCTCGAGCAAGTGGGTCGCCAGAACTTCGGGCGGGGAAACCACGGTAAGCCCCGACAATGCCGCCGCGTCCTGATGATCAGGTTTGATCCAGCGCGCCGGGGCCCCATAGACCGGCTCGCGCACATCCAGACCGTCCGGGGGGTCGATCCCGTCGGCGAGCAGCGCCAGCACCCGATCGGGGATCAGCCGGTCGCGTACCCTTTCGACGCCTTGCAAGCGGATGCGATAGGTACCTGGCGGCAGTGTCGCCTCGTCGGTCAGGCGCATTTCAGGCAAGATCAGACCAAAACTCGCAGCCACATGATTGCGCATGTTGAAAATGCGGCTGTCGAGGCCGGTCGCGGGATCGAGCACCATTGACACCAGATTAGGCGAAAATTCGATGTGGATCTCATCAAAGTCGAGGACATCGCCAATGCCCTTGCGCTGCGGCGGTTCCGGGGCAGGGGTCGCCGCAACGGGCGGATGCGCGGCAACCGTGTACGCGCGCCAAGACAAGTAGCCAAGAACTGCCGCGGCCATGATGAAGGGAAGAAACGGCATACCGGGAACTATGGCCAGCAACGCCATCAGCGCCGCAACCGTTCCCAACGCCCCAGGATAGCGGCCAAGCTGAGCAAAGAACGAGATGTCGGTTGCACCCGTCGCACCGCCGCGCGCCAACAAAAGCGCCGCCGCGACAGAGATGATCACAGCCGGGATCTGGCTGACCAGCCCGTCGCCGACGGTCAGGGTCGCATAGATTTCGAACGCCTCGCCCAAAGGCATGTCGTGATACATGGTGCCCATTATCAGCCCGACAATGATGTTCAGGGCTGTGATCAGCAGACTGGCCACCGCGTCGCCCTTGACGAACTTCGACACGCCGTCAAGTGAGCCGAAGAACGTGGTTTCATCCAGTTCTCGTTCCCGCCGCGCTTTTGCCTCGGCATGGTTTATTGCGCCCGCCGCCATGTCGGCATCGATGGCCAGCTGTTTGCCCGGCATCCCGTCAAGGGCAAAGCGCGCGCCGACCTCGGCCATCCGACCAGCGCCTTTCGTGATGACCACGAAGTTCACGATCAAAAGGACGAAAAACACCACAATGCCCAGCAGCAGGTTGCCGCCCATGATGAATTCCGCAAAGCCCTCGATGACATGTCCGGCAGCATCGGTACCGGTGTGACCCTGCCCGATGATCAACTTGGTTGACGACACATTGAGCGACAGGCGCAGCATCAAGGATGCGAGCAGGATCGTTGGGAAAGCGGAAAAATCCAGCGGGCGTTCGATGAACAGCGTGACTGTCAGCATCAGGATTGCGAGCGCGAAAGACAGCGCGAGGCCGATATCCAGTATCCAGGCCGGCACCGGCAGGACCATCATGACGATCACACCCATCAACGCCAGAGCCAGAAGGATGGTCGGTTGAAATAGGGTCGCAGCGGTTAGTCGCAGGTTGGGCATGTTACGGGGCTGATCCTATCAGAGGGCGGTTGGCGGCAAGCTGCGGCACAAGCGACGCGCCCTTGCCGCGCGGTCCGGTTTGAAGCAGCGGATAGGTGTTCTGACGCGCGACAACGGGCGCAGGTGTTGGCCCAAGGTCGGCCAGAACGCTGCCGATCTTTTCCAGGTATGTCGCAGCCGGTCCGGCGCTTCTTGAATGGTAGGCGGCAATGGCGGCTGGCCAGTCGCCCAATTCGCGATAGAGATCTGCCAAAAAGGCGGCTGCATAGCGGGCGTTTGTCCGCGGATCAAGCATTTGATCGAGTGAGGAAAAATTCTCGCCGTGCCAGCGGTGGTTCAACTGAAAGCAGCCGATGTCGAGGTTGCCGGTACCTTCAATCAACGCGGATTCGGCAGCGTCGGTCGCCTGGGCCTCGGTGTCGAACCAATGGCTTTTGCCTGCATGGTTCAAAGTCCATGGCCAAGGCTTGATGTGATCGCCGTCATTTCTTCCGGTTTCAACCCGGGTGATCGCCAACAACACGGTTATGGGTGTATCACTGTTCTGCGCAGCCAAATGAGCCGCATCATCGCAGAGAGCTGAGGGGTCACGCGTCCCGAAGGCATGGCCCGCGACCGCGCAAAAAACCAGGGCGATGGGCCATATTGGGTGGATCGGCATGGGTTTCACCCGCTTGGATCGCGCGTTGCGCACGACAGTCCTTGCAGCCTAGTGGACGAATCTTTCTGATTGGTTAGGGCCTTAAACAATCTACGGCAGCTTCCTGAAACGCGCGACTGGTTTGCGCCTGCAACATCCGACGACTATAACTTTGCCGGGGTCGGAACAGGAACAGTCGAAAGCAGGTCATCAATCTGCTGCCGTGTTTTCGCGCTGGAAATCAATAGCGCCTGCCCTTGCGCCAACTCGCCGGTTGGAACCGGATCTTGCAAAACCGCTCCGACAGCGGTCGTCGCCAAAGGCTGCCACGGTGCCGGGGCCGCTTGAGACAGTTGCGACCAATCGCGCGCTCGTCCAACTGCGCGCCAGCGTGCGTCTTCCTCACCACGCTTGGCCAGCATGTCTGCCAGGGCAGCCTCGTCCGACAATTGATAAAGCGCCTCTGATCGCAGCATTTCCATTGCCGGATCGGCCGATCCGGCCACAAGGCGCAATGCCGCCCGGGCATCGTCGACCTGCAATTCGATCCGTGCAGCCAAATGTGCGTCTGGTGCGGAAACCTGCCGAAGCCAGGCGCGGGCTTGCTTTGGAAATCCAAGGTCCGACAAGCGACGCGCAAGCGTCGCGGCGGCGGCCGTTGGTATGGAAGGCAGGTCGGCATCTGGCAGAACAGCATGTGTCAGCAGCGCCGAGTCCGGTCCGAACTCGGCCAGCAGAGACCAGACGTCCTGTGCCGCTTCCGGCACTTCTGCAAGGTCCGAGAAAGCGCTCTCAAAGTCGCCGGCAAGCGCGCGTGCCCTAGTAACAGCAAGAGCAAATCTGGCTTCGTCACGGCTGTCGCGACGTTCGTGCAACAAGCCCTCCAATGCCGTTACATGTGTCGGTTCAAGCGGAGCGCGACGGGCAAGATGGGTTGCGACCTGTGCAAGCAAGGCATCTGGCGTCGCGGGGCCAGAGGTTGTGATCAGCGGTTCCAGTCGCAGTTCCGCCTTGACGGGGTCGCCGGCCTGCAAATCGATCCGGGCCTGCATCAAGGCAACATCAGGCCCGGCTTCACCGGGGGCTCGAAGAATGGAATTTCGAACCGCTTCGGCGGCATTGGCATCGTCCAGCACAAGAAGCCGGTCGACCAAAGTCGGGCCGAGAAGCCTGCGCAGGTGAATTGGCAATCCGGAAAAACTGCGCAACGCGGCAATGCGGTTAAAAGCTTGCCCCGGAAGCGGTGCAGGGTTTCCAAGTATTGCCCAAAGCGACGCCGACGTGTCGCAGGCCGTCATGCCGGCAAAGGCTGGAGCGGGGTCCGCGCTGTCATCCAGAATATGGGCAAGGCTGGCAAAGATTGCCGCGTCAGGCTGAGGCGTGGAAAACTGCGACAGCATCTGACGAGACTCGGCCCCGAATCCGATAAACAACAAGAACCTGACGGCCGTCGACTGGGCGGCAGGGTCTGGCGCATCAAACTCGCCCATCAGGCCGGCCCTTGCTTGCGCCATTTGTATGGACACTGCTTCCTCTGTGCCCCATGCGCCGATATCAAGACGCCCGTCCGGAATGCAACTGGCACCCTGCGCCGTCAATGCAGTCGGCGGGCCGGCATCATCATCAATCCGCACGCCCGGCAATTCGTTCAGTCGTATCCGGATCGGGCCTGTTGGCGGCGCTGCGACATCCGTTTTCATCAGCTGCGCCATTTCGACCACACCTTGTGCGGCGCCTCGACTAAGTTGGTGCAAGAGCGCTTCGCGCAAAGGTTGCAATGACGGATCCGCATCTGGCAAAGCAGCGCCGGACGCGCGTGGCGATGCTGCCATAGGTTTTGCTTCGGGGGCTGGCCCGAGAACGGCCGTTGTCCAGTCATAGGATCCAACGCGATTGGAGAGAAGCGTCTGACGTTCGGTTTGCAACGGCCGTGCACGCGGGCGCGGATTTGGCCGGGAAGCCAAAACGGGTAGAATGTCACCGGACAAAGCCAATTCGAACGACGACCCTTTTGGTGGTGCGCCGTCTTTGAGGTCAATCACAACGATGCCCGGCCTGAATTCGAACGGTTGCGCATGGCAGGCACAGCCAATCCCGATCCGCAATGCCCCGCTTTCCGGGTCTGCCCAGACGGATGCCAGTCTGCCCCGCCGGATCAAATCGTAAACTCGGGTCAAATCATACGCAGGCGCGGCCCCGGAAAGGCGCAGCTCGTAACCATCCGTTGTCCGACCGACCTGCCAATCGACAGGGCTGCCATAGTCGAGAACCAGCCGTGTAAAACCGTCATGCTCACCGGAGGATACCTGCACAGGCTGCGCAAACGATGCCATTGGCAGCAGAATTGTCAGCGACAACAAGCAAAAAAAGCGGATCATGCTGCCTCCTGTTTGAGGCCGCGCAAAGCCTCCTCTACCTCAGAAAAACTCGGGCGGACGTGATGGGGCGAGTTCTGGCGACCGACTTCGATGCAGATGTTCGTCGGGTGTTTGTGCAGATTGGCGATCAGAACCTCGCGGATCAGCATGTAAAAGTGGCTGTCTTCCTCGACCACGGCTTTGACCCGCGTCGAGAATGGGCCGACGATACCATAGGCCAAAAAAACGCCAAGGAACGTGCCAACGAGCGCCGAGCCGATCATTGCCCCCAGAATTTCAGGCGGCTGGTCGATCGATCCCATGGTCTTGATGATGCCGAGAACTGCCGCGACGATCCCCAAGGCCGGCAGCGCATCCGCCATCTGCTGCAACGCGTGGCTGGAGTGGAGCGCGTGAGCCTGCGCCGCTTCCATCCGTTTGTCCAGGACCTCTTCGACCTGATGGGGATCATCATAGTTCATCGAGGCGGCACGCAGAGTGTCACAGATCAGATCGACACAATCATGGTTTTTCTGGATCCGGGGGTAGCGGCAAAACAAACTGGACTCCTTTGGGTTTTCAATATGTTCTTCCAACCCGACCGGGTTGGTGCGTGCAAGGCGGATCAATTCGAACAGCATGCACAGCAGGTCACGGTAGTCGGCGGGCTTCCATTGCGCACCCTTGAACACCTTTCCCACGTCGCGCAGCGTCTGTTTTATGGCGGGCAAGTCGTTCGAGATGATGAAGGCCCCGACAGCCGCCCCGCCGATCATGATCATCTCGAAGGGCGCAGCCTCCATGATCGGAGCCAGGTTGCCGCCGTGGATCAGGAAGCCACCGAACACCATGACGATGATCACGACGATACCAATGATGCCAAACATGGTCTTTCCTTTCTGTGCGACGTCCAGTCCGAACCATCGCAAGGCCGCGTTAAGAAACCTTCACTCAGTCCTTGGGAACCAGCGCATTGCGCCCGGCAATGAGCGCCGAAATGCTATAGGCGGTTTCAGGTGCCATTCCAGACAGAACGGAGGCGGCCATCTCGGGGCGCATGCGACCCAGAAAGCCGGCTGCAAACTCCGGCGCCATTGCGGTGAACAGGGCGGTAGCATCGGCGGGCTTCATTGATTCGTACACGGCGGTCAGGCGCGCAAGGTCATTCTCGGCGGCTCCGTCCGCCAGTGCCATGGTGGATTTCAGACGTGCCTCTGCATCGGCGAGTTCGGTCATCTGCGCGCTGATCGCCGCTTCGGCAAGATCCAGCGCTGCCATCCGGTCGGCCAATGCTGCTTCCATGCTTGCCACATCGGTTTCGCGAGCCAAAAGCGCTTCTGCCAAAGCCAGGGGCGGGGCAGGGCAATTGAGAGGGGCCTCCACCGAAGTAGGGGGTTTGGGCGAATTTGCCATGGCAGTGCCAATCCCGACCCCCAGGCGCAGCGCTCCGGAGGCAGCAAGAAACAACGCCAAGATGACCAACGCGCCGCGGCCTGCCGGCGCACGCGGCTTGCGTTTCAACGGCAATTTCATTCCGCCGCCTCCATTTCTAGCCGCCCGGACCGGCGCCTGACAAAACGCAGGCGCGCTGCCTCCAGTTCTGGTTCGACTGCAGGCGATGTCGACGCCGGAGCCGCTTCGGGCAGATCGTGCAAGGCGGCAATCATCAGCTCCAGTTTGGCAGTGGCGGTTTCTGCGCGCAGCGTCAGCGCCTCAAGGCCCGCGGCAGAGCTTGTCGCCGCCCCGCGGGCGTTGTCCAGCGCGCGGGTCATGTCATCAACCTGTGCCGACAATACTGCGATCGCCCCGCCCATCCCGGTTTCCAGCGTGGTGAATTTCTTCAGTCGTCCAGACAGCACGAGACAATAGATCGCGGCACCAAACGCACCGGCTGCCGAAAGAATATTCGCAATCATTTCCATCTTGATACCCTGTCAATTGAGCACGAATTCGGTGATCAGCAGATCCCGGACCCTACCTTCGCCGGTCACGATCTGGATGCGCCGCAGCATCTGCGCACGCAGCCTGACCAAAGATGCGGGATCTTCCAGTTCCGCCATCTCGACGGCCCGCAGATAGCCGTTCAGAACATCAAGGATGCGTGGCAGCAGATGTGAAACCTCTTCGCTGTGGCCATGGGCCACTTCAAGCTGAGCGGTAAAGCGAAGATGGTTGCTTTGCGCCCCCGGCCCCAGCGAGATCACGATCGGGTCGACCGGCACAAACTCAACATCGGGCAGGGCCGCGACTGCCGGCTCTTCCATCGGGTGATCCTCGGCCGGTGCAAACAATAGACCGGACCATGTCGCGTAGAAGCCACCACCCCCCAACCCCAGTGCAAGAACCAGCCCGATGACAAGGGGCAATTTCGAGCGTTTCTTCGGCACCGCGTCCTGCGGTAGTTCAGCATCGGCCAATTTTCCCTCCGTGCTTTGAATAAGAGCAAAGATAGACCGCATCTCACTAACCGATTGTTAAGGCGGATCCTTCAAAGATCGGGTTGAACGGTGCAGAAGCCCCTTGATCGGAGAATACCGGTGCAGAACCTGCTTTCCCTATGGTCCGCGATGGATGCGCGACGGCGCATGATTGTTGTTGGTGCCACCATCGCGATGTTTGTTGCGGTACTGGCGATGTCACGGATGGCCGGAACTCCGTCGATGTTGCTGCTGTATTCGGGTCTTGATTCGCGCGCCGCCGGGGATGTGGTGGCAGCGCTTGAACAACAGGGCGTTCCGTACGAGGTGCGCGGCAGCGCAATTCACGTCGACAGTGCCATGCGAGACAGCCTGCGCATGACCCTCGCGGCCGAAGGGCTGCCTGCGAATTCGGGGTCGGGCTATGAACTGCTGGACGGCCTGTCCGGTTTTGGCACGACGTCCCAGATGTTTGACGCCGCATATTGGCGCGCCAAGGAAGGCGAGTTGGCGCGGACGATTCTGGCCAACCCGCAGGTCCGCGCGGCGCGGGTGCACATTGCGCAAGCCCCGTCGCAGCCCTTTCGGCGTGACGTGGCTCCGTCGGCCAGCGTGACTGTGACGACATCTGACGGCGCGCTTGCGCCGCAGCAGGCCAAGGCCTTGCGACATCTGGTTGCCGCAGCGGTGACCGGCATGAAGCCCGACGATGTCGCAGTGATCGATTCGGTCGGCGGCCTGATCCCGACAGGGTCGGATACAGCGATGCCCGGCGGGTCCGGTGATCCGCGCGCGATCGAACTTCGCAGAAATGTCGAGCGGCTTCTTGGTGCGCGGGTCGGTCCGGGCAAGGCCGTGGTCGAAGTGGCAATCGACGTTGTGACCGATCGCGAAGAGGTGACCGAGCGGCGCTTTGATCCGCAAGGACGCGTAGCGATCTCGTCGGATACTGAAACGAAAAAGGGTTCGGACTCACAAGGCGGCGGTGCGGTTACCGTTGCGTCCAACCTGCCGGACGGGGCGGCGGGTGGCGCTGCTGCCGGCAAGAGCGAAACCGATGAAACCCGCGAACGTGTCAACTACGAGGTATCAGAGACTTCGAGGGCAATCCTGAAAGAGCCTGGGGCTCTGCGCCGTATCTCGGTCGCGGTACTTGTCGACGGCGTCTCGGTTGCGGCGGCGGATGGCTCGACAACACTGGAGCCTCGAACCGAAGAGGAACTTGCAGTGTTGCGCGAACTTGTTGCCTCGGCGGTTGGTCTGGATGAAACGCGCGGCGATGTCCTGACCCTGAAATCTCTGAACTTTGAGGCTATTCCACAAAGCGGAACATTGGCAGAGGCAGGCCTTTTTGGCGGTATGGGACCGTTCGACATGCTGTCGGCAATCCAGTTGGGCGTCTTGGCACTGGTTGTGCTTGTTTTGGGTCTGTTCGTCGTCCGACCGATGCTGACGGCTGCACCAACCTTGGCGCGACTGCAATCTCCGTCGCAACCCTTGGCTTTGCCTGGCAACGTCCCATCGGGCAACGGTTTTCAAGGTAACGGCGTTCTGACCGGAGAGATTGACGATGGCAGTGACTTTCCGACGCTCTCGCTGGTGCCCGATCGGCTGATTGCCGAAGAACCAGCGGATCCTGCTTCGCGGCTTCGCAAGCTGATCGAGGAACGGCAGGCAGAGTCGCTCGAAATCCTGCGTGGCTGGATGGAACACCAGGAGGAGAGGGCATGACCCTGCGGCTCGAAGTTTTTGAAACTGAGCCGCGTCGTTCGCAGGGCAACACGGTTGTGCTTGACCAACTTGCACTGGAAGAGTCCAAGCTTGCCTCCTACGATCAGGGCTATTCCGCTGGCTGGGAAGACGCCGTTGCGGCGCAAAGCGAAGAACAGGGGCGGATGCGCGCCGATCTTTCCCGTCATTTGCAGACGCTGGGTTTTTCCTATCAGGAAGCCCGCATTCACGTACTGAAAGCCATCGAGCCGCTGCTGGTCGAAATCGTCGGACGTCTGTTGCCCGATCTCGCCCGCGAAACCCTTGCCCCGGTTGTTCTGGAAGCGCTTATGCCGATGGCAGAAGCGATGGCCGACACGCCCATTACGTTGGTCATGAATCCGGCCGCGCGGCCTGCAATCGAAACGCTGTTGGACCGGGCCACCGGACTGCCGTTGATTTTGCAAGAAGAACCGACCTTGAGCGAAGGTCAAGTCTACCTTCGGCTCGGCACGACCGAAACGCAGGTCGATCTTGATCGCGCAATTTCCGAGATCACCGCCGCCGTGCGCGGCTTTTTTGAACTGAGCGCCACAGGAGCAAGACCAAATGGATAACCAATCCGACACCAACCCCTTTGCGCAAGTCCCGATCGAAGTCACGATTTCGGTTGGTAAAGCGCGCCCGATGGTGCGCGACCTTCTCAAACTCGCGCGCGACGCCGTGCTGACACTCGATCGCCGGGTGGATGATCCGGTAGAGCTTTACGTCGGCGACCGGTTGATTGCGCGCGGCGAACTGACCGAGCTTGGCGGCGAACAGGCCGGACAGCTGGCGGTGCGACTGACCGAGGTTGCCAACCTGCGGGGCGGATTGTGAAGCCATCGATCGCACTGGCACTTTGCTTGTGCATGGTGGCCGGGCCGGTTCTTGCGCAGGATTTGTCGATCAACCTGGGCGATGACGCCGGATTGGCCGGGCGGTCGATCACCCTGCTCGCTCTGATAACGCTGCTCAGTCTCGTGCCGGGTCTTGCTGTCATGATCACCTGTTTTCCGTTCATTGTCACAGTTCTGTCCATTCTGCGCCAGGCCATCGGACTGCAACAGGCACCTCCAAACATGCTGATTGTCAGCCTTGCGCTGTTTCTGACCTGGTTCGTCATGGATCCGGTATTGACAGAGGCTTGGTTGAACGGAGTGGAGCCGTTGAGCCAGGGAGCAGTTGACATAAAGACGGCCCTTCCAGCGATTTTAGCGCCGTTTCGCGGCTTCATGGCGGCGCGGCTGGATCTTGAGACATTCGCGGCCCTTCAGGCCTTGCGTCCCGGCGAAACTTCGGGTCCCGCCGATGCACCATTGTCTCTGCTGGTGCCGAGCTTCATGCTTTCCGAGATCCAGCGCGCTTTCGAGATCGGGTTTCTGATCTACCTGCCATTCTTGATCATTGATCTGGTGGTTGCGGCAGTCCTGATGTCAATGGGGATGATGATGGTTCCGCCTTCTGTCGTGTCGCTGCCATTCAAGCTGGCATTCTTTGTGGTCGCAGACGGATGGGCGCTGATATCCGGAGCACTGGTGCGCAGCTATTTCTGAACAACCGGCAGCCGTAAAACAACTCCGCTGCCGGTCGGCCGGTCAGTTCACCAGAAACTCTGCATGCAAAGCCCCGGCGGCATTGATGCTCTTCAGAATATCGATCATGTCATGCGGCGCTACTCCAAGCGCATTGAGGCCCGCAACCACCTCGGAAAGGTTGGTCGCGCCCGACACTTCGGCAAGGCCGGTACCGGGCTCCTTGCTGATGTCCGCACGGCTGCGCGGAACAACAATTGTTTCACCCTCGGCAAACGGATTGGGCTGAACCACAACGGGCGCTTCCTCGATCCGCAGGGTAAGGTTGCCCTGCGCTATGGCAACGCGGCTGATCCGAACGTCTTCTCCCATCACGATCGTCCCCGACCGCTGATCTACTACGACACGCGCTCTGGTTTCCGGCTCGATTTCGAGCGACTCAACCCGTCCGAGAACATGGGCCGGCGAGCGCATGTTGGCAGCCCCGATATCCAGCGAAACCGTGCCCGCATCGAGCATCACAGCCACGTTGCGGCCAAACTCCTGGTTGATGACCGCCTCGATCCTGCCCGCCGTGGTGAAATCGGGGGCGCGCAATGCCAGGCGAACCGTCTCAAGCCCGACAAAGTCGAATTCAACTTCGCGTTCGACACGCGCCCCGGACGGGATTCCCCCCGCCGTAGGGACGCCTTGCACCACGCGGGCGGCCTCGCCTTCTGCCGAAATGCCCCCGGCAATGATCGTACCTTGCGCAACAGCATAGATTTCACCATCGGCGCCATTCAGCGGTGTCATGATCAACGTGCCGCCCAGCAAACTCTTTGCGTCACCAATTGCAGACACGGTCACGTCGATCCGTCCTCCGGCCCGGGCAAACGGCGGTAAGGCTGCGGTCACGAACACTGCCGCGACGTTCTTGGGTCTAAAATCTTCCCCGGCGACGTTTACCCCAAGCCGTTCCAGAAGGCTTGACATTATCTCTTCTGTGAACGGGGAGTTGCGCAGCCCATCCCCGGTTCCGTTCAATCCGACGACCAGACCGTATCCGACCAGATCATTGCCACGCACCCCATCGAATTCGACAAGATCTTTCAGCCGGATTGGGCCTGCCTGTGCGCTTGCCGTGAACAGCAGAAAGCCAAGGCAGGTCAGCGCGCGGCGCATCACAGGAAGTTCACCAGGTTCAGTCGCGACAAGCGGGACGTGAGTGTGTAGAGTATTTCGAGCTGCACTTGTGTCTGTTGCAATTGCGAGGCAACCTCATAGCCGTCGATCGCCAGAAGATCCGATGCGGCGATGCTTAGCGCCGATGATTCGGCAGAATTTTGTTGTGCTGCCTGATCGATATGCGCTTGCGCGCTGCCAAGCCGTGCGGTCGTCGCACTCATGCCGGTCTGCGCGCTCAGCAAGGCCTCGCCAGACCGGCGAACCAGATCCGACCGTCCTTGCGGGCTGTCGGTCAGAACGCCTCGGTCCAGCAGAGCTGCCATGGCAAGGCCCTTGAGCGTGTCGCGGATCGCTGGATCCAGTGCGGTGATGTCAAGACGGGCTACGTCACCCGGTGCCAGAGGCAATGCGACCAGCCCGTCATCGCCCTTATAGGTAGCGGCATAGCCGGCGGAGGCCGAAAACCAGTCATCAAGGGCAGTCTGCACGTCTGCGGCGCTGGTAGCGCCGGCCACAACTGTCTGCAACGTGTCCAGAAGTTCGGCCCCCGAAGGCAAAGGCGTTGTGGTGGCGGCTTGCCCGGAAAACAGGTTGCGATCCCCGACGCGCGTGTTCAGCGCCCCGATCGCGGATTCGAACTTCTGCGCGGCCTCTGCCCCCAACGCGGCAATCTGTGCCGGCGCACCCGGACTGGCACCGGAGAGCAAAACCCGGCTGAGATCGCCAGACATCTCGACAATCCGGCCCAAGGCAGTTTGCATTGTTTCGGCATAAAGGCCTGCCTCAGTGGTCACGGACTTGTAACCTTCCAGCCGAGCAAGCGACGCCTGAATCCCGGCAAGGGGACCAAAATCCCCGGACAGATGCGCCGCTGCGTCGTCCGTCAGCCCGCTGACCAGTTCGTTGGACAAGCGTTGCAAGCTTGCCTTCATTGCTGCCCCGCTGCGGGTAAGGTTGAAGGATTGGGCCATATCGCCCACTGACAAACTCGACATGGCTTACATCCTCAACAAGAGTTTGATCATATCATCCACCGTCTGCACAACTTTGGCGTTGGCACCGTAGTTTTGTTCGATCAGAAGCAGCATCTGGATCTCTTGATCGCTGTCGACACCGCTGGTCAGCTCGATCGTGCGTAGGGATGCGGACCTGGCCTCGGCATAGGCGGCCTCGCTGTCGGCGGTCAGGCGGTCACTGGCGATGCCGGACAGGACATCCGTGGCCAGGCTGGCCAGACTGCGCAGGCCAGCACCGAATACTGTCGATGCCGGGTCTTGTTGGCGGGTCAACGTGGTCTGCCAATCAATCAACAGTTGCGCATTGCCGACCGGCCCTGGCACCGTCGCCCCCAAGCCATCGCGCAGACGCCACAATTCGCCTCCTGCATCCGGGTCCACGGCGGCATTCAGTCGCAGCCGCTGTGACAGACCTGCCTCGTTCGCCGGATCAAAAGCCGCTCCGCCATCGGTGAACAACCCTGCGTCTCCCGGGGCGCGCGTGCTGTCAAGACCAGGAGCCGCGAACCGGTCGATCACTTCACGCGCGATAGCGTCGATCTGGGCCTGTGCATCGGGGCCAAGCTGATCGCGCACCTGAAAGTCGCTGGCCAGCGTTCCCCCGGCAATCGGCCCGCGGTCGCCGGATGTGGCAATATCCTTGCCGTTCAACGTGAGGCCAGACAGCGCACCGCTGGCCACGGTCATTCCATGGGTAATTTGTCCAACCGGCGTAAACCCGAACTGCGCCACCGAGCCGTCGACAAGCGTGGTGCCCGAAGTGGTGACCAGCGCAATCTGCCCATTTTCGCGCGCAATTTCGCGCACCGGCACGATTTCTGCGATGGAGTCGACCAACTGCTGGCGTTGGTCCATCAGCGCCGAGGCATCCCGCCCGGTTCCCGAATTCTGGCGGATCATCACGTTCAGTTCGCCGACGCGGGACAGAGCGGCATTCAACTGCTTCACGCTGCGCTCAATGCGGTCGTCGGCGGTTGTGCGGGCTGCCTGGATGTCGTCCGAAACCGTGCCAAGCTCAGCAGCCAAAGCCCGCGCCGTATCGGCGACCCGCGCCAGCCGCGGTTCGCTTTCGGGGCGAGACGAAGCCTCGATCAAGGCCGCATCAAAGGCGGCTATCCGCCCCCCGATTGATTGCGCATCTGCAGGTGTTCCCAAGACCGCTTCCAGGCGTTGCAGGAACTCGGACCGGGTTTGATGGTTTCCTGCATTGGCGGCGGCCAGACGGCGGTCGCCGATCAGGGCGGTGTCGGCATGTCGATAGACGCCGACCACCGAGACGCCTTGACCGGAATCACCGACCTGCCGCGATTTCAAGATCAGTTCGCGCCGCCCGTAACCATCGGTCATCGCATTGGCGATGTTGGACGATACGATTTCGGCAGCCCGCGCATTGGCCGTCAGACCGGAAAGTGCCGAAGATAGGGTGCCCGAAATCGACATTCATGCCTCCTTGAATCAGCGTTTGATGTTGGTGGTTTCTTGCCACATCTCGTCCACCGTCTGGATGATCTTGGCATTCGACGAGTAAGAACGTTGGGTTTGAATGAGCTGCGTCAATTCCTCTGCAACATCTGTCGTCGAGGATTCGCGTGAATAGCCGGCGACAGATCCTGTGGGGCCGTCGCCCGCATCCCACAGATAAAATGCGCCAGATGCGGGTGAAAGCTGGTAGGTTTGATTGCTGAGCGCGATCAAACCATTGGGGTTTGGAACATCGATGATCGGCAACTGGTAGATCAGTTTGGAAAAGCCTTGGTTGTAGATCGCGTACATGTTGCCGGCCGAGTCGATTTCAACCGTGGAGAGCGTTGCGACCTCAGACCCGTTCTTGCCTATTCCGGCGGGCGAGAATGTGTCTGACAATTGGGTCATGCCATTGGGCTTTCCGGTTTGCCCGATGTCGAGTGAGATGGTGCCGGCGCCAACGGTCAGGTCCATCTTTCCGGTCGCAGGGTCATATGCACCGCCGCTGAGCACTGTGACGCCTGCGAGAGTGCCGCCCGCGTCCTGACTGGCGTCGAAGGTCAGGGTCAGTTCTGCGATCACCCCGCCAGTTGCAGAATCGGTGATCGTCATCGTCCATTCGTTTGACGATCCTGTTGCCGGCACGGTTGGCGTGAAGTCGAAATCGAGGTTTTCCGTCGTGCCGAGGCTGCTGTAGTATTCGACCGCGACCGACTGGGGGCCGTCAGTGGCACCAGCGACAGTCGATGTCGCTGGAAGGTTCACGGCAACCCGCATTTCGGTTGTGGGGTTTCCGACATACTGGTTGACGTTGATGCGGACCGGTTCAAGGCCGGTCATTGAATCACGCGCATATTCGGGCATTGATCCGTCTGAATTTGCCGGCCACGCCATCATGACTTCGCCAGTGGCCGTCCGAAGAACGCCGTTTTCGTCCGGTCGGAAAGACCCCGTGGTTGTCAGCGCGATAGGAAAACTGTCGACCCCGGCATTTACCGCATCGATGCTGGTAACGGCCACAAAACCACGCCCGTCAATTGCAATGTCTGTCGCATTCGACGAGGCGATCAGCGGCCCCCGATCATCGATCAGGCGCGCGTTCGTGACCCGTACACCGCCCGCCGAATAGGAGGTTGTCGAGGACCCGCTTAGAACGACCGAATGAAAATCGGTGGTTGCACGCTTGTATCCGTACGTGGACGCGTTTGCGATGTTGTCCGAAATCGTCGACAGAGCACTCGCATTTGCCGCAAGTCCAGAGACCCCAGCAGCCAGCGAAGAGGAGATTGTCATGAAAAGCGCCTTTCTGCAGCCGTTGCACGTGATGCGAGCAACGTTGCCTCTGGCGGCTTAAAATCAGCCTAACGGATAAAATCCTATTCAATTGCCTGCCACGAGTGGCGTGCCACGTGCGGTGTGGAATGCGTGTCTTGCCGCGCCACGCGGTCCCGCTACCGGTCGCGGCGCAGCAAGATCACCTCCAGGCGGTTGTTTCGCAGGGCGGTCGCATCGGCCGTCACAGGCTTGCGGTCAGCGTGGCCGGAAATCCGGGCGACGCGCTTTTCGGGAAGGCCCGACAAGGCCAGAAGGCCGCGCATGCTTTGCGCCCGCGCCGCAGACAGATCCCAGGTCGGGTTGTTGATCAAGGTGATGGGGTAGGAACGCACATGCCCATCAACGGCAATCTCATTTTGCGCCAAGGCCAGAACTTCGGACAAAAGGCTGGTGATACCGCGCAGAGCGTCGGTAGGATCAGCCGTATCGCCGACAAACAAGGGCGCTTCCGTCAGGTCAAAAATCTCGATCACCAAGCCTTCATCGGTGACACGGGTTGTGACGTGGCGCAGCAATCGTTCCATCGTCATGCTTTCGCCGCCGACACCCTGCAACTTGGACTCGACACTCTTGAACGCTTGCGTTTCCGCCTCGGCCGCTGCTTTGCCGCCTTCACTTTCGCCGCGAACCATTTCGGCGTCGCTGGGGGCCATTGCGCCTCCGCCAGTGCCATTTTTCGGCATGGCATTCTCGGAAAACATCGAATCTCCGGCAAACGCGCCATCACCGCCACCAGAAATGCGGTTGATCGGAACTGTCGGATTGAAATAATCCGCAAGCCCCTTGCGCTGTTTTTCTGTTGTCGCATTCAACAGCCACATCAACATAAAGAAAGCCATCATGGCCGTCACAAAGTCAGCATAGGCCACTTTCCACGCCCCACCGTGGTGCCCGCCGCCTTGAATAACTTTCTTCCGTTTGATGATGACTGGCGCGACATTTGACTGCCTTGCCATCACACACCCATTTTTCACACCCAAGGACGACCCTAGCGTATCTCGGTGAAGGCGGGCTTAAAGGCGTGGATTTTAGAGGTTTTCCGGAAAAGGATCGCGCCTGCTGTGGCTAGACCGACAGCGCGCGGCCAAAAACTGCGGCCAGCCGCTCTTGGGCTGCGCGATATTCGTCCAGGGTCTTGCTGCTTTGCTTGATGCCTTTCAGCGCAGCCATCAGGGTTTGGGCAATCTGCTCGGGCGTCCCCAGATCGGGCGGTGTCGTGCGCTGGTCGATCCAGCTTGCAAGCTGTGCCTGAAACCCGGCCTCGCCTTCGATCGCAATATCGCAGGCAATGGACAGTCCTGCGTCCATCAGTTCGGCCCCGTGCGGCGTTCCCAACACGACATCCATGAATTTACCATCCTTGGCCCGGAAAGCAGCCAGAAGCGTCGCCTTCAGATCGGTAGTAGGGCCCGACAGGATCGGAGTCAGAACTTGGTTGACTTCGGCATAGAAGGTCCGTGTCAACTGACGGAACAGGTCCTCCTTGTTGCGATAGTGCAGATAAAGCGCGCTGCGTGACAGTCCGGCTGTCCGGGCTATGTCTTCCATTGTGGTGCGGCGAAATCCATATGCCGCAAAGGTATGAAAGGCTGCATGCAGGATCGCGTCCTGTCTATCAACTGGGGGGGCGGGCTCAATCATGCTCTCTCGTGCCACGGGTTGTTGCAATGGTCAACTTGACATACTAACAAAATTCGTGCATTTTGTCTGTATCAACGGGGAGCAAAGATGCCAATTCAATTCACGCTCAATGGCGCACCTGCCAGCCTCGATCTTCCGCCCGAGATGCCGTTGCTGTGGGCGCTGCGCGACGGGATGAACCTGACAGGAACGAAGTATGGCTGCGGTGTTGCAGCCTGCGGGGCCTGCACGGTGCATCTTGATGGCCTGGCAGTCCGGTCCTGCCAGACGCTGCTGGGCGATATCGAAGGCCTGTCGGTCACCACCATCGAAGGCTTGGGCACCCCGACCGCCCTGCACGCCGTCCAGGCCGCGTGGGAGGCGGCGCAGGTCGCGCAATGCGGCTATTGCCAGTCGGGTCAGATCATGCAGGCCGCGTCCCTGCTGGCGCAGACCCCAACCCCTAGCGATGCCGACATTGACGAAGCCATGTCAGGCAACCTGTGTCGCTGTGGCACCTATCCGCGTATCCGCGCTGCCGTCCACGATGCCGCCCGCCGCCTGCAAGAGGTCTGACATGTCGCGTTTTGGAAAAATCGCCCGCCGTACGTTCCTGATCGGATCCGCAGCCATCGCCGGAGGTGTCGCATTTGGCTGGTATTCCTACGCCAAACCCCATGCCAATCCACTGAAGGGTGGCCCCGGCGCGGCCCTGACGCCTTACGTCCTGATTGACGCAGACGGGGTCACAATCATCACGCCCCGTGCAGAGATGGGACAGGGCGTGCATACCACCCTCGCAGCCTTGGTCGCCGAAGAGCTGGACCTGCCCTGGGATCAGGTTCGGGTCGCCCATGGTCCGGCCTCACCCGCCTATTTCAACGCCGGCATCCTGCGCGAAGGCGTGCCCTTTGCCCCGACCGATACGGGCTGGCTGGCCGAAACCATGCGGGACGCCATGCAGGTCCCGGGCAAGTTCCTGGGCTTTCAGATCACCGGTGGCTCATCCTCGACACTGGACGCGTATGACAAGATGCGCGGCGCCGGCGCCGTGGCGCGGCAGGCACTGATCCGCGCTGCGGCGCGGCGTCTGGGGGTCGAAGAGGCGGACCTTAGTACTGGCGGTGGCGCGGTGATTGCCCCCGATGGTACCCGGCTGACCTATATCGAACTGGCGGTCGACGCGGCGGCGGTCGACTTGCCGGCAGCGCCTGCCCTGAAACCACGTGCCAACTGGACCTTGCTTGGCAAATCGCAACCCCGCACCGACATGCGCGCCAAGGTCACCGGAACCGCACAATATACCGGTGACCTGCGCCTGCCGGGCATGAAATATGCAACCGTCAAGACCAATCCCGCACTCGGCGCGGACATGATCAGCTTTGACGCCACCGCAGCCCTCGCGATGCCAGGCGTCGAACACGTCCTCCCGGTGCCCGGTGGCGTGGCCGTCATCGCCACCAACACCTGGACCGCGTTTCAGGCCGCCGAGGCGATCATCTTCGACTGGGCTCCCGCCGCCTACCCCGCCGATACCGCCGCCCAACTTGCGATGACGGCAGCCTCTTTCACCCCGGACCGGCAAGACAGCAGAAACCGTGACGACGGCGATGTGGACGCATTCGCCACACCCGGATTCACCGCCGAATATGCTGTGCCCTACCTCGCCCACGCCACGATGGAACCGATGACGGCTGCGGCCTGGCTGCAGGACGGCAAGCTGGACATCTGGACCGGCACCCAATTGCCGACCCAGATCGCTCCTGAAGCCGCGAACCTGACCGGCCTGCCGCCCGAGGCAATTGCGGTGCATACCCAGCAGATGGGCGGTGGTTTTGGTCGCCGCGCCGAGATGGATTACGTCCGGCAGGTCGTGGCAATCGCCTCCGCCCTGCCCGGCACGCCCATCCTGCTGACCTGGAGCCGCGAAGAAGACATGACCCATGACGCCTATCGCCCGCTGGCAATGGCGCGCGTCAAGGGCTCGGTCGCCGATGGCAAGATCAGCGCTCTTGACCTGTCGGTCGCTTGCCCCTCGGTGATCGGCAGTCAACTCGGGCGGCTCGGCTACTCGGTTCCCGGCCCGGACAGCACGATCGTGCAGGGCGCCTGGGATCAACCATATGCCTTCCCGAACTACCGCGTCACCGGCTACAAAGTGCCCTTCGGCGTGCCGATCGGTTCGTGGCGGTCGGTTGGCAACTCGCAGAACGCCTTCTTCCATGAAAGCGCAGTCGACGAGCTTGCCCATCTCGCCGGGGTCGACCCTCTCGATTTCCGTCTGTCACAGATGGCCCACGACCCCAGCCGTCGCGTGCTGCAGGCGGTGGCCGAACTCTGCGATTGGCCCAACACGCCCGCGGGTCGCGCCCGCGGCATCGCCTATTGCCTCAGCTTCTCGGTGCCGGTCGCTCAAGTGATCGAGGTCGAGCAGACCGAGGCCGGCATCCGGATGACCAATGCCTGGGTTGCCGCCGATGTCGGCATAGCGCTCGATCCGTCGATCATCGAGGCGCAGCTGCAAGGCGGGATGATCTATGGCCTGTCTGCCGCGATCAGTGGCGAGATAACTTTCGTCAACGGCGCGGCAGAACAACTGAACTTCTGGGATTACGAACCCCTGCGTCTGTCACAATGTCCGCCGATCGCCGTGCGTGTCCTTGAATCAGGCGACACATTGCGCGGCATCGGTGAACCGGGCACCCCACCCGCCGCCCCGGCACTGGCAAACGCGATCTTCGCCCTCACCGGCCAGCGCATCCGAACGCTGCCCCTGAAAAAATCCATCAGCTTCGCCTGATCCAGCCCGCAGACAGCAATTTCACCTTGGCGAAAACATCCCACGGGGGTGTGGGGGTGTGAAACCCCCACAAGCACCCCGTCGGTCAGAAAAACCGGGTCCGCCGCCAAAGCTGACATCGACCGACCCCGTTCTGCCGGGCCGTTCTGCGGAGCCCTATGCTCCGCGGGACAGCATTCCCTGGACGACATTTCGGTCAGCAGCCGGCCCGGTACTGCAAGGGTTCGGCCGCCAGGTAAGGCTATTCGCGCGCAACGCAGATTCAGTGCGTTGCGGTTGCCGGTGCCTGTGACTGCGCACGGCGGGCGAGTTCCTGACGGTACAGCGCCAGAAAATCGACCGTATCGACGTTCAATGCAGGAAAGCCCCCATCGCGGATCACATCGGAAATGATCCGACGCACGAAAGGAAACAACAGCCGCGGGCATTCGATCAGCAAGAACGGATGCAATTGCTCGTCCGTGACGCCTTCGACCAGAAAGACGCCGCCGTAATCCAGCTCCAGCAAGAACAGGGTGTCTCCGTTGGCCTTGTTTTTCGATGTGACCTTGAACTTGGTGATCACATCATAGTGGCTTCCGGTCCCGCGCTTGCGGGCATCAAGGCTGACGGCCACCTGAATGTCCGGCTGCACGTCGCCGGCTGACAATCCCTTTTGGGCGACCATGTTTTCAAACGACAGATCGCGCACGAACTGCGCCAGCACCTGCATCTTTATCTGTGGCGCTGCCTGCGGCGCGCTTGTGTTTTCTTCGGCCATGCTTGCTCACTCCTCGTTGGTCGCCGCAGCGTCTATCAGGTCAGCCCGCGCGGCTCAATGCCGCCGTCCTCCCGGAAGGCGGCGGTCGAAAGCAGATACGGTCGTTTGCTCCTCGTCTATCTCAAAAAACTCGCCGTCGATCACATCAGCATCCCGCCGGCGTGGCCCGTCGGATGCCGTCGCCACATAGACCTGCGCCCGCGCCGCCACACCCTGGATCACAAGGTGCCTGATTGGCGCCACCAGCAACAGCAGGCCAAGCACATCGGTCAGAAAGCCCGGCAGGATCAAAAGGACACCGGCGGCGCCGATCAGGGCATTGTCTGCCATCTGCCCAAGCGGATTTCGCCGCGTCATCGACGCCCCGCGCAGACCCTGCAACGCCTGCACCCCTTGGCTGCGGATCACCGCCACACCTGCCAAAGCCGTTGCGATCACGATGGCAAGCGTCGGCCACAACCCGATCCAGCCGCCAACTGTCACAAACAGCGCGATTTCGATCAGCGGAATGGCAAGAAATCCGACAAACATCCACATCGGCGCAGTCCTCCAATGACTTTGGCGTCAGGCGGTGGACTTGACCCGACCCAGCCCCTACATAGGGGAAAGATGGGGGAAATGCCAATCTCCTCCGAAGATACTTCGAGGTTGCAATGAATTCGTCCCTCCTTCAATTGCTGGTTCTGGCTGGCGTCGCAGTGTTCCTGATCCTCAAGCTGCGATCGGTGCTGGGCACCCGTGACGGGTTTGAAAAACCACCGCTGCCGCTGGATGACACCCGCCCCAAGACCCGGCGTGACTTCGAGGTGATCGAAGGCGGTCCTGACCGTGACATCACCGACCACGTCCCAGAGGGATCCGCAGCTGCCAAGGCACTGGCTGCGATGAAGACGGCGGAACCGGGATTTTCCGTGGGCACGTTCCTGTCCGGGGCGCGGGGCGCCTACGAGATGATTCTGATGGGCTTTGAAAAGGGCGAAGTCGACGGGATACGCCCCTTCCTGTCGGCCGACGTCGCCGCAAGCTTTGATGCCGCGGTTGCGGCGCGCGAACGTGAAGGCCTGACCGTCGAGGCGAATTTCGTAGGTCTGCGCGAACTTGTCTTGCAGGATGCAACGTTTGACCGCGACAGTCGCACCGCCGAAATCACCATGCGCTTCATGGCAGAGTTGACGTCGGTGGTGCGCAACAAGGCGGGCGTGGTTGTCGAGGGCCGCGATACCGAAGTGAAACGACAGCGTGACGTCTGGACCTTTGCCCGCCGGATGGGGGTCGATGACCCGAACTGGCAGCTTGTGGTCACCGGCGACTGAGCCCGAGCGGGATGCGACATGCGCTCCGCTCCATCGTTCTGGGCCTTGCGATGCTGATGGCTGGAACGGCTTCGGCCCAGATTGCAGACTTCGCTGAACTTGACGGGTGGGAGGCTGACAATCACGCAGCGGCCTTGTCCACCTTTCGCGACACATGCGATCTGTTGAAGGACCCCGACTGGGTGCCGCTCTGCCGTCTTGCGGCAGATGTGGGTCCGGGCGACACCGCTGCGCGCAGTTTTTTCGAGTTGTTTTTCAAACCCGTGCTGATTGGCGAGCCGCCTGCGCTATTCACCGGATACTATGAACCCGAACTGCAAGGCTCGCCGGTGCGCAGTCCGCGTTTTGCCTGGCCGATCTATCGCAGGCCTTCGGAACTTCGCGATGGGCAGGTCTATTACGACCGGGCGACGATCGAAGCTGGCGCCTTGCGCGGTCGTGGGCTGGAGATTGCCTGGCTGGATGACCCGGTTGAGGCATTCTTTTTGCAAATTCAGGGCTCTGGCCGCATTGTCATGCCAAACGGATCGGTGATCAGGGTCGGCTATGCCGGACGCAACGGGCACGCCTACAGATCGGTCGGACAAGAGATGATCCGCCGTGGCACCCACACCCCCGATCAGGTGTCCGCACAGGAAATCCGGGCCTTTGTCGCGCGCAACCCGCATGCCGGGGCGGGGCTGCTGAACGTCAATCCGTCTTACGTGTTCTTTCGCAAACTGCCGAACCTGGCATCGCAAGACGGTCCGATCGGGGCGATGGGGCGGTCGATCACCACATTGCGCTCGATTGCGGTCGATCCTGACTTTACGCCTTTGGGGGCGCCGGTCTGGGTCGAAAAAGACGGGGCAGGTGCATTTCGTCGTCTGATGGTGGCACAAGACACCGGGGGCGCCATCAAGGGTGCGCAAAGGGCCGATATCTTTTTCGGAACGGGCGCTTCTGCGGGTGATGCCGCGGGCACGGTCAAGGATGGCGGGCGGATGCTGGTGTTGCTGCCGATAGATCGGGCCTTTGCCTTGTTGCCCGAAGGCTAGGCGATGGTGCGCCGCAGATCCCTGCACCCCGAGGAAGAAGAGTTGTGGCAGATCGTTGCGCGATCTGCCCGCCCGCTGCACCAGCCGCCATCGATCCTGTTGCGGAAAAGCCCGCAAACCGCCGGCGAACAGCAGAAAGATGCAGCGCCCGCCCTGCGCCCTTCGACACCAGCCTTTCGCGTTGGCGAGAAGGTTCGGGCGATCCGCGCGCATGATCTGTCACCCAGCCTGTCGGAAAGCCTGCAGGCGGCTCCCTTGCAGATGGACGCCAAAGCGTTTGGCCGCATGACGCGCGGCAAACTGGCACCCGAAGCCAGAATCGACCTGCACGGCCTGACCCTTTCCGAGGCGCATCCCGAACTGATCCGCTTTGTCTTGAACGCGCAGACCAACGCGATGCGGCTGGTTCTGGTGATTACCGGCAAAGGCAAGCGCGGCACCGATCACGGCCCGATCCCGCAACGGATGGGCGCATTGCGCCATCAGGTGCCGCAATGGCTGCGCTTGCCTCCTTTGGGTCAGGCGGTGCTGCAAGTGGCAGAGGCGCATCTGAAACACGGCGGGTCGGGTGCCTACTACGTCTATCTGCGCAGACGTTAGCGCGGGCGACCCGAATTCGTGATCGGCGACAGGATGATTTCTGTCGCGTTCTGCACCGTCAGCACCACACCTGGCAGCAGCCCGGATTTGGTCGCCGCATCGGCCGAAAAAGCCGCATCCACATCGGTAATTCGGTCCAGCAGGCGGATCAGCGCAGCCGAGTTGCCCACGTTGAAATGCCCCGATCCTTCGTCGAACGCCGCCACCTCGACAAATGTGACATCCAGATCCGCCAACGCCCCGACTGTCGCAAGCGATCCAAGACGCGCAGCTTGCCCGGTCAGCCGCGCCGACAGCCGCAGGGCCTTGTCGCGCTGTGATCCAAAGATCAGAAACGGCTGCGGCAGGTCGCCGATGTCGCGCGCCTGAATCCGGAACACATCGACGTCGATGTCCGGTGAAATCAGGATGACCCCCGCGATGCGGTCGAGTGTTTGGCGGTCGCCGCGGATTGCCAGTTGCCGCAGCGTCTCGACCAGCAAGGCGCTGCCCATCGAATGGGCCACTAGGAACATCTGTTCCGTCCCGGACTGGGACACTTCACGCAGCATGCTTTCAAGCCCATTGCGGGAAAAAACGGCCGAATCGCGGTCGTAAACATACCCGAATGGCGTGGCCGCCGACGGCCAGGCATAGTGCATGGCCACGCCGGGCAAGTCGAGATCATGCGCCAGTTGTGCAATCCGGTAAACGCCTTCGCCAAAGGTGGTGTTGTAGCCATGCACAAAGATAGTGGCTTCGCGGGCTGCCGCAGGCTGCGCCTTCAGGGCTTTTGCCAGGTCGCGACGAAACAGGGCCCCGTCGGAATAATGCACCTGGGACGTGGTCAGAAAATCCTGCTGCGGGTCCGGTTTGCTCCCTGATCGCGGATACGAGATGGTCCCGGGATCACGTTCTGGCGGGACAGACACGGTATAGCGGGCAAAATTCGGCGTCTCGGACCGTCTGCTGGAATAGGCGCCGGTCGCGCCGTCCAGAACTCTGGTGGTCGCGACGTAGATCGTCTCTTCCGCGCTTACCGGGGATGCCTGCGGGGCAAGCACGATCTGGCCGCGCGGCGTGCAGCCCAGAGCAACGCAACAAACGAGGACGATCCAAAAACGTGACATCAAAGACCTTCAAAACAAAGGTTGGCCGCGGATCGCGCCGGACCGGCACGCATCCCGTTGATCGTCTGCACACTAAAGGACATAGCGCGACAGATCGGCAGAACGAGACAGCGCGCCAAGATTGGCTTCGACGAAATCGGCATTCACTGTCACGGTCTCGCCCGACCGGTCCGGTGCTGTGAAGGACAGTTCTTCGAACACCCGCTCCATCACGGTGTAGAGCCTGCGAGCCCCGATGTTTTCGACGGCGCGGTTCACCTCGGCGGCGATGCGGGCCAAGGCTGCAATGCCGTCCGCCGGAAAGGTCACCGAGATGCCTTCGGTCGCCATCAATGCGCTGTACTGCCGGGTCAGCGCATTGTCGGTTTCCGACAGGATACGGACAAAGTCATGTTCGGTCAGCGGCTGCAATTCGACCCGGATCGGCAGGCGGCCTTGCAGTTCGGGCAACAAGTCTGACGGTTTGGCGATGTGGAACGCGCCCGAGGCGATGAACAGGATATGGTCGGTCTTGACCGGGCCGTATTTGGTGCTGACGGTGGTGCCTTCGATCAGAGGCAGCAAGTCACGCTGTACGCCTTCGCGGCTGACATCGGCGCCGCGCGCATCGGACCGCGCGCAGATCTTGTCGATCTCGTCCAGAAACACGATGCCGTTTTCCTGAACCGCCGACAGCGCCGCCGCCTTTACGGCTTCGTCGTCCAGCAGTTTGTCGGCCTCGGACCCTAACAGCAGATCATAGCTGGCCGCCACGGTCACTTTCTTGGTCACCGTGCGCTGCCCGAAGGCCTTGAACATGTCGGCCAGCCCCTGCATCTGCTCCATCCCCGGCACGCCCGCCATCGGCATCGGGGTGCTGTCGGGCAGATCAAGCTCGATCACCGTGTCGTCCAATTCGCCCCGGCGCAGCTTGCCGCGAAACAGCTCGCGCGTCTGGGGGCGGCTGTCGCGGCCCGCCAGCGCGTCGATCACCCGATCCTCTGCGGCGGCCTTGGCGCGGGCCGCCACGTCATCGCGCATCCGGGCGCGGGTATCGACCATGGCCGTATCGACCAGATCGCGGATGATGCTGTCCACATCGCGACCCACATAGCCCACTTCGGTGAACTTCGTGGCCTCGACCTTCAGAAACGGCGCGTGGGCCAGCCGGGCCAGACGGCGCGAGATCTCGGTCTTGCCCACGCCGGTAGGCCCGATCATCAGGATGTTCTTGGGGTAAACCTCATCCCGGATATCATCGGCCAACTGCTTGCGCCGCCAGCGATTGCGAAGGGCTACGGCCACGGCGCGCTTGGCACCCTGCTGGCCGATGATGTGGCGGTCAAGCTCCGAGACAATCTCGCGGGGGGTCAGGTCGGTCATGGCATCTCCGCATAGGGGGGAAGGCGGCGCTTGGCCGGAAAGTCCGGCAACGCCCGCATCAGACTGGCGCGCAACGGCACCCAGAACGTTCCCAAGGCCGTGATGAACGCCCCCAGGACGATCAGGATTGCGACCCAATGGCCAAGGTCTTCTGACCCCTCGCCCTGTAACAGCCAGGCAATCACAAGGCCGATGTAGATGACCCCAGCCGTCACGAAGGACCGCCGGTCGATCACCAGCGCCAGCACCGAAATGACGCAAAGTGACGCCGCCAGCAAGACATAGCCAGCCGTGCCCCCAACGTTCAGCAGCGTCAGCGCGACTGTGTTGACCAGCGCCGGTGCCGCCAGAACATGCAGCCAGAAGCCGGAGGCAGAATGGCGGCCCAGCCGGTAGGGATCACGCATGTCAAACCACATGGCGGCGATAAAGGCCGCGATACCGAATCCGAGCGTCGCCAGACCGAAGCCTGCACTGTCTGCAAGATCGAACAGTTTGTCGATCGACCCGGTCGTGGACATGGCAATGACATCCGCAGGCGATGCCCATGCGATGTAAAGTGCTGCCAGCAGCGCAAGGCCCAGAAAGAACATCGCGATGGGCAGCCGGAACCGCCAGTACCAGATTGCCATGCTGGCCGCGCTGGCCAGAGTGATGATCTGCGCCGTCGAAACCGGGTTCGGAAATGCCTGCTGCAATTGCCAGGACAAAACAGTACCGCCGACTCCGATCCCAAACGCCACAAGCAGAACAATCGAGGGCAGAACCATGCGCCGCTTGACCGTGAAATACTCGGCCAGCCACCATGCCACGATGGCCATGCCCAGTGGCACGACAAGGACCATGTCCAACAGCCACATCAGCGAAACGATGCCCGAGATCAATACGACCAGACCGACGACGATGAAAATCTCGGAGAAGCCGCGAAAGAACTCGAACGGCTCATCTTCGCCCGTCATCGCCTGCCTGCCGTCGAGCCGGGCCTGCGCCAGACCGATCACAGTGGCGGCCTGCGCCTCGGTCAGGGCGCCTGCGGCGACGGCGGCGCGCAGGTCGTCGCGGGTCAGGATGTTTGCTTGCGGGGCGTTCTGCATCGGTCAGTGGCCAATCGACTCAACGGTCAGGTTGCCGTTGGTGTAGACACAGATATCTGCCGCAATCGCCATGGCCCGCCGCGCGATATCCTCGGCAGGCAGGTCGGTGGTCATCAATCCGCGCGCCGCTGCCAGCGCAAAGTTGCCACCCGAGCCGATGGCGGCCACGTCATGTTCGGGTTCCAGCACATCGCCCGCCCCGGTGATCACATACAGATCGCGCCCGTCGGTCACGATCAGCATCGCCTCAAGGTTGCGCAGATACTTGTCCATCCGCCAGTCCTTGGCGAGGTCAACGCAGGCACGGGCCAACTGGCCCGGTGCCGCCTCCAGCTTTTTCTCAAGCCGTTCCAGCAAGGTAAAGGCATCGGCGGTAGATCCGGCAAACCCCGCCACCACGTCTTGGCCACCGACCGACAATCGCCGCACCTTGCGCGCGCTGCCCTTGATCACGGTCTGGCCCAGCGACACCTGCCCGTCGCCAGCGACCGCCACGCACCCGCCCCGCCGCACGGCCAGAATGGTCGTGCCGTGCCAGCCTGGAAACCTGTCATCTGCCATGAAACCCCCCGTCGATCGGTTCAATATGGGCGGCTTGACGTCTACGCACAACCCGAGCCGTGTTTGCAACCGGCGCGATCTGGCATAGCCTGCGCGAAAGGATCGGGGGTTCAGGTTGCGCGAAAAGGTGCTGTACTTCTACCTTGGCGCAAGTCAGCGCGCGCAAATTGCTGCGCGCACTGCCAATATCCTGACCCGGATTGCAGAAGTCGTCGAGGCGGCGGGTTGGCAGGTCGTTCTGCTGCCCGAAGAGGCGCGGTTCGCGGCACAGCAGATCAACGGCTATCATCTGGTCTTGAATCAGGCGGTTTCGGGGCCGTTCTGCCTGTCATTGCGCCAGTGCTATATGGAGCCGTTCTGGAGGATCGAGGCCGTAAACGACCGTTGGGCGTGGCAGACCGCAGGTCTTTCCTTTGATCCCGACGACGTGCGTTCACCATATGTGCGGGCCTTCCATGACCGCTGGCGGGGCAATCTGTTTGGCACGACCCCAATCGGGTGCGACGGCTTTGTCTTTGTTCCCCTGCAAGGCAAGCTGCGTCGTCACAGGCCGTTCCAAAGCATGAGCCCGCTTGCGATGCTCGATGCGCTTTTAGCCCATGAGACGCGGCCTGTCGTTGCAACGCTGCACCCTGCAGAGGTCTATGACACGCAAAGTCTTGCGGCCCTGAACAACCTGGCTCGGCAGTACGCGCGGTTCACCCTGTCGTCGCAGCCGTCGATCGACCTGCTGCGGCGCTGTGACTGCGTTGTCACGCAGAATTCCAGCATCGCTTTGACCGGATATTTTGCCCAGAAGCCTGCGATCTTGTTTGCGCGCGCGGATTTTCATCACATCGCGGCATCCGTGCCGCGCGATGGTCTGGCGGCTGTTTTTGCCGACAGGCCGGGCGATATCCCATTTGCGCCCTATGTCTACTGGTTTTTCAAGATGCACGCGATCACCTCCTGGAGCGACGACGTGCATCTTCAGATTTCCGCACGGCTGCGACAGCACGGCTGGCCCGTCTGACAGCGCGAACGCCACCGGCTGTCTCAGATTGACGCGTTGATCCAGTTGGCAAGGGCCGCTTTCGGCGCA
Source organism: Paracoccaceae bacterium (assembly GCA_031400505.1). Lineage (GTDB taxonomy): Bacteria > Pseudomonadota > Alphaproteobacteria > Rhodobacterales > Rhodobacteraceae > JAIYDJ01. The sequence continues at coordinate 35,662 of JANNPZ010000003.1, read as the reverse complement.
GCACCAACCTTGTTCGACACGACTTCACCGTTCTTGAACAAAAACAATGACGGGATGCCGCGCACACCCAGCATGGCCGGGCTATCCGGGTTTTCGTCCACATTGACCTTCACGATCTTGATCTTGCCGCCATACTCGGCTGCGAGTTCTTCCAGCGCCGGCCCGATCTGACGGCACGGGCCGCACCATTCGGCCCAGAAGTCTACCACGACCGGCACGGTCGCTTTGCGGACTTCGGCGTCAAAGGTGGAGTCGGTTACTGCAACGGTATTGGTACCCATGGCGGGTCTCCTCAATCTGCATCAGGATTAGACAGCTAAGAACGCAAAGCATCAGCGTCAAGGGATCGTAGCACGTGTCAGGGCTGCACGCACCATATCGCGATCAAGCGGCATCAGTTTCGGTGCTCGCGTCCACAGAATCGCCACCTCGACCCGGCGATCCGGATAGATCGCGTCAAGAGCATGCGCATATGCCCCCATCTGCCGCAGCAGGCCTTCCGGGGTTGACGCGGCCCTATCCGGGATCAGCCGGTTCGATTTGTAGTCAATCGCCAGCACGGACCCGGGCTGGATCAGCAGCCGGTCGATGCTGCCAGAAAGCCGCCGTCCGGCCAGATCGCAGGTTACGGCCACCTCTGTCAGGGCCTGGGGCACAAACAGGAACGACAGCGCAGCGTCGCGCAAAACCACTTCCGCCTCGGCCAGAACATCGGCGCAAAGGGCAGGGTCCGGCACCAAAAGGGCCGCCAGTGTTGGCCAGTCGACCGCCGGCGCAAGGGGCAGCGCCTCCAGCAGCAGATGCAGCGCCGTACCGCGCGACAGTGCCTCCGCCTCGGTGCCCGGAATTTGTTCTTCTGGCAGGGTCTTGGCCCCCCCAAGATCCGAAGGCGACAGCAAAACTGGCGGGCGTGTTGCCGCGCGAATTGGCGCCTGCGCCCAATCCGGCAACGCAGGTTCGACCTGTTCGGCCCTGATCACGGGGGCCGTGGCGGCGGCCGGCCAGTCGCCTTGCGACAACCGCCGCCTGCCGTCAGCCAAAGGCATTGCGCCGGCCGCGCGCATTCCTTCTTCGACATGGCGATACCAGCTCCAGGTCAACGGATCCTTCGCGCCCTTGCTGGTGTCGGTCTTGGCTTGCCCTGCCCCCGCCACGATCAGCCAGCAGCGTGCCCTTGTCAGCGCCACATAAAGCAACCGAAGGCTTTCTTCGTGGCGCAACACCTCGCGCCGGTCGCGTTCGGCGGCGATGATTGCGGGGCTTTCTTCGGCGGGAGTGCGCCACATCGGCGCGGCTTTTGGCGGCACCAGAATTTCAGACCGGTCGTTGTGGCGACTGTCGGTAGTGTCGGGCAAGATCACGATCGGGGCTTCCAGGCCCTTGGCCCCATGCACGGTCATGATCCGGATGCGGTGTCCTTCGGCCTCCATCTGGCGCTTGATGTCGATCTCGTCGGTGGCCAGCCAGATCAGAAAGCCGGTCAGGCTGGGCACATCCTGCCGTTCATACCCAAGCGCCTGCGCGAGCAGCGCGTCGATGCCTTCTGCCGCCTCGTCGCCCAGCCGGGTCAGCAGGCGACGTCGGCCATCATGCCGGGTCAGCGCGCGCTCCAGCACTTCGTAGGGCCGCAAGAAATCTGACTGACTGCGCAGGTCATCCAGCATGTCGCGGGCCGGGTCGTCAACGCCCCGCAGGGCTTGCCACAAAAACCCCGACCGTCCATGGGCCAGATCGAAAAGCCGCGCTTCCGACCAACCGCCAAGCGGCGAGCGCAAGACCGTTGCCAACGACAAGTCATCCTCGGGCGTGACCAGAAACGCGAGCAGGGCCATCAGATCCTTGACCGCAAGTTCTGCGCCCAACTTCAGACGGTCCGCGCCGGCGACGGCCAGACCATGTTGTTTGCATTCGCGGATCAGATCGGCAAACAGTGCGGACCGCCGCTGCACAAGGATCAGGAAATCCCCCTCATGCACCGGGCGCGGTCCGCCGTCTGCAGGGATCTGGACACCGGCATCGATCATGCCTCGCATCTCGGCGGCAATCTGGCGGGCAAGGCGGGCGTTGTGATGTGTCTGACTGACCCGGTTCACCGGGGTTTGCCAGTCGTCGTCCTGGTCATCATCCGCAGGTTCGATCAGCGGCCACAAATCGACCCGCCCCGGCATCTGGTGCTTGAACGCTGCATGCCGAACCTCGGCCCCAAGCGCGGTTGGAAACCGCTGATGCAGCGCGACATCGACGAGCCGCAGAAGGGCAGGGGCAGACCGGAACGAATACTCCAGTTGCAGGGTCTGAAACGCCTGTCCGGCTGCGCGAAAGGCAGTCCCGAAGGCCCGTTGCTTGTCGTCAAAAGCGGCCACATCCGCGCCCTGAAATGAATAGATCGACTGCTTCTTGTCCCCGACGACGAACAGCGTGCGCCCACCCGGTCGCGTCCCGATGCCTGCAGTAAACTCGGCTGACAGCAGTTCAATAACCCGCCATTGGTCCGGGCTGGTATCTTGCGCTTCGTCCACCAGGATGTGATCGATCCCGCCATCAAGGCGAAACAGCACCCAGGCTGCAACCGATGGATCGGTGAGCAGGGCCTTGGTGCGGGTGATCAGATCGTCGAAATCGAGCCAACCGCGTGCTGCCTTGCGCGCCTCGTAGATCGGCAGAAATACAGCGGCAAAGCGGTGCAGCGTGATGGTGCGATCGGCAGCCTGCAACGCGATGCGGCGGCGGCGGGCCGCTTCGACGCGGGCCATCAGGGCGTCAAGCTGCGGTATCAGATCGGGCAGCGCCGCGCGGATATCCTTGGTCGGCAGGGCGCCGATCCTGGCGGTAAACGGTTCTTTCGCCGATGCCCCGGTCAGAAGCGCATCTTCCAGCCTGGCAAGGCCGTCCGCGTCAAAGGTTGCCGAAGCAAGATTGTCGGCGAGATTGACATCCGTAGGTTTGCCCAAACGCAGCACGGGTAACATGGCCGCGATCAGATCGGCCTCATTCCCTTGAAACAGGTCGGCCAGAATGGCGGTCATCGTCTCGTCCGCAGGCACGCTGAACAGCGCGCGCGCCGCAGCGTCTGTCAGCGGTTCCGCAAAACCGGCCCGCGCCCCTGCCACCTGCGCCAACAGGCCAGAAAACTCTTCGCCGGTATAGGCCCGCGCCACTTCGGCCATCAGATCTGGGGCCAGCGTATCGGCCAGCTCTTCGGCAATCTCGTCACGCAGCAGTCGCGCCGCGCGGTCATCCATTTCGGTGAATTGCGGCGACGCGCCGGCCTCTAGCGGAAACCGACGCAGCAAGGTGGCGCAGAAACTGTGGATTGTCTGGATGCGCAGGCCGCCCGGTGTTTCGATGGCCCGCGCGAACAAACGCCGGGCGGCGGCAAGATCAAGGTCGGTCAGCCGGCCTTCTTCGCCCAGTTCGGCCAAGGCCCTGCGCAACTCGGCATCCGGTTTCATCGCCCAACTGCCCAGCGTCCGGAACAGGCGGTTCTGCATCTCGCTGGCCGCCGCCTTGGTGTAGGTCAGACACAGGATGCGCTGCGGCTCCACCTCGGCCAGCAAGAGCCGCGCCACCCGGTCCGTCAGCACGCGTGTCTTGCCCGACCCTGCGTTGGCCGACAGCCAGGTCGAGGCCGAGGGCAGGCTCGCTGCCACCTGCGCCTCGCTCGCCGCGTCACGCCGGATCATCGGGACCCACTTTCAAGCCGATGGCCCGGTCTGTCATCTGCCATTCGCCAAAGCGGGCGAGGTGGTCGTAATCCCCGGCGATCCGGTCCTGAAACATCGCACGACGCGCGGCATATCCCGTCGAACGGTCGCCATACTGCCCGATCAACCGCAGCATGCCGGCCCAGAATTCGTCCAGCAATTCGGCCGTTACGCGCGTTGACACCGATTTCTTGCCCGCCCCAAGGCCGATATAGCTGATCCAGGCGACATCGGACGGTCCAAGCTCGGCAAATCCGCCGCGTGTCACCATCGCCGCCGCTGCGATCAGTTGTTTTTCGAAGGCGCGTTGTTCGGCCAGCGTCGGCGGTGTCCCGGTTTTGTAGTCGATCAGCAAAAGCCGCCCATCCGCAAGCCGGTCGATGCGGTCGGGCGTGCCGAACAAGGTAAAGTGCAACGGGTTCAGCGTAATTTCGCCTTTGGTTTCCACTACCAGCGGCACCCCGCCCCACTGTGCCTCCTGGTTCAGGAAATGGTCGACACCCCGACCCAGCCTGGCCAACCACAGCACGCGGGCCGCCGGAAATGGCACCTGATCGGCCAGTGTCTGCGCCGCGATGCACATCAGACGATGATGCGCATCTTCGCGGGGTTCGCAACCGGGCCGGGTCTGAACAAAGCGTCGCAAGACATCATGCATGACGATCCCGCGATCCCGTGCATCCGGGGCTTGCCGCAACGGGTCAAGGGGTTGCAGGCGCAGCACATAGCGGGCGTAAATCGCATAGGGGTCGCGGATCAGTCGCGCGATGTTGGTCAGCGACAGTTTGTCGGGCCGTGCCGCCAAGGGTGGTTGCGGGGCAGGTCGCGGCGCGCGAACCAAAGCCGGATCGGTGCGCATGGCGGCCGTGGGTCTGTCCAGCGCGTCAGCCATGGCCAGCCAGGTCGCGCCGCGCGCCCGCATTTGCGCGACGGCCTCAGGCCCGTGCTGTTCGGGCAAACCCTCGGTCAGGTTCAGCAATCGGTTCAGCCAACGCGACGGAACGGTTTCTGCCTCGGCATTGCGCAGGGACCGGGTCAGCACGACACGGCGGGCAGTGACAGCTTGTTGATAGTCATGCGCGGCAAGACCGATCTGGCGTTCCGGCAACAACAACCCTGCATCGGCTCGCATCTTGCGGTTCAGCCATGGGTCCGGGGTTCCCAATCCGGGCCAGATGCCGTCGGTCAATCCGCCGAGGATCACCAGATCGGCCTCCATCTCGCGCGCCTCGCGGGGGCCGAAGATGCTGATGAGCGGATGAACCAGTGGTGCGTCGCGCACTTCGCCTGCCGCGATCACCGCCTCGAACAAGGCGCGATACTCGGCGGCGGCAAAGACGCCGCCATGCCGGGCCTCGCGCGCAAGGTCGGACATCAACGCCTGCGCCGCTTCGCCCGCCGGTTCGCGCCACAAGCTGCCGGGCGTATCGCCAGTGCCCGCTGCAAGCGCCGCAACCACTGCGCCGTGATGGGCGACGTGATCGGCCAGCGCGCGCGCACCAACGGTCTGCAACCCGCCAAGCGCTGCCACGAGGCGTTCTGCCCAGTATGCCTGCCCGCGGGCGTCGGCCCAGGCCAACAGCATGGCCGCATCCGGGAACGCAGGGCCACTTTGGCGCAGCGTCAGCTCGAGGTCTCTCGTCAGCCGCAAATGGGTGCCCCGGTCGCCCCCGGTTCCGACCAGCGGATGCTTCAGCAGCACCAGCAGCGCATCGACCGGCATTCGTTGCCCCATCAACCCCACGACATGGCGCAACAACCGCCCCGGCGCCGACAGCGCCAGTGGTCGTCCTGCACTGTCATCGGGCAGGATGCCGAAACGGTCCAGTGCCGCAGAAACCTGCCGTGTCAGGGTGCGGTCGGGCGTGATCAAAGCTGCGCGAATGCCGTCCTCGGCCGCTTGGCGCAGCAACAAGGCAATCGCCAGCGCTTCGCTGCGCGGCGAGGGTGCATCGATAAGGGTCATCGCCACCGTCGCTTGGCGCAGATCAGGCAGGCGGGGCCCCTCGACCCGCCACTGATCGGTGACAGGCGCTGGCCGCAATGACAGCGAAATCAGCCGGTTGCGATCGGGATCTGGTTCGCGATCACTTGCCCATGGCGCAACCTGATCCGGGGTCAGCCCCAGTTCGGTCAGCAATCGGTGAAAACGGTACTGCGGGTGATCTTCGCCCGTCAGCGCATTGTCCAGCGCCCGCCAGACTGTGCCCGGCATCCCCGCATCATACCCGGGAAGAACCACCGCCCCCTGCGGCAACCGCGCCACCGCCTGCATCAACAGCGCCGTGGCCCCCCGCGACCCGGTAGAGCCCGCCACGATCACCGGCCCTTCGGGAGGGGTGTCCTGCCACTGCGCGGTCAGCCGCAAAGCTGCGACCCGCTGGCGGGCGCTATCGTCCTGAGCAGGGCTTTGGTCAAAAAACGGCGCGATGATCGACAAAAAGGTCTGGGTCCGCGCCCAGTGTTCGGAATGGCGCGACACGTCCAGTGCCGCGATCGTGGCGGGTGACACGCCTTCGCCACCCATCTCGTCCATCAGAGTGGCCAGACTGTCTGCCAGATCGAAAAGCGCCGCGCGTGGCGCGATCCCCGGCTGTGCAGCAATCAACCCCGCGATCAGTTGCGCCAGTTCCAGCCGCCGTCGCAGCGGTGGGGCGGCTGCGGGAAGATCGTTCAACACCGCGTCCCGGGCAAGATCGGTCACAAGACGCAAACGCGGCAAAAACCGCGCGCCGCTGGCGGTCAGCACATCCGTCACACGCCGGCGCATCCGACTGGAGTTGAGGTAAACCTGCACCCGCGCGGCGGCCTCTGGTGGCTGGCCTTGCAAACGGGCGTTCAGCCCGGAGACAAAGCTGGCGGCAAAGTCGACACCGCAGGGCAGTTGAAACACCCTTGGATGCAAGACGGGATCAAACATCGGCGAGCATCGCCTCGGCCTCTTCAATACCGTCCGGCCGTCCGACATCGCACCAACCGCCCCTGTGGATCACGCCGTAGGCCCGTCCGGCGGCAATCATCCGATCCCAAATCCGGTTCAGCGAAAAAACCTTGTCTTCAATCGCGGACAAGTCATGCGTCCGCAGGATTTGCGCCCCGAGGTACACCATCCCGGGTGCACCGTTGGCGCGGCGCAGCCGACCCGCTTGGTCCACCAGGAAGTCTCCACTGCCGGAATGACCGCGCGCTTGTCTGGCCGGCAACACCAACAAAAGCCCGTCCATCGCGTGATCATCCCATGCCGCGGACAGTTCGATCAACGGATTCTGACCAGTCCAGACGGCATCAGTATTCAGCGTCATCACGGGCCCCGACCCCAAAACCGGCAAAGCGGCACGCAGCCCTCCTCCGGTTTCCAGTATCGTGTCGCCTTCCCACGACAAGATAACCTCGCGTCCGGCCAGATGCTGCGCAATCTGTTCGCCCCGGTAGTGCAGGTTGACGACCCTTGGTGCGGCCCCCGCAGTATCGGCAATATCCCATGCATGGTCTATCAGGGCGCGGCCCGCCACCGTGATCAACGGCTTTGGGCGATCGGCGGTCAATGCACCCATCCGAGTGCCAAACCCCGCCGCGAACAGCATCAGCGGAAAGTGCCGCATTGCGCCTCGATCCGTTGCAGGGTCTGGGGTGTGGGGGGCGGCAATGCGGCACAGGCTACTGCCACCTCTTCAAGCCCCGGTTGGGCCAGGTTGCGCTGCAAATGGCCCCAGACCCGAGGCAGCAGCGGCAGATATCCGGGTTTGCCCACCACCAGGCACAGCCGCGCGAACACACCCAGGATGCGAAGCGCCCTTTGCGCGCCAAGCACGGCATAGCTGCGGCGCAACGCGGGCTCCGGTTGGCCGATGGCTGCGGCAAAGTGATGGATCATCTCCTCCTCGGTTTGCAACTGCACGTCGCGTCGCGCGTCTTGCAGCAGCGACACCAGATCATAGCCCGGCTGCCCACCCTGCGCGAGTTGGAAGTCAAGCAAACCAACCCGTGCCAACCGGTCGCGGTCCGGCAACCACAGCAGATTTTCCGCATGATAATCGCGCAGGATCATGACGCGCGGACCGTCTGCGGCCTGCGTCAGGGCCCGCGTCAGGGCGTTCTGAAACCGGGTCGTGTCGATGCGGTCGCCCGTTGCCGCAAACCGGTACCAGTCCAGCGCAAAGGCCGCGGCAACCGACCAGTCCGCGGCGGTCGGATCGGGCAATCCGGCCAGAACCGGATTTCCCTGCAGATGAACCAGAACATCCACGGCGGCCCGGTACAACTCACCCTCTGTTGCGGGATCCTGTGTGATCACTCGGGCAAACAAGGCGTCGCCCAAGTCTTCAAGCAACAAGAAACCGCCGACAAGGTCTTGCGCAAGGATCGTTGGCGCAGACAAGCCAAGCCGCCGCAGATGCGTGGCGACGGCAACGAACTGCCCCGGATCGTCACCTTGCCCCGGGCTGTTACCTTGCCGCGGTGGCGCGTTCATCAGCACGGCGGTCTTTCCGGCGCGGGTCAGACGATCATAGCTGCGGTCGGATGCGTCCCCCGCGAGCATTTCGCATGCTGCATCGCCCCAACCCTGCGCGGCAAGAAACAGGTGTTTTTGACGCGCGCGCAGGGTCAAGGCATGTTTTCCGGCAAATCAGTCAGAACGGTTGACCGCCCTCCCTTCAGTTGAGCGACGCGACCATCGCGCAAGGCCGAAAGGGACAGATGCAACGCATCAGGCGGGATCAGTGGGCCAAGTCTGTCTGGCCATTCGACCAGGCAGATCGCCGTGTCAAAGGCATCGATCAGGCCCAGTTCCAGCACGTCATCCGGCCGCGACAAACGATACAGATCGGCATGCCAGATTTCGGTGTCGCCGTCGTCATAGACCTGGACAAGGGTAAAGCTGGGCGACGGAACCTCTTCCATCCGGCCCAAACGTGCCCGGATGAAAGCGCGGGCAAAGTGCGACTTTCCTGCACCAACTGGCCCGTGCAGCAATACGGCATCACCTGCCCGCAGACGTGGAGCAAGCCAGGCCGCGAGGCGGTCGGTCGCGGCGTCATCGGCAAGAAAGGTCGATACCATCATGCGCCGACACTACCGCGCGCCCGCGCCGCCGCAAGGTCCGGTCACATGTTTGCTCAGGCGCTTTTCAGGGCACTGGCGATCCTTGGTGGCGCGACTTCTCCGGACCGGGCGGTCCGGAAAGTTGCGAGCGTGGCCCCACCTGCCAAAGGCGCAATGCGGCAGTCAAGCAACCGGCCATCCAGCAGCCGCACTTCGGCAGACCAGGCGCGGCGATCCTTCGGATTTGCCGCGAAATCTTCGATCTCGTTCCAGATCGGGCTGGGCGCGCTCAGGGCGCGCCAATGGTTGCACAGGCTGCGAACGCTACTTTCGCCCAGACCTGCAGCGGGGTCGTGCCCCCAGGTTCCGGCATAGGCGGCGTTCGACATGACAAGCACCCCCGCCTCTGAAAAGACGGCAATGGCCTCGTCGATTTCGTCAACAACCGATTGCCCCAGCTCCAGATCGGCCCGATAGCGCCGGGTGCGCAACATTTCGTTCGAGATGTCTTCGATCATCAGCGCAATCGCGCCATTCGGGTGAGGCCGCCCGATAACGCGATAGGTCTGACCACCTGGCAGGCTCCATGTTTCTTCATAGATGCCTGATGCAGCGGCCCTTTCCATGTCGATCATCTGGCGGCGCCAGTTGCGATAGTCCTTGGGTTCGGGGATCATTGCCCGGTCGCGCATTGCGTCCAGAACCGACAGCAAGGACGGTCGCATCGACAAAAAGTCGACAGGCAAACCCGTCAGGTCCAGCAAAGCAGGATTGAACAACTGCAGCTGTCGCGCCTGATCGAAAATCGCGAGGCCGATCGGAAGATGCGCAAATGTCTTGGTCAAAGTCTGCATGAAGTCGCGCAACGCGCCTTCTGCCTGAACGGCAGCGTCGTTTGGCACGGCAAACACCAGCCGGCCCGTGCCTTCGGCAAAACTGACCAATTCGAACCACGCGGCGGCACCGCTCGGCAGCGCCAGTCGCTGACGTTGGCCTGTGGCCCCTTGCGTTGCCGCCGTTCGGTCGAAGAGCCGGGGCAGCGGCCAGCACAGATCTTTTCCCGGGGCGAGTTGTTCTGCCACGCGCGACATGTAGGCCGCATTCGCCCAGACCACCTCGGCGTCGTCACGCTCGCGCCACATCAGGACCGGGGCTATGGCCACGGTTTTCCGCAACAGGTCCAATTCTTCGTTCAATGCGCGCTGGGTCATCGGATCATGTCCGGGCGCGATGTCTTTGGCATCGGGATCGCGCAACACCAAACGCGCCAGGCCACCCCGATGTTCCGCATGCAAAATGAAGGGTTGCCCGAAATCCGGTGCAGAGGTGAGGATGATCGAACCTTCTTGGGAGAGGCGAAGCAGCTTTTGCTCAAGATCCGGAAAATGCGGCGCAAGATAGGCCATCAGTTTTGCCCAAGGCGCGCCGCGGTTGTGGCTGATTGCCAGCAACGCCCTTGCACCCGGTGTCGCATCGATCAGGACGTCACCATCAAACAGGAACACTGTCCCTTGCCCGGTTTCAGCAAAGATGCTGCCAGCCTGCCCCGCTTTGCCCCCTGGAAGGGCAGAAACCACCAAAAGACCCCCCGCCGCCGCCAGAATGGAGGTCAGAACGATTCCCACCGACATTATCCAGTCGATCTGCATGCGCCGCTCGCTTTGCTACGTCCCTTCGCAACTTGAAGACGAGTTCGTTAATAAGGTGTTAATCCTTTGCGAGAGTGCAAGAAAACTAGTCAAATTTGTGGCAAGAATGACGTCTGATCAGATTACGATCTGCGCATTCTGCCCCTGACCAGCGTCTGCAGGTGCCAAAAGTGCGGCACGAGGCCAGGAAACCTCGACGACTGCACCACAGCGTTCATGCCGATCGCCGGATTTCAGGAATGGATCGACTGCATTGGCAAAGGTAAGCTCCGCCCCGGTGCGTTCCAGCAAAGTCTTGGCAATGAACAAACCAAGCCCCATGCCTTCGTAGTCCGGACGCCGGTCCAGATCCTGTTGCGCTCGGCGAAAACGCAAGAACGGATCGCCGATCCGCCCGATCATCTGCGGGGCAAAACCTTCGCCGTCATCGACAATCCTGATCGTGACATGGGCGTCACTCCATTTGGCATCAACCCAGACAGTTCTTTGCGCGAAATCCACCGCATTCTGGATAAGGTTGCGCAAACCATGGATCAATTCGGGACGCCGCAGGATCTCGGCGGCTCGGGATGTGCCTTTGGGATCTTCGATGTCTGTAAAAACCAGCGTCTTTCCCCGCGCGCGATGCGGTTCTGCTGCCTCGGCCAAAATGGCAGCAAGAGGGGCCTTTCGCATGTGCAGATCGTCTTTGCCGGCCCGCCCCATCGAGCGCAGAATATCCCGGCACCGATCAGCTTGTTCCCGGATCAGGCGGGCGTCGTCTTGCAGACCGGGCCAGGCCGACAATTCGTCAACCATTTCGGTACTGACCAGTTTGATGGTCGCAAGCGGGGTTCCCAACTCATGCGCGGCGGCGGCGACGACCCCCCCCAGATCGGTCAGCTTCTGTTCACGAGCCAGCGCCATTTGCGTGGCCAGCAACGCATCAGACATGGTGCGGATTTCCGTCGCAACCCGGCGCGAATAGACACCCAGAAACACGATGCCGATAACAATCGACAACCAGAAGCCGAATTCGAACAACGGTGGCACCGACAGAACGGTGCCGTCCAAGAGCCGCAGCGGCACCTTCATCAGGGCAGCGACGGTCACAAGGAAAATCGCCACAACGCCCAGCAGAAGTGTTGTGCGCAAACGCAGGGCAGAGGCGGAAATGGTGACGGGCGCAAGGATCAGCAGGGCAAAGGGATTGGTCAAACCACCGGTAAGATAAAGCAGGAACGACAATTGAGACAGATCGAACAGCAATGTCAGCATCGCTTCGGTTTCCAACAGACGTCGGTTCACCGGAAACATGAATGTTGCGATCAGGTTGGCGATGATCGATGCGCCGACCGCCAGCAGACACAAGCCCAGCGGCAGTTGCAAACCGATCAACTGGTCGCCGACGAGGATTGCCAATAGCTGTCCCGCAACCGCCATCCACCGCAAAGCAATCAGCGTGCGCAACCGCACCCAATCGGTGCGTTCGACCCCGAACGTGCCAGGAATGTTCAAAGACGTCATGCAAGGCCTTGTGATCGTGTGAGGTGCACACCCCGCATTGATAGTTGTGGCGTTCTGGTTGATCAATGCAAGATCAGGGACAAGGGGTAACGAGATGACAAAACTTTATGCCGGGATCGCCGTCGCTGCCGTTGCAGCGCTGCTAGGATGGACGGGCTATTCACTTTACGCCGCGCGCCCGGTTGACCAATTCGCGCAATGCCGAGGCGGCACCATCGGCGGCGGCGACATTGGCGGCGCATTTACGCTTGTCGATGAAAATGGCGCAGCCGTCACTGACACGCAGGTCATCACCAAACCTTCGCTTGTCTACTTCGGCTACACGTTTTGCCCCGATGTCTGCCCACTGGACAATGCCAGAAACGCCGAAGCAGTGGACCTGTTGCAAAGTCGCGGGCACGACGTGACCCCGATCTTCATCTCGATCGACCCCGAGCGCGACACACCAGAGGTGATGCGTGAGTTCACCGAAAACCTGCACCCCGCGATGATTGGCCTGACGGGCTCCCCGGAACAGATCAAGGCGGCTTCAATGGCTTATCGCACCTATTTCAAGAAACAGGAAACCGGTGACGAATATTACCTGATGGATCATTCGACCTTCACCTATATGGTTTTACCCGAAGTCGGGTTCGTTGATTTCTTTCGTCGCGAGTCCACGCCAAGTGAAATTGCCGACCGCGTAGCCTGTTTCGCCAAGGCGCAATGACCGGTCCGTTTGACCTTGGGCTGGTTGCGACCTAGGTTTGAGTTTGAACCGGAAAAAAGGAAAAACCCATGAACGAAGAGCTGCACGGCGGCATTGGTCCTGATCGGACCCTGTTGCTGGTCGATGACGACGAGCCCTTTGTAAAACGTCTGGCCAAAGCTATGGAAAAGCGCGGGTTTTTGCCTGAAACCGCAGAAAGCGTTGCGGCGGGTCGGCTGATTGCCACGACGCGCCCGCCGGCCTATGCCGTGATCGACCTGCGGTTGGAAGATGGCAACGGGCTGGATGTCGTAGAGTCGTTGCGCGAACATCGCCCCGATTGCCGGATCGTGGTCTTGACCGGTTACGGGGCGATTGCAACCGCTGTGGCGGCGGTAAAGATTGGCGCGACCGATTACCTTTCAAAGCCCGCCGATGCGAATGACGTCATGCATGCATTGCTGCAACACAGTGAAAACCTGCCTTTGCCACCTGAAAACCCGATGTCGGCGGACCGCGTTCGATGGGAGCATATTCAGCGGGTTTACGAGATGTGCGAGCGCAACGTCTCGGAAACTGCGCGTCGACTTTCGATGCACCGGCGCACGCTTCAGCGGATTCTGGCCAAGCGCGGCCCGAAATAGCAGGGTTCTTGATTGACAAGTCAAACCGGATTACAAAGGGTTGGCAAAATCAAAAAAAGGACTTCAATGTGGACTTGAACATCAACAGCCTGTCGCTAAAAGAACTACGCGACCTTCAATCCCAGTTGGCGAAGGCGATTGTGACTTTCGAAGACCGCAAGAAGAAGGAAGCCCTTGCCGAAGTTGAAGAAAGGGCTCGTGCGCTGGGCTATACCCTGGCTGAATTGACCGGCGCACCGACACCAATTCGCAAGCGGACCCCGGCCGTTCCGAAATATGCGAACCCGGCTGACAGCAAGGAAACATGGTCGGGCCGCGGCCGCAAACCCCGGTGGTTTGATGCTGCAATGAAGGCTGGCAAAAAACCTGAAGACCTCGCGATCTGACCCGGCCTTCGCGACATGTCAGACTGAAAACTTCCGGACCGCAGATCGATGCGGTCCGCGATGCGACGACACAAAGCGCGCGACGAACAAATCTCGCGCCTGGCGCACCGCAATAGACCGATCCCGACTGTGCGTTCTATCCGACGCATTCAACTCAACCGGTGCTGGCGGCCATCAAATCTGCGTGCCGCGCCACGAAATCAGCCCGAACCACGGCAGGCGGCCTCAAACGGATTTCAAGCCCCGTCAACAGCTTCGCGTCGGGCTTGCCAAACAAACGATCCGCCTCGACGTCAGAAAATCCGGCGATTTGCACCGCTTCCAGCCAGGCCGAGATCCGGTCCGCAGCCTTGATAGCCTTCTTGACGGCAACAGGCAGGACCGCAGGTAGCCCGAACCGCAGATGAACGGCTGCGGCCAGCCGGGCGTCCATCTCGCCATAGGCGGGGCCGACGGCGGCTTTGACCGGGCTGATCATGTCGCCGATCACATATTCCGGGGCATCATGCAAAAGTGCCGCCAAATGCCACCGCGCAGGTTGCACGGGCGACAGACGGGCAAAAATTTCGACCACCAGCAACGAATGTTCTGCGACCGAGTATGGCCAATCACCCCGCGTCTGACCGTTCCACCGCGCGACAAAGGCCAAGCCGTGGGCGATATCCTCGATCTCGATGTCCATCGGTGTGGGGTCCAGCAGATCGAGCCTGCGCCCCGACAGCATGCGTTGCCACGCCCGCGCCACCTTTGCCATGCCTGCCCCCCGGTTCCGGGGCAAACATGCCGGGACGGCGCGGACTTCTCAAGCCTCAGATGCGCCGTACGATGCTGCCGTCGAAGTGGCCTGCCTTCATCCGGTCGAAGATTACGCTGATGTTGTCAAGACTGACCCGGCTGATATGCGTGGTGACCTTGCCCACGCTGGAAAACGCCTGGGCCTCGCCCTGTGTCTCTCGCGCCGACGCAATGCGGGTAGCGACGGCGGCCTTTGTCGTTTCCGGCGCGTTCATGGAATGTCTTCTGCAACTTGCGCAGTGCGTATGTCAGGTCACGTATCAGCAGGGGCCGCCTTGATCCTACCCAGATCACAGCACTTCGGATCCGGGCTCGTGGGGTGATGCGGCTTTTGCGCATCCCCGCCAAAGGCCCAGGCGTGGCAATTGTCTCGCAACCCTGCCAATGATATGCGCAACGCCAAACGGATGGTAGGAGAATGACCGATGGCAAAAGACTACATCGTGCGCGATATCGCGCTGGCGGAATTTGGTCGCAAGGAACTGGTGATCGCTGAAACCGAAATGCCGGGTTTGATGGCCTGCCGTGAAGAGTTCGGCGCAAGCAAGCCATTGGCAGGCGCGCGAATTTCAGGATCGTTGCACATGACGATCCAGACCGGGGTGCTGATCGAAACTCTGGTGGCCTTGGGCGCGGATGTCCGCTGGGCCTCGTGCAACATCTTCTCGACGCAAGATCACGCCGCCGCCGCCATCGCGGCCAGCGGGACGCCGGTTTTCGCCATCAAGGGTGAAACGCTGGAAGATTACTGGGACTACACCGACCGCATCTTCCAGTTTGGCGGGATTGGCGGCATGTGCAACATGATCCTCGACGATGGCGGCGATGCAACGATGTATGTGCTGATCGGCGCGCGGGTTGAAGCAGGCGAGACAGAGATCATCGAGATCCCGACCTCGGACGAGGAGGTTTGCCTGTTTAACCAGATCAAGAAGCGGCTCAAGGCCTCTCCCGGTTGGTTCACCGCACAGCGTGCCGCGATTCAAGGTGTGTCCGAAGAAACCACGACTGGCGTGCATCGGCTTTATGAATTGCACAAGAAGGGCCAATTGCCCTTCCCGGCGATCAACGTCAATGACAGCGTGACCAAGTCCAAGTTCGACAACAAATACGGCTGCAAGGAATCGCTGGTCGACGGCATTCGCCGCGCGACCGACACGATGATGGCCGGCAAGGTCGCCGTGGTCTGCGGTTATGGCGATGTGGGCAAGGGTTCGGCTGCGTCGCTGCAAGGTGCCGGGGCCCGCGTGAAGGTCACCGAAGTTGATCCGATCTGCGCGCTGCAGGCTGCGATGGACGGGTTCGAAGTGGTGCTGCTGGAGGATGTGGTCGCATCCGCCGACATCTTTATCACCACCACCGGGAACCGCGACGTGATCCGCATCGAGCATATCCGCGAGATGAAGGACATGGCGATCGTCGGCAACATCGGCCATTTCGACAATGAAATTCAAGTCGCAGCGCTGAAGAACCACAAATGGACCAACATCAAGGAACAGGTGGACATGATCGAGATGCCGAACGGCAATCGCATCATCCTGCTGTCCGAAGGCCGTTTGCTGAACCTGGGCAACGCGACGGGGCATCCTTCGTTCGTCATGTCGGCGTCCTTTACCAATCAGGTTCTGGCGCAGATCGAACTGTGGACCAAAGGCGCCGAATATGCGCCGGGCGTCTATATCTTGCCGAAAGAACTGGATGAAAAGGTCGCGCGCCTGCATCTGAAGAAGATCGGCGTCAAACTGACGGAACTGCGCAAGGACCAGGCCGATTACATCGGCGTCAAGGTTGATGGCCCCTTCAAGTCGCAACACTATCGGTATTGAGTTAAACCCGGCCGCAAAGCACCCGGACCCCGGCGCGATTTCGAGCGGTTTAATTGTTTTGTCCTGTGATCCTCCGGCCGCTGTCCTTTCGCAGGGATTGCGGCCGGGGCCAAACACGGATCTGCCACCACTGAAGCCTGATCGACTTGACGTTACGCCACTGGTTGGCCTGCCGTCGAGGCTCACTGGTAAACACCACACGGCAGTCATGCCAAGCGGGAGCAGCCAAGAGCAAGGCCGGCGCCCCCGGGCGTTCCATCTGGCACCCGGGATTGCATGGTAGAAAGCCAATGCGAAAGCCCCTTGATCGAATGGCTGGATCAGGCGAACATCGCTTGAAATTAACGCCCTTTTGAGATGCTGCGCCAGGCCGTCCGCATCCATCAGAAGATCTGCGCAAGGCCATTCCTGACGACAACGCGAGGAGATTTTTATGCCGAGTATTCTTGACTATGGCCTTATGGCAAATGCGATTTATGACGACCAGCCCTCGGTTTCCGGTTGGGCAAGGACGGCGTTCCTGCCCAACCACGGTTCCGGTTTGCAAGCGGCGGCATTCTCGCGCGGCGGCGAAACAGTGGTGTCCTTCAAGGGCACGAGTGACAAGATGGATGTCGTTGCGGATCTGAAGATCGGCTTGGGGATCAACACGTCTTTGTTTTCTGAAGCCGAGAATTTCGTGGCGCAACATGCTTCGGGCAACGGAGTGGTTGTAACCGGGCATTCCCTTGGCGGTGCGATTGCACAGACTGTGGGCAATCGGCGCAGGTTGCCGTTCGTGTCGTTCAATGCGCCCGGCGTGGCACTGCTCGCGTCGCAGAACCTTGCCTCGGTGGTGCCAGCCTTGGGGGCAATACGACTGGTGTTGGGGGCGACAGTAGGGGCCCTGCGCCATCCGATGCAAACGATGCGCGACATCGGTGCCGCATTTCACGACTCACTTGGCGTCAATTATCGTTTGTCTGGCGATCTGGTCAGCGCCTATGGTTTGCATTACGGGCCGATCGTTCACCTGCAAGGACAGGGCGATCCGTTGACCCAGCATAAAATGACGACAATGATCGAAACTCTTGAGCAGTATGGCTACCGCAATATCGGCTTCCCGGTCTGACAGGAATAGTGCTGCGAGAAATCGCCAGCCTCGGTGCAAGATCAGCCGTCCCCAAGGGTCTGACGCCTGAAAGCGGTTTCGACCTTTGGATCACAAAGCAAATCACGTTTTCGCGTTGTGCGGCGTCATCTTGTGATGACGTTTGCCGGCGCGCGTGACTACCCACACCCGCGAAACAGACTATGTCCCATCTTCACGCTTCGGCGGAAATGTGAAACTCAACCCAGGGTTTTTTTGTGTGTGGAGTCAAATTGGTACTGTCTTGTTCCGCCAAGTTTGTATGCGGTTCTGCCTTCAGCGCAAAGAGTGCGCCGATCTGTGAATCACCTGCCTTGCATACCTGGTAAGGCCGGTCATGATCATCTCGCAACGTCGCGGCTACATCTTTGTCCACATTCCGAAAACCGGTGGGACATCGCTCAACTTTGCCTTGGACAACATCGCTTTGGACGATGACATCCTGATCGGCAACTCGCCCAAATCGCATGCAACCTGGCAATCAGGTGATGGCTCGGGCCGGTATTTGTGGAAGCACTCGACCCTGTCGGACACTGCCTGGCTGTTGCCGCCCGAAGAGTTGGAGCATTACTTTACCTTCGCAATGGTCCGCAATCCCTGGGACAGGATTGTCAGCTCGTACACGTACCTTCGGATGCAGACCTGGCTCATACCGTCGGTGCGGCTGGCCAAATCTCTGGATTTCAGCAGTTTTCTGAATCATCCCATGACCTACGCAAATCAGGCGATCTGGAACTCCAGCGCTTCATACATGCTGGACGCGAACGGGGTCGAGAGGGCAACTCTGTACGTGCGTGCAGAGCAGATCGAGGCTGACATTCACCCGTTCGAGACCCATCTTGGCATTGGCCTTACCCCTCTGGAACGGCTGAACACCTCCAAAAGGGCACAGGATTGGAGAGGGTACTATTCCGACGCTGATGCCGCACTCGTCGCCAGACATTGCACGTCCGACATAGACCGCTTTGGCTACAGCTTCGACCCGGTCTAGCGGCATGCCCGGCCTCGACTGACCGGCGAAGACCGGCCCCTGTCGGTCTTGTCCCGTGAAGCCGCATGGCGCAATCCGCCGCTTTGCAATGGGCAGGTCAGTTCTTGGCCCCCGCCGCCTTGGGGGTAATCGATTTGCAAGGTCAAACCAGTCATGAAAACTTTGTAATCTGTGGTCCTGCACAGGAAATTCTGCACCCGAGCGCGTTCAATTTCCGTAACATCCTTGCCCCTAGGGGCCGATTTTTCACACGCCATCTTGACCGAACGTTACTTCGCGTGCTTCGTTTGCCTAAACTTATTGGGGACACGCGGATATGGGTTATACCGGTTGTCGTGCATTTTTGACGTTGGCCTGCTTGTCCCTGCTGTCGGCCTGTGCGCCGCCCGGATACAGCGAATCGATACTTACCAGCATTGCCTGGCCCCGCTCTGACCAAGCGCTTTCCATCGAGCAGCGGGCGGAAGTCGAGGGGCGGTTGCGCGCGCTCAAGTACCTCAGCGAACCGGCAGATGGCGTGATTTCCGTCAAGACCCGCGACGCCATCAGAAGCTTCCAGCGCGACATCGGTGCTCCGATATCGGGGTTCGTGTCTGTTCCGCTGCTTGATGCATTGCGGACCAACTCGGCCTACCTGACTGCGGACGAACTGAAAGCTGTCAATCGCGGTGCCATAATCGAACCCTCCCGCAGCCGCACAACCACGCCGGCCAAACTCAGCCCGGCATCGACAGACGCAAATGCGGCTGGGGGTGGGTCAGATGGCAGCGGTTCTGCCGGTGGCAGCGGTGGCGCAAGTGGAGGAGCGTGGAACTGATGCCTAAGGCATTGCGTTCGATCGTTCTGCTGCTGGCAATGGCCGTAGCACTGTTGAACTTTGCGCCGGCAGTCGCCCAAGACGACTTGGGCAAAAACAGAACAATCGTTCGCGTTCCCTATGTCCGCGGATTGCCATCGTTGGAAATGGACCTCGAGAAACCCAGCACCGGCCGTTACGCGCTCGTGGTGGGAAATTCCGATTATGAACATGCCGAGGATCTGCCCAATGCGGCAAGCGATGCCGCGCTGATGGCCGGACTTTTGCGCCGCGCCGGATATGCGGTCGCCGAATATCAGAACCTGACCAAAAGGGGGTTCGAGGCAGCCTTGCGCCAAGCCTTGTTTGAAGCCGACTTCGGGGCAGAATTCGTTTTCTATTATGCCGGTCACGGCGTGCAGATCGGCGATGGCAACTACTTGCTTCCTTCTGACATGGCACTTGGATCGGTGCACGATGTACGTCTGGGTACGGTTTCGCTTTCGTCGGTCATGAGCGTCATCAGTTCGCGTGCCCGGTCGGTCATGATGGTGATCGATTCTTGCCGCAACAATCCCTTTCCAGACCAGCGCGCGGTTGTATCACTGGAAGAGACGCCTCTGCCGTTGCAGACCGGGTTCGCTGCATCCGACACGCCGATCAATTCGCTTGTGGTTTTCTCGACCTCGCCGGGGGCCGTCGCGCTGGACGGGATCGGCAGCAACAGCCCGTTTACAAAAGCTTTTGTCGATATTGCCGAAGCCAACTCAGGCCGTCCGCTGGACGATCTGTTGAAGGAAATCCGGCGCCGGGTCTATGTTGACACGGGAAAGCTGCAGGTTCCGTGGTCCAGTTCGTCTCTTATCGAGCCGATCGCGTTGCAATTGACCGCGTTGCCTGGCAGCGAACCCGCAGCACCCCTGCGGACGGGTGACGCGATGACCCTCTCGGCCAGCCTGGATCGCAAGGTCGACATCGGCGACCGGCTGTCCTCTGCCGGGTCGTCCTCCTTTGTTCTGCGTGCGCCTCCTCAGGCTGGACGGCTGGAACTTCGCGGTGCAGATGGTTTCGAGACACTTGCCAGCAACGCCCGCATTTCCGGCGAACGCCTGAAGGACCTGACCTATGCCTCGCGCGCTCAGAGCCCCGCTCTGAATGGTGATGCGCCTGTTCTCGAAGTGTCTGACGGGTTCGAGCTGCAGATCGGTGACACTGCGCACAAGATCCAGGTTGCGCTGGAAGTTGACGAGTGTGACCGTCAGGCGGGTGATCATCTTGACCCCGAAGGTATAGGTTTTGCCCGATATCCAAGCGAGATCGAACCGCAGACGGCACTTGCCGCCTGCCAGGCGGCAGTCGCGCGCGCGCCGGATGTCGGCCGTTTTCAGTATCAACTCGGCCGCGCCTATCTTGCCCTGAAGCGGCTGGACGATGCCCGTATTGCATTCAAAGCTGCAGCGGATCTTGGCCATACCCGCGGCTATCATGGTCTTGGCACGGTCGAACTGGCTCAGGCGCTGTCCGCGGGCGGCAGCAGCCGCACGCCCGCCCCGCCAGAGGCGATGGCCTTTTTCCTTGAAGGGGTGCGTCGGGGCGACCCCTATGCCTATCATTCGCTTGGCCTGCAGCTTCTGACGTTCCCGAGCACGGATTCCGACCGACTGACCGGGTACGAATTGCTGTCGCGGGCGTTGGAGCTGGGCCACACCTTTTCGATGAACGCGCTTGGCCTGTACTTCTTGAAAGAGGACAGCGACCATTTCGATCCCGGTCGCGGTCTCAGCTACCTCGGCGAAAGCGCAAAGCGCGGAGACATCTACGGATTTGACAACCTTGGCCAGTTGGCCTTGACCGGCGCTGCCGGGGGGACGGTGGACCTGCCCGCAGCCGAAGCGTGGTTCCGCAAGGCCGCAGCCGGTGGGCATCCGTCGGCGCCGTCCAGTTTGGGGCGCATGTATGTCAATGGCCAGATCGGCGATCGCATCGACACTGCAAAGGCGATTGAATGGTACGATATCGGCCTGTCGCGGGGCGACGCCTGGGGTGGTGCAAACGCAGCCTGGATCATCGCCAACCGCCCGCCAGCGGGCTTCACGCCGTTCGATGCCGCAACCCGTGCGGCCAAGGCGGCCACCATGCGCGACGCCGCGGCAGCGGCCGAGGCGCTTGCAGTGCTTGATGGCCTCGCACCCTCTGCCTTGGATGGCGGCGCACAACAGATCATGCGCGATCTGGGTGCTGACATCGTTGTAGACGGGGCTTTCGGCGAAACCAGTCGCCTGGCACTCGACGATTTGGCCAACCGCTATGATCGCCAGTTTCCGGGTGCCGCCAAAGAGCGGTTGCTGGCGCTGGCAAGACTTTATTGGGAAAACACGAAATTCCGCGTGGACCTCTACTAGGCCGCGACCGGTGAAGGGACAGTCCGATGGCATTCAAGAGCAAAGCTTCCGCATGGCGTTTGCTTTTTCCGCTGATGATCGGGGCGTCGGCAGTTGGCCCTGCGCTGGCGGGTCCAAATCCATCAAACAGCAGCCAGATCCCGACGGCATTCGAAGCGCGCTATGGCGTCACGCCATCTTGCGAGACTTGCCACGGCGCAAACAGCGCCGCGCGCCCCAACGACCCGGATGGCAACGGCACAGTCTATGGACGGGCGTTGGACACTGGCATGAATTTCGCCCTCGATGCCTCGGGCAACAGCATCTCCAACTCTACAACGCTCACAAACGGCCTCGATATCGCCGAAACGCTTTTTGCTCCGTTTGTTTCGCGTGTGAATGGCAGCGCGTTTACGGGAAACCTGATCACGCTGCCCGGAAACCAGACCAGCCTGAGTGTCACTCTTGACCCGGGAAAGAACTTCGACGGGAACGGGAGCGAGGACGACCTGAAAATCCTTGGCGCTTCGAGCACGCCATCCAGCCTGTCATCGAGTCTGCCAGTCGCGACATCCATCAGTGTTTCGTTGTCCAGCCTGTCGCCTGACGCAAGGGGCTCTGCACGCCGCAGCGCGGTACCCTTCAACCTGTCATTTTCGCCGGTGAACAGCACCGGTTTTCGCAACACCTCGGCAGCCAACATAGCCCGCAACCGCATCAGCTTCACGTTTCAGAATATCGGCCCAACAGGCAATGCCGACCCCGCTCAGTTTCCGGACGCAACAAACAGCGCCGTCAACCCACTCGCCGTGTCTATACTGAGCAACGATATCGACCCCGATGGCCCTGAAAACGCCATGACCGTTGTGCTGGTCTCGGGGTTGACAGGCGTTGACCCCGGTACGCTGACACTCAACCCTTCCGGCACCGGGTTCTTTTACGCGGTTCCGGCAGTCTTGCAGGCCCTGCCGAGGCAAACCACGTTTTCATATGCCCCGGTGGACGGTGAAGGCCTGCAGGGTACGACCGTATCGGTCACGATCAACATTCCAGCCAGCGGTGCCCCCGTGGACCCGCCCGTTGCTGCCGACGACGCCTTTACGTTTACCGAAGGTACGGTTCTGACCGGCGATGTGAGGCTCGACAACGGAAGTGGTGTCGATTCTGACCCGAACGGGCTTGGTACGGTCACCTTTAAGGTCCTGAACCCGCCCGCACGCGGGATCCTGAACTTTGCCCCGGCCGGTACCTTCACCTACACACCGGTTCTGAATGATACCGGGGTACAGACGTTTCAATATGAAGCCAGCGATGGAACCGGTAGCGATTCTGCGATAGTCACCCTGACGATTTCCCCAGACAATGATCCGCCGACGGTTACTGCCGTGACGCTCGCGCCGCGAAACGTTTCCGAGGCAGCCTTTCCGGTCAATCTGGTTGGCCCCGAATTCGCGGCCGACATAGATGGCGACACACTGACTGCGTCCAGCATCGCCGTGTCGATTGTGCTGAATGAAACCGACAGCACACCGGTCATTTTCGACCAGGCGGATGTCGTTTCGATCTCGGGCTCGACGATTACCTTTTCGCCAACGGCGCTTGGCGCATTGGACGATGATGAAAGCGCTGATATTACCGTGACTTACCTCGTGTCCGACGGTTTTTCGGTACCGGTAGGCAACACGGCTACGCTGCGGATACTTGGGTTGGACTCGGGACTGGGCCGGATTGCAGGGTTATATGCCGACCAGATCAGCTCTCGGTACAACGGTCATTTTGGCGGCACCAATCAGGCCAATGGCAGTTGCCATACCTGTCACTTGCCGGGCCGCGTCGATGCCGATGTCGACAGCGTGGATGAATGCGTGCAGTCACCACCGGTGTTCAACACCTATGGTCTGAACTTGTGCCTCAATCGCGATGCAAACACCCCGGCGCTGGCGGATCTTAGGCGCCGCATGGCAGAGGCCGAGCCTGAATTCGCGCCAAGGCTGCAGTCAACCCCGCGTTTTGTCATCGACGAAACACTGGTCCCCGGCGATGCCATCGGCGCACCGTTGCCTGTCGCCAGCAGGGGAAAGACCGTGGACGGCGGCGCTTCGGATATCCTGGAGTACCTGATCGTGTCGGGTGGGGTTTTGTCGAACACCGATGAAAGCGGTCTTTTCACGGTAGACACTTCTGGACAAATGCGTGTCGCGCCTGGTGCCACGCTTGTCCCGGACGTCTACAGCTTTGTCGTGCTGCCGGTGAATGACGCAGGCCAGAAAGACAACGCCGGCAACCTGCGCCCGGGTGTGCGCGGCTTCTTTCCGTTCGAAACGTCGTTGCAGACAACCTACACCGTCGAAGTCGGGGCCGTGCCGCCCGAGACGGTTGCAGACACTGCCACCACCCTGTCGAGCCTTCCCATCACGGTTGCAGTAACCGGCAACGATCTGGGTGGCACCGCCACGGTGCTGACCATCGCAACTTCGCCCGCAAACGGCACGGTCGTTGTGAATGGCAACTTTTCCGTCACCTACACGCCCGCAACCGGGTTCGCAGGCACCGACAGCTTCAGCTACACGACAGCTAACGCAGCGGGCACCTCTGCTGCTGCGACGGTGACAATCACCGTGCTGGCAGATGGCAACGTCGTGGCGCGCGATGATGCCGCAACCACCTTGTCAGGCATTCCGATTACGATCGGCGTTCTGGCCAATGACCTTGGGGCGGTTACATCGGGCAACGGGCAAACCCGCGTGGCGATCCTTTCTGCGCCCGATGCAGCGACGGTAGGCTCGCTGACCCTGTCGGGGCAGTCGTTGGTCTTCACGCCGGTTGCCGGATTTGTCGGCGAAACGAGGGCACGCTACAGCGCTGTCAACCCGACCGGGACGGCCACCGAAGCCGATGTCAGGATCAGCGTGATCGAAGCGGGTACCACCGCGATTTCGGACGCTTTGGCTGACCCCGAGTTGAAGAAGGTCGCCCAGGCCTTCGAGCAAAGCTGCCCTCTTGGAACGGACCCGGCGTTCCTTGCGGCTTGCGCCAATCTGACCGCTGCCGCAACCAACGGCGAGAACCTGGAAGAGGCAATGCGCGCGCTGCGGAATGAGGAACATCTTGCGGCTGTCGATACGGCATTCACTTTGGCGCGGAACCTTGGGCGTGGTCTGCAGGATCGCATCGGCGTCATGCGCAACGGCGCTGTTCGCGGGTTCGACATCTCTGGCCTGAATTTGACGATTGGTGGCGAGAGCATCCCGATGCGGCTTGTCACCGACATCTTCAATGGCGCATTGGGACTGTCCGAGGGGGACGGATTTGATGATCCGGCCTGGGGTGTCTTTGTGGCGGGCGACATCTCTGTCAGCGAAAAGGATGCCACTAGCACCGCCGAGGCATTTGAGATCATTTCCGGCAACATGCTTGTCGGGCTCGACTACGAACTGGGGTCGCGCAGCAGCCTGGGGTTCGCGCTGGGGTATTCGTCTGCCGAAACAGACTTCTCGGGTAGTGGATCGTTGGGTGCGGATGCCGTGCAAGCGTCGGTCTATGGCCGTCTTGATGATGCGATTGGCCGAGGCATCGACTTTGATGGCTATTTCTCTATCGGCCAAGTTGATTATGACAGCGACCGTCGCATCCTGTTTACCAGCAATGGCATCACCGTCGATGGACTGGCGAGGGCCGATTTTGACGGTGTGTATGTCAACATCGTCCCGACGCTATCGTTTTCCGAACAACTCGGGCGATATGGCGACCCGCTGGGCGAGTTGCGGACAGGGACCGAGTTGCGTTGGCGCGCGGGCCTCGACTACTTGAAACTCAACATAGATGGCTACTCCGAGACGGGCGGCGCTGGGCTGGCGCTGTCAACGCAATCAGAGACTTACGAATCGCTGGTGGTGTTTTTTGGCGTAGACGCACGCCGCCCGATCTGGGTGTCAGCGCGGGCGGCGTCGGAAATCCGTGGTGGAATCACATTGCGGTCAGAACTGCTGGACGACAGCCGCAGCGTTACGTCCTCTTTTGTTGCAGCCGGCCCCGGTGCGCCCAGTTTCTCGGTGGTCGAGGAAGGAAGCCAAGGTTTCGGAGGCACGCTGGACCTCGGGATCACCCTTGATCTTGAACCGGGCCAAATCGCGATGGACTACAGCTTCGATTTCAGCAGTGACGGTCTGCGGACGCACAGCGTGGCAATCGGCTATTCCCGGTCTTTTGGGCGCCTGGGCACCGTCACGACGGGTGTGCGGGGTAATGTCACGGGCGATCAAGAACTGGCCGCAGAAGCCGAGGTGCGCTACTACATGGCCTTTTGATACCCGCAGCTTTCGATCTGCGCATCAAATTTGGCCTGGCCATTGTCGGCAAGGCCCGGATTGGTCGGCCGCACAGCGGTTACGTCCCGAAGATTGTCTGCAAAACCCCCGCCGCACCAGCGGGGCCTTTGATCACACCGACACCAAAGCCAGCATGACCGCGATCGGTTACACGCCTGCGCTGCTTTGAAATTCAGTCGGCAAGTCCGAATGCGGCAGAGATGGCCGATTGGGTGCCTTGGCCGAAACTTCCATCCAACCCACCGCTGTAAAAACCGTTCTCAGCCAACCGGGCTTGCAAGGCCCTGCGGGTCTCAGGCTTGAACATCGTTGGACGTTCGATCAACAGGTCATGCACGTCTTGCGAACCCGACCGCAAGGACTGGTACAACAGATTGGCGGCGTCTGCCGGGCCTTTGCCCGGAATGTTTCCGTCGTCGACCATCGCGGCAAAATTGAACATGGCCTGAGGCTGGCGCAGGTTGGCGGCGCGTTCAAACAGGTCGAGCCCCTTTTGAACATCCCGCACAAGGCCCATTTCACCCTGGAAATAGAAGAACCCCAGATCGTTCAGGGCATCGGGAAAATCCTGCGCAGCAGCGGCCTGATAAAGTTCCAACGCGCGCGGGATGTTCTGTTCGACGCCAAGGCCGATTTCGTACAACTGGGCGAGTTCAAATTCTGCCTCTGCAGAACCAGCTTCGGCGGCGCGTTGCAACAGCTCTGCCGCCTGTTCCGGTTGATAGCGCGGATCGTTCTTGTTCAGCCGCATATAGGCCAGGCCGACCATCGAGCGGGTATCGCCCTGATCTGCGAGCACCGCCAACTGGACTTCCTGTTCGGGACGGATACCGGACCATGCCACCTTGATATCGGCGCTTTCGATCCCCGCGCCCGCGTCATCGGTGCCCGCAAGATAGAAAGGCGTGCCGGAAAGTGATCCATAGGTATGTGGCTCTTGCAGGTTGCCCGTCGCTTTCAGCACCTCGTCGCGCACCTGCCGGAACATCAGGCTGATTTCCAGCCCTTGCAGCGGAAGAATTTTCATCAGCGCGATTGCAAAGGGGCTGTTCGATCCGGTGCCATCCAACGCGACTGCGCCGTCGCGGGCTGCATAGGCCACCAAGGTACCGCGATCCGGTGTAGTTGGTGCAAGGCCACCGGCACCGGCACTGCGCGTGCCGGTGGTCACCCCGGCCTGTGCGAGGGCATCGATGTCAAGCGCCCCACCAAAGGGATTGTCGCGGCAAGAGTCCAGGATGACGATCCGCATCTTTCTGGCATTGTTGACCGACGCCAGAAGTTCTTTCAGCGAAATCGCCTGACGCTGCACATCCAGGTTCGATGCGATGTCCGCATCGACCGGGATCAGGAAATTCTCGCCCTGCACCTCGACGCCGTGACCGGCAAAGTAGATCAGGGCAAGGTCTGCTGTTTCGGACCGGAAAGCGAATGCGTCGATTGCGGCCCGAAACTCTGTGCCTGTGCCATCCAGAAGGGTCGTCACCTCAAAGCCGATTCCGGCCAGTGTTTCTGACACCCCCCGTGCATCGTTTACAGTGTTGTCGAGTGCCGCGACGGACTGATACCGGCTCATCCCGACCACCAGCGCGATCTTCTCTGCCGCATCGACCGGCCAGGGCAGACACAACATCAGGCATAGAAAAGCATATCTCATCGCCGTGTCTCTCTTGTTGTTTCCAGCACCCGGATCGCCGCCGACCGGGCGGTGGACCCAAGGTGCGATTTCAGATCTTGCCCTCAGCCCGCCAGGCTTCCAGTTGCTGGCGACTGACCTCGAAATGCATCGAATCCTCGCGGCCAAACCCGGCCCCCCAGACCCAACCCTCTGCCATGAAAAAATCCGCAAGGATGGTCAGGCCAAGCTGCGTCTTGCCATCTGTGAAGCTGTCAAGCTTGCCGTCGATGTTCAGGTCGACCGCCAGACCGAAGGAATGGGTAGAGGTGCGATCGGTCGTACCCCGAATGCGACGAACGCACAGCGAGCCTGCCGTGCTGATGCGCGCGTAAAGATCCGGATCCGTTGTCTGAACCTTTTCGAAAACCCGCTTCATGCTGTCAAGAGCCGGGCGCAGCATCGTGACCTTGATCGGTCCGACCTGCTCGACAATCAGCAACTCCTTCAGCCTGGGATTCGTCATGGGTTCGCAATCGTCACTCAGAATCTCTCGCGGACGGCCCAGAAACCCTTCCAGAAAGCTCGGAGACGCAACAGAGTTCGTCTTGTTTACGCTGCGACGGTTGGCGATCAGCACCACTTGCGCATAGGCATCGCCGATTGCGTTATTGCCGTCGTTGAACACGGGCGCGTCGGTCGCGCCCTCTGACCCAGAAGGCGGGGCCACATCGTAGGATGCGCTGCCCGAGCCGATCGCGGCAATCTCTTGCTCCAGCGCGGTGATCTGCTCTTGCAGTCCTTCAACCTGTTGGCGCAGCACCTCGATCTCGATCCGCGCGCCGCTGTCAATCGCAGTGCCGCCGCCGATATCGGCAATCCCACCTTCCGGCAGCAGCGTCTGCGCGACCAGCCAAACCAGCGGGATCGTCAGCACAATGATGGCAACGATGATCAACTGCACGCTGCGCATGAAAAAAACGCCCGATTTATCTTGTAGTATTCAAGGCCGAACGGTGCGCGAAGCGGTTGTCTGAGTCAACACGACAGGCGCCAAAGTAGTTGGCAGGATTGCAGGTATCGGTGTAGGATTCAGTCGGACCAATTCGAGTCTCAAGAAAAGAAGGCCTGCGATGAAACGGATTGAAGTCTGGCTAGTGGCCTTTGCGATCTGCGCAGTTCAATCTGTTGTGCCAGCGGCGGCCCAAACAACGGATGGTATGACCGAGGCTGAAATTTCCGCGGCCTTTGCCAAGCAGAAAACCCGTGGCCTGTCGATTGTACCTTCTGCCGATACCGTAGCGCCCACTGAAAAGGTTGTGGTCGCCGAATTGCCCGAGGATGAACAGGTCAACATCAACATACGGTTCGATTTCGACAGTTCCGCCCTGCGCGAGGATCAAAAGCCCTTGCTGACCGGACTGTGCAACGTGATGAAAGCGACCGATGTGCAGGTGTTCCGCATTGTCGGACATACCGACAGTTCCGGGTCGGCCAGTTACAACGAGAACCTTTCGCAATTGCGTGCCGAGGAAGTGAAACGCTATCTTGAATCCGATTGCGGCATTCCGTCCGACAAGATGGAGGCCGTAGGCGTCGGTTCCCGGTATCCGTATGACCCGGCCGATCCCCGTGCGGATGCAAACCGCCGGGTCGAGTTTCAGGCGCTCAGCTGAACAGCATGCTACGCAGTGACGGTGCAGCCAAAAGGATACCCGCAAAATGAGCGGGCGATCATCTGACCGCGAGCCGATCTTCAAGCCTGGCGATGTGCTGAACAACACCTACCGCATCGAAGCGCCGCTTGGGCGCGGCGGCACATCAGAGGTGTACCGGGCGCGCAGTGAAATTTCGGGGCGTGTCGTGGCGCTCAAGGCGCTTCGGTCCGAGTTTTCGCGCAACGAAGACTATCTGGCACTGATGCGGCGCGAAGAGGATATCCGCGAAATCCGTCATGACGGTATCGTGCGGTACTTTGACAACCAGCGCACCGACGATGGCACGGTGTATCTGGTGATGGACTATGTTCAGGGTCCGGGGCTTGACGTAAAGCTGAAATCGGGGGGCATGTCGGCCGCGGATCTGATGATCGTAGCCGCCCGGGTCAGCGAAGCCCTGGCTGCCGCCCATGCCAAGAAGATCGTTCACCGCGACCTTTCCCCCGACAATATCATCTTGCGCAACGGCAACCCGGCCGAGGCCGTGATCATCGACTTTGGCATAGCAAAGGATTCGAACCCTGGCGCCGAAACCATTGTGGGCAACGAGTTCGCGGGAAAGTATGCCTATGCAGCACCAGAGCAACTGGCAGGCAAGACAGACGAGCGCGCCGATATCTATGCCTTGGGCGCGTTGCTGCTGGCGACCTTTCGTGGCAAGCCACCGCAGGCTGGCAACAACCCGATGGAAGTGGTCACCCGCAAGGCGCAGATGCTGGACACCTCGGGGGTGCCAGAGCCGTTGAAATCACTGATCGAACAGATGACCCAGCCCGATCCATCCCGTCGTCTACCCAATGCGGCGGCGGTGTTGGAGACAATCCGCCGGGGCGCTGATCTGGCGGACACCGGCGATGCAGACCGCACGGTGATCGTACCCCGCCCTTCCGCAAGACCTGCAACACCTGCCCCGGTGCCAAAGACCGGCACCCCGTCAAAGCAACTGCCGCCACCTGCCGCAAAACGTGGGCGCGGGGGAATGATCGCGGCGCTTGCCGGGCTGGCTGTCGCAGGACTTGGCGCAGGCGCGTATTTCACCGGGCTGTTTGGTCCGAAATATCCGCCAGCGGATCCGTTTGTCCTGATCGTGGAACGCAAGGCCGACGAAACCGCGCAGGCCGTAGGGTATGTGCCATCGACCGAAATGGAACAGGCTTTGGCCGCCAGAATGTCGGACGTCGGAGGCACGTTGGACCTGACGCTTGGTACGGGAGAGATTGCTGACAGCTGGGGGCCGGATGTTCTGTCATTGATCGAGGCCGTGGCAGCGTTGCCCGAATGGCGGGTGGCGTCCAGCGGCGACACGGTCAAGGTCACCGGCCTTACCATGAGCAAGGACGAGCAACGCCGTCTGATGGCGATGCCAATTCCGGCTGCGCTCAGCGGAACCGTCGAGATTGAACTTGGCCCGCGTTTCCTGACCGAAGCCATGTTGCGGCCCGTCATTGACGAAAAAGCAGACTGCGGCGAGTTGCTGTTTGTGGCCCCGTCTTCGGTCGGTTATCCGGTTGGTGCGACAGTTGTTGTCACGGGTCGTGTGGCGGAAGTCGCAACGCAGGTTGCCTTGCAGGACGCGTTGCTGGCGATCATCGGCCCACGGGATTTGCGGCTGGAAATCGAGGTGCTGAACCCGACCCTGTGCCTTGTCGATGCGGCCTTGCCCAAAGCGCCGCAGGGTGGCTTTGACATGACCTTTGGGTTTGGCGACAGGCCGGATGCAAACCCGGGTCGGCGCTATTTCGTCGGTGAAAATCCGGTGATCGATGTGACAATCCCTGCCGATGTGACCGAAGGCTACATCTATGTCTCGGCACTGGATGTTTCTGGCAACGTGTTCCACCTGCTGCCAAATCTGAAACGCAAGGACAATCAGGTCGCGTCTTTGCGGGCTGGGCGCAGCGGCTCTGTCTCGGTTCGGGTAGCTTTCGGCATTGCCGAGGCCGAGGCTAACGGCGGTTTGGCTTTTGTGGTTGATGAAACGGCGCTTGGCAAAACCCGGCTGCTGGTCATCCGGTCTGGCACGCCGATCTTCGATGCGATGCGTCCTACGACGGAATCCGCTGCTGGCTTTGCGCAGGCTTTGGGGTCGCTGACCTCTGCTGTCACATCGCTTGACAGTTGGATTCTGACAACTGCCAAGCCCTAAAGCGCGTCCACCACGATCACAGAAATGTTGTCTGCCCCGCCGCCCTGCAGCGCCATCTGCAACAGACTGTCGCAGACCGTTTCAAGGGGTGCGCCCACGACCGCCTGCCGAAGGGCCTGAAAGCCTGCGTATTTTGTCAGTCCATCCGAGCACAGCAAGAAACGGTCCCCTGGCCGCACTTCACCCCGGATCTTGTCGATCTCGAGCATGTCCCCAACACCTACGGCCCGCGTTATGGCGTTGGACTGCGGGTGGTGTTCGGCCTCGTCCCAATCCATCACGCCTGCAAGAACCAGTTCGGCCACCATGGAATGGTCGGTGGTCAACATCTCGATTTCGCCGTCGCGAAAGCGATAAAGCCGACTGTCGCCCGCCCAGAACGCGACGAAATGCCCGTTGGCCAGCATAAGGGTCACCACAGTTGCCCCGACGATGCCTGCTCCTCGCCGTGAAGCCTCGGCCTGAATGGTCTGATGCGCAGAAAGAATTGCGGTGCGCAACAGCGGCATCAAGTCTTTCGGAGATTGATCGGGCGGCAGCGCTGCGATTGCTTCGACAATCGTCTGGCTGGCAAAATCGCCAGCCGCGTGACCACCCATTCCATCCGAGACAGCCCAGATCGACAGATCTGGCAATGCAAGGATGCTGTCCTCGTTGACGGTGCGAACCTTGCCCACATGGGTCACGGCACTGTAGCGGGATCGGGTCACGGCGTCGCTCCTTCGGTCACAGTGTCTTGCCAAAGGGCGGCGTCGCTGTCGTACAGATCCGCCATTCGGGTGGGCGGTGGCAGGCCATCCTGCACATATAGCAAGGTGTCCTGTGGCAGGATTGCGGTCCAGATTGACGGTTGTGCAAAACCGGCGCCGGCCAGTCTTGCCATCAAGGCGGCTGTCAAATCGCCTTTGCCGCGTATTGGAACGGCGCTTGCAATCTGGTTGACGGGCTGGGCAGGCTGGGCCTCGACCAAAGAGACAGTCAGCAGACGCTCTGCAAGGGTCGCGCGCGTCATGCTGTCGTCAAGCGCATCAAGCGCCACGTCTTCCAGGGCGGCAAAACTTTGGCTGCCCGCCAGATGGGCCGCCAGCACATCCGGATGCCACGCACCGCGCAGGGGCGCAACCAAAGTCAGTGGAAACTGCCGACCCGAACGGTCAACCGACGCCATCAGGACACCCTGCACCGCTGCGGGCCCTGCAAGACCGGGCGCCAGAGTGAACCGCCAGATCGGCGCGGACAGAAAACACCCCTGCCAACGCTCTGCCAGGATCGCCCGCGCGGCAAGCAAGCCTTCTTGCAACCACCGATCCCACGGGCCGACAAATCCCGGTGGCAGGGCAAGCTGAAAGAAGTCTCCCAGCGCCGGGATCTTTCCAAATGCACCAAATCCGGCCATCAGCCCCGCCCTTTCATCAAAAAGACTTTGGGCAGGCAAAGCTTCCAAGCGCGGGCAGATTGAACGGGTTCAGGACCGATCCCGACTGCATCTGGAAAATCGCAATCCGTCCGCCCACATTGAAAATCAGCCGGCTGCGGTCTGATACGTTCGTCTTGCGGATCTCGGCGGCATCCAACAGCCGGTACCAAGCCCAGGGTCCATCGCGCGACAGCGTACTTTCCGACCCTTGCGCTGCAGGATCAAACGACACCCGCGCCAGACCGACCGTCCCCGGCCAGACAATTGCCCCGGGCCGGGGTTGACCATCCGAATGCTTGAAGGCAACCGGCTGGCCATCGATCTCGAGCACGATGCCCGTGGCTTTGGGGTCCAAAGCCTCTGGCGTGATCTGGAACTGGACCCTAGGCGCGGGACCACCCGCGAAGAAGGCATCGCGGATCTCGGCGGCAAACTGCATCTGTTGCAGCACGGCCTGAGAGATGCCCAGATCCGCGTCATTCACCTTCTTGAAGGTCCAGGGCCTGCTGCGTTGATCCACGAACTTTGCAAGATTTTCGGAAAAGAACGTGTCGATCAGCCCGGCGGGGGCGAAAAGCTTGGTGAAGTCGCCCATGGCGATATCGGCCCGCGCCCGCCTGTCGAACGGATAGACATCGGTGGTCGCTTGCTCGCAGAACGGCAGGACCGTGGATTGCCAGCGGGCGTTGATCCCCGACCGCGTGCCGTCCGCGGCAATGCCCGATGATCCGGTAGTGATCTGCGCCGCCCATCGCTGAATCGGGCCAGGCATGCGCGAGGCGGTTTCCGTCAGCCGCTGCACCGCTGTATTTTCGCCCTGCGGGTTTCCGATGCCACCCGCAAAGCTCAGCTTGTTCAGCTCCTGGTTCACTTCAACCAGCACATCGATCAGGCCATCAAGTTGCGAGGGCTGACCGTCAACACGCAGCACCATTTCATGCAACGGCTTGAACCGCTCTTCGACATACGACCCAAGCGGCATCGGCTCGCCCCCGGTTTCCGAAGAGGACGCGGATTCCAGCGCATCCTTGAAAATCCGCGCCTCGGGTGAAAGCCCCCGCTTCAGCCGTGCACCCACCACTGCAATTGTCGCACCCGCCGCCGCACCCGCAGCGGGATCGGTGGCAGGATCGGCGGCAGGCGCGCGGTCTTCGGTCAGCCGGGTTTCATCGGCAATCGCCGTCAACACATTCAACAGCGGCGACGCGGGACCGGAAAGCACATTGGTCACTTCTACCGAATGCGTCAGCGATTCCATCGGAATGATGTCGATATCCCCCAGCATCTGGTCGTATCGCGCGACGAAATCGTTGAAATACAGGGCAAGCACATCGCGGCTGATCGCCAGAAGCGCCGCGTCCGACTGCTCGTTTGCCGCGTCGCCCAGAACGAAACCGTCGCGCTGGATCTGCGTCGTGACTTTCAGCGCTTCTTCCAGAAACACGTCGTTGAAACCGGCGTAGGTGAAGATGCCTTCGATGCCTTCGTTCAACGGCTTGCCCGAAGACCTGACCAGCGCGCGCGCGATGGCTGGTCCGCCGATGTCGGTCAAGCGCCATTGCGGCAGTGCCTTGGCGCGTTCCGAATTGATGATGCCGTTGTAGACCCTTTGCGATTGCGGCATCTGGGTAAGGATGCCCTGCACTTGGGTCACAAGGTCGTTGTTCAGGGCTATCGCCTCCATCGGTTGCGACAAAAGCGCGTTCAGATGCTGGGCTAGGCTTGCGCGCAACGGCTCTCGCGCGGCGCCGCCATAGGTCCGTTCCCATTCTTCGGTCAGATACGCGGTGACCAAAGCCGTATCCATCGGCCCGGCGAGCCCCAGCATCAGATAGATCTTCAGCGCCTGAAACAACGCATCCGGATCATTGATGCTGGCTTGCATCAGATCTTCCTGACCCAACAGCAAGCGGGGCAGGAAGTGCTGGTTC
Organism: Paracoccaceae bacterium; assembly: GCA_031400505.1. Classification (GTDB taxonomy): domain Bacteria; phylum Pseudomonadota; class Alphaproteobacteria; order Rhodobacterales; family Rhodobacteraceae; genus JAIYDJ01. Next base: position 969 of record JANNPZ010000003.1, on the reverse strand, counting down.
AGGGCTGCCCGATAGGCAAGACGCGCCTCATTGGCGATCACGCCGCCCTGATAAAGACCCCAGCCCAGGCCCGCCTGGCGCAGCCCGGGGTTCCCGTCAGCGCCGGGAATCGAACGCAGGATGTCAAGGGCGGGCACGGCAAGCAGCAGATCGCTGTCCTTGATCGGGCTGCCGGGGATCAGCGCAGCCTCGGCCTGATAGGCCGAAACCAGTGCCTCTGTCTGCTCTCGCAGGGCAGTATTTCCAGAATAGCTTCGCACCCAAAGCGTGCCCATGCCAAGGGCGATCAGTACGGTGGCCGCCACGGCGAGCCTTTGTGTCCAGCGATACCGTCGCTCGACCTTGTCATCGGCCGAGACCAGGCCGGCCTCGGGAAACATCACCTTTTCAAAGAGATCCGTTAGAAAGTAGCTGCGCCCTGTGCCCCGGCCCGATCCGATTGCCTGCCGGCCGATGCCGAATGTCCGCGCCATGCCCATCATCAGCCGGTCGATCGGCGTGCCTTCCTGCGTGCCGGACGCGAAATAGACGCCCCGCAGCATCTGGCGGTGTTCATACCGGTTTTCCTGAAACACCTCGGCGAGGAAATCCCTGGCCACCTGCCGCACTGATGCGACCTGCGCGGGAAAGCTGGCGATCAGGCTGCGGCGCTGCGCATCCGTCTCACCCTGAATCCGTTCCAGAGATTGCGCGTTCAGCCGCGACAGCAGCAGGCCGAATTCCTCGTCGAAGGCCCCGATGGGCGATGCCTCGGCGCGCGCTTTCTGCAAGGGCAGGGTGAACCCCCAGACCTGTTCGCGGTCTACCTTCTGCAGCGGCTCGAAGAACTCGGTGAAGCCGGCGATCAGGTCGGCCTTGGTGAACAGGATGTAGACCGGAAACCGCACCCCGAGCCTGTCGCGCAATTCGTGCAGGCGCCGCCGCACCGCTGCTGCATGGCCCTTCTGGGTCAGTTCGTCCTGCTGCGAC
>JANNPZ010000067.1:0-2071 GCA_031400505.1 Paracoccaceae bacterium | reverse complement strand
ATCGAACATTTCGCGGTTCATCGCCCCGTCGATTACCCAAGGCGCATCCAGCCGGTCATGGCGCAGGGCGGCGATGAAGGTATGGGTGCTCCAGTGGCCGAAGGGGGCGTGGTCGATCAGCCGCTCGCCCTTCTGCGACCTTCTGGGTCATCCGCTTGCCGATCGAGGCTTTCACGGCCTCGAGTTTGCCGTGGCCGCCGCCGTTGCCCTGCACCCGAGGCGCGAGCCCGCCGAGCTATGCCTGATTTTGGGTGACGCGGCCTGATCAAGCGGCGCTGATTTTGGCGGGATCGCTGTTGGCGACCCCGTCGGTGAATTTGACGCCCTCGATGACGCGTGGCAACTGATTTGCACCGTTGAGACGGCGCCATGTCTTCGAGGCTGCCCGCACGAGGCTGAAGACCATCAGCTTCACGGTTTTCTGCGACAGGGCGCCCTTGGTGCGCACGGTGCGGTGGCGGACGGTGGCGAAGACACTCTCGACGGGGTTGGAGGTGCGCAGGTGGTCCCAATGCTCGGCCGGGCAGTCGAAGAAGGTCAGCAGCGCCTCGACATCTTTTGTCAGGCAGGCAACGGCGGGGGCGTATTTGATCTCGTATTTTTCCCTGAAGACCTTGATGGCTGCCAGGGCCGCTGCTTTCGTTTCAGCGTGATGGATGTCCTGCAGGTCGGAGGTGACTGCCGGGGCCATGGACTTCGGGAACTTGTTCAGAACATTCGATATCTTGTGGAACCAGCAGCGCTGGTGGCGGGTGCCCGGAAACACTTCGTCGACCGCCTTCCAGAACCCCAAAGCCCCATCACCCACCGCCACCTCGGGGGCGATGGCCAGTCCGCGGGCCTTGATATCGATCAGCAATTCGCGCCAGCTCTGTGCGCTTTCGCGGATTCCGACATGGAAACCAAGCAGTTCCTTTCGGCCCTCCGGGGTTGCCCCGATGATGACAAGGATGCACTCGGCTTCAGGTGCCATCCGCGCCTGCAGGTAGACTCCATCCGCCCAGATGTAGACGTAGCGGCGCGCCGAGAGGTCACGGCCCTGCCAGCGGTCGTATTCCTCCTGCCAGCCTGCGGTGAGACGCGTGATGACGCCGGGCGACAGGTTCGGGGCGTCGGTTCCAAGTAATGCAGACAGCGCCTCCTGAAAGTCGCCGGTGGAGATGCCGCGCAGATAAAGCACCGGAAGCAGAGCATCGAGGCTTTTGGACCGACGCGCCCATTTCGGCAGGATGTTCGAGGTGAAGCGGATCCTGGCGTCGATGGGCAAGTCTGTGGCCCGGTCGCGCACCTTCTGCCGCCGGACCTCGATCGGGCCGATCCCCGTCTGGATCACCCGTTCCGGCCCGGCACCATGCCGAACCACGCGCTGGCGGCCATCGGAGAGCAGGTCTTCGGAAAACCGCGCGACAAAGCCGTCGGCTTCCGCCTTCAAAGCCGCCATCAGCATGCGGCGCGCCCCATCGCGGGCGATCTCGGTCAGCGGATCAATGATCGAACCAGGCTGGCGGAAGGGGATGATCGTGGTATCGTCCGTCATAGGCGTATCGCTCCTCTGGAGGTTCTGGCAGGCTTCGAACACCCGCCACGATACGCCGCATTCTCAAATCCCATCACCCAGATTCATGCATAGCTCTGGGACAAAACGAGCGGTTAAGCCCATGATGTGCAACGATATTTTTTGAAGGTGGCAGCCCGTAGGGGAGTCGAACCCCTCTTACCAGGTTGAAAACCTGGTGTCCTAACCGATAGACGAACGGGCCACTGTTGGCGTGGCCGGTGTTTAGGCAAACGGGGGGTGAAGAGCAAGGGGTTTTTGCGAAAAGTGTGACGGGTGGTCGGGGCGCGATGTGGAGAGCATGGCGGCGGGTGGGCTTTGTGAAGGGCCGGGGCAACTGCGCGCCATTTGCATGACCGAGAGCGCGGGAGGCAGGTTCGATGGCACAGGTGAGATGCGTTCAGGCGCGGGCGGCGTCTTCGAGGCGGAGCTGTGGTTTGGAACGGCCGGCATAGGTATTGATCTCGATCCGGCCTGCCAGATGGAAGCGCGCGCCGCCATGGCCGCTTAGCTCCG
>JANNPZ010000036.1:0-23483 GCA_031400505.1 Paracoccaceae bacterium | reverse complement strand
GGACTTACTTGCTTAAAAAATGACCGTGCCCGTCTCCATTTCATTTGGTTCAAAATATCCCCGGGGGTTGCGGGGTTTTCAAACCCCCGCTTGCGTCTCCCCAAACCACACAAGCCGCCCCCCAAGATGCCGCCAATGATCCTGTGCGACTTTGGCCCCCTTCCCGGACCAACCCTATTCACCGCCCCGCGCGCGCTGATCCTCGCGCGCGCTGCAGACGAGGTCGCCCCCGCCCTGGCCAAGGCCGATGCCGCCCGCGCCGCCGGGCACTGGATTGCGGGGTATCTCTCCTACGAGGCGGGCTATGCGCTGGAACCGAAACTGCGCGCCCTGATGCCTGACACCGACACGCCGCTGGTGGCACTCGGCGTCTACGACGCACCGCAACCGGCCCCGATGCCGCAACCGCAACCGGCAGCCCTGGCACCGCTGACCCCGGCAATCGCGCGCGCCACCTATGCGGCGGCCTTCGACCGCGTGAAGGCCTATATCGCGGCGGGCGATTGCTATCAGATCAACCTGACCTTCCCGCTGACCTCGCGCCTGACCACCGGCAGCCCGCTGGACCTGTTCCATGCGCTGGCGGCACGTCAGAAGGTCGGCTTCGGTGCCTATCTCGACCTCGGCACGGGGCCGGTCATCGTCTCCCGCTCGCCCGAGCTTTTCGTGCGCCTCGACGCCGCGGGCCGGATCGAGGCGCGCCCGATGAAGGGCACCGCCCCGCGCGACCCTGATCCGGTCCGCGACGCCGAACTTGCCGCCGATCTGCGCAGCAGCGAAAAGGCGCGTGCCGAAAACCTAATGATCGTCGATCTTCTGCGCAACGACATCGCCCGGATCAGCCGCATCGGGTCGGTCCGGGTTCCAGAGTTGTTCGCCATCGACAGCTTTGCCACCCTGCACCAGATGTCGAGCCGCATCACCGGCCAGCTTGCAGCACCTGCAAGCCTCGCAACCCTGATGCCCGCCCTCTTCCCCTGCGGGTCCATCACCGGCGCGCCAAAAATCCGCGCGATGCAGATCATCGCAGAAATCGAACCCTCCGCCCGCGGCGCCTATTGTGGCGCCATCGGCTGGATGGCCCCGGATGGTTCGGCGGCTTTTTCGGTGGCCATACGCACGCTCAGCGTCTTCCCGGACGGGGCAGTTCGGCTGAATGTTGGCGGCGGCGTGGTGCACGACAGCACAGAGGAGGGTGAATGGACCGAGGCTTTGTGGAAAGCAGCCTACGTGACGGGGATCAGCCGGGGCTTCGCCTGATCGAAACGGTCGGATGGACCGGGTCCACCGTGCCGCGCCTGCCCCTGCATCTGGCACGCTTGCACGATGCGGCCCGCAGGCTTGGCTGGCCACCCTGTCAGGGTGCGGCACAAGCCCTGCTCGCCGCCTGCCCAAAAACCCCGGCCCGCCTTCGCCTGACACTGGACCGCGCCGGCGCAGTTGAAGTGACCAGCACCCCGTTGCCGGTCACCAAAGCCATATGGCGCATCGGTCTGGCGCAGCAACGCCTGTCGTCTGCCGACCCTTGGCTGACGGTCAAATCCACCCACCGCGCCGCCTATGACACGGCCCGTGCGACACTGCCCGCTGATCTTGACGAAGCAATCTTGCTGAACGAACGCGACGAGGTTTGCGATGGTGCGATCACGACGTTGTTCTTTGACCGCGGGCAGGGCTTGCGGACCCCACCCCTGTCCTGCGGGTTGCTGCCCGGCGTGCTGCGCGCGGAACTGACCGGATCAGGTCAGGCGCGCGAAGAGGTGCTTCATGCGCCGGATCTGGCCTGCGTGCGGCTGTGGGTCGGCAATTCGCTGCGCGGACTTATCCCGGCGGTCTGGTCGCCAACCGCTGGACCGGGATAAAGATAATCCCGGCACAGCGGCACCGCATCCTGACGCTGGGCAAGCTGCACCTGAAACACGCATTGACCATTGTGACGAAACGTCATTTCAGCCGCGATAAGGTAATAGCGCCACATCCGGCAGAACCGCGCGTCATAAAGCGCCGTTGCCTCTGCCAGATTGACCTCGAACCGGGCCCGCCAGTGGCGCAGCGTTTCGGCATAGTGCAGCCGCCACATCTCGATGTCGGTGGTCCACAGCCCGGAATTCTGCACCGCAGGCATCATTTCGGACAAAGCCGGGCAATAGCCGCCGGGAAAGATATGCCGGTTGATCCAGGGGCTGGTGATGCCCGGCCGCCCGGCGCGCCCGATGGTGTGGACCAATGCCACGCCATCGGGGGCCAGCAACGCTGCGATCTTTGCAAAGTATCTGCCATATTGCGGCCGACCCACATGTTCGAACATGCCCACCGACACGATCCGGTCGAACTGCCCGGTCAGCGCCCGGTAATCCATCAGACGAAAATCGATGCGATCCGCCAGACCGGCGCGCGCGGCCCGCGCAACCGCAACGGAATGCTGCTGCTTGGAAAGCGTGATGGCCGTGACCTGCGCTCCGTGGTCGCGCGCAAGCGTGATCGCCATTCCGCCCCAGCCACAGCCGATATCCAGAACCCGCAACCCCGGCTTCAGGCAAAGCTTGGCCGCGATATGAGCCTTCTTTTGCGCTTGAGCCTGTTCCAGCGTGTCATCGGGCGACCGGAAATACGCGCAAGAATATTGCTTGTCCTCGTCCAGGAACAACTCGTAGAGCGCATCCGAAAGGTCATAGTGGTGTGCTACATTGGCACGGCTGCGCGTGGCGGGGGCAATCTGCTGCACGACCCGCACCGCGCGCTGCGCCCAAGCCAGCGGATAGCGCCACCAATCCGCCTGCCCCCGCGCCGCATTCCGCGCGAGCAGGCCAAGCAAACCCGGCAGATCATCCCCGGCCACGGTATAGCTTTGCTCCATGTACCCGTCGCCCAAGGCCAGATCCGGTGTCAGGACCAGCCTGCGCGGCAACGCGGGGTCAAGGATCGTCACCTGCACGCGCGTACCACTTGCATCGCCATAAAGACCGCTGGAGCCGTCCGGGAAGCGAACAGCCAGCGCACCATGTCGCACAGACCCCTTCAGCAGGATTTTCAGCAGTCTTGTCCACATCTTGCCATTCCCCCGGGTCGTGCGACGACCGAAGGTTAATGCAGCCGGGCGAGACTGAAAAGAATTGTATCCATTCGATGTGGGCATCGACGGCCAGCGACCTCTATTGACATCGACGCGCCTACACGGTCATTCGGCGCGAGTGAAATTTCCGCCCCGGGGGCAAAAGGATCGTCATGCACGCCTATCGCAGCCACAAATGCGACCAGCTCAGAACCGCTGATGTCGGGCAAACCATCCGCCTTGCAGGCTGGGTCCACCGGGTGCGCGACCATGGCGGTGTGGTGTTCCTTGACCTGCGTGACCACTACGGCATGACCCAGATCATCGCCGACAGCGACAGCCCCGCCTTCGCCGAAATGAACAGTTTGCGCGCCGAATGGGTCGTCTCGATCGAGGGCCGCGTGAAAGCCCGCGACGCCGCCCTGATCAACCCGAAAATCGCCAGCGGCGAGATCGAGGTTTATGCCACCGCCGTCACCGTCCTCGGCCCCGCCGATGAATTGCCGATGCCGGTCTTCGGCGACACCGACTACCCCGAGGAAACCCGCCTCACCTACCGCTTCCTCGACCTGCGCCGCGAGAAACTGCACCGCAACATGATGCTGCGCTCCAACGTGGTGCGGTCGATGCGCAACCGGATGTGGGCGCAGGGCTTCAACGAATTCCAGACGCCCATCATAACCGCATCGTCCCCCGAAGGTGCCCGCGACTTCCTCGTGCCCTCGCGCCTGCATCCGGGCAAGTTCTACGCCCTGCCGCAGGCCCCCCAGCAGTTCAAGCAGCTGATCATGGTCGCGGGCTTTGACCGCTATTTCCAGATCGCCCCGTGCTTCCGGGATGAGGACCCCCGCGCCGACCGCAGCCCTACCGACTTCTACCAACTCGACATCGAGATGAGCTTTGTGCAGCAGGAAGACGTCTTCGCCGCCGTGCAGCCGGTGATCCAGGGCATCTTCGAGGAATTCGCACCCGAGAAAAAAATCTACGCCGACTGGCCCCTGATCGCCTACCGCGACTCGCTCCTGTGGTACGGCTCCGACAAACCCGACCTCCGCAACCCGATCAAGATGCAGATCGTCTCCGACCACTTCCGTGACTCGGGCTTCGCCATCTTCGCCAAGCTGCTGGAACAAGACGGCACCGAAATCCGCGCCATCCCCGCGCCAGGTGGTGGCAGCCGCAAGTTCTGCGACCGGATGAATGCCTTCGCCCAGCAGCAAGGGCTGCCGGGGATGGGGTATATTTTCTGGCGGGCCAAGACTGAAGAAAAGGTGGATCAGGAGTTTCTGGATAACATCGGAGCGGTGTATCAGGACGTTCTAGCTGAATCTGGTGGAACCCCAATAAGATCGAACCAACCCATTTCAAACATTGAGAATGCTTTGCTTGCGAAAATTCTTTCGACGCTTCAGGCGAGGGGACTGACAGCCCAGTCAGAAGCGCTATGGTCAAAATACATGGAAGCCGCTGGCCCACTCGCAAAGAACATTGGAACGGATCGGACTGAGGCGATCCGCCTACAGCTCGGATTGGGTGTCGGCGACGCCGCCTTCTTCCTCGGCGGCAAGCCCGAGACCTTCGAAGCCACCGCAGGCCGCGCCCGCAACGTCATCGGGCAGGAACTGAAACTGACCGACGAGAACTGCTTCCGCTTCGCCTGGATCGTCGATTTCCCGATGTACGAGAAAACCGACGACGGCAAGATCGACTTCAGCCACAACCCGTTCTCGATGCCGCAAGGCGGGCTTGACGCGCTCAACGGTGACCCGCTCAAGGTCTATGCCTACCAATACGACCTTGCCTGCAACGGCTATGAGCTGATCTCGGGCGGTATCCGCAACCACAAGCCCGAGATCATGTTCAAGGCGTTCGAACTCGCAGGCTACCCCGCGGATGAGGTGGAAAAGCGGTTCGGCGGCATGGTCAAGGCATTCCGCTATGGCGCGCCCCCCCATGGCGGCTGTGCTGCGGGGATCGACCGGATCGTGATGCTGCTGGCGGACGAGGCGAACATCCGCGAGGTCATCATGTTCCCGATGAACCAGCGCGCCGAAGACCTGCTGATGGGTGCGCCGTCCGAACCCACCAACGCCCAGTTGCGCGATCTGTCGCTGCGCGTGGTGCCGAAGGAGTAAGCGCCCGCCATTGCCAAAGGCCACAGCCAAACGCACAGTGCCGCGCGGGCAGTGCGGGAGTGTGTGGCCTTGGTTATCCCCTATGCAAAGATCAGCGAGCTTGCCGGCCATATCCGGCAGGCGAAGCGCGTGAGTTTCATCACCGGGGCGGGGGCATCGCGCGCGGCGGGCATCCCCCCGGCGGCCGGGCTCGTTGAGATCATCACGCGGGACTATCCGCACTGTCTGACCACGCTTCCGTTGACCGAGCGGACAAACTACGGCCCGGTGATGGCGCGGCTGTCCCCGGCAGACCGGGAAAAACTCATTCAACCTTTGCTGGACAATGCCCGGTTCAACTGGGGGCAAGTGGCATTGGCGGGGATGATGCAGAACCGCACGGTGCAGCGGGTCCTGACCTTCAACTTCGATCTGGTGCTGGAACGGGCGGCGGCCCTGATCGGGCTGCAAGTGCCGATCTACGATTTCGGGGTGGCCCCGACGAACGACATCAACCGCGTCGCGCCGTCTGCCATCATCCACCTGCATGGCCAAAGCTTTGGCTTGGTGCTGCTGAACACCGACGCCGAGACCGAACGCCATGCCACCGCGCTGCGGCCCATGCTGCACGACACTTTGTGCAACGGGCTGACCGTGGTGATCGGCTACAGCGGTGCCGCCGACGGGGCGTTCCGGGTGATGGCGGACTGCTACAACTCCTACCACCGGCTGATCTGGCTTGGCTATTCCGACGACCCGCCCCCGCATCTGCGGCCCCTGCTGGACAAGGACTATGCCGAATATGTGGGGGGCTGCGATTTCGACCGCGTGATGATCGCGCTGGCGAAAGAGCTTGGCCACTGGCCGCCGATGATTTTCCGCAACCCGATGGAGCATGTGCTGGCCGGGTTGTCCGATGTGATCGACTTTCCCGTCGCTGATGAAACCGGGGACGATGTCCTGACCCCGACGCGGGCGAGGTTGACGTCGTTTTCCGGTCGGTGGGTTGCTGAAGGGGGGCCTGAAGACACCGCTGCTCAATCCCTGATCAGCGGCACGGCAGAAGACCCCCGTCCCGCGGGCGATGCGCCGATGTCCGATTTCGAACGACGGATGGCGGCGTGGCGCGAGGTTGCCGAAGCTGATCGGCTTGCAGAAACGGCAAAAGGATTGCAGGGGGCCGAGGCTGCAAAGGCCTTTGCCGAAGCCGGGCAGAGATATGCCCGCGCGGTCGAGATCAAGCCAGACATGCACGAGGCCTTCAACAACTGGGGCACCGCGCTGATTGCCGAGGGCCGAACGCTGCAGGGGGACGTAGCGCGGGCGAAATTTGCCGAAGCGGGGCAGAAATATGCCCGCGCGGTCGAGATCAAGCCAGACATGCACGAGGCCTTCTACAACTGGGGCAGCGCGCTGCTCAACACAGCGCATCTGGTGACCGGGCCGGAACGGGACGCGGTTCTGGCCGAGGCAGAGGCAAAGTTGCAGCTTTTGCAGGACATCAGTGGCAAGACCAACTTCAACTTAGCATGTGTTGATGCGATGCGGGGGCAGGCGGGGGCGGCAGTGGCGGCGTTGCGGGACTGCTTGCGGGACGGCACCCTGCCGGACGCGGCACAACTGGATGCGGACCGGGACCTGGACCTGATCCGGGGCGACGCAGGCTATCTGGCGTTTCGCGCCGGACTTGCCTGACCGCCCCCCAACCCGTCACAGCTTCGACTCTGGTCTTTCGATACGAGTGTGACGGGTGCGGGCATAGACCAGATCGTGATGCTGCTGGCGGATGAGGCGAACATCCGCGAGGTGATCATGTTCCCGATGAACCAGCAGGCCTCCGACCTTCTGATGGGCGCACCATCTGAGCCCACCAACGCCCAGTTACGCGACCTGTCACTGCGCGTGGTGCCAAAAGACGCCTGACGCACCGCCCGGTTTGCGATTGCACGCCTCCCCCGCCCTTTGCATAAAGGGCGACAGGAGGCCGCATGCCAGACCAAACGAAACTCGGCACGCCGGTGCCCAACTGGACGCAGCCCCCCTTGCCGACCGGTCAGCCGCTTGACGGCGCCTATGTCCGGCTGGAACGGCTGGACCCGGACAGCCATGCCGCCGACCTCTACCGCGCCTATAGCGGGCACGATGCGCTGTGGACCTATATGTATGACGGCCCCTTTGCCTCGGCCTCCAGCTATCATCGTTGGACGAAAGAACATTCCAGCGCGACCGACACCCTGTTTTACGTGCTGCGCGATCCGGTAACCGGGCATTGTGGCGGCGTGGCCAGCTATCTGCGCATGGCCCCTGCGGCAGGCTCGATCGAGGTCGGAAACATCTGCATCGCCCCCGAACTGGCCCGCAGCCGCGCCTGGACGCAAAGCATGTTCTTGATGATGGAGCATGTCTTTTCGCTTGGGTATCGCCGGTATGAATGGAAGTGCAACGCGCTGAACATGCCCTCGCGGCGGGCGGCGCAACGCTTGGGCTTCAGCTATGAAGGCACGTTTCGTCGGGCTGCTGTGGTAAAGGGCCACAACCGCGACACCGCATGGTTTTCGGTGATCGACACCGAATGGAGCGCGCTGCGCGAGGCCTATGCGGCCTGGCTGGCCCTGGCCAATTTCGATGGCAAAGGGCGCCAGAAAGAGCGGCTGTCTGACCTGACCCGGCTGGTCCGGGCAAGTTCCGACCCGGCACTCTAGGTCCGCGGTCAAGGTCCGGGGTGTCGAACAGCCGAGGAAACCCGGCACGCGCCGCGTTTGGCACCCGCCCGTCACTGGCACCCGCCCGTCAATTGCACAAGCCCGGCACCGGTAGCCACCCGCCACCAGTCCATATCCGCCACCGGCATGCGCGATGAACCAGCACGGTTCCTTACGAAAGTCAAACCTTTCACGCGCCGTCCTGAAAGTTGCGCCCGCAAAACCGCTCCCCCAAAAATGCCCCGCCTAACGGCCGCTGATCGACCGTTGGCATAGCCGACCATCAGGCCGCACAACCATCAGGCCAGGCAACCCTGATCGCCACGCGGGCGGTCACGCCGTTCGCTAGTTTCCAAAGCCTGACGGCGCCATTGCCAACCGGGCCTCGATCAGCCGTTGCAACTGCATGGGGCCTGCTCCCGGCGCGCTGCAATCCTCTGCGGCGGCCGCCAAGCCCGGGTCGCGGGCCATCCGGGCAAGCCCTTGTACAAATTCGCCCAGATAGCGTCGGGTGCTTGCATCCGGGTTTTCCGCCAGGCAATCTGCCGCCCGCGCCAGATCATCGCGCAAGGCCAGAGTGTCCAGTGCGGGAAACTCTGTATCCTCCTGTGCCAGCGACATGCCGATCACTGCACGCTGAAAGGCGGCAAGACTTTCGATCGGCTTTTCAAGATAGCCGTCGGCACCCGCCGCCATCGACCTGCTGCGCCCGTCTGGCGACCCCGACGTGCCAAGGATGACCATGGGGCGCAGTGCCGTCATCATCAGTTGCCGGATCAGCCCCTCACCCCGGCCATCGGGCAAGCCCAAATCGACGATCACCGCATCGGGCCGATAGAGCCGCAGATGCGCCGCCGCCGCCGCCAGCGTTTCGGCCCGCCGCAACCGCGCGCCCGACCGTTGGCACATCAGCCGCAAAGCCTCGCTGGCATAGCGGCTGTCCTCGACCGCCAGCACGGTCAGCCCGCGCAAGGGTGTCGCAGCCTCTGACCTTTCCGCGCGGTCCGGCGTTGCAAATCGTCCTTGCCGTTCGAAACCGGGCAATTCGACGGCGGGGGGATGTGGCATGGCGGCCTCCTGACCTGGGCAGGGCAAGCTGACCACAAAAGGCCTAAAACTTGATTAAGGCACCCGGCCGGATTGCCGGTTCTGCAAGCCGCGCTGCAGAAAACTTGCGCTGCCCCCTTGCCCGCATCCCCACCGCATCCCATACCCGGACAAAGGAGATATACCATGATCGGACGCCTTAATCACGTGGCCATCGCGGTGCCGGACCTAGCCATGGCCGCGGCCCAATACCGCGATACGCTGGGGGCAGCCGTTGGCCCCGCCCAAGATGAACCGGACCATGGCGTTAGGGTCGTGTTCATCACCTTGCCGAATACCAAGATCGAACTGCTGACGCCGCTGGGCGATGCCAGCCCGATCACGGCGTTTCTGGAAAAGAACCCCTCGGGCGGCATCCACCACATCTGCTACGAGGTGGACGACATTCTGGCCGCCCGCGATCATTTGCGCGCGGCGGGTGCGCGGGTTCTGGGATCGGGCGAGCCAAAGATCGGCGCGCATGGCAAACCGGTGCTGTTCTTGCACCCCAAGGATTTCACCGGCACCCTGCTGGAGCTGGAGCAAGCATGACCATCACTGCCGCCATCGTCCTGTTTTCGGTCACCTGGTTCATGGTGTTCTTCTGTGTGCTGCCCCTGCGGTTTGTCAGTCAGGCCGAAGCGGGCACCGTTGAACCCGGCACCCCGCGCAGCGCCCCTGCCGATGCGCAGATCAAGGCCAAGGCGCGGCTGACAACGATCATAGCCGCAGTCTTGTTCGCAATCATGGCGTCGGTGATCATCTGGGGCGGGCTGACGATCAGGGACATCGATTTTCTGGGCTGGATGACGCCGACTGCGCCTTAATCCACGCCCTTATCCGCAGCGTAGCTGACAAGACGCTGCACAAGATGGGTGAACATGGCCACACCCAACACCGGGATCAGCAGGTTGAACACCGGCAACGACAGCGGCACGGCCATCACTATCCCCGCCGCCCAGACGGTCCCCGCGTGCTGCCGGCGCAAGGCCCGCGCACGGTCGCGCCCCAACCGTCGCATCGCCACCAGGGTGAAATACTCGCGTCCCAGCAAAAACCCGTTCACGGCCCAGAACATCAGCGGAGCGAACGGGCCCGCCAGCCCATAGAAAAGCAGCGCCAGAATATTGATCGCAATCACCAGTCCGGCGAAGTTGATGCTGTCAACCGCCACGTCCCACAGCGGCAGCGGGCTGACCTGTGGCAGCCAGCCATAGTGGCGCTCCTCGACGGCATCCACCACGCTTTCCAGAAACAACCCGGTACAGGCTGATGCAACCGGCACCATCAAGACCACCGACAGCGCCAGCATCGCCACCCCGAAGACCAGATTTGCCGCAATATCCACCCCGCCGACCTGACCAACCCAAGGCAGCGTCACGCTTTCAGGCGCAAGCCAGTTCACCAGCCCCAGAACGCCCGCCGTCACCGCCCCCAGCACCACCAGCGTCAACGCCACAGCCAGCCCCAGCACCCGCATGAACCGCGGATCACCCAGTTGACCCAACGCGCGGACAAAGTCGCCAAGGATCACGATTGCACTTCCGCAGGTTGCGCCGACGCCTCGACCGGAAACTCTGCCACAAACTCAACTGGCAATCCCCATCCGATCCGCACCGCCAGATCCGGGCGCACCCGATCCACCATATCGCCGGCAAATGTGGCGATGTGCACGATCCCGGCCACGGTTTCCTGCGGCGCACACCCAAATCCCTTGGCAATGAAATCCCGGTCGTGGCTGGGCCAGCCCGACAGCCAGCACGATACCCAACCGGCTGCCTCGGCCGCCGTCACGATACCAAAACACAAGGCCCCCGCCGACAACACCTGCTCGATCAGCGGCACCTTGTCGGATGGCTTTGGCGACGAGATCACCACAACCGCCAACTGACCCTTGTCGAACTGCCCCCGCCCCTTGCCGATCTTTTCCGCATCCGCCCCCATCGCCGCACCCCGTGCTGCGGCCAGATCGGCCAGCCGCGCCATATCCGCGCGATCGATCACCACCAGCCGCCACGGCTCCAGCTTGCCATGATCAGGCACCCGAAAGGAAACCGTCAGGATCTCCAGCAGCGCCGCACGGTCCGGCACCGGGCCGGTCATCAGCTTGGCGGGCCGCGACTGGCGGCGCGCCAGAAAAGCTAGGGCGGCGGAATTGGGCTGCATCGGCATCTCCGGTTTTGCTGCCTGTGTGCGGGCAAAGCCCGGCGGGCGTCAAGGACCCTTGCCCCTGCAATGGCCTTTTGTCACAACGGATGAAAAAGGTTTTGCAATGCCCAAAGGCCGGTGGTCCGACCGCGCACAGCCCGGTGCGATGTTCGTGCTGCGCGTCACCCCCGGCGCGCGACAAGATACGTTGACCGAACAGGACGGTGTCCTGCGCTGCACCACGACGGCAGCCCCCGAAGACGGCCGCGCCAATGCAGCCGTGGCCGAACAACTCGGGCGGGCCCTGGGGGTGGCAAAAACCCGTCTCACGCTGGTCCGCGGCGCTGCATCGCGCGACAAGGTGTTTCGGCTGGACTAAGCCGTACCCCATCCATGCGGGCGGCGTCAGACGCGGTCGAATTCCATGGTCCAGTTCGTTTCCCAAATGGCGCCGCCGTCCAGCGACATCGCCTGTTCCCATCGCGGGGCCGAAGTGTCGGTGTTCAACCACAGGAACCTGACCAGAATCGCCGCGCCGTTCAGCCTGTCCTGCGCGACAAACGTGCCGACCCCGCGATCAAACCGCCCGATCACCGGCACATCCAACTGGTGCGGGTTTTGCGATGACAGCCACCAGATCGCCCAGGTCTGCCTTGCCACATCAAAGGCACGGATCGCGATGGCACGATACGCCCCATCCGGAAATTCGATCAGGTTATCCTCGATGTTGCCGTTGCCGCCCAGAACCGGGCGGGTTTGCGATGTACCCTCGAACACGTCCCACTCTGTGCACCCGACCAGCCGCTGCTTCAGCCGGCGATGGCGCACGCGCCAGCTGCCAAACTCGAAATCAAAATCCGGTGAAATCACGATTGCCCTCACTTGGCTGCACCAACCTGTCTTTCGTTGTCGGTCAAGGACAAAACCGCATCAAACCCGGCGTTCACGCCTTGCTGCGCTCCAGGCGGTAGCTGCCCTCGGGCAGATTAAGCGCCGCAGCCAGATCGGCCAACTGCACCATCGACAGCGTGATGCGCATCGGCTCGTCGGTGCGCGGGTCAAGCTGCGCTACGACCACGCAATCCTCGAAGGCTTCGATGATCACGTCTTCTTGCAGCGCCACAGACCCTTCGTCCACCAGCGTGACAACCGTTGCGTCGAATTGATGCTCGATGGTGAACATGCGCCTACCCTAGCGGTCCCTGCCCCGCCCCGGCAACTGCAAACCTCGCTGTCCGCCCGACAAAACCTGCACACCTTGCCGTGAAGGGGCTGGTCCCCCCGCGCTACCTTGCTATGACACAGGGGCCATGTCGGAGACTGCCGATGAACCGCCTTGCCTTGATTGCTCTGCTTGGTCTGCTTGCGGGCTGCGCTGTCCCGGCCCCGCCGGGATTGCAGGACCTGCTTGACGCGCCGACCGGTGCTGCGCGCGGGATCAGCTTTACCGAAGTCGCAGCCAGGGTCGGGCCGATTACCGAGGCGCTGTGCCGTGCGCGGGGCGTCGTGCGCGCATGCAACTTCCGCATCGTGATCGACGCGCGGCCCGACCAGCCGCCGAATGCCTTTCAGACGCTGGATCGCGCAGGCAGGCCGATTCTGGGTTTCACCACCGCGCTGATCGCACAGGCCCGCAACCCGGACGAACTGGCCTTTGTGATGGGCCACGAGGCTGCCCACCACATTTTGGGCCATATTCCGCAACGTGAACAGGCGGCACTTTCCGGCGCGCTGTTGGGCACAATTCTTGCGACCGCGCAGGGTCTGTCGGAAACCGATATCGAACGCGCCGGCCAGATCGGCGCGGATCTTGGTGCCCGGCGGTTTTCCAAGGCATTCGAGCTTGAGGCAGATGCGCTGGGAACCGAAATCGCCCTGCGCGCCGGGTTCGATGCGGTGCGCGGTGCCGCCTATTTTGACCGTCTGCCCGACCCCGGCAACCGGTTTCTGGGCTCGCATCCCGCCAATTCCGCCCGCAAGGCTCTGGTGCGAAAGACGCAAACCCAACTGTTGGCGGGGGGGCTTTGATCTGGATCAAAGCCGGTGCCGGTATCGTGGTGCCACAGTGCAGCGTACGACAAGGGGCACTGCGCGATGAATGCATATCCAGACGATCGCCACGCATGGGACCGCACAAGGGGATTGGCGCGCCGCCTTGGCGTTGATCTGCCACGCGCGGTCGTCGATGGCTGGCTGACCCGACGCGAGCTTGACGGCCTTGTGGGGGCATGTTCGGTTTGCGGGCAGGATGGCTGCAAAACCGCCTCGGCACCCTCAGCGGCGGCCTGCGGCAACACAACTCAAATCGAGGCTCTTCGCCTCTGACCCGCCCTTTCGGGTCATGGGCGCTGTGCCGTGCACAAGTCGCACGACATTCACCCTGCACAAGACCAACACCTTGTCGATCATCGACCCTGCCGACTACAACGGTCGCTGCTGTCACGACATCGGTGCATCCTGGCCGGCGGCAATCTGGGGGGCAGCTTGGCGACGCCAAGCCGGATCACCTGCCCGGCGCGCAGGACACTCCCGCCCCGAACCAACACGATGGCGCGGACCTATTGCGATGGCTTGCCATCAACGGTCTTGACCATGCTCAGCGAAGTCGCAAACCCGAACACATGCCGCAACAAGCCCAGCCGGTGGGTTCGCTCCACCACGAACCCCTGACGTTCGTAAAGCGCGCGCGCGCGCCAGTTTTCCCCGATCACATCCAGCCGCACCGCGCCATACCCGCGCGTCAGCGCCTCGGTCTCGATGGCAGCCAGCAGCTGTGCGCCGATGCCCCGGCTGCGCGCCTCTGATGCCACGCAGATCCCATCCAGAAGGAACCGGTCGTTGTCCACGTCACGGTTCAAAAGCGCCAGCAGGCCCGCCCGCCATGTCGCGCCGAACCGGCCGTAAACCGCCACCAGATCCGCCATCGCGCCACCGGCAAAGCTGCCCGCAGGCGTCTTGAACCCCACCATGCCCAACAGCCTGCCGTCCTGAATGGCTGCAAACGCATGATCTTTGCGCATCACACGGGTCAAGAACGCCAGCGCCAGCGGCTCTGGTCCCAGGACGGTGCCCAGCTTGCCTCCAAACGCCTGCCAGTAAAGCCGCACCGCGTCGGCCTGCATCGCAGCCGGCAGGCCAAAGACGATCTGCACATTCATAGCACAGCCTCCAGCGCGTCCGCGTGGCCCGCGCCAAGGATCCAGCCCTCTTCCGTCCGCGCCACCCCTTGCGGCACCGCCAACAGCGCCTCAAGACCACCCGACCTTGCCAACCGCCACAAGGCCAGCGCCAGCAGCCGCACCTGTGCTTCGTCCTTGATGCCCCCGGCGCGTGCCACCGGCCCGTTCAGCAAACTGGGGTAAACCTCGGCCACCACCACCCGGGCGTCCGCTGCATCGCAGAACGGCCAGACCGCCGCCCCCGCCCGCGCCAGCCTGTGCACCACCGGCAACCCCATCAGACTTTGCGACCCCACCGATCCCGTTGTATACAACTTCCACACCGGCTGCGCGCGCGGTACCAGCTGTTCGACCAATCGCCGCTCGGCCAGGCCCAACGCCGCATAGTCGACCGGCTTGGTCGGTGCCAAGCCCGGCAGATCAGTCCCCGCAGGGCATCCCCAGAACGGACCCCCCAAGTACGGACCCCCCAAGTACGGCCCCCCCAGGTACGAACCGCCGCCGCCAAACCCCCGGTTCACCTCTGCCGCGACCGCAAATCGATTGTTGGCATTGTCCGACCCGTCGCTGATCCGCGCTGCCAACCACGCCCAGACCGCTGCCGCGCGGGCCTGCCCGGTCAGGGCCTGCGCAAACCCCGCCGGATACCCCATCGCAAAATCGAACCCGACCAGAACCCGCCCCTGCGCCAGCAACCCCGACAGCGACGCTTCGGCCGCAGCCCGGGTGCGCACATACTGCGCCGTGACCCCGCGCGCCTCCGCCACCCCGATCCAGATCGCATCCACCACGGGTCGCGCAGCGGACGGGCGCGACGACGCCGACCAGTCCACGATCACCACCCGGTCAAACAAGCCCCACCTCGCGCAGGATGAACCCCGCCACCAGCGCGGTATCGTTCAAATCAAGCACCGGCACACCACAGCGCAGCCCCGCCACATCGCTCGCCACCGCGCGGATCGTCGGATCGCCGGGCTGGATCAGGTCCTGCCCCGCTTCGGCGCGAAACACCTCGACCTTGGCATGCACGTCGCGTTTGTACCCTTCGACCAGCACAAGATCGACCGGAGCCAGCCGCGCCAGCACCTCTGCCAGATCGGGCTCGCGTCCGCGATGTTCGCGCATCAGGGCAAATCGGTGCGCACCCGCCACAACCACCTCGGTTGCCCCCGCCGCGCGGTGGCGAAAGCTGTCCTTGCCGGGCTGGTCCAGGTCCACGTCGTGATGCACATGCTTGATCGTCGACACGGTCAACCCCAGGTCCGTGACATGGGCCACCAACCGCTCCATCAGCCCGGTCTTTCCCGCGTTCTTCCAGCCGATGATGCCGTAGACCTTCACTGCTGCACCCCGATTGCTTGCTCGGCCCGCGCCAGATCGTCGGGTGTGTTGAGGTTGGCAAAACTGCCGTCTTCGGAAAACTCTGCCATCACCGCCCCTTGCAAAGCTGCGAAATCCAGCACCCGCGCCTTGACGCCCGAGCCCAGAAACACCTCCAGAGCATCCGCCACCCCCACCGGCCACAACGCAAAGGTCGGATGCGCCCGCCCGCCACTTTGTGCAATCGCAACGCCGCCATCGCCAGCAAGCCAAAGCCGCGGCACCAGATCGCCCGGCACAAACGGCCCGTCGACCGGCACGGTCACAACCGCATCCGCCCCCATCCCCGCAGCCCAGCGCACCCCCGCCAGCACCCCCGAAAGCGGACCGACGGCCACCGCATCCGTCAGCACCGGCAACCCCAGATGGGCTTGCCGCCCCGATACCGCCAACCGCTCGACCTGCGGCTCCAGCCGCGCGGCCACCCGCGCAATCAGGCTTTGCCCCCCAAGGAGGATCGTGGCCTTGTCAACGCCACCCATCCGCACCCCTTGCCCACCTGCGAGGATCACCCCGAAAATCCGCACCGCACGCCCCTTCCCATTGCCTTCGCAAAGGCCTAAGCCCTTCATCATCCCCGGACAAGCACACAGGCAGCCCAAAGGCCGCCGCAAGGCCGCAATGACCGATCAGAACCGCAAGTCAGCCTTCCTGCGCGGCGCGCGCCACAGCCTGCCGTTCTTTCTGGTCATCCTGCCGTTCGGGATGCTGTTCGGGGTTCTTGGCGTCGAAGCCGGTCTGAACACCGGCGAAGTCGTGGCATTTTCCATGACGGTGTTTGCCGGGGCCGCGCAGTTTGCCGCGCTGCAGATGATGCAGGAACAAGCGCCGATCTGGGCAATCCTTGCGACAGCAATGGCGGTCAATCTGCGGCTCTTGATGTATTCAGTTGCGCTAACCCCGCATCTGGGCGCCGCGCCGCTGGGAACCCGTGCGGTCATCGCCTATTTTCTGGTCGATCAAAGCTTTGCCATGTCGATGGCCGAATATGCCCGCCGCCCCGAGATGACGGTGGCCGAAAAGACCGCGTATTTTTTGGGGGCGGTGATGCCGGTGATGGCAATGTGGTTTCTGGCCAATGTCGCGGGGGCAGAGATGGGGCGGGCGATCCCGCCGGACTATGCGCTTGATTTCGCGTTGCCGATTGCTTTTCTGGCCTTGGTGGCGCCGATGCTGCGGACCTTTGCTGACGTTGTTGCTGCCGTGATTTCGGTTCTGGGCACGCTTGGGCTGATCTGGCTGCCCTACGGCACGGGGTTGCTGGTGGCGGCGGGGCTGGCGATGGCGGCGGCTGTGCTGGTCGAAACCCTGACCGCAAAGGCACCCGGATGAGCATCGAGAAATCCGTGCTGTGGACAGTGATCCCGGCGTTGGCGGCCGGAACCTATCTGATCCGGTTCTCGTTTCTTGGTCTTCTGGGGGCCATGCCGCTGCCTGGCTGGCTGCGTCGCATGTTGCGCTATACGGCAGTGGCGGTGCTGCCGGGGTTGGTGGCTCCGGCCGTTTTTTGGCCGGCGGCCACGGGTGGTGTGCCAGACCCAGCCCGCCTGACCGCCGCGGTTGCGACCTTGATTGCTGGCGTTGCCAGCCGATCGATGCTGCTCGGCGTCGCATGCGGCGCGGTGACGCTGTTTGTCGTGCAGTCGCTACTGGGCTAATTTCCGACAGTGGCTTGTGCAACCTCGGATGCCTGCACCAACAAGACGCCGTGATTGTTGTCCGCGTCGTCATCGGTGACCAGCCGCGAAGACACGCCCGACAGCGCGGCGAAATCCGCCGACAGTTTTTTGGGCGACCACGTGGTGTCAAAGCCTTCGAAACCCGGCACTTCGGCAAGGATGGTCGATACCGACCGCGAACACTGCGCCTTTGGCACAGCCCCATAGGCGCGGGCCTGCGCGATGGCGATTTCGGCCTGCTGCGGCGTGACAACGACCGTCTGTTCAAGCACGTTGAAGGTTTCGCGGGCGTGGTAGTCGATGTAAAACGCGATCATCTTGTCGGACACGCCGTAATGCACATCGTGGCGTTCGGGCAACGCGGGATGATGCCAGGTGCCCGCCGGATCGAACATCACCCGTTCGCTGCCGTTGATCATCAGCCCGCTGTGCGCCCCCGACCCGTTGCGCGTGCTCAGCACCGTGAACAGGGTGATAGCGGTCGGTCCTTCGGCAACATAGCGCGCCTGCGCAACGGCTGCGTCGGTCGCGTACTCGTTGTCTGCGCCGCAGCCCGAAAGAGCCAAACCAGACAGCAGCACCACAGCGCCTCGCCATCTGCGCATCGTATTTTGCGGCATCAGGCGTTGGCCAGCGCCATGAACACGACCAGCACAAGAATGACGATGACTGCCTTTACCGTAAACCCGATAAAGCCGTCGAAGGTCTTTTCCTGAGCGTGAACATCCATGCCATCGTGGTCTTTGTCGGCCATGACCCAATCCTTTAAGCTGTGTTGCAGTGGACTTATCCGATTCGCGGCACCCTGTCACGCGGCCAGAAACCGCCGCAGCGCGCTAAGTTCTGCGCCAAAGCCAGGCCCCGCCGTCGTCCAATTCGCGCACCACCGCCCCGCGCCGGTGCAGGTAATTCAAGTGCGCCACGGCCTCGACCAGGGCCATGCCGAATTCCGCCCCCCCCACCTCTCGCTTGAACAGCGGCACAAAGCAGTCTGCCCCCCGTTTCGGTGTCGCCAGATGGTCCAGCAATCGCGCCAGCGCGCCCTCGTGGTTTTCCGCCATCTGCACCAGCCGGAACGGCAGCCCGGTGAAGGGCAACTTGTGGCCGGGCAGAATAAGTTGGTCATCGCGCGCCTGACCGGCAAAGCCGCGCGTGCTGTCCAGCCAGTCGCCCAGCGGATCGGCTCCGGGTTCTGACGGGTACACACCGATATTGGCCGAAATGCCGGGCAGCAACTGATCGCCGCCGATCACCACCGCGTCATCCTCGCTCCACAGCGTGATGTGATCGGGCGCGTGGCCATGCCCGAGCCGCACGCGCCAGCGCCGCCCGCCTGCGTAAAACACATCGCCCTCGACCAGCCGGGTAAAGCCCAGCGGCAACCGGGTCACCACATTGCAAAAGTTGAAGGGCCGCTCTTGCGCCCTTGCGGCCCTCATCTCGACGGTCACACCGGCGCGCTGTTCGAAAAGCTGCGCCTCCGCCGACGGCCTTGCCTGTTCGTCAAGGGTCAGCATACGTGCATAAAGCCAACTGGTGCGGGTGGTGACAAGTTCAGCCCCCTGCCCCACAAACCACCCCGCAAGGCCGATGTGGTCAGGGTGATAATGCGTGACCAGAACCCGCCGCACCGGCCGATGGGCCAAAGGCCCGTCCAGCAGGGCCTGCCACAGGCGGCGGCTGCGCTTGCTGTCAAACCCGGTGTCGATCAGCGTCCAGCCGTCACCGTCATCCAGCGCATAGCAATTGACATGGTCCAACGCCATCGGCAGCGGCAGGCGGAACCACCAGATCCCGTCCACCACTTCCACCGCCTTCCCTTCGGGCGGGGCGTCTTCGCACGGGAAATGGATCACGCCGACAACATCAGTGCATCCAGCGCATAAAGCCCCGCAGCACCTTCGTTCACCTGCGCCAGCAAAGCGGCGTGTTCGGGCAGCAACCGCTTGACATAAATCCGTGCCAGCGCCTCGCGGGCAGGGTCGGCTGCCGCAGCCATCAGATGGAAATGCGCCCCCAGAACCCGGGCAAACGAGCGCAGATAGGGCACAGCGCCTGCAAAGCGGTCGTTCATCTCTTGTGCCAACACCTGCTGCGTCGCCGCGCGCAATGCCTGCTCTGCCGCCGCCAGATCCGCCAAAAGGTCCGCTGGCCCTGCGGCCTTTGCCACCTCGTCAAGCAGCGCAAATGCGGCCGCCCCGCCATCCATCATCTTGCGCCCCACCAGATCCATCGCCTGAATGCCGTTGGTGCCTTCATAGATTGCCGTCACCCGCACATCGCGGGCGTACTGCGCAGCGCCGGTTTCCTCGATAAAGCCCATGCCGCCATGCACCTGAATGCCGATCTGCGCCACCTCGCACCCGACGTCAGTGCCATAGGCCTTGGCAATCGGCGTCAGGAATGCGGCCCGCGCCTGCCACGCACCATCGCCAGTCGCCCGCCCCATATCGATCGCCACGGCACAGGACAATGCAATCGCGCGCGCCGCAAACGTCTCGGCCCGCATCACCCCCAACATCCGGCGCACGTCGGCATGGTCGAAAATTGCCGTGGCCCCAAGCGGCGTCTTGCCCTGCTTGCGGTCCAGCGCATAGGCCACCGCCGCCTGCGTCGCCGCTTCGGCCACGCCGACGCCCTGCACCCCCACGCCCAACCGCGCATTGTTCATCATGGTGAACATCGCGGCCATACCCTTGTGCGGCTCGCCCACCAGCCAGCCCGTCGCCCCGTCATACTGCATCACGGCGGTAGGCGAGCCATGCAGCCCCAGCTTGTGCTCCAGACTGACGACCTGCAACGTGTTGCGCGCACCCAGATTTCCGTCCGCATCAGGAATGAACTTTGGCACCATGAACAGGGAAATCCCCCGGGTCCCGGCCCCGCCATCGGGCAATCGCGCCAACACCAGATGGCAGACATTCGCGGAAAAATCATTGTCCGCCCAAGTGATGTAGATCTTCTGCCCGGTCACTGCATAGCTGCCGTCGCCATTCGGCTCGGCCCGTGTGCGCAATGCGCCGACGTCAGATCCAGCCTGCGGCTCGGTCAGGTTCATCGTTCCACACCACGCGCCACTGATCAGCTTCGGCAAATATACCGCCTTGATGGCGTCCGACGCATGATGCTCCAGCGCCTCGATCTGCCCTTGGGTCATCAGCGGGTTCAACTGCAGCGCCAAACAGGCCGAGGCCATCATGTCGTTCACGCAACTCGCCAAACTGATCGGCAAACCCAATCCACCCTGCGCCGGATCGGCCGAAATCCCGACCCAGCCGCCATCAACGATCGCACGGTACCCGTCGGCAAAACCCGGCGAGGTCCGAACCACTCCGTTTTCCAACCGTGCAGGGGTCTTGTCGCCCGACCGCTGCAAGGGGGCCAGGACCTCGGTGCTCAACCGCCCCGCTTCGACCAGAATGGCCTCGACAGTGTCCTGCGACGCATCGGCAAAGCGGTCGGTCGCTGCGACCTGGCCAAAGCCCACGACATGGTCCAGCAGGAACCGAAACTCGGGCAACGGGGCGGTATAGGGCATGGCGACCTCCTTCAAAATCCGGCCTGATGGCGACAAAGAGCGGCGACTTGGCAAATTTGTCCCACCCTGCTAGCAGCGCAGCCTAGCCCAACCGGCTGGATCCTCAACCCCAACGCTGCGTCAAAATCATGACCGAAGACCTCATGCCCACGCCAGACGGCCTCGCGCGCGCCGCCATGTTGCTGCGCGATGGCCAGATCGTCGCATTTCCGACGGAAACCGTCTATGGCTTGGGTGGTGACGCGCGCAGCGACATCGCGGTGGCGCGCATCTTTGCCGCCAAGAACCGGCCGCACTTCAATCCGCTGATCATCCACGTGCCCGACCTCGCCTCGGCGCAGATCTATGCCCGTTTCTCGCCCGCAGCACGCCTGCTGGCCGACCGTTTCTGGCCCGGCCCGCTTACGCTCGTGCTGCCGCTGAACCCCGGCACGCTTTCCCCCCTTGCCACCGCCGGCCTGCAAACCGTCGCGATCCGCATTCCCGCGCACCCGGTTGCCCGCGCGTTGCTTGTGGCAGCCAACATCCCGCTCGCCGCCCCTTCGGCCAACCCTTCGGGCAAGATTTCCCCCACCGCCGCCGCGCATGTCGCCGCCGGCCTCTCGGGCCGGATCGCGGCAATCCTCGACGCGGGACCATGCACCGTCGGCCTTGAATCCACAATTCTGGCGCTTGATCCGCCGATACTGCTGCGTCCCGGTGGCCTGCCGGTCGAGCAGATCGAACCCCTGATCGGCCCTGTCGCCCGCCCCACCGCAGCCCTTGACCATGCAGACATCGCGACAACCGCACAGATCGCCCCTGGTCAACTCGCCTCGCATTATGCGCCGGATGCGCCCCTCCGGCTTAATGCTGCCAAAGCCCGCGCAAACGAAATCCTCATCGGTTTTGGCGCCATCGCGGGGCACTTGACCCTGTCGCTTTCAGGCGACCTCACCGAAGCCGCAGCCAATCTCTTTGCAACCCTGCGCGCCGCCGACACCCTCGCAGGACCCCAAGGCCGCATCGCCGTCGCCCCGATCCCCGACCACGACCTCGGCCGCGCCATCAACGACCGCCTCACGCGCGCCGCCGCCCCCCGGTGAACTCCCGGTGAACCCGCCGCTCATTGCTCCTTGCCAGTCGCTCCTCGCGCCGCGCGAAGAGCGACCGTCAGGGCGCGATGAGCCCACCGGAAAAGCCTTGCACCCCGCCCCCCCCCGGCTATAACCCGCCGAGTTTGCGCGAGGGGTCCGACCATGCCGAAAAGAACCGACATCAAATCCATCATGATCATCGGTGCAGGCCCCATCATCATCGGCCAGGCCTGCGAGTTCGACTATTCAGGGGCACAGGCCTGCAAGGCGCTGCGCGAGGAAGGCTACCGCGTCATCCTCGTCAACTCGAACCCCGCCACCATCATGACCGACCCCGGCCTTGCGGATGCCACCTATATCGAACCGATCACCCCCGAAGTCGTGGCCCTGATCATCGAAAAGGAACGCCCCGATGCCCTGTTGCCCACAATGGGCGGCCAGACCGGCCTGAACACTGCGCTTGCGCTCGCTGACCTCGGAATATTGGAAAAGTACAAGGTAGAACTGATCGGGGCCAAGCGTGAAGCCATAGAAATGGCAGAAGATCGCAAACTCTTCCGCGAGGCGATGGACCGCATCGGGCTGGAAAACCCCAAGGCGACCATCATCGCCGCCCCCAAAGTGAACGGCAAATACGACATCAGTGCGGGCGTGGCCGAGGCGGTCGCCGCCATCGAATTTGTGGGCCTGCCTGCCATCATCCGCCCCGCCTTCACGCTTGGCGGCACAGGCGGCGGCGTCGCCTACAACCGCGACGACTACGAGGCCATCGTCCGTTCGGGGCTAGAGGCCAGCCCGGTCGCGCAGGTCCTCGTCGATGAATCCCTCCTCGGCTGGAAGGAATTCGAGATGGAGGTGGTCCGCGACACCGCCGACAACGCCATCATCGTCTGCGCCATCGAAAACGTCGATCCGATGGGCGTGCATACCGGCGACAGCATCACCGTCGCCCCGGCGCTCACGCTGACCGACAAGGAATACCAGATCATGCGCAACGGCTCCATCGCCGTCTTGCGTGAAATCGGGGTCGAAACCGGCGGCTCCAACGTGCAATGGGCGATCAACCCCGCTGACGGGCGCATGGTGGTGATCGAGATGAACCCCCGCGTCAGCCGCTCCTCGGCGCTGGCCTCCAAGGCGACGGGCTTCCCCATCGCCAAGATCGCCGCCAAACTCGCCGTCGGCTACACGCTCGACGAATTGGACAACGATATCACAAAAGTGACACCGGCCTCCTTCGAACCCTCCATCGATTATGTGGTCACCAAGATCCCAAGGTTCGCTTTTGAAAAGTTCCCCGGCTCTGAACCCCACCTGACCACCGCCATGAAATCCGTGGGCGAAGTCATGGCCATCGGCCGCACCATCCACGAATCCCTGCAAAAGGCGCTTGCGTCGTTGGAAACCGGCCTGACGGGTTTCGATGAGATCGACATCCCCGGCCTCGTGCCTCCCTCCCCCCCGGCCAATTCCACAAGCACGGGGGAGGGCCGGAGTGGGGGGGCGCTTTCGCCCGAAGCCACCGCCGC
>JANNPZ010000027.1:0-1585 GCA_031400505.1 Paracoccaceae bacterium | reverse complement strand
CGCAGGCGATGTCGGCCCGACGCCCGGTACGGGACAATAGCTCGTCATCGACCAGTTCTGCCCCGATGCTTTCGACGCGATGTCATAAAAAGTCTGAAGGTCGAGCCCAAGTTTTTCGGCCAAGGCAAACGTCTCGCAGGTCGCAATCATCGACGCGCCGAGCAGCATGTTGTTGCAGATCTTTGCTGCCTGCCCCGCACCGCTTTGCCCTGCATGGATGACCGCCTTACCCATCGCGGACAAGATCGGCTCTGCCCGCGAAAACGCTGTGTCGCTGCCCCCGACCATGAAGGTCAGCGTTCCGGCGTTCGCAGCGGCAATCCCACCAGACACTGGTGCATCGACCATCGCATAGCCGGCCGCCGTCGCATCCCCCCCGACCTTTCGCGCCGTCGCGACATCGATCGTCGAGCAGTCGAGCAACAGCGCCGACACGGGCGCATGACCAATCACATCGCCTTCGAATACACTCGCCACGATGGCACCGTTAGGCAGCATCGATACCACCGCGTCAACGCCAGCCACCGCCTCGCGCACCGTCCCGAACACAACGCAGCCGTTGGCCTTGGCAGCCGCCAGGGCTGCCCCAGCCCGATCGAAGGCTTGCACGAAATGCCCGGCCTTGACGAGGTTCGCGGCCATCCCACCGCCCATATTGCCAAGGCCGATAAATGCAATAATTGCCATATTGTGGATCCATTTCAATCGGATAGTGGGATATTCCGCCGATCAATCCAAACGGGTCAGATTTCGCCATTCTTGAAAGCGCCGGTCTATAATTGGACTTAAACGGTCAAACGATTCCCATGTGTCGGTTACCGAGTATAAATCATCAAACTCTGGAAAGGTGGCCTCATAGTCAGCTAGGAAACTGCCCGCCCTAATGATCAATTGTCCATCCGCTTCTGCATAGTAAAATTGAGCGAAGCGGTTTCCCTCATCATTCAAATCCTCATCTATCAGCTTTCCATCGCAAGCCTTGTAGAACCAACTTCCGGGTGTTTCCCGTCTTTGCTTCAAACTCTCCAGCGCTTCCGGAAAGTCCTCATGGTGGATTGCTCCCGCCAGCCCTCTTGTTAGTGCCCATGAGGCAAACATCCCGATGTGTGTTGCTCCTGCTTCTTCGGGCAAACCATCAGGGAATTCTCCACCGTAGTGCCACGATGCATCGTCATATTTCATAGCTCACCCCATTGTCGGAATGACGAAGGCATTGGCGCCTTCACCGCCAAGGTCTTTGGCCCCGCCATCCGGCCAGCGCTGCGTGATGGTCTTGACCTTGGTCCAGAACTTCACGCCTTCCATGCCGTGCTGGTTGGTGTCCCCGAACATGCTGCGTTTCCAGCCGCCGAACGTGTGATAGGCAACCGGCACCGGGATCGGCACGTTGATGCCGACCATGCCGACGTTCACCCGCGCTGCAAATTCGCGCGCGGCATGGCCATTGCGCGTGAAGATGGCCACGCCATTGCCATATTGATGCTCGCTGGGCAGCCGCACGGCCGTCTCGAAATCGGGCGCGCGGACCATTTGCAGGACGGGGCCGAAAATCTCCTCCTTGTAAGCCTGCATATTGGGGGTGACG
>JANNPZ010000055.1:0-6056 GCA_031400505.1 Paracoccaceae bacterium | reverse complement strand
CGGATCTGTCCGCTTTCCGACCGTTGCGAATGCAACGACGTGTTCGGCCCAATGTATGTGTCGGCTGCTGTTCGCAATTGAGAGTTTGGCACGACTTCGGAAATCGCTCATATGTATCCGGCCTGTTGCTCGACACGCGGGTCGTGGCCTTGATGGGGTTACGCACGCGCCTTTGGTCTCATTAGCGGCAAGGTCGATGATGACCTTAAGGGCCGTCAGACTCTGGGGGCGTATTGTCTCCGTTCCATGCTGTCCTCTCTCTCGCGAACTCCGTGATAGCCTTGGAAGTCGTCGGATGACTTCCAAGGCTATATCTCTTGAGGCGTCGAACCGGGTGCCATGGCGCAAAAGGCTCCAGGCGGTCCGGGCGAGCTTATTGGCCAGCGCAACGGCAGCCTTGTTGCGCGGCATGCGGGCTACCGCCGCGGTCAACCAGGGACCGAAGCTGAAGGCGGACCACCGGTGTGGGCGCATCATGATGACCTTCGCCGCCTGAACAAAAAGCATCCGCAGATATCCGCTGCCGCGCTTGGTGATCCGCCCGAGGATCGTGCGCCCACCGGTGCTGAACTGGCGTGGAACGAGACCGACCCAGGCTGCGAAGTCCCGGCCACGGTCGAAGGCCTCGCCTTTCCCGACGGCGGCGACCATCGCTGTCGAGATCATCGGGCCGATGCCGGGGATGGTCATGATGTTGGCGCAGTTCTCTTCGGTCCGGCTGATCTCTGCGATCTCCTCGGAGACGTCTTCGATGCGGCGGTCCAGCCAAAGCCAGTCGCCATAGAGCCCGATCAGGATGCCGCGCATCCGGGGCGATATCTCGTCGCGGCGCTGTTCGAGGATCGTCTCGAAGGAGTTCTTCAGCGCCCGCAAGCCAGCGCGGACCGTGATCCCCTGTTCGATCAGGAAGGCGCGGATCTGGTTGATGGTCGCCGTACGACGCGACACCAGCCGCGCCCGGACGCGATGCAGGGCCTGCAGATCGAGCTGGTCCTGATCCTTCTCGGAAACGGTCCGCAGGTTTGGACGGAGGGACGCTTCGGCGATGGCTTCGGCATCGTTGTAGTCATTCTTCTGCCCCTTGTTGAACGGCTTCACGTAAATCGCCGGAATGATCCGCGGCGCGAACCCCATGCCCCGCAGCGTTCGGCTGACAAAATGGGCACTGAGGCAGGCCTCCATCCCGACGATACAACGCGGGAGTTGCTCAAACGTGGCATTCAGTGCCAACCGCTTGATCTGCTTCCGCATGACCAATTGACCTGCCCGGTCGAACCCGACCAGATGAAACGTGTCCTTGCCCATGTCGATGCCGACAACCGCGAGGCCTTCAAGGCTTCCTGTCTTCTTTGCACACATGGCTGCTTCTCCTAATGAATCGGATGATCCCGGTTCAGGATAACCCGACGGTGAGGGAAGCAGCCGACACATCCCATTAGCAGTCATTCCGGCGCAAAGGGATTCTGCGTTGCAGCGCTCTCGCTAACGGCCATTCCTGTTGGTCGCAGCGTTCCAGACGCCAATGCCGACACTCCAAAAAGGGCCACCGCCTATAGTTGCGTCGAGGCATCGTTAACCTTGCAGATGCCCTGAGGCTATCAGTCCTTCGGCAGTTGCAGCGATCCGCCCGGCACCAGTCTCCTAAAGCATCGTGACGTAGACTCGAGACTGCAAGGCAGTGCCGAAATTCCTCAAGAAATCGATGAAACGGCATGGCCGGCCGGAAAACATGGTGACCAACAGGCTGCAGTCCTATGGTGCGGCCCTGAAGGACCTAAGCCCCAAGACGACCGCGAGATGGGGCGCTGGCTCAGCAACCGGGCAAAGAACTCGCATCTGCCGTTCCGACAACGGGCGGGCGCAATCTTGCGGTTCTGGCGGACGCGGACATTGCAGGTGTTTGCCTCCGTTCACGCCTCGGTCCACAACCATTTTTCGACGGAGCCCCATCTCCAGGGCCTTGACACCTTCAACCAGACCCGCGACGCCGTTCTGGCAGAGTGGCGCGGTCTTCGCGCAGCCCAACAGGTCTTAGTTCCAGAAAAACTGAGCCTGGTCCGCGTCGGTCTGACAGCACAATGGTATCGGTTCGATAGCAGGCGAGCATGGCTTGCCACCGCGCCACAACTTGACCAAACGGACAATTCATGTAGCGTGCGGAGAAGGTCATTTCAGGATCGGGTGGGGTCAATCTTGCGCTATCCGATTACCATCGTCCTGATGACGGCCCTGGGTGGACTGATCGGCATTGCGGTCGGCTCGGTATTGCTGATCTCGGCCAGTGCAAGCTTCAAGAACACGCTCGAACTCACCCAGAAACGCGCCGAACTGACCGTTGCCGCCATCGAGCGTGGTGTGGCAGATAATCTGGCCCCAGCCCGGAACCTGGTCCGCGACATTGCCAAACGGGTCGCTGATGGAACGCTCGACCTTGCGGATCGAAACCGTCTGGCCGCAACGATGAGCGGCGCACTCGCTTCTGCACCGCAACTGGGCGGGGTTGTGATCTGGCAACCGGCGGTCGACGAATTGTGGGTCAGGCGCACCGCTGGCGGCAACATTACCGAACGTGACGTGCCAGGCTTGACGCGTGAGCAATTCGATGTGATCGCCGCCGAGTTCGCGGACAATGACGAGATGCGCTGGGGGCGGCCGATCTTTTTCGACCAGCAGACCTTTGTCGATCTGCGGCTGCCTTTGACCCGGGACGGCAAAATCGTCGGCGTGGTGGCCACCGGCATCTCCCTTTCGTCATTGTCGAGCCTTGTCGGCGATCTGGCAATCGACGATCTGACGCCCTTCATCCTGTTTGGAGACGACAAAGTCCTGGCGCATCCGGCCTTGCTTGATCCACGCTATTCCGCTTTGTTGACTCCGCAAAATCCATTGCTCGCAATCAACGAGATCGGTGACCCGGTGTTGGCGGCGTTTTCCGAGCTGAAAGTGTTGCGATCCAACGCGCAAATTGGGTTGGATGTCCGTCAGTCAGCAGCCAGCGACGGCGCCAGTGCCATTCTGTCGCGATCCAGCACCGCCTTCGGTCCAGTGCCATGGCGGATCGGCGCCTATGTGCCCATCGAATCGATCAATGGGCAATTCAGGCGTCTGATGGGATCGATTGTCATTGGTCTTGGAATGCTCGTCGTCTCGCTGGCGGCGTCACTCTTCTTGGCCCGCCGAATTGCCCGCCCGATCCGTGCGCTGTCTGCGGCGGCGGAAAAGATCGAAAGGCTGGAACTGGACTCGATAGTGCCCTTGAAGGGCTCGCTTATCAGGGAGTTGGACGAACAGGCGAGATCATTTAACCGCATGGTGCAGGGTTTGCGTTGGTTTCAGGCCTACGTGCCGCGGCGCCTTGTGCGCAGGCTGATGGACGAGACAGCAGGCCCGGCGCGCGACGCTCAGGCAGCGAACCTGACCGTGATGTTCACCGATGTGGTGGGGTTCACGGCCCTGTCAGAGGTGCTGCCGCCAGCAGAAATCGTCGCTCTGCTGAACACGCATTTTGAGATCATCAACGGAATGGTCGAGGCCGAAGAAGGAACGCTGGACAAATTCATCGGGGATGCTGCCATGGCGTTCTGGGGTGCGCCGGACCCGGTGCCAGATCACGCCGCCCGTGCGTGCCGCGCGGCACTTGCCATCGCAGAGGCTGTGACGGCACTTTCCGAACAGTCTGACGGGCAATCGTTGCGCATCAAGATCGGCCTGCACTCCGGCCCGCTGACGGTTGGAAATATCGGGGCCCAGACCCGGATGAACTACACGGCGATCGGCGATACGGTCAATGTCTGTGCCAGGATCGAGGCACTTGCCGGGGCGCATACCGAGGGCAGGCCTGCCACAATTCTTGTCAGCGGTGACGTGGCAGATGCCGTTGGCGACGCTTTTGTTTTCGAGCCGATTGGCGATCAACATGTGAAGGGCCGCGAGCAGGCAGTTTCCGTCTTGCGGCTGGTCCGCGCGACGGCTTAGCGCGACAGCCCCCAAGTAATTCCTCGCAAACCGAGCGGCATCCACCAGTAGGTTCGCCCGCAGTCCTGTTACATATAAAGAACGGCCCTTATCGCGACTACCGTCAAACAGGATGAAAGGCCGCAACCCGCCCGATTCGTGGTAGGTTCGGTCATCGACTAGGTCGGCCTTTTGCGGTCAATCAAAGTCAAACGAGTGCTGCAATGGGGTTTTCCAGAAACGGACGTTAAAACCCGGCGCAGCGACGGCCGACCCCGAATCCAGTCCCCACTTGGATCAGCACCTCATGCAGGCAGACCGGCTGAATACAACATGGCGGTCACCTTCTCCAGCCGCGCGGGGTCGCGGTATCGATGCGAGCGCTGGAACTTTTCCATGTTCATGTCCGCCTGCCGACGCAGGGCCTCGGCGACGGCGAGGTGGGCATCGCCGGTCCGTCCCGCAAAGCTGTGAACCACCGCCAACATCATTTGACCCCAAGGGTCCTGCGGCGTGACGGCAATGTAACTGTTGATCCTTGGCAGGGCGCCTTCATGCTCGCCGATCCACGCCTGCGCATGGGCGATATGGTAGTCGACCCAGGCAAATGTCTGCGGTGACAAGCTCGCCGCGCGCACGAGCAAACTTTGCGCTTCGGCAAGCTCACCCGAAAAAATATGGATCATGCCGCCAAAGCCGAGCACCCAGGCGTCGCTGGGGCTGAGTTCACACGCCCGGCGGCAGTGCGCGATCGCCTCGTCGTGGGCGTCACGCAGCCAGGCCGCCCCACCCAGCGTCATCAGCGCATTCGCGGCATCGGGCCGCCGCGCCAAGACCTCGTTAACGATCCGTTCGGTCTCGGCGATGGCGTGGAGGCGATCGGCTCCCCGCGTGTAGAACCTCCCATCGTACCACCAGGTTTTCGCCAGCATGACTTTTGCGGCAGTGTAGTCCGGGTCGATTTCCAATGCCTCACGCAGCAGATCGCGGGCGCGACTGTTGTCGGCTTCGGTCCAACGCAGATAGAACCCGTGGGCCTCGACATACCGCTCCCATGCCGAAAGGCTGGACGTCTGGCCGTCCCACAGCCGCGCGGAGTCGCCCTTGGTCAGTTCGACCTGCATGGCAACCGCGACCTTCCGGGTGATTTCGTCCTGAAAGGAAAAGATATCATCGGCACGACCGTCGAACCTGCCGTTCCAGAGCTGTCGGCCCCCCTCTGCTGCAGAAAGCCGGGCCGTCACGCGGATGGAACCGGACGCGGCGCGGACCCCGCCGGACAGGTGGAAATCGGCAACGGCGGGATCAGCACGCAGGTCAAGACCACTGACAAGGCCGAGGGCCGCTTCCAGATCAAGCTGCAAGCCGGCTGCGAAGAAGTGCTGTTCAGGATCAGATGACAGGTTCTCGAACGGGAGGACCGCCAGCAGACAACCCCGACGCGGAACGGATACGAGTGCTTCCCGCGGAAAGAGGTAGCCCCGCCTCGGGACGGTGCGGATCAGTGACTGAGCATCATCGCCCAAGGCCCGGCGCAGTTGTGAACGGTCTGGGTCAAGGTCTCGTCGGTCACCGTGACCCCGGCCCAGACCGCGTGCAGAATTTCGTCTTTTCCAAGTGCGCGCCCGGCCCCGCGCACGAACAACTCAAGCAGCGCCAGCGCTTTGGGCCGAAGCGCCACCGCTCCCAGCGGACCGATCAGCGCTCCGGCCGCAGTATCAAGGGTGAAGCCATGAAATCGATAGATGTCGGGCATCGGAGTTTCCAGCAAGGTCCCAGTCAGACTCTCACTGCCGAGGGTGTCTGACAAGTCCTGTCAAGGTCTGACGGGCCCGCCTTGACCCCGGTTTGAGGAAAACGCCAATGCAAACTTGACCGGGGTTTCACGACATCAAGGCCGGTGGGCGCGCAATCTATCTGCATCGGACATGGAGGAAAATATGAAAGATGACAGCAGAATGCGTGACGCACGGATGATGAACGCCGTTTTCGGGATGGGTGGGCGCAGCGTGCTCTCTAGCGAGGTAGACCTGCGATTTGGGCAGACACCCAATGTAGGGAGCGGCCGAGGCTGGTTGGACGGACTGGTCTGGCGGATGTGG
>JANNPZ010000060.1:0-57638 GCA_031400505.1 Paracoccaceae bacterium | reverse complement strand
TTTTTGTGGCCACCCTGGGGGGGGGGGGGGGGGGCCCCCCCCCCCCCCCTCTTCCTCATCGCTTCTCAGGAAAAAGAACCCTACCGCCCCAACAGGTCGCGCAACAAGGCTTCGATCGGATCGACGCGGCGTGGCGCTGCATCTCCGTCGCGCAGCAAGGGCGGCCCGGCCACATTGTCAGAAGCCGCGCCCAGCCTTGACGGCGCGGTCACCGGCGGGGCACGGTAGTTCGGCACGATCATCGGAAGATCGCTGACAGGCACGCCATTGCTGATCCGCACCATCACCTCATGCCAGATTTCCGCGGGCAACCCGCCGCCGGTGACACCGGTCAGCGGGCGGTTGTCGTCATAGCCCATCCAGACGCCGACCACATAATCCGCCGTAAACCCGATGAACCACGCATCCCGCGCCGCCGATGTCGTGCCGGTCTTGCCCGCCGCCGGGCGCCCGTCCAGCCGCGCCCGCCCCCCTGTCCCCGCCTCCAGAACCTGTGACATCATGTAAGTCAGCTCGCGCGCCGCACGTTCCGAAATCACCCGTTCGCCGATGCCCCCTCCCGCGCCGATCATCGGGGTGTCTTCGCCTTGCAGGCGCAACTCGACCAGACCATAGGGCGTCACCGAAGACCCGCCGTTCAGAATTCCGGCATAGGCCCCGGTCATTTCAAGCAGCGTCGATTCCGAAGCCCCAAGCGCAAGCGCGGGTCCGGCAGCAAGATCGCTTTCGATGCCGAACTGTTCGGCGACCTTGCGGACAAGATCGCGCCCGACCGCCTCGGATATCCGCACCGCCGGGATGTTGCGGCTTTCTGCCAACGCTTGGGTCAGCGTGACCATACCCTTGAATTCGCGATCATAGTTTTCAGGGCTCCAGGGACCGGATCCGGGGATGTTCAGGGTCAGGGGATCATCTTGAACAAAGTCGGACCCGCTCCATCCCAGATCAAGCGCCGCGGCATAAACGAACGGCTTGAACGATGATCCGGTCTGGCGCAGGGCCTGTGTTGCGCGGTTGAACGACCCTGCGGCCACGATGTTGCGCCCGCCCACCATCGCGCGTACAGCGCCATCGGCGCTCATCACGACGATTGCCGCCTGCGCCTCTGATCCGGCCTTGACCTTGGTGTCAAACACATAGGCGAGCGCCTCTTCCGAGGCCTTTTGCATCCGTTGATCCAGCGTGGTGCGAATGATCACGTCTTCGGTGGTTTCCGAGGTCAGAAACGCAGGCGCCGTTTCCATCACCCAGTCGGCAAAAGCGCCGCCTGCGTTGCGCGCTGCGGCATCGGACAGTTGCGCGGGGTTTGCGCGGGCTTCTGCTGCCTGTTCGGCTGACAGATAACCCTGATCCTGCATGAGGCCGATGATCACCGCTGCCCGACCCTGCGCACGTTGCAGGTTGTTGGTGGGGGCATAGCGCGAGGGCGCCTTCAACAATCCTGCCAGCATCGCGCCCTCTGCCGGGCCAACCTGATTGGCCGACTTGCCGAAATAGCGCTGCGCCGCCGCTTCGAACCCGCGCGCGCCCGCACCCAGATACGCGCGATTGAAATAGATCGTCAGAATCTCGGCCTTGGAGTATTTCGCCTCCATCGCCATGGCATAGGGGATTTCCTTCAGCTTGCGCCAGACGCCGCCAGATCGACAATCCTCTTCAAAGGCCGCTTCGGATTTCCACTGCTTTGCGTCGTAAAGCACACCAAGACACAACAGTTTTGCGACTTGCTGCGTGATGGTGGACCCGCCGTTGCCTTCCAGCGGTCCGCGGCCTTCGGACAGGTTGATGCGGATGGCCGATGCGATGCCGCGCGGGCTGATGCCGAAATGTCGGTAAAACCGCTTGTCTTCGGTCGCCAGCACCGCGTTGAGCAAATCCTTTGAAACCGTGTCGGACGTGATCTGCCCACCAAATGTTTCGCCACGCCAGGCATAAACCGATGCGTCCCTGTCCAGCATGGTGACTGACCCGCGTGACCGGGCATCAAGCAGGCTCGTGACAGGGGGCAGTTGTGCATGAAAGTAAAACACGACTCCGCCAAGGATCATCGCGCCAACGGCGCCCAGCCGCCATGTAGCGCCCCAAATCACACGCCACACCAGATGCAGCAGTTCCGCGATCAAGCCACGTTTGCGGCGCTGGGTCGGTTTGCGGCGGCGCGTCTGCTTTGCGGCGGGTTTGGTCGCGGCGGATGTCGTGCGCGCTGCGCCATAGCGCTTGTCCGCCACGATCGGCCCGCGGCCTTTGCCAGAAGTTGCCATACCTGCCCGCACCCGCCCGTTACGCGTTCTCGCGCAGAGTCTATCAAGGCGCGCACCGAATGTGGAGCCACGCTCGCATCGATTCGAGTCTCCAAATCGCCCAAAAAACAGACATTTGCCCAAATAGTGGGGCTTTAGGTGGCGTTGCGCTGTTCGGGGCGGTCATGCTGGCGTCGCAAACTTGTGCATCTGCAGCAAAGTCCCGCCTGATGCCGCCAAGGCCTGACTGACGGCCTCTGTCTGGAAAGGGGTGCATCGTGAAACTGATCATAGCAGCCATCAAGCCGTTCAAGCTGGAAGAGGTGCGCGAAGCGCTGACCGAAATCGGCGTTCGCGGAATGATGGTGACGGAAATAAAAGGGTTTGGCGGGCAGTCCGGGCACACCGAAATCTATCGCGGCGCCGAATACGCCGTGAACTTTGTTCCGAAAGTCCGGCTCGAAATTGTCGTCTCCGATGGGTTGGCCGACTCTGTGGTCGCCACGATCGCCAAGACGGCCAAGACCGACAAGATCGGTGACGGCAAGATTTTCGTGCTGGACGTAGAGCATGCAATGCGTGTTCGCACCGGCGAAACCGATGATGACGCGCTGTAAGCCGCGAGGAAGGGGACCAAGGAAATGAGCAAACTGATTGAAAGATCCGGAACGGCTGCACTGGGGGCTTGGGCCTTTTCGTCCATGCCGGTCTGGGCACAAGAGGCCACTGCCACCGCAACGACCGAGGTTGCAGCACTGGTGCCCTATGTCTACGAAAAGGCAGTCGACAAGGGCGACGTGGCCTGGATGTCGATCTCTACCGTTCTCGTTCTGCTGATGACCGTGCCGGGGCTGGCGCTGTTCTATGGCGGGCTTGTGCGCACCAAGAACATGTTGTCGGTGCTGACGCAGGTGTTTGCGATCGTCGCAGTCGTATGCCTGATCTGGGTGACCTACGGCTATTCGATGGCCTTCTCGTATGGCGGGTCGATGGACCTTTACGTGGGCGGCCTGTCGAAGATGTTCCTTGCGGGCGTCGATGCCACCACGCTGGTACCCACGTTCAGCAACGGGGTCTGGCTGCCGGAACTGACCTTCATCGCCTTCCAGATGACCTTCGCCTGCATCACCCCCGCCCTGATCGTCGGCGCCTTTGCAGAGCGGATCAAGTTCAGCGCGCTGATGGTGTTTATCGTGCTGTGGGTCACGTTCATCTACTTCCCGATGGCGCATATGGTCTGGTGGTGGGGCGGCCCGGATTTCCTGGCCGAACAGCAGACGCTGAAACTGATTGCCGAAGCTGCGGGCGATACCGCCGGGGCAGAGGTTGCGGCGGCCAATCTGGCGGCCAACGGGCTGATCTGGAACATGGGCGCGCTCGACTTTGCGGGCGGCACCGTGGTGCATATCAACGCTGGGATCGCGGGGCTGGTCGGCTGTTTGGTGCTGGGCAAGCGCGTGGGCTACGGGCGAGACCAGATGGCCCCCCATTCGCTGACCATGACCATGGTCGGTGCAGCATTGCTGTGGGTGGGTTGGTTCGGCTTCAACGCCGGGTCCAACTTCGAGTCGAACGCGATCACCTCGCTGGCCATCCTCAACACCTTTGTCGCGACCGCTGCGGCGGGTGTGGCGTGGATGTTCGCCGAATGGCTGCTGAAGGGCAAGCCGTCGCTGTTGGGGCTTGTCTCGGGCGTGGTGGCCGGTCTGGTTGCGGTGACTCCCGCCGCAGGCTTCGCCGGACCAATGGGGTCGATCGTGCTGGGACTTGTGGCCGGGGTGGCGTGTTTCCTGTTCGTGGCCTATGCCAAGAACGCGCTGAAGATGGACGACAGTCTGGATGTGTTCGGCATCCACGGTCTGGCGGGGATCATCGGCGCCTTGGGCACCGGCATTCTGGTCAATCCTGCGCTGGGTGGGGCTGGCGTCCCCGACTATGTGTCGGTCCCCGGCACATTGCAGGTCGCGGCCTATGACTTCGCCTTCATGTTCACGGCGCAGGCCAAGGCGGTGGCCTTCACCATGCTGTTCTCGGGCATCGGGTCGTTCATCCTTTACAAGCTTGTCGATCTGGTGATTGGCCTGCGCGTCAAGGAAGACATCGAGCGTGAAGGTCTCGACCTCGCAGAACACGGCGAGCGCGCCTACAACATGTGAAAGGTTGCGGGTCGGGGAACTCCTCCCCTCCGGCCCGCTGCTCCGCCGCGCGCGTCCTCCCCTCCTCGCGCGGCGCAAACTGGAACGGCTCGCGGGTCCTCCCCCTGCGGGCCGTTTTCTTTGGGTGCGGCAAAAGTGAGTTGCCTGGCGCGTTCGGTGTGATATCCAAAGGTTCCGGGGGCAGGGCGCCCTGACAGGAGCCGATATGTCAGAGAGTGCAATCCACGGCTGAGGTCACCCGTCGGGTGACATGAGCGGTGCGGGCATTGATCCGCGCCTGTCAGCTTGACTGCAATCTCGGACTTTCCTCTATGAACATCTCGAAACTCGAACAGCGCGTGCTGCACGTGCTGGCGCAGGGTGGTCACATCCGCCATCTGCGCGACGACCGGCGCAAGATCGCCCAGGTTATGTGCCTGACCCGTGACGGCGCGGTCCTGACGGACTGCACCCTGCCACTGTTCAACCGCCTGCGTGCCCGGGGGCTGATCGCCTCTGCGGGTGGGCAACCCTACCGCATCACCTATCTGGGCCGCATCACCGTGCGCGCGCAGTTCGACAACCAGTGACCGGAGTTATCATGCACATTCGCCCGCTTGTCCAAACCGACCTTGCCCCGATCAAGGCCGTGATCGACGCCAACGACCTGTTCCCGTCCGACCTGCTGGACGAGATGACAGCCGCCCTTCTGGCAGACCCCGACGGCCCCGACATCTGGCTGACCGGGCATCTGGCCGGTCCGCAGGCCGTGGCTTACTGCGCCCCGGAACGAATGGCGGATGCGGTCTGGAACCTGCTGTTGATCGCAGTTCATCCGCAAGCGCAGGGCAGGGGCCACGGCACGGCTCTGCTTGCCCATGTCGAGGCCTTGCTGATCCAGCGCAAGCAACGGCTGCTGATCGTCGAAACCTCGGGCCTGCCGGACTTTGCGCCGACACGGGCGTTTTACCAGCGCAACGGTTACACCGAAGTGGCCCACATCCCCGAGTTCTATCAGGCCGGCGAAGACAAGATCGTCTTCCTCAAACGCCTGACCTGACCGTCAAATCACACCCGCAATCGCCGCCGCCAGCACGGGAATGCTGGCGGCGTTCAGACCGGCGATGTTGATGCGACTGTCGCCCACCATGTAGATGCCGTTTTCTTCGCGCAAACGCGCCACCTGCGCCTCGGTCAACCCAAGGCGGCTAAACATGCCGCGATGTGCCGCCACGAAATCGAACCGGTCGGAATTGGTGGCCTGGCACAGCGCATCCGCCAGACACTGCCGCAGGGTCAGCATGTTCAACCGCACCTCTTCCAACTCCGCCATCCAGTCGTTGCGCAACGCGTCATCGGCCAGGATCATCGTCACCAGCCGCGCGCCATGGTCCGGCGGAAAGCTGAAGTTCTGCCGGTTCAGATAGGCCAGATTGCCCTGCGTGATGCCCAGATCCCCGCCAAGCGCGATCAGAACCCCCGCCCGTTCGCGGTAAATCCCGAAGTTCTTGGAACAACTGGCGGCGATCAGTACCTCGGGGAACCGTGTGGCGATCATTCGGGTCGCGGCGGCATCCGCCTCCAGCCCGTCGCCAAAGCCCTGATAGGCCAGATCGACAAACGGAACCGCCCCGCGCGCCGCCATCACATCCGCCATCGCCGCCCAGTTTTCTGCCGACGGATTGGCACCGGTCGGATTGTGACAGCAGCCATGCAGCAACACCACATCGCCGGGTGCCACGCGCCCCAGATCCTCCAGCATCCCTGCCACGTCCAGCGCGCCGGTTGCCGCATCGAAGTACCGATACGCGGCAGTCTTCATCCCCAGATAGGACAAGATCGACGGATGGTTCGGCCAGGTCGGGTCGGGCAGCCAGACCACCGCACCCGGTGCCGCCATCTTGATCAACTCGAACCCCTGCCGGATCGCTCCAGTGCCACCCGGCGTCGCCACCGCCGCCGCTGGCACATCCGCCCCCAGGATCAACCGCACCATCGCCGCGCCGAAAGCCGGATCACCCGCAAGCCCGGTATAGGTCTTGGTCGTCTCGACCTCCCACAAACGCCGCTCTGCCGCTTTGACCGCCCGCATCACCGGCGTCAGCCCGCTGGAATCCTTGTACACTCCCACTCCAAGATCGATCTTCCCCGCACGCGGATCCTCGCTGTACATCTGCATCAAGATCAATATCTTGTCCTGTACTTGCGGCTTCAGCGCATCCAGCATGCTGTCTCCTGGTATTCGAGCCAAGGGTCGAAAGCCCTGCCCATCATCTGTTCATGAATATCCCACGGGGGGTTCCGGGGGGTGTGAAGCCCCCCGGCCTCAGCCCCACAACCCACCGTCAGCCTTTTGCAACCGGCAGATCATCATACATTCCCCACTCCGCCCAGGACCCGTCATAAAGCGCGTGGCTGCGATGCCCCACCCTCTCTAGCGCCAAAGACAACACCGCAGCCGTGATCCCCGACCCGCAGGTGGTGATTGCGGGTTTCTTCAGATCGATCCCAGCCGTTTCGAATACGGCGCGCAAGGCAGCCCCATCCCGCATCGTCCCGTCTTCATTCAGCACCGATCCATAGGGTACATTCTTTGATCCCGGGATATGGCCCGATCGCAAACCGGGCCGCGGTTCGGCGACATCACCGCGAAATCGGGCTTCGGACCTCGCGTCGATCACCTCGACCAGGCCCAGCTTGCTGGCATGGGCCACTTGCGTCACATCCTTGATCAGGTGGTTCTGGCGGCTGACGGTGATGTGGCGGTCGCGTGGGACCTGTGGCATATCCTCGATCTCGCGCCCTTCGGCCCGCCATTTTGGCAAACCGCCGTCCAGCACGGCGATGTCGAACTTGCCCATCAGGCGAAAGGTCCACCAGACGCGCGCCGCGCTGAAAATCCCGCTGCCGTCATAGACCACAACCTGATGTCCGTCGCCCACGCCCATCGCGCGCATCCTGCTGATGAATTTCTCGGCTGGCGGTGCGGTGTGGGGCAGGGCGCTGCGATGATCCGCGATCTCGTCGATGTCAAAAAACCGCGTGCCAGGGATATGGGCTGCTGCGAATTCCGCTTTCGCGTCTCGCCCGCTGCCCGGCATGTACCACGATGCGTCCAGCACCCGCAGGTCTGGGTCTCGCAGATGCGCGGCCAGCCAGTCGGTGGAAACCAGCGTTTTGGGGTCATCCGGGGTCATGGTGCTGCTCCTGCAGGGGATAGCCTCCGATAGACCGGAGCAGCCCCTGCTGGCAAGACCGCCAAAGCCGTGCGGGCACAGTTTGCTGTGCCCGCGCGCAATATTATTTCTTGGCCATCATGCCTTTGACGACACTGACCACCGCCATCAACACGCCACCGCCTGCGCCACCCGAGACAAGCGCCTGGATGATCGAGCCGATGTCCAGTCCGCCCGCAGCGGCCCCGCCTGCTGCGGCAGCGCCGACACCGGCCCCACCCAGCATTCCAAGCAGTTGCCCGCCCAGCCCGCCACCCAGCGCGCCGGCAATCGAGTTGCCCGCCGTGCCAAGGCTCAGGTTCTTTGCTACAGCACCAAGGGCGTTGCCGCCCGCAGCCCCAGCGATCAATTGAATGATGATTTCCAACATGTTGACACCTTTCCCTCGTTTTGCCCGCGCGAATTTCCGCGTTCGGGCCCACCGCATCCCGCCGCGAAGATTTCGCGCCGGACAAGGCGACCTATCACGAATTGTTAACCATTGGGCAACAAATGCACGCATTTCTCACGGCGGGTCAGGCGTCAGCTGCGGTGGCCTTCCTTCATGATGCGTGCTTTCTGGCGGTCCCAGTCTCGTTTCGCACTCGTTTCGCGCTTGTCCGCCAACTTCTTGCCCTTGGCGACGCCAATCTTGACCTTGACCATCCCGCGCTC
This sequence comes from Paracoccaceae bacterium, assembly GCA_031400505.1. GTDB lineage: Bacteria > Pseudomonadota > Alphaproteobacteria > Rhodobacterales > Rhodobacteraceae > JAIYDJ01. Next base: position 49,373 of record JANNPZ010000060.1, on the reverse strand, counting down.
ATTGAAATACATTTTCAACGGCACCAGAGTCATGCCTTCGCGCCCCACAGCATTCCACAGCCGCGACAATTCCTTGGCCGATACCAACAGTTTGCGCCGCCTGCGCTCTTCGTGGCCAAACTGCTTTGCCTGCACATAGGGGGCGATGTAGCCATTGATCAGCCACAACTCGCCACCTTCGACCGACGCATAGGATTCGCCCAAATTGGAGCCGCCCTGGCGGAGCGACTTAACCTCAGAGCCCATCAGCATGATCCCGGCTTCAAGATCGCTTTCGATGGCATAGTCAAACCGCGCGCGGCGGTTTTCGGCGATGAGTTTGGAATTGGGGTCGGATAGTTTGATCATGATCGCAACGAAATAGGCACTGGCGCTGGCGAAGTCCATACATGTGGTCTTGATCTGAAACAGGGCGCCGCCGCGCTGGTCCCGGTAATCTGGGAAAAATGGGAGACACAGATGCTGCTTCAAATCGCGGTTGGCACGGCATTGCTGCTGACGAACATTCTGATTTCCGCACTGGCGGCGATGGTCCTGGAAGTGGCGTTTCAGCGCGGCCACAACTGGCTGCTGCAAGAGCCACACTGGCCAAAGCTTGTGCTCTTGCTGGCGGGGGTGTCGTTGTGGGTGCTGGGGGTGATCACGGCCGGGGTCTGGGTGTGGGCTTCGGCCCTTCTGGGTTTAGGGGCGTTCAAGACGCTGGAGGAGTCGGTGTACTTCGCGCTGGTGGTCTATACGACGCTTGGTTTGGGGGATGTGCTGCTGCCGCAGGATTGGCGGCTGCTGGCAGGTATGGCTGCGGCCAACGGGTTCTTGAACTTCGGGCTTTTGACCGCACTGTTGATCGAGGCGCTGCGCCAGATCCGGCTTGGGCAGGTCGAGGGCAAGCGCAGACGCACCTGACCTGCCCGGGCCGTCGTGACAAGGATCACGCCGCCAACAAAGCTGCACGGCGGGTTAGCAAGGCGCGGGCACTGACCATGTTCAGCCGCGGAAAGAAATCACTGTCCGGGCGTCGGCCTGCGCCCTCGGCGATGCCTGGGCAGTGGATCATCAGGCCGGAGTTTGCCCACAGGATTTCTTCCTGTGCGAACATCGGCGTGATCACCTCTATTTCGCGCAATGCATAGCGCCGGTTGCAGCCCGATTGCCCTTCAAGCGCCAAAGCGGGGACCAGGGCGAACGCGTCATCAGGCAGTTCTGCATCGTTCAGCGTGTCGACCAAGACATGCTGGCCCGGCAGCAGTTGCAGATAGCTGCAAGCATCGAAGGCGCCGCCGGGCACCGCCACCACCGCTTGGCCCATCTCTGGGCGCAGTGTGCGTCGGTCCACCGCGAGCACGCGCACCAGCCCGCCGTCCAGGGATTGCACAAGGTCGCCCATCCGCAGAGTTTCCACTCGGCACCAACCATCGGCCCTTTCCACCAGCGTGCCTGCAAGAATTCCGCTGACAACGGGTTGGATCAGCAGTTCGGCAGCAACGACAGAATGGGCAAAGCGGGTAAGATCTTGCATGAACATGGGGTAGTCCTTCCTGTTAACTTGTGTGGCGGTCAGTTGACCTTCTGCCCAACAAGCACCCAGATTTTGCCATTTTTTCGACCAAGAAACGGCCCGGCGATGGCATTGGTGACGATTTGGAAACGATCAACCCGATTTGATGGGTCCAAGGCCGGTACGGGTCAGGGATAAACGGTCTGTTAAGCAACAATCTGTCAGGCGATTCGGCGCGCCGCCTGTCTGATCACGTGCGGCGGCGGGTCAGCGCGAAAACCCCGCTCGCAACAATCACGGTGGATCCCAGCAGGGTCATCGCATCGGGGCGTTCCGCATAGACCACAACCCCAAGGATCAACGCAAAGACAAGTCGCGTGTACCGGAACGGCGTCACGACGGACACTTCGCCGGTTCGCATCGCAGACGTCAGGGCGCCATAGGCCGTTACGGCAAAGATCGCGGTGGCGGCGGTCAGCAGCAGGGCGCGCAGCGACGGCAGGCTGGCACCCCCAGACACCGCTAGCAAGACAGCACCGGACAGGCCAAGGACGGCAAAGCCCGCCACCCCAAGCTGTGCGTTCGACAGCGTGCGCGGCGCAGCGCGGGTCGCCAGATCGCGCCCCGCAAAGCCCAGCATCCCGACAAGCGCCAGCAGCGACATCGCATCGAACCCGTCAAGGCCGGGACGCAGGATCATCAGCACGCCGGCAAACCCGGCCACCACCGCAAGCCAGCGCGCAAGTCCGACCTTTTCGCCAAAGATCAGCGCAGCCCCAAGCACGACCACCAGAGGCGTGGCTTGCAGGATGGCCGATGCGACCGAAATCGGAGTGAGCGCAACGGCGAGCGAGTAAAACAGCCGCCCCGTCAACTCGAACCCCGACCGGATGGCCATGCCCCGGCTGAACAGCGCGCGCGGAAATGCCGGTTGGCCAGCAGCGCGGGCTTGCAGGCCAAAAGCCGTCATCCCGGCAAGCCCGACAAGGATCAGAACCTGACCCAGCGGCATTTCCCGGGCAGACGCTTTCAGAAAGCCGTCTTCGATGGCAAACCCGGCCATCGCCGCAACCATGAACAGACTTCCGCGAAGATTCTGCGCTGGCGTCAGTTCAGCAACCCCGCGTGGCGCATGGCCGCCGCGATACGCTCTTTGGTCGGTTCGGTCAGCTTGACCAATGGCAGGCGCACCTCTTCGTTACCCATGCCCAGCAAGGACAGGCCGTATTTCGCGCCTGCAAGGCCGGGTTCGATAAAGATCGCCTCGTGCAGGGGCATCAGGCGGTCTTGCAGGGCCAGGGCGCCCGCGAAATCGCCGCGCAAGGTGGCTGTCTGAAACTCTGCGCAAAGTTTGGGTGCTACATTCGCAGTGACCGAAATACAGCCGGTACCGCCATGCGCGTTGAAGCCGAGTGCAGTCGCATCCTCGCCCGAAAGCTGGATGAAATCAGGGCCGCATGTGATGCGCTGCTGGCTGACACGCTCGATCTTGCCGGTGGCATCCTTGACGCCGACAATGCGCGGCAGCCGTGAAAGGGCGCCCATCGTCTCGGGCGACATGTCTACTACTGACCGACCCGGGATGTTGTAGATGATAATCGGCAGATCGCAGCAGTCATGCAGCGCGGTGTAATGCGCCACCAGCCCGGCCTGGGTCGGTTTGTTGTAATATGGCGTCACAACCAATGCGCCATCGGCTCCCACCATTTGGGCATGGCGGATCAGGTCGATCCCTTCGGCGGTGTTGTTTGATCCGGCACCGGCGATGACGGGGATCCGGCCCGCTGCTGCCTTCACGACCGCCTCGACGACCGCACCGTGTTCGGCATGACTAAGGGTCGGGCTTTCGCCCGTGGTGCCGACGGGAACCAGGCCGTGACTGCCCTGTTCGATGTGCCATTCGACCAGACGGTCAAGCATGCCGAAGTCAACGGCACCGCCAGAGAACGGCGTGATCAGGGCGGGAATGGACCCTTTGAACATGGCATGCTCCGGCTGGTGGGGATTGAGTCGCCCCGTTAGAAGTTCGACCTTCCTAGCCGGGCGAGGGGCGGTTCACAAGACGCGCGGAAACGTGCGGATCACGCGAGGGTGGCTTGTGGCCGCCTGTGCAGTGAGGCAGACTCTGGAAATGCATTTGATGTCCTTGCTCAGACCGCTGACCCTGCTGTTGGCTTTGTCTTTTCCTGTGCGCGCTGACGAGGCGCAGGCGCTTGCCACGGCTTTGCAGGTGGCGGCGGGCAAAGACTGGGGCGGTGCCGTGGCGGTAACCTCGGGTGTGGGAAGAGATATCGTGACCTGGCTGCAACTGCGCGACGGCACGGGAAAACTTGGAGAGTACGAGGCGTTTCTGTCGCGCCACCCGGATTGGCCGGGATTGTCGCTGCTGCGGGCCAAGGGCGAAGTGGCGGTAGCACGATCCACCGATCCTGACCGGATCATTGCCTATTTCGCGACAGCAAAGCCGCAGACGGGGTTGGGCGCGCTGACACTGATCAAGGCGCTGGCGGCCTCGGGGCGCGGCACAGACGCCGAGGCAGAGGCGGTCAGGGCGTGGACGGAACTTGCCTTCGATACCGAGGAGGAAACCGAGTTGCTGTCGCTTTATGGCGAGGCTTTGGTGGTTGCGCATGAAGTGCGGCTGGACCGTGTCCTGTGGTCCGGCGACCGGCAAGCAGAGGCCGCCCGGATGTTGCCGCGCGTCAACGAAAACTGGCGCGCCCTCGGGTCGGCACGTCTTGCGTTGCAGACCGACCGGGCCGGGGTGCAGGGGTTGGTCGACGCGGTACCCGCAGCGGTTGCCGGGGATCCGGGGCTGGCCTATGACCGGTTTGTGTGGCGGATGAAGCGGGATCGCTACGATGATGCGGCGGCCCTCATATTGGAACGCAGCGATCGCGCCGAACGGCTGGGTCAGCCCGAGGCATGGGCCGAGCGGCGGGCGTTGTTGGCGCGGCGCATGTTGCGGCAGGGCGACGCACAGTCGGCCTACCGGATGGCGGCCACGCACCACCTGACCAACGGCGCAGAATATATCGATCTGGAGTTTCTGGCGGGATTTGTTGCGTTGCGCAGTCTGCGCGACCCGGAATTGGCGCTGGCGCATTTTGTGCGGGTGCAAGAGGCCGCAAAAACACCGATTTCGTTGGCAAGGTCGGCCTATTGGACGGGCCGAGCCCAAGAGGCTGCGGGACATGCCGAAGCCACTGACAGCTACCGGTCGGCGGCGCGGCATCAAACGGCGTATTATGGCTTGCTTGCGGCGGAAAAGCTGGGACTGGCGCTGGACGAGCGGCTTTGGGACGTCGGCGCGGCGGCGGACTGGCAGGGGGCATCTTTTGCAGCGTCTTCGGTTTTGCAAGCCGCGAGGCTGTTGGTTCGGGCCGGCGACCGGGCGCTGGCCAAGCGGTTCTTTGTGCATCTGGTGGCCGGATTGCCTGAAGGCGAAGTGGCGGCGCTGGCCGATCTGGCACTGGACCTGGGCGAGCCGCATATCGCGTTGCTGGTCGCCAAGGCTGCGGCAGAGCGTGGCGTGATCCTGCCGCGTGCCTATTTTCCGATGACCGATATGGTGTCAGGGGAATTGCCGGTCAGCCGTGCGCTGGCGCTGTCAATTGCCCGGCGTGAAAGCGAATTCGATCCTGCTGCGCGCAGTCCGGTTGGCGCGCGGGGGTTGATGCAGGTAATGCCGGCGACAGCCGAGATTGTATCGCGCACACTCGGTCTCGAGTATGGGCTGGGGCGGCTGACCAGCGACCCGGCTTACAACGTGACGCTTGGGGCGCAGTACCTGCGCGAGATGGTGGATACTTTCGGGCCCTCGGTAGCGCTGATCGCGTCGGGCTATAACGCAGGGCCGCGTCGCCCTGCGGCTTGGATCGAAGATTTCGGCGACCCCCGCAAGCCCGACGTGGACGTGGTCGATTGGGTGGAAATGATCCCGTTTGCCGAGACGCGAACCTATGTGATGCGGGTGGCCGAAGGCGTGGTGATCTATCGCGCGCGCCTGAAAGGCGCAGGGGGGCCGGTCAGGATATCAGCGGAGTTGAAAGGGTGAAACGCCGGGGCGCTGCCCCGGACCCCGGGATATTTTTGCCAAGATGAAATCGGCTAGCGGGATTGCCGGGCCTTGACCGCCTGGCGCCATAGCGTGAACAGACCGGCGGAGATGACGATGCCGGCTCCGATCAGGATGTTGGGCGCGATAGCTTCGTTGAACAGGGTCATGCCAAGGCCGGCTACGAAAACCAATTGCAGGTAGGCAAAGGGTTGGATGACCGACGCCTCGGCCACGGCATAGGCGCGGATCAGCATCCAATGGCCAAGACAGGCGGTGCAGCACAAAGCTGCCATCCAGCCCCAGTCGGGCAGCAACATCCTTTCCCAATATGCAATGCCGATTGGCGTCAGGGCAAAAGCGCCCGCGGTGCCGGTCCAGAAAAAGCTGACCAAAGGGGCGTCCTTGCGTGCGACGAAGCGGGTCAGCAGGCCATAGAAGGCAAACATCAACGCCGCAGAAAGTGCGATGAGCGACCAGGGCGAGAACACCGAAAAGCCTGGTTGCAGAATGATCAGGATGCCGGCAAATCCGACCCCGATTGCTGTCCAGCGGCGCCAGCCTACGGGTTCGCCAAGGATCGGCCCGGACAAAGCCGCTATCAGCAACGGGTAGCTTGCGAACACTGCGTGGCTGGCGATCAACCCGAGTTTGACGAAGGCCACGACCATCACACAGACTTCTGCCGCCAGCAGCACGCCGCGCAGGGCCTGGACCCACGGCGTGGCCGACCTTGTGGCAGCGCGCAGGCCACCCGGCGCACGGGCCGCGATGACGATCACGAACAGCGCGAAGAACCAAAACCGGATCATCACGATCATCGTCACGTTGTATTCGGCGGCAAGGTAGCGCGAAATGCCGTCCTGCAATGCGAAGACCGCAGAGGTTGCAATCATCAGCCAGATACCGAGCGGCGTATTCTGAGCGGTGACGGAGGGGGTCAAGCTGGCGTCTTGTCTTGCCACAGGGCAAACAGGCCGGCGGCGACGATCACGGCTGTGCCGACAACAACAGCCAAAGCGAGGGTTTCATCAAAGACCAGCAGGCCGACGCCAGACACAAAGACGATCTGCAGGTAGGCGTAGGGTTGCACCCGTGCGGCCTCTGTCGCCTCGTAGCATTTGAGCAGCAGCCAATGCGACAAGACCGAAAGACAGGCGTAAAGGGCCAGCGGGGCTGCGTCCTGTGGCGCGATGGGTTGCCAGTTCGGCAGGCCCACCATAGTCATCAGGCCCGCGCCGATCACGCCGGGCCAGAAGAACGCCGGAAAGGTCGGCTCGTCTCGAGTCGTAAGGCGGGTAAGCACGGAGTAAAGCGCAAACATCAGGGCGGAGGCGAACGGCAACAGGGCTGCCGCAGTAAAGACGTCCGAGCCGGGGCGCAGGATGATGATGACGCCCAGCATCCCCGCGCAGATGGCAAGCCAGCGTGCCAGCGTCACCTTTTCGCCCAGTACCGGCCCTGAAAGGGCGGCGACCAACAAAGGACAGATCGCAAAGATCGCATGGCTTTCGATCAGTCCGATCAGGGTATAGCCCCAGACGATGGCGCAAACCTCTGTCACCAACAGGGTGCCGCGCAGCACGTGGGCACCAAAGCGGCGCGACGTGACAGCCGCGCGCAATCCTTCGGGGCGGCGCAAGGCAAGGAAGATGACGAAGGCCGCAAAGACCCAGTACCGGATCATCACCACCATCAGCGTGTTGTACGCGCCCGCAAGATACCGAGAAAAGCCGTCCTGCGCCGCGAACACGGCCACGGCGGCAATCATCAGCCAGATGCCGCGGCGGTCATTTCTGGTCATCGTCTGACCCCGGTGGACATATGGCGTTTTCGGGCGTGTCCGGGGCGGCGGGTCACTTCGAACCCGGCAGAGGCCAACGCGCGGCGGACATGACCTGCGGCGGTGTAGGTTGCAAAGGTGCCGCTTTCCGCAGTGTGCAGACCGACTTCGCGCATCAGGTCCGGGCACCAGATCTCGGGGTTTTTGGCAGGCGAAAAACCGTCGAGAAACCAGGCGTCTGCCCTGCCGGGCCAGGACGGCAACGTGGTGCGGGCGTCGCCAAGGATGATTTCGGCGTGCAGATCCGCAAGGCGGATCCTTGGGCCCAGAGCCAGTTGCGCAAGGACCGGATCGGCAATGGCGCGGACTTCGGGAAAGGCATCCAATGCGCGGGCCATGATTGCGACGGTAAGGGGAAAAGCCTCGAAACTGGTGAAATGCAGCGGGCCGGGGGTACCAGCCTTGCGCCAAGCCAGCAGGGCCGCAAGCAGGTTGAGCCCGGTTCCAAAGCCCAATTCCGCGATATGAAAGCCGGAACGGAAACGGTCGGGCAGTTCGTTCCCGGCAAGAAAGACGTGACGGGTTTCCGCCAGCCCGTCGGCAAGGCTGAAGTAGGGATCGTCGAATTGCCGCGATACGGGAATGACCCCGTCGCGCCAACTGACCTCACCCTGTTCGCCGCCTGTCATTTGCCGTAACCCTTTGGTTGGGGCGGACCATGGGCACGGGTTTTGGCAATGGCAAGAGTTGATCTGACTGTATGCGGTGCCGGGATCTTCGGCTTGTCGATCGCATGGGAAGCGGCGCTGCGGGGCGCAAGGGTGCGGGTGATCGAAACGGTTCGTGTCGGTGCCGGGTCTTCCGGGGGATTGGTGGGAGCACTGGCTCCGCATGTGCCCGAACACTGGAACCCCAAGAAGGCGTTTCAGTTGGAAAGCCTTCTGATGGCGCAGGCCTGGTGGGCAGAGGTCGAAGCGGCATCGGGGCTGTCGCCGGGATACGCGCGCACCGGGCGATTGCAGCCGCTGCCGGATGCGCGCGCCACAGAACAGGCCCGTGTCCGGAGTGCCGAGGCTGTGGCATTGTGGCAGGGCCGCGCGGACTGGCGAGTGATACCTGCAACCGGGCGGGCATGGGAACCGGCCAGCCCATCAGGCTATCTGGTTGAAGACACGCTTTCGGCACGAATCGATCCTAAGGCGGCTCTGCTGGCTTTGGTGGCGGCGATCAGGGTCTGCGGTGGCGCGGTGGACGGCCCGGGCACGCCCGAGGAAGGACCGGTCATCTGGGCCACCGGGGTCGCGGGACTTGCCGATTTGTCGGCGGCATTGGGCCGGGTGGTGGGGGGCGGGGTCAAGGGTCAGGCGCTGCTGGTGGCGCATGACGCAGCGGACATGCCACAGGTTTTCGTAGACGGCCTGCACATCGTGCCGCATGCCAACGGGACAACGGCCATCGGGTCTACGTCGGAAAACCGGTGGCTGTCTGGCGACAGCCACGATGCGCAACTGGACACCCTGCTTGACCGCGCAAGACAGGCGCTGCCGGTGCTGGTCGATGCGCCGGTCGTTGAACGCTGGGCGGCGCTGCGACCGCGGTCAACCTCGCGAGCGCCGGTTCTGGGCCCCTGGCCGGCTCGCCCGGGTCACTTCATTGCCAACGGCGGTTTCAAGATCGGCTTCGGCATGGCCCCGAAAGTGGCCGCCGTGATGGCCGATCTGGTGCTAGAGGGCCGCGATCATATCCCTGACAGCTTTCGTCTAGAAGCGCTATAATTCCGTATCGAAGCCGGGGCAAAGCCCGCAGGGACGTCAACCGGCGAGTGGCTGATGGAATGCGCCTGCGGGCGAGACGGTGAAAGTCTCGCATCCTACGGCCGTCACACCGATCGAGTGTTCGAATTGCGCTGACAGGCTTTTGTCGCGGGTGACTGCAGTCCAGTCATCCGACAGGATCCGCGTTTCGGGACGGCCAAGGTTGACCATCGGCTCGACCGTAAAAAACATGCCCTCTTCCAGAACCGGACCCGTCCCCGCCCGACCGTAGTGCAGAACATTTGGCGCGGAATGAAACACCCGGCCCAGCCCGTGCCCGCAGAAGTCGCGTACGACCGACATCCGGTTCGCCTCGACCATCGTCTGGATGGCGTGGCCGATATCGCCGAATGTGTTGCCCGGTTTTATCACGGCAATCCCGGCCATCAGGGCGTCATGGGTGACTTTGATCAGCCGTTCTGCCTTGGTGTCACGGCGTCCGGCAACATACATTCGGCTGCTGTCGCCAAACCAGCCATCCAGGATCACCGTCACATCAATGTTCAGAATGTCGCCGTCCAGCAACCGGTCATCGCTGCGACGCTTTTCCAGATCGCGCGAAATGGTCTCGCTGCCGCTTTTCGGAATTTGGGCACCCGGGATGCCGTGGCACACCACATGGTTCACCGAAATGCACGACGCGTGCTGGTATCCCTTGTAACCGATAGTGGCGGAAACGGCCCCGATCCGTTCCACTTCGGTCCGGATGAAATCATCAAGCTCGCCGGTTCGAACCCCGGGTTTGACAAGCGCACCAACGGCATCCAGAATTTCCGCCGTCGCCTGGCCTGCCGCGCGCATGCCCGCAAAATCCGCATCTTCATAAATGCGAATGCCATCCCGGGTCACATGTCCGCGCATCACTTCCAAAAGCAGTCTCCGCCTTTTGCCGTGAATATAAGAGATGCGCCACGGGTTTGCCAGAGGCCGCGCCGCAGCCTATACCCGGGAATGACCCAACCAAGAGGATATCGGATGTCAAACCCTTCGGCAGCCATGCTGGTGATCGGAGACGAGATTTTGTCGGGGCGGACCCGCGACAGCAACATGTACCATCTGGCGGGGGCGTTGACGGCGCGGGGGATCGTGCTGGCAGAGGTGCGGGTGGTGGCGGATGATGCGCGCGCGATCGTGGCCGGCGTGAACGCATTGCGTTCGGGATATGATCATGTGTTCACCTCTGGCGGGATCGGGCCGACACATGACGACATCACCGCCGAGGCAATCGCGCAGGCTTTTGGTGTGCAGATAACCCAACGCGCCGATGCGATGGCCCTTCTGGCGGCGCATTACGACCTGGCGGGGCTTGCGTTCAACGAGGCGCGGCAGCGGATGGCGCGGATCCCGGATGGGGCGGTCCTGATCGACAATCCGGTCTCGGTCGCGCCGGGCTTCACACTTGGCAACGTGCATGTCATGGCCGGGGTGCCGAAGATATTTGAGGCAATGCTGGCGGGCGTGCTGGCCGGCCTTTCGGGTGGCACGCCTTTGTTGAGCCAGACGCTGCGGGTGAGCCGTGGCGAGGGCGACATCGCCGCGGACTTTGCGGGGCTTGCGGCGGAATTTCCTGACTTGTCAATGGGATCGTACCCGTTCAATTCGGGAGGCGGCTTTGGAACCAATCTGGTGATCCGTGGGACGGATGCCGAACGGCTACAGGCTGCGATGACGCGGTTGTCGGCGCTTTTCGGATGACCCCCGATCTGCTGTCGCCTCAGGCTTTGGCGGGGTTGATGGAGGCGACCTGGCCGCCTAGGCAGGCCACACGGTTGGGGCCATGGACGATCCGCGACGGTGCGGGTGGCGGCAAACGGGTTTCCGCCGCGACTGCCGAAGGTGTCTGGACGCAAGACGACATCGCGTTGGCCGCAGCCGAGATGCAGGCGCTGGGCGAGCCTTCGCTGTTCTTGATCCGCGAAGGAGAGGCATTGCTGGACGCGGATCTCGCGGCGCTCGGATACCGTGTGGTCGATCCGGTTGTTGCATATGCCTGCACGGTCGACCTTGGCAGACCGCCGCCGATGACCACCTTTGCGCATTGGCCACCGCTGGCCATCGCGCGTGATCTGTGGGCCGAAGGCGGGATCGGTCCGGCACGCGTGGCAGTCATGGATCGGGTGCAAGGGCCGAAAACGGTTCTTCTTGCCCGGCAGGCTGATCGCCCGGCAGGTGTTGCCTTTGTCGCCGTATCGGGCCGGGTTGCGATGCTGCATGCGCTGGAAATCACGCCGTTGTGGCGTAGGCATGGTTCCGCGCATAATATCATGCAAGCGGCCGGGCAATGGGCGATGGATCAGGGTGCCGATACCTTGTCGCTGGTGGTAACAGTTGCCAATATCCCTGCGCGCACGCTCTATGCTTCCCTCGGGATGCGGGCTGTGGGACTGTATCACTACAGGCAACTCTAAGCCCGCAAAGAGGCCGAGCAAGTGATCAACCACGCACTTTCCCGTTTTGCCGTCGGTCTGCTGTCGATCCCGAGCCTATGGTCGGGCCCGTCCGCTGCGTTGACGCTGGAATTTCCGGGGCCCGCTTTGGAAATCGGCACGCGGGTAGAGGCTCTGACCAGTTACCGGATGCCGATCGGACCCTTTCGCGGCGACCGCGTGGAAAGCCTGCTAACCGAGGGTACGCTTGATCAGCGGGCATGGCGTCTGGACGCGACGGGAATGTCGACCCTGCAGTTGCTGCGGCCTTTGCGCGAACAGGTGATCGCTGCCGGATTTCGGGTGATCTACGAATGCGAAGCGGTGACCTGTGGCGGGTTCGATTTCCGCTATGGGACAGAGGTGCTGCCGGAACCGGAGATGCATGTCGATCTGGGTGATTTCAGATTTCTGGCGGCCGAACGCAAGACGGATGACGGATCGGAATACATCAGCCTGATCGTCAGTCGCGCCGTCGATCAGGGTTTTGTGCAAGTGACCCGCGTAGGACAGGTGGTGGTGGCTGCGCCCGGTTTTGTGCCGCCGGTCGCAACGCCGGCAGTCGAGCAACCGATAACCCCGGACAGCCAAACACCAGAAAGTCCGGTTGAGCCAGAAGTTGCAACTGAGCCAGTCGGACCGGTTGAGCCAGACGGATCGTTGGCTGATCGGCTGACAAGCGACGGTAAGCTGGTTCTGTCAGATCTGGTCTTTCCGTCCGGTTCCGCCGAGCTTGCGGAGGGGACCATTGGATCTGTGTCAGAACTGGGAAAATTCCTGCTGGAAAATCCGGGCGCGAGGGTGATGCTGGTCGGTCACACCGATTCTGCGGGCGATCTGCCGGCAAACATCTCGCTGTCGCGTGCGCGGGCGCGCAGCGTGCGCCAGTGGCTGTTGAAAACATTCGGCATCCCGGCCCGGCAGATCGAAGCAGAGGGTGTGGGCTTTCTGTCGCCGCGCGCGCCCAACAGCACAGAGGCGGGCCGCCTAGAGAATCGGCGCGTCGAGGTGCTGCTGCTGTCGAATGGACTTGAATAGCTTGGTGAAGGGTAGGTCGCGGGGGCGGATTGGCGCGTGCCACCCCGCCTTTCGCGCCCGGGTCAGATCATCCGGATCGTGTCCTTGCTGACGGCAAGCACATAACCCCGTCGCGCCACGGTCTTGACCAGCAGTTCGCTGACCAACTGGTTGCCCAACGCATCGCGCAGGCGTTTCACCCGGGTTGCCCCTGCGGCCTCGTCGCAATCGGACGGGTCGCGGCCCGAAATCACACCTTCGATCTGCGCGCCGGTCATGACGTCATCATCCATCCGCGCCTCTGCCAGCACCGACAGGGTTTCAAGCGCCGCTTCGGTCAAGGCAAACTCCATGTCGTTGATGTAGACCGCGCGTGCCTCTCGGCTGATCATCAGGGATGACACCTGGATTCCGGACCGCTGGATCGCAGACATCCGGCGATTTAGAGCAATGATCGTCACCAAAAACACCAGTGCCGCAAGCAGCAGTGCAGTCGCAAACACCAACAGCACAAAGATCACCGAGCGATAGCTTTGCAGCACCTCGGAAAAACTCGTGCCGGATTGCGCAAGGATTTCCAGCAGTTTGATTTCCGCCCCGGTGCGCAGGTCGTCGTTTTCGACAAAAAGACGCTCGACCCGCGCATTAAAGGCGTTTGCATCCGGCAGGTTCAGGAACAAAAAGACCGCCGCACCCAAAAGCACCATCACGATGGCCGCAATACCGCCCGCCACCACCCGGTTGCCCGCCCGCAGAGTGTCAGAAGCGGAGGAAATATTCTCCGGCACTCGCTTTCCTTTCGTTCAGTCCATCGGGGCCAAACGTGCCCAGCACGTTCAGCAATGTCCAGCCGTCACGGGCCAGGCGTGGTGCCAACTCTGCGCCCGCCGCACGCCGCGAACAATTGTCGTCCTGAACCTGCGCCACACCGTAGTGCAGGCGCAACGGCCGGTCTTGCTTGGCCTTGTAGTCGGCAAAGCAATCGGCAGCGACCGGGCTGCCCAAGGCAAATCCGGCGACAAAAACAATCGCGGTCAACACGGTGGGGTCGAACATTCGGCCCTGCATCAGGCGCATCATCTGCACACTCCTTTGGTCACCGCGACATCCTGCGCGTGGCGCAATTGATATTCAATATCCCAGGGGTTTTGGCGGGCTGATATGCGATAGCGCCGCCGCGATATTGCTTGGCCGGGGCGCTTGGTCCGAAGTTTTGGTCACCAGGTTGCCATAGCGCGGCGGCCTTCCCTGGGTCACGCAAAGGAGTTCTCCGATGACACGCATTCCGACGAAATCCCCAACGTTTGCCGAAACGCTGTACAGGCGGGCGGTATCCCCCCGGTGTGCGCCGACGCCATTGCGCCGCAAGATTGCAGGTCTGACGGCGGGCGCGCTGGCGATAAGTGTGGTGTTGGCGTCGGCGGTGCCGGTGCGTGCAGAATCGGACGACGATCTGCTGGCTGCCCTCGCGGCGCTGGCGGTGATCGGGGTGATCATCGCCGAGAGCAACAAGGATCGCGATGAAAGACCGACGGTGCATGAAGACAAGGACTGGCATGCGCCAGATCCCTATCCTGCGCCTGTCCGTCGCATTCCGCCCGCCTGCGCCATCAATGTCGAAACGCGGGATCATCGCGATGTCGTGTTTTACACCGAAAGCTGCCTGCGCCGCGCTGGCCTTTACGACCTTCCCAATGCCTGCGCCCGTGAGGTCACGTCCTATGGCCGCAGGGATTTGGTTTACGGACAGTCGTGTCTGCGCAGGGCAGGCTATCTGATCGGCAGCTATGCGCAAAGCCATGGCGAGCGGCCGGACTGAAGCGCGATCACCCCAAGCCCCCGGCGTCGTTGGTGCGACCTTCGGCCCGGGGACTGCGCGCGCGCCCGACGCATGCCCTTCCCCTTTTGTTGCGGACCAAGGGGCGCTACACCGCAGCATGGCGCGCATTCCTCCCGATTTCAGCAAAGAAACCGAGGCTCTTTCGCAGGGGGCTCTTTGGGTCGTGGGGGTGGACGAGGTCGGGCGTGGGCCCTTGGCCGGGCCGGTAACAGCGGCCGCGGTGCGACTTGATCCGGCGCGAATTCCGGCCGGGTTGGCTGACAGCAAAGTGTTGTCAGCGCGCCAGCGAAGCCGGATTGCCGTCGAAATCCATGCAACGGCAGCGGTCTGCATCGCCCATGCAACTGTGCAAGAGATCGACGCGATGAACATCCTTCAGGCGTCCTTACTGGCTATGCGCAGGGCGATTTCCGGCTTGCCAAGTGCCGATTTCGCGCTGATCGATGGCAATCGGGTGCCAGCAGGGCTGCCGTTTGCGGCGCGTGGGATCGTGAAGGGCGATGCCGTCTGCCTGTCGATTGCAGCGGCAAGCATTGTGGCCAAAGTAGCACGCGATGCGATCATGGTGGATTTGGCGCAACAATACCCCGCCTACGGCTGGGACAGCAATGCGGGCTATCCGACAAAGCACCACTTGCGGGCTTTGCTAGATTTTGGGGCAACCCCCTTGCATAGGCGAACGTTTCGCCCGGTCCACAACATCTTGTATCAAGGTAATTAAGTAACCTGTTGATTCAAAAAGAATTTGACGGCGAATCACCCATGACTCATCCTATCGCCAAGATATGGGTGGCAAACACTCGTGGGGTTCGAGGCGACAGATGGCTGAAAAAGCAAAGAACGACGCGGACGGCAGCTTGCCCCGCAACGTGATCTTGGGTGGCGACTGCATTGCGGTGATGAACGGCCTGCCTGCAGGCAGCGTCGATCTTGTCTTTGCCGATCCGCCGTACAATCTGCAATTGAAGGGTGATTTGCACCGACCGGACAACAGCCTTGTCGACGCGGTTGACGCGCACTGGGACCAATTCGCAAGCTTTGCCGCGTATGACAAATTCACCAAGGACTGGCTTGCCGCGGCCAAACGGCTGTTGAAGCCGAACGGGGCCATCTGGGTGATCGGGTCTTATCACAACATCTTCCGGCTAGGCACTGCGTTGCAGGATCAGGGGTTCTGGCTGCTGAACGACGTGGTGTGGCGCAAGTCAAACCCGATGCCCAACTTCCGGGGCAAACGCCTGACCAACGCGCACGAGACGCTGATCTGGGCCAGCCGTGATGAGGATGCCAAATACACCTTCAACTACGAGGCGCTGAAGGCGCTGAATGACGGGGTGCAGATGCGGTCGGACTGGGTGCTGCCGATCTGTACCGGGCACGAACGGATCAAGGACGCGCAGGGCGACAAGGCACATCCGACGCAAAAGCCCGAAAGCCTTTTGCACCGGGTGCTGGTGGCCACGACCCATCCAGGCGATGTGGTGCTGGACCCGTTCTTTGGCACCGGAACCACCGGGGCTGTGGCCAAGATGCTGGGCCGCGATTTCATTGGCATCGAACGCGAGGCCGCGTATCGGATGGTCGCCGAAGAACGGCTGGCGCGGGTGCGCAGGTTCGATCAGTCAGCGCTGGAAATCACCGGGTCCAAACGCAGCGAGCCGCGCGTGCCCTTTGGCCAGGTGGTTGAACGCGGCATGCTGCGGCCCGGTGAAGTGTTGGTGGGCCTGCGTGACAAGACAGCGCGGGTGCGGGCGGATGGTACTCTGACGGCTGACGGCATCACCGGGTCGATCCATCAGGTTGGCGCCCATCTGGAAGGCGCGCCAAGCTGTAACGGCTGGACCTACTGGCACTACACCCGCGACGGCCACCGCATTCCGATCGACATCCTGCGCCAGCAGATTCGCGCCGAGATGGAGGCCGATCTGGCTGGGCGCCCGCACTGACCCCATCCGCCCCAATCCTTTGACAAGATGCCTGCGCCACGGTCTGCCCGTGGTGTGACTGCCCCGCCATGCAATGCGCATGGCGGGGTTTTTTCATGTTCCCGTGTTTCGACGCCCAGGGGATGTGACCGCTAGGCTGCCCCTTTTGGCACCGGGTTCAGCGCCTTGTTGTAGGCGTGCCAGTCGGTGATGTCGGGATAGTTCTGCCGCCGCCAGTCCTTGACGCGCGGGTTCATTATCCGCCTCCACAGCGGCGGCACCAGCGCGAAAATCGTCATCAGCGGATAGCCATAGGGCAGTTGCGGCGCGTCTTCGGTGCCGTAGGTTTGCAGCAAGGGAAAGCGGCGGTCGGGTTTGTAGTGGTGATCTGAATGGCGCTGAAGGTTGATCAGCAGCCAGTTTGACGCGGTATGCGCCGCGTTCCATGAATGGCGGGGCAGGACGAATTCATACTTTCCATCCCCCAGATGGCGGCGGGTCAGCCCGTAGTGTTCGATATAGTTCACCAGTTCCAGCTGCCAGATCGCCACAAAGGCCTGAAACATGAAAAGTGCCAGCCCCTGCCAACCACCCAAGGCCAGCGCCAGCGCCAGCATGCCTGATTGCAAGGCAAGATAGCGCCAATAGGGGTTAGAGCGGTGCCACCACGGCAGGTTTTTCCGCGCCAGCATCGCAGCTTCGGCGGCAAAGGCCGACAGATGGCATTCGCGCAGCACGCGGGGGAAGAAGCGATGGAAGCTTTCGTTGTAGCGCGCGGTTACCGGGTCGCGGGGCGTTGCGACATAAAGGTGGTGCACCCGCAGATGTTCACTGCGAAAATGGCTGTATAGAACAGACGCCAGCAAAAGATCGCCCAACCAGCGTTCCAGCTTCGATTTCTGGTGCATCAACTCGTGGCTGTAATTGATGCCGATGGTCCCCGACACCACGCCCATGCCGAAGAACAGCCCGATTTTCTCGAGCAGTCCCAGATAGCTGACGCGTGTGGCAAACCAGATCATCCCAAGAAGCAGCACGAACTGCACCGGAAACCAGACCAGCGTGATCAGGCGGTGCCAGTAGAGTGCCGCATCTGGCGTGGCCGGATCGGCGTTCTGCAGGTTCAGGCCAGTCAGTGCGTCCAGCACCGAAAACAGCCCCCATGAGTAGATCGGCAGCAAAAGAATGCTCCACCCGCCAAAGCCAAGCGCGATGAGGGCAAGCGGGATCGTCCCCAAGGAAAGCCAGAACGGCAGCGCGTCGGGCAGATGGTCTGAGATGGCTCGTTCGCTCATGAAAACAGTCTACCCAAAGCCATGAGGTTCGCAATGCCGCGCAATGGCCGCTTCCGCGAGGTCATAGGCCTTGCGCATCACAGTCGGCAGATCGGTGCTGGTCACGGATTGAAACGCGCCGCGTTGCGGCTTTGCCTTGGTCCGTGTGGTTTGCACGGTCAGGATCAGGTGGAAATGGGTGAAGGTGTGACGGACCTCACCTGCGGTTTGCCAAAAAGCCTCCAGCGGCGGCGCACCGCCTGCGCCGTCCCAGCCATCACCCGGCAGCCCGAGCATGCCACCGAGCAGCCCGCGCGCCGGGCGCAGTTCCAGCAGCACGGCGCCATCCGGGTTGAAAGCGGCCCAGACAGTGCCGTTTCGCGTCGGCTTGGCGGGTTTTGGCATCTTGCGCGGCAGTTGGGCGGCAGTGCCCGCAGCGCGGGCGGCACAAACGGCAGACAGCGGGCAGATGCCGCACGCGGGCTTGCGCGGGGTGCAGATGGTGGCACCAAGGTCCATCACGGCTTGGGCATAGTCGCCGGGGCGGGTGGCTGGCGTGTGGGTCGCTGCAAGCGCGGTCAGCGCGGGCTTTGCTGCGGGCAACGGCGCATGATGGTCTTCAAGGCGGGCCATCACCCGCTCCACATTGCCATCGACCACCGTCGCGGGCAGATCGAAAGCGATGGCGGCGATCGCGGCGGCGGTATAGGGACCGATGCCGGGCAGTTGACGCAAGCCGTGAAGCGTTTTCGGGAAGTTTCCATCGTGCTGGTTTGCAACGGCGCGTGCGCAAGCCAGCAGATTGCGGGCGCGGGCATAATAACCAAGGCCCGCCCATTCGGCCATTACATCGGCATCCTTGGCTGCGGCGAGGTCCTTGATGGTTGGCCAACGGTCGGTGAAGCGCAGGAAATAGGCGCGCACGGCGGCGACGGTGGTTTGCTGCAGCATCACCTCGGACAGCCAGACGCGATAAGGGTCGGGGCGCTGACCTGCTGCCCGGTCAGACGGAGACACCCGCCATGGCATTACGCGCGCATGCTCGTCGTACCAACCCAGCAAGGCCACGCCGACCGCATCACTCGCATCATGGTCACGCATTGTTTATTCCCCGCATCGCTGCAAAACTCTGGCGACCGCCTGCCCGCTGCGGGTAAGCTAGCAATAATCCAGCGCAGGACCAGATGGCCCGTTCCCCCACCCCCCCGCCGCGTTTCCCCGGCCCGACCCAGATCCGGCGGATGCGTGGGTTTGAACCCGCCGCCGGGTTGGTAAAGGACCCCGTTCGAGTGGTGGGCGAGGCGCGCGGCTTTGCCGTGACGCGCCTGTTGACCGCCTGGCCCGAAATTGCGGGAGAAAGTTTGGCCCGTGTCACACGCCCGGTCAAATGCGGCTATGGACGCGAGGGGTTCGGCGCGACGTTGACGCTTCTGGTTGCAGCGGCCCATGCACCGGTGGTGCAGATGGAGCTGCCGCGCCTTAAGGAGCGGGTTAATGCCGCCTATGGCTATGCAGCGGTGTCGCGGATCACCCTGACCCAGACCGCCGCCAGCGGTTTTGCCGAAGGTCAGGCGCAGTTCACCGGCGCCCCGAAATCGCCCCCGGACGCGCTTGCCATTTCTGCCGAAGCCGCCGCTGTGGCCGCCTCGGTACAGGACGCCGACCTGCGATACGCGCTTGAAGCGTTGGCGCAGAACATCATAAATCGTCGCAAGACAACAAAAGGTTGACCACAATGATCACGCGCAGATCCGGACTGATTTCCGCAGCTCTGACCCTTGCTGCGGTCGCAGCCCCCTGGCTGGCTGCGGCGCAGGAAGCCCCTGCCAATGGCGTCGTCGATTTTGCGATTGGGCCTGCCGATGCAAAGGTGCAGATCATCGAATACGCGTCTTTTACCTGCCCGCATTGCGCGGATTTTCACGCCAATGTCTTCAAGGCGCTGAAGGCCGACTACATCGACGCCGGATTGGCACGGTTCGAATTCCGCGAAGTGTATTTTGACCGGTACGGTCTTTGGGCCGCGATGATGGCACGTTGCGGGGGGGCGCCACGGTATTTCGGGATCACCGACATCCTGTTCTCGACGCAGCGCGACTGGGCCGCGTCGGATGATCCGGCGGTGGTGGTGGAAAATCTGAAAAAGATCGGCCGCACTGCCGGCATGGATGATGCAACATTGGACGTGTGCATGAAGGACGCCGCGCTTGCCGAAGCAATGGTCGCCCATTTTGAGACCAACTTCAAAGCAGATGGGATCGAAGGCACGCCTACACTGATCATCAATGGCACCAAACATCCGAACATGTCCTACGACGCGTTGAAAGCCATCCTTGACGCCGAACTGGCGAAATAGGCGGTGACGACCCCGCTGGACGGCATCAGGGTTGTCGAGCTTGCCCGAATTCTGGCCGGACCTTGGGCGGGGCAGACCTTGGCCGATCTGGGTGCGGACGTCGTCAAGGTCGAAGCGCCCGAGGGTGACGATACCCGCCGTTGGGGGCCGCCTTTCCTCGAGCGGAATGGAGAGCGACAGGCGGCCTACTTCCACGCGACCAACCGCGGCAAACGATCGGTCGTGGCCGATTTCGCGACCCCCGAAGGGCAGGAACTGGTGCGCCGTCTGGTGGCAGATGCCGATGTGCTGATCGAGAATTTCAAGGTCGGTGGTCTTGCGAAATACGGGCTCGACTGGCCGTCGCTGCAAAAGATCAACCCCAGGCTGATCTATTGTTCGATCACGGGGTTCGGGCAGACCGGGCCTTATGCGCAGCGGGCGGGGTATGACTTCATCATTCAGGGCATGGCAGGGTTGATGAGCGTCACAGGCCCGCAGGATGGCCAGCCGCAAAAGGTGGGCGTGGCAGTGACCGACATCTTTACCGGGGTCTATGCCGCGACAGCGATTCTGGCGGCGTTGGTGCAGCGCGGACGCAGCGGAACTGGCCAGCACATCGACATGGCCTTGCTGGATGTGGCTGCGGGCACCATGGCCAATCAGGCGATGAACTATCTGGCCACCGGGATTTCACCACGGCAGATGGGCAACGCGCATCCCAACCTTGCGCCCTATGCGGTGTTTGACTGTGCAGATGGCTGGATCATTCTTGCTGTCGGCAACGACGGGCAATTTCGCAAGCTGTGCGCGATGTTGGGGATGGATGCCTTTGGCACAGCGCCAGAATTTGCCACCAACGCCGACCGTGTTGTCAATCGTGCCGCGCTGACCGAGGCGCTGACAAAGGCCACGAAAACATGGCACAAGCTTGATCTGCTGGCCGCTTGTGAATCGGCGGGCGTGCCCGCAGGCCCGATCAACGATCTTGCCGCGGTTTTCGCCGATCCGCAGGTGAAAGCGCGACAGATGCAGATCGAACCGGGTGGCATGCCCGGTGTTCGGTCGCCCTTTCGGTTTTCAGGCGCAAATCTGGCGCTGGATCGGCCCGCACCCACCTTGGGCGAACATCAGGGCGACGTCTAGGCCCCGATGCAACAGGTGCGCCCCGTTGTTAGCCGACTGCGGCTGTCACCAAAGATCAGGGCCTTTGTCCAGATAGCGCCGTGCCAGAAAATCGATGAATGCACGGACTTTGGGCTGGGTGAAACGGCCTGGCGGATAGACGGCATAGATGCCCTGAACCTCTACCGGAAGACCGGGTATCGCCTCTTCGACCAAGCCTTGCTTCATCGCGTCGGCATAAAGGAACGACGGCAGATAGGCGATGCCAAGACCCGAGATCGCAGCGTTGAGCAAGGATTGTCCGTCGTTCACCGTCAACCAGCCCGCCGTGCGGATTTGCCGTTTTTCACCTGATGGTGCGGTGATCTTCCAGACGTTGCCGTTGGCCTGATTGGAATAGTGCAACAACTTGTGTTCGTTCAGATCATCGACCTTCAAAGGGCGGCCGAAGCGTTGGAAATAGCTGGGTGACCCGATCATCCGTTTGGCGGTGTCGGTCAACTTGCGGGCGCGGAGCGAGCTATCTTCCAGATCGCCGACCCGGATCGCCATGTCGAAGCCTTCGCTGATCAACTCGACATAGCGGTTGTTCAGCACCATGTTCACCGTGATGTCGGGGTATTCCAGCAGAAAATCGCCTAGAATCGGTGACAGCAGATTGACCCCGAAATCGGTCGCCACGCTGATGCGCAACAGGCCCGAGGGGGCGGACTGCATGGATGTCACCAGAGCATCCGCCTCGCCCGCGTCGTTCAGCACACGCCGTGCCCGGTCGTAATAGGCAAGGCCGATCTCCGTCGGGCTGACCCGGCGCGTCGTGCGGTTGAGCAGCCGCGCGCCAAGGCGGGCTTCCAAGGCCGAGACGTGTTTCGAAACGGCAGATTTCGAAATACCCATCTTCTTGGCCGCATCGGTGAAGCCGCCCTGGTCCACTACCGTGGCGAAGGCTTCCATTTCTGTCAGTCGATCCATTGTCTTCCCCAAGGCGTGCAGGCAGCAGTTGATGGCCTGTATTGATCCAGAAATCAGGCAGGATAGCGGCGGGTCTGCGTCCGATCCGGGGAATTCTTGGGGATCGTCTGGCTTATGGAAACAAACTGCCAGGGTTTTCCGGACGCAAAGCAAGGGCCAGTCTGACCGATGATCCGGCAGGCAGGTCTGATCAGGGGGCCCAGGTGGAACAAGCAGGATGCGATGTCTCAAGCACAAAGGCCGAAACGACAAAGCCTCCTGGTCTGTTCGTCCGGCTCTTTCATAGGGGTCCGCGAAGGGCACGGCGCAGTCGGCACCCCCGGTGATCGGCTATGGCCCTGGCCTTGATTTCACCGCAAATCGCACCGGCGCAGATCGGAAAAAGTGAAGTTTGCAGATGTTGACGCAAACATCATCGGCACGTCATAGTTGGCGCGCCAAACATTTCTGCCAGCGCGGCGACGGTCGGAATAATCGAGAGCGTCCGACGTTTTAGGTTGAACAGCAAAAGGAACTGACGATGCGGAAACATGTCAAGCGGTGGCGCAGCGGGATTTTGGCCGTCGCAGTCGTGGCGCTTTCGTCCGGCGCGCAGGCGGCCTGCAAGGCACCCGGCGGCGCCGCAGACATGCGTCAGCAAGTGATTTCATGGATCAATTCCGAACGCGCGGCCAACGGGCTGTCAGCGCTGCGAATGTCCTCGACCTTGCAGAAATCCGCAACGTCCCATGCCTGCGACATGGCTGCGCGCGACTACTTTGCCCATGAAGGCCCGGGCGGCCCGAGCTTTTTGCAACGGCTTCAGAAGGCAGGCTACCGAATTCGCGCGGCCAACGAAAACATCGCCAAGACAAGTTCCACCTCGGTCGAGCAGGTGGCATCGCTGTGGCGCAATTCACCGGGGCATCTGGCCAATGTGCTTGACCCGAAGGTTCGCGAAGTGGGGGTCGGACTCGCCGAAGCCGGCGGCAAGGTCTATTGGGTCACCAATTCGGGAAAGAGCTAGTCCGACGACGCTGCTTCGGACAAGGCGGGCCAGACGCCACTCGACAAGACCGGGCCATAGTTCGGCACGCTGGCCGCATCGCCTTGCCACACGTAAAGCAAGATTGCTTCTGCACCATCTTCTGGCGTTCGCACAGCCTGCCAGATCAGGCAGAACCCCTCTACAAGCAGACCTTCCACGTAAAACGCAATCTCTTCGGCCTCCAGCGTTTCGGCAGGTGCGTCTGGCCAGATGCCGTCTTTCCCCCAGAACACATGGCCCTCAATGTCGGGGTCTTGGGCGGTGATGCGCGCCAAAGGGGCGACAAAGGACTCGATCGGTGTCAGGATCTTTGCCATTTGCGCCGTACTACCGTTTCATCATCGCAAGTCGGATCAACGCCCGTTCCATCATCGCATGGGCCGGGGCGCGGGACGCGGAGCGCAGCGTCAAGTCCGTCTCCACCAGCAGGGCCGTGGCTTGTTCCAGCAGGCGCATCCCCCATTGCGCGGCCTGCCGTTGCGCCGCCTCGCGGCGGGGGCCGAAGAGACGTGCCTTTCCCGGATCGCAAGCCGCAACATGCAGATTGCGGAAATGTCGCAGTGCCGCGATGCAGATAGTGACGGCCGAAGTGCCTTGCCCTTCCAGCCGCCGCATCAGGGTGCCGATCTCGGCTACCCGCCCATCGGCCGTCGCGTGGATAAGATCGTCTACCTCGGCCTCGATGGTGGCCGGGGCAAGGCTGGCGACTTCTGCGCTGGACAACGGGGCCAGGTCGCCGTGCTTGTAGAGCGAAACGCGGGTCAGGGTCTGGCGGAAATCTCCGGGATCAAGGCTGTGCGCCAAAGTCGCAAGATCGGCCATTGCCGCAGGGTCAATCCGGGACAAGCCCGCGCGTTTCAGCTCTGCCTCGATCTCTTCGCGGGTCGGCGGGTCGTCGAACAGCCCGATGCAAACCGCGGCGGGATGCTTTTCGAAAAGAGTTTTCAATGCTGACTTTGCCGTCAGATTTGCCGCCGTGACCACCAGCGTTCCATCGCCGGTGCGCCAGCCCTTCAGTGCGGTCGCAACGATGTCGGTCAGCCCGTCCGTCGCCTCCTCCAGCCAGACGGCCCGCGGTCCCGGAAAGAAGCCGGGCGATGTCAGCGCATCGGCCAGCAGGCTTGCGCCGCGCCGCAGGTCGCCGCCCGAAATGCGGGTCAGCCGCATGTCGGCCTCGCCCTGTGGGCCGATCAGTGCGGCAATCACTTCGGCGCGCTTCAAAGCCACGCGCATTGCATCGGCACCATAAATCAACAGACCGGGCCGCGTGACGTCGGGTTTGGCGAAATACCGGCTGGCCTCTGTGCCGCGAAGGATCATTGCGGCAGGGTGGCCGCGATGGCCAGCAGGCGTGCCACGATCTGATCCGCCAGAATGCGCATCAAACGCAGCGTGGCATCGCGTTCAGCCGTCAGGCCGGCAACAGTAGATCCGGTCGCCGACCACGAGGTAAAGCTGTCAACGGTGCCGCCCGCCAGTTTTGCCCCCGCAGCATCGGCAAGAACCCAGGTCACGGCCCCTGTCAGGTTGTACCGGGTAATCGACGCGTCAGGCGTTACGCCCACCGCAATTGCCTTGGTGGTGATGGCGTAGTCCAAATCGAACCGGGCCGCTTGCGATCGTCCAAGGCGTTCTTCAAGACGCTGCACCAGATCGAAGGCGTTCTTGTCGTCAGGCTCTGCCGCGCGGATGGCCCCGGTCAGCGCCTGACCACCCCCCGCCGGACCGTAGGCCGGCGTGAAGCCGCACCCTGCGAGCAGGGCAAGCCCAAGGAAACTGCGGCGGTCAGGCAACGACATTGATGATGCGACCCGGAACGACGATCAGTTTTTTCACCGGCTGACCGGCAAGAAACCTGATGACATCTTCGTTCGCCAGCGCCAGCATTTCAACCTCTGCCGCAGACATGTCGGTTGGCACGCTGATTTCCGCCCGTCGCTTGCCGTTGATCTGGATTGGCAGGGTGACGGTGTCATCCACCAGCAGCGCAGGATCGGGGACCGGCCAGGCGGCCTGCGTCACCAGCCCGGCACCGCCCATTGCCGCCCAGACCTCTTCCGCTAGATGCGGCGTCATCGGCTGCATCAGTTGCGCCAGCGTGCGCATCGACGCGCGCATCACCGCGGTCGAGCCATTGGCGCGGCCCAGCGTGTTGGTGAAGTCATAAAGCCTGGCAATCGCCTTGTTGAACGCGAAAGAGTTGATCCCCTGGCTGATTTCAGCCGTGGCACGGGCTGCCGCGCGGTTCAGGGCAATGTCGTCCGTGCCAATATGTCCGTCAGGCATTTCGGCAATGCGCACCGAAAGTGCCCAGACGCGAGACAGATGCTTGAACGTCGCTTCTGCGCCCGACGCCGTCCATTCGACATCGCGTTCAGGCGGGCTGTCGGACAATACGAACCAGCGCGCCGTGTCCGCACCAAAGGCTGCGATGATGTTCATCGGATCGACAACATTCTTTTTCGACTTCGACATCTTTGCCGACGCGATGACCTCTACCGCCGTACCATCGGCGAGGTGGCCGTCGGTAACATCCTCTGGCAGATGATACACCGGCCGGCCCGCACCGTCGCGGGTCTGGTAGATTTCGTGCGTGACCATCCCTTGGGTGAACAGCGCGTTGAACGGCTCGATTGCCTTGACGGGCAGATGCCCGGTCTTGTGCATCGCGCGCGCGAAGAACCGCGAATAAAGCAGGTGCAGAATCGCGTGTTCCACACCGCCGATGTATTGATCGACGTTCATCCAGTAGTCGACTTCTGCTGCATCGGTCGGCTCTGTCGCGTGCGGTGCGGTGAAACGGGCATAATACCACGAGGAATCGACGAACGTATCCATCGTGTCGGTTTCGCGACGCGCATCGCCACCGCAGTGCGGACAGGCGGCGTGCCGCCAGGTCGGATGCCGATCCAGCGGGTTGCCGGGCACATCGAACGTTACGTCAACAGGCAAGCGCACTGGCAGGTTCTCTTTGCGCTCTGGTACAACACCGCATGCCGCACAATGCACCACCGGAATAGGGCAGCCCCAATAGCGCTGTCGCGAAATCCCCCAGTCGCGCAGGCGGTATTTGACCTGCCCCTTGCCCAGACCCCGCGCCTCCATCCAGTCGATCGACGCTTCGATGGCGTCATGGGCGGTCGTCAGGGTCAAGCCGGTGAAGTGGCTGTCATAGGAAACTGTGACGTCTTTCGCCGGAACCAGCGCCTCTGTGCCGATACTGTTTGTTTCTCCGGGCAAGTGAAAGGCGTTGACCACCGGCAAGTGGTATTTCCGGGCGAAATCAAGGTCGCGCTGGTCATGCCCGGGGCAGCCGAAGACCGCCCCGGTCCCATATTCCATCAGCACGAAATTGCCGATCCAGATCGGCAATGTCTGATCCGGATAGATCGGATGGCATACGGACAACCCGGTATCCAGGCCCAGCTTTTCGGCGGTTTCAATGGCGGCTTCGCTTGTGCCGCCACGACGGCACTCCTCGCAAAAGGCAGCGACAGCCGGATCTGTTTCGGCCAAAGCCCGCGCGATCGGATGTTCTGGCGCAATCGCCATAAAGGTTGCGGCACGCAGTGTGTCAGGCCGGGTCGAATAGCACGTCAGCACGGTCTGCCCGGCAACCGGGGCCGCCATCGGAAAATCCATCTCGATCCCGCGAGACTTCCCGATCCAGTTGGCTTGCATGAGGCGCACCTTGTCGGGCCAGTCGGTCAAGCCATCCAACGCCGCCAGCAACTCGGCCGAATAGTCGGTGATCTTGAAGAACCACTGCGTCAACTCTCGCCGTTCTACCGGCGAACCCGACCGCCATCCCCGCCCGTCGATCACCTGTTCATTGGCCAGAACGGTCATGTCGACTGGGTCCCAGTTCACCACCGCTGCTTTGCGGTAAACCAGGCCATGCGCCATCATGTCGATGAACATGGCCTGCTGCTTGCCGTAGTATTCGGCGTCGCAGGTGGCAAATTCGCGGGACCAGTCGATCGACAGGCCCAGCGGTTTCATCTGTGCGCGCATGTCTGCAATGTTTTGATAGGTCCAGTCAGCGGGGTTGACGCCCCGCTCCATCGCCGCATTCTCGGCCGGCATGCCAAACGCGTCCCATCCCATGGGGTGCAGCACCGCGTGGCCCTGCGCGGCCTTGGTCCGCGCCACCACATCCCCCATCGTGTAGTTGCGGACGTGCCCCATGTGGATGCGCCCGGATGGATACGGGAACATCTCGAGCACATAGTACTTTGGCCGCGTCGGATCGGCCTTGGCTGCAAAGACCCCGGCCTTGTCCCAGGCCTCGCGCCATTTCGGCTCGATCACGGATGGTTCATAGCGCGACACGGCGCACCCTTCTGTTTTTTTCCGCACATCGCCACGCAGCGTCGATACGGGTTCTGCGGATCATCTGTTCATGAATTCTGCGAGGGATGCGGGGCACAGAGGCCCCCCCGTTTGCCAAGCGGGCTACAGCTTGCTGTCTTGAATCCGCAGTTGCCGGGCGCGCGACAGAATCGCGTCTTCCACCGCCCGCACCGTTTCCGGGGCCACTGTCGCACCGCCACCCGACTGCAACGCCACGCGCAGACTGCGGGCGTCCAACGCAGGATCTTGCACATAGATCGTGGCACGGTAAGCACGACCAGACCCTGGTGGGGTGCCATAGCCGGTGACGATCACCCCGGTGAACGGGTCGATCTGCTCGATCGGCAGGAAATTCAGAACATCCAGCGATGCTGCCCAAAGATACTTGTTGACTTCAACCGTCGTGTTCGCATCGGCAGACCGCGCGAACAGATCGGTGATCCGGTTCCCCTTGACCGCGCCTGCCTCGCGCGACTCGCGGGTCGCATTTGCTGTCCGGTCTTCATTGCTGACGCTCTCTTGTGTCGAGGCGCTCTGCGGCCCTCCACCAAAAAGGCCGGATCCGCCGCTGCCAAAACCCCCGCAGCCGACAAGCCCAAGGCCAATTCCCGTCACCATGCCGCACGTCCGCGCGGCACGGCCGAGGTGATGAAGTCTCATATGTATCCCCCGAAAGACCATGCTGTTGTCTAGCTTGTCGTCCGTGGCGTGCCAAGCGCTTTCCCGTAAGCCGCGTTTTTGCGTTTGGCTTTCAAGTCCATGGTCTACTGACTCGCATCGGGGCACCGAACGGGGATAGCGGGGCACGCACGGCGAGCCGGGCGCATCATGACAAGACTGTGGCAAAGCTGCACCAGCGATGGCGTCATTCCCCCCGAACGCCGCCGTTCAGATTGCAATCAGGGGCCGGGGGGTGGAAATAGGGGCATACCCAATTCGGATTCCCCTGAGTTGGGCCGCACCTTTCAGAGACAACGAGGGAAACTATGAAAAAGATTCTTCTTTCCACCGCCCTGCTCAGCGCGACTGCTGGCATGGCTGCTGCCGAAATCACGTTCTCGGGTTCGGGCCGTTTCGGTGTCAACTACGACGAGACCCGCACTGAAGAAACGCAACTCGAGATGCGCTTCCGTACGGAAATCAACGGCAAAGTCGAAACCGATTCGGGCGTGACCTTCGGTGGTCGTGTGCGTCTGCAGTACCGTATCGGTGACAGCAACAGCACAACTTCCGTGTTCAACCCGGTGACCGGTGTCAGCACCGTCAGCACACGCAACGGCGCGACCCTGAGCGCTGCCTATGTGTACGCTTCGTTCGAAGGCTTCCGTTTGGAAGTCGGTAACGCAAACGGCGCGCTCGACTCGACAGCGCTGATCTATGACTCGGAAATCGGTTACACCGGTTTCGGCGCTGGCGACCCGATCGGTGTTAACGCATCCTTCTCGTCCAGCCCGTACAGCAACCAGCCGAACCGCGTTGGCGTGTTCGTCAGCTACTCGGTTGGCGATCTGAACCTGCGCGCTTCGTACCACACCGAAGACCAGACCGTGTCCGCAGCTGGCGATATCTTCTCGGTATCGGCTGACTACGTGTTCGGCGCAATCACCGTTTCGGGTGGTTACGAGCATAACGACAACTTCGGTTCGGGCGCTGCCGACACCGACACGTTCGCTCTGGCCGCTGCATATGCTGTGAACGACGCCGCCACCATCGGCCTGTTGTACTTCGATGTCAGCGATGACCTTGGCGTGGACAGCAACAAGTTCACCCTGTACGGCAACTATGCCTTCGACGCCGTCACCGTTCGCGCCTTCATCTCGGGCGGCGACAACCTCGGCACCGAAGACACCGCCTACGGCTTGGGCGTTGACTACGATCTGGGCGGCGCCACTCTGGCTGCCGGCATCCAGAGCGACTTCGACGGCGACACCTACGCAGAAGCAGGCGTGAAGTTCTCGTTCTAATCGACGATTTGAACATGATTGGGAAAGAGCGGGCATTTGCCCGCTCTTTTCATTTGCCAGCCTGTAACGTCAAATCCCATCCCAAGACATCCAGACAAAGAGGGTGGTATGCCCCTGACCGATATCCTGTCCCGGATTGCCGCTGCCGAAGTCGCAGCAGGGCGCAAGCCCGGTTCTGTAACCCTGATCGCAGTATCAAAACTGCAACCCGCCGAACGGGTCGAGGTGGTCTTGCGCCAGGGTCATCGCGTGTTTGGCGAAAACTATGTGCAAGAGGCCAAGGCGAAATGGCCCGCGTACCGGGCTGCATTCGAAGGTTGCGCGGTGCATCTGGTAGGCCCCTTGCAAACGAACAAGGCCCGCGCGGCGGTTGAGTTGTTTGACGCGCTTCACGCGGTGGATCGCCCGTCGCTCGCCGAAAAACTCGCGCAGCTGGCGCAGGCCCGTGGGACTTGCCCGCAGTTTTTCGTGCAGGTGAACACCGGATCAGAACCGCAAAAGGCCGGCGTTCTGCCAGAGGCGCTCGACGGCTTCTTGGCAGCCTGTCGCGCAATGGACCTGTCGCCAGCAGGTCTGATGTGCATCCCGCCCGAAGCCGAGGATGCCGCCCCGCATTTTGCGGTATTGGCCCAGATGGCAGCGCGGAACGGCCTGTCGGGTCTGTCGATGGGAATGAGCAGCGACTTTGAAGCGGCGATTGCGGCTGGGGCTACCCATGTGCGGGTCGGATCGGCGATCTTTGGTGCGCGCGCCTGACCGGATTGCCGGACGCCTTTTGCCCAAGCCTGGCTCAGGTCAGCCAAACCCGCGCATAGGGCGGCAAGACGATCTGGCCGTTGTGGGTCTGCACCGGGCTGACTGACAGCGCGTCGTGCATCGCCGTTATTCCATAGTTGCGCGCCCGCGATTCGGGCAAATTCTGCCAGCTTTCCGTCAGGTTATAGAGCCCGAGCAAGGCCCCGGTCGGCGCACGTCGCAGTTGCGCGAACAAACCGGGCACCCCAAGATCGACGATCTGCTGCGGATGGCCCGCATGCAGTTCCGGTGTGGCGCGGCGGCGGGCCAGGATATGGCGAATGCCGCGAAACACCTGCCCCATGGCACCCGGATCCGTGTTGCGCAGCGCAGCCCTGTCCCAGTCCATCCGCGGACGGTTGATCCAGCGGCTGTCCTTCGCGTGTTCGGGCACATCAAGATAGCCGTCGTCGTTTGGCATGGCCAACTCGTCACCCATGTAGATCAGGGGGATTCCACCGAAGCCCGCGATCAGCGCGTGGCCGAGCAGAATGCGCTGAACCGCCAGTGCCGGTTCCGCCGCGATCCCCGCGAGGCTCGCCAGACTGCCCGAAATCCGCTTGTCCCCGGTTGCCTCGTTCACCTGAAACAGAACACCCCGCGCAAACGACCCCGGAAAGATACCTTCGTAGAAATCCGACAGATAGGCGCGATGGGCCGGGCCGTTCAGGCTGACTGCCGCCGCGTCCTCGTCGGTGATCGCCCAGCCAATATCGTCATGGCAGCGCAGATAGGTTGCATAGGTCGCATTGGTCAGTCGTTCCGGGAAATGCGTGGCCAGCACATGCGTCATCAACCCAGTATCCCGGGTGGCCAGCGCGCCCCAGAATTGCACCATCAGCGAGTTGTGATAGGCAAGGTTCCCCTCTCGTCCGTCATGCGGACCACGCCCGAGGTAGGGCAGCATTTCGGCTGGGGCGACGATCGCCTCTTCCAGATGCAGCACGGCAGAGCAGGCAATCCGGCAGCACGCGCGCAGAGCCCGCAGCACCAGGTGAACCTCTGGTTCCGACTGACACCGGGTACCCATCCGCTTCCACAAGAATGCGACGGCATCCAGCCGCAGGACATCAACACCCTTGTTCGCCAAATGCAGCATCACCTCGACGATTTCCAGAAACACCCTGGGGTTGGCCCAGTTCAGGTCCCATTGATGCGCGTTGAACGTCGTCCAGACCCATTTTCTGCTGTCGGGAAGATAGGTGAAGTTCCCGGGCGCCGTGTCCGGAAACACCTGAACCAAGCTTTGTTCATAGCGCTTTGGGATGCTGTCATCGTCGAACATCAGGTAGTATTCCTGATAGACGGGATCACCCTTGGCGGCGCCTCGGGCCCAGGCATGTTCCTGGGCGGTGTGGTTCAGGACCAGATCGATGCAGACCGAAATGCCCCGCGCGCGCAGTGCCGCAGTGACGGCTTCAAAATCCTCCATCGTGCCAAAATCGGGGTTGATCGCGCGGTAGTCCATTACCGAATAACCACCGTCGCTGTCACTCGGACGGGGGCGCAGGCAGGGCATGAAATGTACATAGGTAATACCAAGATCTTGTAGATAATCAATTTTATCCAGAACGTTTCCAAGCGTTCCGGCAAAACGGTCGATGTAGAACACATAGCCCGCCAAATCGGGTCGCAAAAACCAGTCGGGTTCAAGGTCGCGGGCAAGGTCCAGCCGTTTCAGATCGGCCGAGCGCACCCGCCACCCGTTGTGCAGAACAGTCGTCAGGGTCTTGCAAAAGTCGGGGTAGGTCGCATGCTGCCCATAAAGCATCCCCAGCATCGGCCACAGATCGGGAGCAGACCGGGCAAGGCGCAAGTCGAAGACGTCGTCATCTGCTGTCGTTTTGTCCATGATACCCTCCGCTCCACCGTGATTTTACGAAAATCAAAGCGTTTTGAGAAGTGGTTAGATACGAATGATCAACCGGGTCTGATGGCGAATTCGCGGCGCGATCCACAGCAGATCGCGGCGTGCAAAGGCAACACATCCAGCAGTCGGATACCCCGGCCTGCGGCAGCTGTGCACGAAAATAGCTGATCCAAGCCCGGGCTGGGCCTCTGGCCAGTTCCAATCGGTCAGCAGGATCAGATCATAAAGCGGGTCCGCGCGATGCAGGCGTTCGTGGCTGTGCGGATAGGGCGTGCGGACGAATTTGTTATAGTCGATGTCATCCATCGCGTTCGACCACAGATCGAAGGGTCCGATCGGCAAGGCCCAATCGGCAGGTCGCGCCATGCGGTCTGCGCGGTACAGCATGCCAATCAGCCGGTGCACCCCGGCGGGGGTGGCCCCGTCGCCTTCGCGTTTGGCTAGGGTGATCCCGCCGCGCCCCAGCGAACAGGCAAACCGCCGACCCATGAACCGGGCACCCGCGTTTGTCACAACGATGTCGAATGGCGTCATTCCAGATGTCCGGACTTCGCGGCCTTTGTCGCCAGATAGCCCGCATTCTCGCGGGTTTGTCCGACATGCAGCGGAACCCGCGCGGTGACTTGCACCCCGCAGGCCGCCAGCATCGCCAGCTTGTTGGGATTGTTCGTCATCAGACGGGCCGATGCGAACCCCATCCGCCGCAGGATGTCTGCCCCGATGCGGAAATCGCGCTCGTCATCTTCAAAGCCCAGCCGGTGATTGGCCTCGACCGTGTCAAAGCCCTGATCCTGCAAGGCGTAGGCGCGCATCTTGTTGGCAAGGCCTATCCCCCTGCCTTCCTGGTTCAGATACAGCAGCACGCCCGCCCCTTCTGCCGCCATCTGCGCCAGCGCGGCCTGCAACTGCGCACCACAATCGCATTTCAGCGAGCCGAGCACATCGCCGGTAAAACAAGCCGAATGCAGGCGGGTCAAGACCGGAGCAGACCGATCCGGACGGCCGATTTCAATGGCGTAATGCTCTTCGGCCCCATCCTCGGGACGAAAAACATGGACGCGACCAGCAGCGGCAGCCTGCATTGGAACGCGGGCTGCCGCGATTTCGTGCTGTGGAGACAAATGCGAGAGCAGGGGCCCCGCATCAGCCAGGAACGTCAGGCCCTGCGCGGCAAAAGCAAGCCCGTTTTCGACCGGCACGATCAGAACCGCAGGCAGCAGATGCGCAGCCTTGGCAATGGCAAGACCCGTGCGGTGCAATGTGGCCGACCCGTCGCGCAACGTCGTGAAAGGGCCTTTCATCGGAAAGTTCAGATCGCCCACAGGGTCTGCAACGGCCCGCAGCCAATCCAAACCCGCGTCGTCTGGCACGACCAACCGCGCCACATCACCGTCATAGGCCCGCGCCTTCAGCGTCTCTGCCCGTCGCGCGGTGATCGCAAGTTCCAACCGCCCGGCGGCACGCAGCCCGGCCAGCCGGTCTGCCGTCAGGGTCTCGACTGCTGCCAGAAGTGCGGCTTTCCCCTCTGCCGCGACGACGACTGGCAGGCTCATGCGCAAGTCGCCGCGTGCGCGGGCGATCAACTCGATAGAGGTCGGCAACAAATGCATGAAACACTGTCTACCCGCCGAATGCGGGAATTGAAACATATCCTCGGTCTGCGACACGACCGCGTGAAAACCAGACGGCAGATGTTGTCAGGCGGGGTTTGGCGCGCAAGTGTTGCGTGTGGATGACGGAGGACCCAATGGCAACGCTGCGCAAAATTCTGCTGGTCGATGATGATGATGATCTGCGCGAGGCGCTGAGCGAACAGCTGGTGCTGACCGAAGATTTCGATGTGTTCGAGGGCCGCACCGGCGCCGAAGGCATGGAGAAGGTCAAGGCGGGTGTCTTCGATCTGGTCATTCTGGATGTCGGCTTGCCCGATACCGACGGACGCGAATTGTGCCGCAGGATGCGCAAAGTGGGTGTAAAATGCCCGATCATGATGTTGACGGGCCACGACACCGACAGCGACACGATCATGGGTCTGGATGCGGGCGCCAATGACTATGTCGTCAAGCCGTTCAAGTTTCCGGTTCTGCTGGCCCGCATCCGGTCACAACTGCGCACACATGAGCAGTCCGAAGATGCCGTTTTCCAGATGGGTCCCTATACTTTCAAGCCGGCGCAGAAACTGTTGCTCGACGCCAAGGACAAGAAGATACGGCTGACCGAAAAAGAGACGAGCATCCTGAAATATCTTTATCGCGCGGGTTCCAACGTGGTCGCCCGCGACGTGTTGCTGCACGAGGTGTGGGGATACAATGCCGGCGTGACGACGCATACGCTCGAGACACATATCTATCGTCTGCGCCAGAAGATCGAACATGATCCTTCCAGCGCGCGGTTGTTGGTGACGGAAAGCGGTGGCTACAAACTGGTCGCCTGATGTTCAGGATTTGTAAACGATCCAGTCATATTGTTGCCAGAATCGCATTGCAAATTGATACCTGAAGAATCCCCTTGCGGTGTCGGGGTTATGGCACCGCACCTCCCTGTTGGACCTGGCCGGGCCTTGTGCCCGGCCTTTTTTTTCGCTTACAGCCGCAGCCGGAAGGCGGCAAAAATCGTCAGCGCGGTGCCAACCGCCGCCGCCACGGCATAGGGCAACAGCACCGCCTGGGTGTTGCCTCCTGCTTCGGCCCAGCTGATCATTGCGCCAAAGGCAAAAGCCCCAAACGCCGACGGTCCGGTGCCCACGAACCTGAAGGCACTGTTGACCCGACCCAAAAGTGGGGCCGGGATGTGGCGCTGGCGATAGCTGACTTGGGCGATGTTCCAGATCATTCCGAAAAATCCGTTCACCGCCAGGGCAAAAGCCACGATGCCCAATGACGGCCCTATCGCCAGGACCCCGCAGACCGCACTGAAACACCCCATCCCGACCACGATCGCCGTCGTCGGCGAGATGCGGCGCAGAAGGGCGGGACCGATCAACGTAGCCAGCAGGGCGCCACAGGCTGTCACCGTCAACAGCCCGCCAAACCCGACGGGCCCCAACCCCAGAACCCGCTGGGCATAAAGCACCAGCACCGCATCAAACCCGTAACCGATGAAATTGAACCCGCCCAGAAGCCATCCCAGACGACGCAGCATCACGGCCCGCCACAGCCAGCCCAATCCTTCGCGCAGCGCGGCCATCATCGGCAGGGGGCTGGCGTTTCGCGCGCTGTGCGGCAGGGCCATCGCCACAATCAGGGCGATGCCTGTCGCCAGCAGCCCTGCATGCACGCCAAAGGGCAGCGCCACCGACACCGCGATCAGCACCCCTGCCAAGGGGGGGCCGATGAACTGCCCCGCAAGTTGCTCGCCTGCCCAAAGCGCGCCGTTGGCTCGTTCAAGTTGCGATTGATCTACCACGGCCGGTACGAAAGTCTGTGCCGTGTTGTCGCGCAGCACCTCGGCGCTGCCCAGCAAAAATGTCAGCACTGCCATCGCCAGAACCGGCCCTGTGCCAGGCTCCGCTGTCAGGGCCAGTGTCAGCAATGCCAAGGCCAGCAAGATCCGCAACCCGTCTGCGGCCACCAGCAACCGACGGTGATCGAAGCGATCGGTGATCACACCCACCGGCAGCGACAACAAGAGCCAAGGCAAGGTGCGCGCCCCCGCCACCAGCCCGATCAGCACCGGATCGGGCGTCAGCAAAGTAGCCAGCCACGGAACAGCGACGGCCATCACCCCATCACCAAGATTTGTGACCGAAGTGGATGCGAACATAAGTCGGAAGTTGCGCATCCGCCAGAGCGATTGGGTCTTCATTCCGGCACAGTGACCCAAGCCGCGTCAAGGTCAACCCCAAATTCTCGCCACCGATTTGACTTGCACTGCAAGGAAGCTTTCGGCAGCAAAGACCCATCCACAGGAGCCCGCCATGCCCTTTACCCTAGCTACATGGAACATCAACTCGGTCCGCCTGCGCGAGGGACTAGTGGCGCGGCTGATGGCCGAAGAGCAGCCCGATATCCTTTGCCTGCAAGAATGCAAAAGCCCCGTCGAAAGCATCCCGATGGCGCAGTTTCAGGCGCTTGGGTATGGCCATATCGTGGCGCGCGGACAAAAGGGCTATAACGGCGTGGCGATCCTGTCGAAATTGCCGCTGACGGATGCCGGGGGGCAAGATTTTGCACGGTTGGGTCACGCACGGCATGTCGCGGCGCGTCTGGAAAGCGGAGTTGTGATCCACAACTGTTATGTTCCGGCTGGCGGCGATATCCCTGACCGGACGCAGAATGAAAAGTTTGGCCAAAAGCTCGATTACCTGACCGAGTTGCGCGATCACTTTCACGGCGCGCGCCCGTCGCGTTCCATCCTCGTGGGCGATCTGAACATAGCACCCCGAGAGGATGACGTCTGGGACCACAAGGCCCTGCTGAAGATCGTGAGCCACACGCCGGTCGAGGTGGAGCATTTCGGAGCGGTGATGGAAGCGGGGGATTGGGTTGACATCACGCGCGCAGACATCCCGGCGGGGCGTCTTTATTCCTGGTGGTCCTATCGCAGCCCCGACTGGGACGCGGCCGACAAGGGGCGCAGACTGGACCATGTCTGGGCCAGCAAGGACATCGCCCAGGCCGCCCACAGCAGCCACATCCTTCGCGGCGTGCGGGGCTGGCAGCAGCCGTCGGACCACGCGCCGGTATTCGCAACATTTGATCTTTGAGGTGATCTTTGGCCGCAGTGCACCGGGGTCCTGTCGGCGCCCAGGGCGCAAGCGCCTCGGGAAGAGCCTGTGGAGCTTGTCGGAACGGGTGGACTTTGGTTCAAGAGAAATGGGCCGTCTGCATCAGTGGTCGCGAACGGCGGCGTCCCGGGCTTTCAGGCGCTGACCTACCGCGATGATTGCGTTTATCACCGGCATGAATTCCTGACCGAGGGCTGTCAGGGCGTACTCGACGGATGGTGGCGACGTGTCGATCACTGTTCGGGTCACGACACCGCGATCTTCAAGTTCGCGAAGGCGCTGAGTCAACACTTTGGCCGAGACCAGCGAGATATCCGAGCGCAACTCGGAAAAGCGGCGCGGTCCGGATGATAGATACCACACGATATTTGGTGCCCAGGCACCGCCGATGATCGCCATGCAATCCGACAGGGGACAAAGGGGGTGCGGCGTGCGATTCTTGCGACGTTTCAAGGGCATCGAAATCTCCGGTTACCATGAGGATACTTCATTCTAACAGTAACTTAAAGTTATCAGATTACTTTTACATATCATTTCCGCTATCAAGTGTGCATCATCGTTCACAACAAGGCGTGCTGACATGAAGCTTTATTTCAAACCGGGGGCCTGCTCGATGGCCACCCATATCGTGCTGACTGAAATGGGTGGTCCCTTCACGGCGGAAATGGTCGATACGGTGACCCAACGCACTGCCTCGGGGGCGGATTTCACCGCGCTGAACCCAAAGGGCAAAGTGCCCGTGCTGGAGGTCGATGGAGAGACCCTGACAGAAGGCCCCGCGATCTTGCAGTTTCTCGGGGATCGGGCGGCGCAAAGCCGGCTGGCCCCGGCGGGCGGTACCATGGCGCGCGCGCGGGTGAATGAAGCGCTGAACTACACTGGCACCGAACTTCACATCGCCTTTGGCCCGCTGTTCAATCCGAACGCAACCGAGGTCGCCCAGGCGGATGCACGCAAGGCGGTGTCCGCGAAACTCGGCTGGCTGGAGGACCGGTTGTCGGACGGTCGCGCCCATCTGACCGGGGCAGATTTTACCATTGCCGATGCCTATGCATTTGTCGTGACAAACTGGGCGAACTCTGCGGGCATTCCGCTGACGGACTGGCCAAATCTGCAAGGCTTCATCGCCCGCGTTTCGGCACGCCCCGCCGTTCAGCACGTTTTGCGCGTCGAGGGCCTCGCGGCGTAAACTCAGGAGGTTTTGATGACCCAACACGACTTTGACTCAGTAATCCCGGTTTTGCAGACCTATTTCGACGGGTTGTACCATTCCGACACCGGGCGATTGCGGCAGGTGTTCCACCCACAGGCGCAATACGTCACGGTGACGGACGGCACTCTGCTGTACCGCGACATGGACACATATTTTCCGGTGGTGGATGCCCGGCCGTCTCCTGCATCGAAGGGCGAAGTGCGGCGGGATCAGATCGTGTCCATCGACTTTGCCGGTCCGGTCACCGCCCGCGCGGTGCTGCATTGCGCCATCGGCACGCGGCTTTTCACTGATTTCCTGACGCTTATCAAGTTTGATGGGCGCTGGCAGATCATCTCGAAAGTGTTCCATTTCGAAGAGGAAAGCTGACATGCCATACATCAACATCAAGATCACCCGCGAGGGTGCGACGCCTGCGCAAAAGGCTGAACTCATCGCAGGTGTGACCGACCTTCTGGTGCGCGTGCTCGACAAGTCGCCCGCAACCACCCATGTCGTCATCGACGAGGTTGATCTGGACAATTGGGGAGTTGGCGGTCTGCCCGTCGCCACCTACCGATCCATGGCGGGCTGACCGCAGTCCCTGGGTAACGTCTGGGTTTGCCTGCATTGGCTCGGATCGTAACTGGCGGGAAGGGCGCACGAGACGGGCGCATTGCTTTGGCTGACTGGCCAGTCACCGCGTGTTTCAGGTCGGCGCCTGCCGGGACAAGTTGCCACGAAATCGCGGGTCGTCTGCATCGGTGACACGGGTTGGCCGTTCGGCCAACCAACCGGCACAACACCCGGAAACGGGCAGCACCCGGCACGATGCGGCTTTGCCAATCGGACCCAAAAGTGATTCCGATTGGCAACATCGGGTTGTCCACAGAAACTTCACACAGAAAACTCTGGACAGACTGGCGTACAGCAATCACTATATCTAGTAAGGGCGGCATCAATGTGTGTTGCATCTTGCCAGACACCCAGCCGATAGTGGGTAACGCCCCACCTGAGGCATCATAGTGAGGCCGGGCCATGTCGCTTTCCGAAGATTTCTTGTCAACCGACGATATGCATCCCATCGACATCGTCGAGACCTTGGCCGAACACCACGACTGGGAGTTTGATCGTGTCACGGATGATCAGATTGCGATGGCAGTTGAAGGTCAGTGGCGGACCTACTCGCTGACCCTCGCCTGGTCGCCGCAAGACGAAACGCTGCGGTTGATCTGCACCTTCGAGATGGAGCCGCCGCACGGCAAGATGGGCGAGCTTTATGATGTCCTGAACCGCTGCAACGACATGGTCTGGACCGGGGCGTTTACATACTGGACCGAGCAGAAGCTGATGGTCTGGCGCTATGGCCTGTTGTTGGCCGGCGGGCAGATTGCGGGGCCGGAGCAGATTGACAAGCTGATCGCGTCGGCGGTCATGGCGTCCGAGCGGTTCTATCCGGCGTTTCAGTTGGTGGCCTGGGCCGACAAATCCCCTGCCGATGCGATGAAGGTTGCCATTGCCGAGGCTTATGGACGCGCCTAACCTGCCGGGAAATCGGAGGTTGGGATGCTTGATCGGGTGAACCGCGACGGGTTGGTGTTGCTGGGATGTGGCAAGATGGGATCCGCGCTGTTGGCGGGTTGGCTGGCCGCGGGTTTGTCGGCAGGATCGGTCTGGGTTATCGAGCCGTCACCTTCGGACTGGCTGCGCGATCTGGGGGTCCACCTGAACGCCGGCCTACCTGCGCGCCCTGCTGTGGCCCTGCTGGCGGTAAAGCCGCAGATGATGGGTGCGGCGCTGCCCGCTTTGCAGGCTTTGGGAAACGGATCCACGCTGATGGTGTCCATTGCGGCCGGTACCACGATTGCGGCGCTTGAGGCGGCGTTTGGTGCGCAAACCCCCATCGTGCGCACGATGCCGAACACCCCGGCCATGGTCGGACGCGGCATCACGGGGATTTGTGCCAATGCCCACGCGGGGGCCGAAGGGCTGGCGTTGGCGCGCAGCCTGATGGCTGCGGTCGGACAGGTGGTTGATCTGGACGGCGAGCATCAGATCGACGCGGTGACCGCAGTATCCGGGTCTGGCCCGGCCTATGTCTTTCACCTGATCGAAGCCTTGGCAGCCGCCGGAGTGGCGCAGGGATTGTCGGAAAATGTGGCTCTGCAACTCGCCCGTGCCACGGTTTGCGGCGCGGGGGAACTGGCGTGGCAGTCGGATCAGTCGGCGGCGCAATTGCGCGTCAACGTGACGTCGCCGGGTGGCACCACGGCGGCGGCCCTGGCCGTCCTGATGGATACCAACACCGGTTTG
Source organism: Paracoccaceae bacterium (assembly GCA_031400505.1). Lineage (GTDB taxonomy): Bacteria > Pseudomonadota > Alphaproteobacteria > Rhodobacterales > Rhodobacteraceae > JAIYDJ01. The sequence goes on along the minus strand of JANNPZ010000060.1, from coordinate 9,070 downwards.
CAGCCCTTGATGGCGCGCGCCGTCAAGGCCGCGACCGACCGGGGACGGGAACTCGGCGCATGATCACCTACGCCGATTTTGAGAAGGTCGACATCCGTGTTGGTGTCATCACACGCGCGGAACCGTTCCCAGAGGCGCGCAAGCCCGCCTACAGGTTATGGGTCGATTTTGGAGCCGAGATCGGCGAGAAGCGGTTTTCGGCCCAGATCACCGTGCATTACACGCCTCAGGGCCTGGTTGGGCGTCAAGTGCTGGCGGTGGTCAACTTTCCGCCGCGGCAGATCGGCAAAGTGCTTTCCGAGGTGCTTGTGTTGGGCGTTCCGGATGCGGCCGGAGAAGTGGTCTTGATCGGACCCGGGCACGACGTACCCGTCGGAGGAAAGCTGTTCTGATGCGACTGCTGATTACCCGTCGGCTACCTGAAAGCGTGGTAAGTGCCGCGCGTGCGCGCTTTGACGTCACGTTGCGCGATAAGGCATCCGCTCCGCTTGGCGCTCATGAACTGCGTGCGGCCCTTCGTGAGTATGATGCTGTGCTGCCGACTTTGGGCGACCGGTTTCAGGCCGTTGTCTTTGCCGATGTCCCCGCACCCCGTGCCAAACTGCTGGCCAATTTCGGCGTGGGTTATAATCATATTGATACCCTGGCCGCGCGCGCGGCAGGGGTCGCCGTCACCAACACGCCGGGCGCCGTCACCGACGCCACCGCCGATATCGCCCTGACGCTGATGTTGATGACGGCCCGCCGGGCCGGCGAAGGGGAACGCATGCTGCGGACCGGGCACTGGGTCGGTTGGGGGCCGACCCAACTGCTGGGCATGCACCTGACCGGCAAATCGGTGGGCATCATTGGCATGGGCCGCATCGGAAAGGCGATTGCCAAGCGGTGCCACCACGGATTTGGCATGTCGGTTCGGTTTTGCAACAGATCCCCTGTGATCGATGCTGGGGTGCCAGCCGTTCAAACAAGCTTTGCGCAGGCGATGACGGCCGACGTGGTGGTTGTGGCTGTCCCTGGCGGGACCGAAACGCACCATTTGATCAACGCAGCAGCTTTGGCTCATATGCGTCCACATGCGCTTTTGATCAACGTAGCGCGCGGTGACGTTGTCGAAGAAAATGCGCTGATAGCCGCCCTTCAAACCGGTCAGATCGCCGGCGCGGGGCTTGATGTGTATGAATTCGAACCCGCAGTGCCGCCTGCCTTGATCGCACTCGAAAACGTTACGCTGTTGCCGCATCTTGGCACGGCAGCCCATGAAGTGCGCGAGGCGATGGGGATGATGGCGGTCGACAACCTGATCGCATATCTGGAAGGCCGTCCGTTGCCCAATCAGGTGTGATGCGATGCTCAATTCCTTGACGTCTTTTGTGCAGAGATGCCGCGCAGGGGTTTCAATCGGCTTTGCCAGAGCATCAGACGCCCAGTGGCCCGGGCCTTGTAAAACCTTCGCCGTGCCGGGAAGGCACCAAGCGCCATGATCATCTCGCGCAGTCGCCGCTTTATCTTTGTTCACATTCCGAAAACCGGGGGCACCGCGCTTGCCTATGCGCTGGAAGCACGGGCGATGAAGGATGACATCCTGATCGGCGATACGCCCAAGGCTCGGGCGCGGCGCGGACGCCTGCACGGGGTGAAAGCAGCCGGGCGGTTGTGGAAGCATTCCACACTTGCCGACATTGACGGGATGGTAACGCGGGACGAGGTGAAGGATTTTTTCACCTTGACGCTTGTGCGCAACCCATGGGACAGGATGGTCAGCTATTTTCACTGGCTGCGCGAGCAGAACTTTGCCCATCCGGCCGTCGGTCTGGCAAAGTCAAATGATTTCAGCGGCTTTGTGAACCATTCCCATACGCGGACCGCGTTGGCGCTATGGCCCGCCGGGGCCTACATGCGCGACGCCACGGGTGTGGAACGCGCGACACTTTTCGTGCGTGCCGAACAACTGGAGGCCGAAATTCGGCCATTCGAGGCGCACCTGGGATTTCGGCTGACGCCCTTGGCGCGCCTGAATGCGTCGGACCGGGCGCGGGATTGGCGGGGGTACTATTCGGACGCGGATGCCACCCTGATCGCCGCGCTTTGCGCTACAGACATTGCCCGCTTTGGCTACGCGTTCGATCAAGTTTAACCAAACGCCGCAGTTTTGCCAAGTCTGTGTCCCGCCACGGTCCCGGTGCAGGGGCATGTCTGGCGCAAAAGGATGCGGGGATGGGTCAACGGCGTTGGGTGTCAGACGAATTCATCGAAGGCTTTCCGGCCTGCATGCAGATTGCGACGCCAGATGGTTGGCTGCCAGCCGGAGAGGTGCGGACCGGTGACGCGGTCTGGTGTCTGGACGCCCCGCCGCAGCCGGTCGTGGCGATCCGCAGCCAGATGCAGCGCCGATCAGGTGGTGTTCTGCTGCCGCAAGGGGCTTTGGGCAATCCACGCCAGTTGATCCTGCCGCCGGATCAGCCCGTCGCGCTGGACCTTGATCAGGCCGCGCTGTTTTATGGTGACCCGGTGGTATTGCTGCCAGCGCGGGCGCTGTTGGGGTGGCGGGGTATCCGTCGGTGCAGCCAGTCTGCGCAGGTCCTGGTGCGGCTTCGTTTTGCGCGGCAGCAGGTCATTTACGCCGGGCCGGGTTTGTTGCTGGGGTGTTCCGGCGTCGTGACGCAGGGTTTGCGTCTGGACGGGCCGCCAGCCGTGCCATTGACGGCACAACAGGCAAAACATCTGATGACATGCGTGATGGCCGAAGAGGTTGGGGCATCGCTGCGCCCCAACCTTTGACGCGCCTGTCCCTAGGCGGCCTTCTGAGACGTGAACCGGGCGTAGAACGTCTCGCCCTTTTCGGACATCTCGCGCAACAGCGCAGGCGTGGTGAAGCGCGCGCCATGGGTCGCGGTCAGTGCGTCGCAAATCTCGACGGCGCGCCCGGCACCGAGGATGTCCAGCCAAGAGAACGGCCCACCCGACCAAGGCGCAAAGCCCCAGCCCAGGATTGCGCCCACGTCGCCTTCGCGAATGTCGGTCAGCACCCCGTCTTCAAGCGCACGCACCGCCTCCAGCACCTGCGCCATCAGCAAACGGTGCTGCACGGTGGCCAGATCGGGCTGGGCATCGGCAACCGGATAGGCTGCCTCCAACCCGTCCCACAGGCCGAGACGCTTGCCTGTCTCGTCATAGCTGTAAAACCCGGCATTGGCCTTTTTCCCCAGCCGGCCCTGATCCGCCATTGCAAACAACACCGTGTCCACGGCACCGTCCGGATAGGCGTCACCCATTGCAGCCTTGGTCGCCTTGGCGATCTTGACCCCCAGATCAACCGAGGTTTCGTCCACCAGTTGCAGCGGGCCCAAAGGCATTCCCACCAGCTTGGCCGCGTTCTCGATCAACGCAGGTTCGACGCCTTCGGCCACCATCCGAATGCCTTCGTTGATATAGGGGATGATGCAGCGGTTGGCGTAAAAGAAGCGCGCATCATTCACCACGATCGGTGTCTTGCGGATCTGACGAACGTAATCCAGCGCCTTTGCTACTGCTACATCCCCGGTTTCGCGGCCGCGAATGATCTCGACCAGCATCATCTTGTCGACCGGGCTGAAGAAGTGGATGCCGATGAACTGATCGGGATGCGCGGAAGCCTTGGCCAGTTCCGAAATCGGCAAGGTCGAGGTGTTGGAGGCAAAGATCATTTCAGGCCCGGTCGCGGCATCGACCTTTGCAGTCACGTCTGCCTTGACCTTCATATCCTCGAAGACAGCCTCGACGATCAGATCGCACCCGGCAAGGGCTGCGTAATCCGTCGTGGCGGTGATCCGCGCCAGCGTTGCATCCTTTTCTGCTGCGGTGACCTTCTTGCGCTGAATGCCCTTGTCCAGCAGATCGGCGGAATAGGACTTGCCACGCTCGGCTGCCTCTTGTGCCGCGTCGATCAACACGACCTCGATCCCCGCCGAGGCGGACACGTAAGCAATCCCGGCACCCATCATGCCAGCCCCGATAACCCCGACCTTCTTGACCTTCTGATCAGCCACAGCAGGGCGGTTCGCACCCTTTTCCAGGGCCTCTTTGTTAATGAACAGACTGCGGATCATCGCGGTAGAAGACGGATTCATCAGAACGGACGTGAACTGCCGTGCCTCAATCCTAAGCGCGACGTCAAAGGGCACCATCGCCCCCTCATAGACGGCGGCCAGCAGGGCGCGGGCGGCCGGGTATACACCCAGCGTCTTGCCATGCACCATCGCATTGGCCCCGACAAAGGTCATGAAGCCAGCCGGGTGATACGGCGTACCGCCGGGCATTTTGTAGCCCTTGGCGTCCCATGGTTTGATCAGATCGGCTTCTTTCGCAGCCAGAACCCACTCTTTGGCGCGCGCGAGAAGCGCTTCTGGGGCAACCACCTCGTCGATCAGACCGGCTGCCTTGGCACTCTTGGGGTCGCTCAGCTTGCCTTCCAACAGAAATGGTGCCGCCATCATCGCGCCCATCTTGCGCACCAGCCGGGTCGTCCCGCCGGCGCCGGGGAAAATCCCGACCATGATTTCGGGCAACCCGATCTTTGCGCGCGGATTGTCCGCCACGATGATGCGATGGCAGGACAACGGCAATTCGAACCCGATCCCCAGCGCAGTGCCAGGCAGGGCCGCCACGATCGGCTTGCCGCCTTTCAGCGTTTTGGGGTCCGCCCCGGCGCGTTCGATCTTGCGCAGGATCGCGTGCATCGCCATCACGCCGTCGAACACGGATTGTGCCGGATTGTCGCCGCCACCCTCCTTCATCGCGGCGATGGCGTTCAGATCCATGCCCCCCGCGAAGTCCTTCTTGCCGGAGGTCAGGATCACGCCTTTGACCCCCGCATCCGCCAGGGCGCGGTCAATCGCTGCATCCAGCTCGGCAAAGCCCGCCTGCGACATCACGTTCATCGACCGACCCGGCACGTCCCAAGTCACAGTTGCGACGCCATCGGCATCCACGGCATAGCTGAAATCAGTCATGGTCAGGTCCTTTCACAGAGGAATTGGGTAAAGGGGCCGCAGCCCCAGGGGCGTCTTGCCCGAGTTCGGGAGTCAGCAGCAGCCAACGAAAGTTGGACGCGGAATTGATGATCGAGGCGGCGCGCCAACGGTTGTCCTCGCGGCGCAGGATGATGCTGGATTTGACCGGGTCCATCAACCGATGGCCGCTTGACAAAAGATGCGTCACATAGCGGGCCGAAATCAGGTCCGGGTCCAGATGAGATACGCTTTCCACCAGACGAATGTAGTCGGTAACATGCTGGGTTCGTATCATGGCCACAAAGTCAACATAAACCCCGCGCAGATCTTCGGGCGTCGGATAGGTCAGGGTGCTGGCGTTGGTGACGATCGTGAAGGGCCGGCAAAGAACATCGGTAAAAGCCGTCCAGTCGTCTGCCATGACGATAGCGGCGACTTCATCCAGATAGGTTTGCGCGATAGCGGCTGCATCCATTTCAGGTGAACCACCGATATGCGTGTTTTCGGGCATGGATACGCGCGATGGCATCTGTTTTGGAAACCGGAACATGGCCGGGACCGTGGATGCGGTTTTCCGGACGATGCCCTGCCCGGTGTCCGACAGACCAAAATCTGGCTTCCCTTGCGCAAGGCGGGATTTCGAAACTGTCGATCAAGAGGATTTCGCCCATGCACATCTTGGTCATCGCGTCCTCCGGCGCGTGCCGCAGTGGCGAAACGACATCCGATATAGGGGCAACAGCCCTTCGACATCTGCGCGATGTCGGCGCAGGCAATGGCAGCAAGGACCACGACCGACACACAGTAGCGGACGGTTGCAAGTGCGGTGGTTGGTCTGGGGGAGGTTGCGATACTCTCAGCATGTCAGACCTGCCACATCCGACACGGCAAGCCGCACAACGTCACCGGCGGCCTGATCGGCCAGGTGGTTTGTCGTCGCAAGACTGCCCGCTCGCAGGGTCATCGCGGACCCTTCCAGGGCGTTCCGTCCTTGTAGGTGAAGGTGTTCACCCCGCTGCCCTGTTCAACCCGGAAATCCACGTCGGAATAGGTCGCCACTTCACTTGGCGCACGGGTTCCGATGACCAGAAACCGCGCCTCTTGCGCCGTGCGGTTCTGAAAATGATGCCCGTTCGGGTCACCCGCCTTGAACGCGGCACAATCGCCGGGGTGCATATCGGTCGCCCCTTCGTCTTGAACCAGCGTGCAGACACCTTGCACCACCATGACGAATTCATCCTCATGCAAATGCCAGTGCCGCAAGGACGACATTGCCCCGGGTGCCAGAACCACCAGATTGGCCCCGAACTGTGTCAGCCCGCCCGCATCGCCCAGACGCAAGGACGACCGCCCCTGCATCATTTCCTTGTAGGGCGAGGGATAAATCGAACCGGTTCGCGGTTCGCATTTGGTCTGGTCTATCACGCCCATTGCGGCTTCCTTTGTGAAGGACATGCCGCAAGGATGGGTCTGATCAGGCGATCATCTGCTGCGGCGGGTTGAAGTCGAACATTTCTGTCGTGCCAAGCTGCGGGAAATGCAGCATTTCCGACTGATACCCATCGTCGGTTTCGCGCATGTAGTAGACGGCTGTTGATCGGCGGGTATGGGCCGGATTTGCTGCCATGTCCTGCCAGGTGCCCCAAACCCGAAACCGCTTGTCGCGTGGCAACTCGACGGCGGACAGAGAAAACCGCGAGCATGTCACGTTGCGGGACACAAGCGCGTCGCGCAAATGCGTGGCGGCGGCCATCAGCATGGCCGGTGTGTGCAGCACCATCAAACGATCTTCGAGATAGACGGCCAAGGGATAGAGATACTCGCGGGACAGGTCTTCGTAGCGACCGGCGAACAGCAGATCTGCCCGCCACTGCATTCGATCCTGTACTTGCCGAAACATGCCACACATTCCCAAAGCGGTTTGAGTATATTAGGTCAATACACGTTACATATCTTTGGTGGCAGGCATTTTCGACGCATAAGATCGTGTTTGCGACATATCGGGGGTCGAACGCGTCGCGCAGCAGCGATCTTTTGGACCGTTTGGTCAAAAATCCTGATGCCACTGCATGCTGCCCCGCCCCCCCTGACATGTCAGACGCGCTCGATTATGGTGGCGGCACCCATCCCGCTGGCGATGCAAAGCGTCGCCAGACCAACGCCTTGACCAGTACGCTCCAGCTCATCCAGCAGGGTTCCGATGATGATTGCCCCGGTAGCCCCCAACGGATGCCCCATCGCAATCGACCCGCCATTGACGTTCACCTTGGCTTGATCGACGTTGAACGCCTGCATGAACCGCAAAACAACGGCAGCGAAGGCTTCATTGACCTCGAACAGGTCAATGTCGCCGATGCTCATCCCGGCATCGCGCAGAATCTTTTCGGTCACCGGAACCGGGCCTGTCAGCATGATGGTGGGATCGGTGCCGATTTTCGCCGTTGCCCGAATCCGCGCGCGAGGTTTCAACCCGTGCGCTTCGCCGAATTCTTTGCTGCCGATCAGGATGGCCGCTGCGCCATCGACGATGCCACTGGAGTTTCCGGCATGATGGATATGGTTGATCCGCTCCAGATGCGGGTATTTCATCAAGGCGATTTTGTCGAAACCGGGCATGCCTTCGCCCATGTCCTTGAAGGCCGGTTTCAAGGCGCCGAGTGCCTGCATGTCGGTGCCGGGGCGCATGTATTCGTCGTGGCTCAACATGCGAAGGCCGTTCTGGTCCTTGATCTCGATCACCGAACGGGCAAAGCGGTTTTCTTTCCACGCGACCGCGGCCCGGCGTTGTGATTGTGCTGCCAGCTGATCGGCATCATCGCGCGAAAAGCCGAATTCGGTGGCGATGATATCGGCGCTGATGCCCTGCGGAACGAAATAGGTTTTCATTGCGACTGTCGGATCTGCGGCAATTGCCGCCCCGTCACTGCCCATCGCAACGCGACCCATCATTTCGACGCCCCCGGCAATATAGGCTTGCCCGGCACCGCCCTTGATCTGGTTGGCGGCAAGGTTCACTGCCTCCATCCCGCTGGCACAGAACCGGTTGATCGCAAGGCCGGGAATGCTTTCGTCCAGTTCGGACGCAAGAACGGCCGTCCGCGCCAGATTGCCGCCCTGTTCGCCGATCTGAGTGACGTTGCCCCAGATCACATCCTCGACCGCATGACCGGTCAGCCCGTTGCGATCTTTGACCGCGTTCAGGATCTTGGCCGACAGCGAGACGGACGACAATTCGTGCAGCGCCCCGTCGGGACGCCCCTTTCCGCGCGGGCTGCGGACTGCGTCATAGATATAAGCTTCGGTCATCGTATCCTCCTCAGGCCCGATCCGACGGATTGCCGGGCATCATGTCATAGGGGTGCTTCCAGCCTGGCGTCGCCGCGATGCGGTCCAGCCAGGCGTCGATATTGGGCCATTCCTTGCGGTCGAAACCGAAAGGTTCAGGGTAATAGAGATACCCGCACAGCGACAGGTCGGCGATGGTCATGCCAGACCCTGCCACCCACATGCGATTGGCAAGATGGTCGTTCAAGACCGTGTAGGCGGCTTTGAGGCGGCCCTGCTGGAACGGGATCACGCCTGCCGGGCGCTTGGCCTCGGGCAGGAAGTTCATCAGGAACCGGGTGTTGCCGATCATCGTCGAAAATTTGTGATTGTCCCAAAACAGCCAACGCAGGATCTCGCGCCGCTCTGCTGCGGATTTGCCGCCAAGCTTTCCGGTCTTGGAACTGATGTAGTCGAGGATCACGCCGGATTGGGTCAAGGTGGTGTCGCCATCGACCAGTACCGGCACTTCACCCATTTCGTTGATTGCGCGGAAGGCCGCGGTGCGGGTTTCGCCGTTGAAGAAGTCGACATAGACCGGTTCCCAGTCAACACCTGCAAAGGTCAGTGCAAGGGCGCATTTGTAACCGTTGCCGGTTTCACCGAAGCAGTAGAGTTTCATGGGTCAACCTTTGCTGTGCCGGAGAGGGGGGGGGGGGGGGGCGCGCCGCCCCCCCCCGCCGCGAGGGGGAATTAAAAGGAGGGGAGTGGGGTTTTGTTGGGGTGGGGGGGGAAATTAAAAAGGAAAAGAGGGTGGG
>JANNPZ010000046.1:0-8131 GCA_031400505.1 Paracoccaceae bacterium | reverse complement strand
GGCCGCCGGGCTGTAGCCGGTGGTGAATCCATACCAGGGCACGACGATCACGGCGCAGGCCAGCGTCAGGGTGAACATCAGTACGTTCGCCCAGAGCAGGCGCGGTTTCTCGGCGGCGGCGGTTGAATTCATACGGGAAATTCCGGCTGGGAAGGACGGCCGCATTGTGGCCGAAGCGGCGGGGCGTGCCTACCCCGAATCCGGAGCAAGTTCACTTTTTTGCACCAAATAGCGAGTTGAGTGCGTCCAGGGCCTGGTCAGCGGCCGGCCCAGGCGCACGGAAGCGCCCCGAGACCGGCACGAAATAGCCGCAGAAATTAGCCCGCTGCTTGTCGAGAACCGGCTCCGCGACCGGCTCGGCACATTGCTTCGCCTTCGTGAGGTCGTAGAACCGGCACATGCGGCAGACGTGGACTTCGGCGCGACAGGCGCGGCATTCTTCGGTTCGCAGGAGCGGCAGGCTTAGATCGGAAAGCGGGTTGCCGCATTTCCAGCAAACCAGGGCTTCAGCCATATCCGGACAGCTGTCTCATCGATCGAGAAGCCGGCGGGCACGCATGTATTCCAGCACCTGCAATTCCCTGACTAGCGGTTCGATCCAGGCCATGGCATCCGCGAGTTCCCTTTCGTAACGGTTCCCGATCGCCTCCATATCGATCCGTCTTTGTTCGCTGCCATACGCCATCAATGGGTCCTTTGCATTGGTTCCAGTGATGCGCGAGTCGGACATGCGCTGCAATTCGGCGGCATCAGGCATGTGGCCGAAGAAGCGGCTAAGTGAATCGAGAGTTCCGGGTAGATCGTTCAACATGTCTCCGGCATCCAGCGTCTTTGCATCGGCAAGTCCGAACGCGTCGAGCGCGTAGCTGAACGTGTACAGGTTTACCAGCCAGATCAAGGCACAAACCTGGAGAAATGACAATTGTGCGGTATCGCACAGGCCCGGATACTTTTGCGGGAAATCACTGTCCTGCAGAAATGCCCGGGCCAGACCGGGCATCTTTTGCTGCGTATCGCGCGGCTTTTTCAGGTTGGAGATTAGGAAGCTCCTGAGATCGGAATGGAGGTACAGGATCTTGTGGCCCTGTTTCAGGCGTAGCACGTCGACAAGCAAATTGTTTGCGACGTTCGTCGCCTTGATGACCGGGATTCTCCCGGAACGAAAATCACGACAGAGCAGCCGGACATACTTGCCAAACATGTCCTGCCATCGCGCGCCGGACATTGCCTCGCCCTGCGCCCGCTTGTGGTCCGCCAGGCGTCGAAGGACCCAGGGTTCCTTGAGGCTGAAGAAAGCGTCAATCTGTTCCAGGCATCGTGCCAGCAGCGTCGAGCAGACGAATGCGTGATGAAAGATGAACACCGGGCGCGTGCGTGGAATGTCATGGAGGCCCTCCAGTTCAAGCAACTTCCGGCTGTCGACCCAGAACTGGCCTCGGGCATGGGGCTCGAATCGGATATCGATGAACGGCGCCTGCACAAGCGTCGTCTCCTCGACCAGGAGGAATTTGGTGAGCTGTTTGCCGGCGTCGAAGTCGAATGTGTAGAGATTGGGATCGAACAGCAGCGTCGGGACCGTTATCTTGAACTCGGTGGTATTGACAAGCATGTAACGAAGGCTACGTGATCGCGATGCCGGCATGTTCGAGAAGCTGTCTGAGCGGCTGCAGCTCCTTCTCGAAATGCCGCCAGCGGTTGACCGAGCGGCTGTGGATCTTCTCGCGCACCTGCACCGAGCTTGCGGTGGCAGTGGCGGCCTCATTTTTCTCGAACTCAAGGCAGGCTGCTTCGAAGTCGAGGCCCAGCCTGTCGAGCAGGCTCCTTGTCTGCCCTTCCTGATCGGTGACGAGCGACTCGTACTCGATTTCAATCAGGCGATCGCCGAGCATTGATCTCCAGTGCCGCAGCAGCCGGTCGTGCGCGATGTAGTAGCGGCCGAGGTTCTCGAGCGTGTAGGCGAACCTGAAAAAGGACTGCTTGTACATGGCGAAGCAGGCATCCATCGGGTTGCGCCGCAGGTACACGAGGCGCGCATCCGGCCAGGCCTTGGCAATGAACCCGAGATACAGAAAATTCTCCGGGAGTTTCTCGATGAACATCGGCTTTCCGCGGAAGCGGTGACGCACCGCATCCAGGTAACCATGGGCGATCAGACCGACGTCCTTTTGTGCGGCTGCTTCGATGATTGCAGGGTTCATGGTTTCGACGCTTTCCACCCCGCTGATGCGTCGCAGCGTCATCTGCATTTGCAGCGTCTCACCGATGCTTTCCACCCGCGCATGGCTTGCCAGGATGCGCTCGGTCAAGGTCGTGCCGGTGCGCGGCAGGCCCACGAGGAAAATCGGCGTCCTGGCAGCGGCGTCGGCAGGAACCCGGTCTGGCCGGGCCGCCAACCATTGCTTGTCACACACTTCGATGACCTTGTCGATCAGCCCGAGGTCCGCGGCGACATCGTAGTTGGCCACGCTCGTGACCGCGTCACCCGCCATCTGGTAGTAGCGGAAGGCCTCCTGCCACTCCCCGAGGTCCTCCAGTTCTTTGCCGATCGCGTAGTAGATGAAGATGTTCTTGTCCGGCGCCAGGTTTGTGGAACGAAGAGCGGCTTTCATCTGCTCGATATGCACCGTGTCCTTTGCCTGCTCCAGGCGGGACAAGTGGTAGTGATTGCGCTGATGAGTCGGGGTCTGTCGAAGCAGGGCTCTGTAAATCGCCTTCGCCTCGTCGATCTTGCCGAGGTACACGCCGCAGGCCGCCAGATTGGACTGGAACAAGGGCACCCCAGGCTGCAGTTCGTTGGCCTTCCGGTACAAGGGCCAGGCTTTCTCGGCCATGCCCATGTCGGAGTAAACCGTTCCAGCCATATCGAGGTAGCGGGGGCTGTTGCCCAACCTGGCCTGGTAGTCATGCAGTAGCGCCACGGCCTCGGCATTGCGGCGGGCGATACAGTGCTGGTTCGCCAGCTCGACTGCGGCATCGTAGCGCCCGGCATCCAGTTCGAGCGCTTTCGCAAAGGCTTCCGTAGCCTTCACGGGCCGCTGCGCCGCTTTCTCCACGAGCCCGGCAAGGAAATGGCCCTCGGGGCTGTTGGGGTCGCGTCGCAACAAGTCTTCGGCGCAGGCGCTGACCACAGGCCAATTCCGCGATTGCAGTGCGCGCCTGCCGATCTCGCTCAATCGTCCGAGCTCGTCAGTCATTTGATGGATCCGAGATCCCGTTTCGTCGCTGAAGTCTTATTGCAGGAATGGGCACGATAATCAACGAACGGCCGGAATTCCAATGCCAAGAATCTGCCGGTACATCCGGGATGAAAAAAAAAGGGCCGCTGGAAGCGGCCCTAAAGTTTTCAATTGGATGATTCTGCTTACTTGAACTTCTGCGTCAGCCGGAGATAGTAGCCCCGGCCAAACATGCGGTAACTCGAAGGATCCGTCTTTGCATTGAAACCGAGATCAATGTAAGGCGGCTCTTCGTCCGTCAAGTTGGTTATGCCAACCGAGATTCCGGTGCCAGTCTTCATCTCATAATTGGCTACGAGATCGTGATACAACTGGGAATCGATCTTCTGCGGGTAGTCGCGAATAAAGAAAGCCACGCTGTCCAGTGAGCTGATGAACTCCCCGAGGTAACCGACGGTCAGATCGTTCCAGTTCCACTTGAAGGAATAGTTGATCTTGTCCGTGGCGTATGCGCCGCCATCTTCCGCAGTCGGATCGGTATAACGACCGGAGAGGTCCTCTTCCAGCGCACCGGCGAAGGGAACTTTGGTGCGCTCAAGCAGGTGTGCCCACAAAACCGCAGTTTCGAATTGACCGACACCGGTGTCCCACGAATACCGAAGCTCTGTGTCGACACCTTTGGCACCTTGCGCGGAGACGTTCAAGCTGCCATTGATTACCTGGTCGATGCTGTAGTCGGCTCGTCTGCTGATCAGAGCGCAGGATGCTGCGTTTTGATTGATGTAGCAGTCATCAAGGATGAACTGCACGCCCAGCGAGCTGATCCCGTCGTCGATATTGATCTGCCAGTAGTCAACCGTGGCCGAGAAGTTGCCTGACCCGAATTTCGGGGTCCAGACCACGCCAGCTGTCAGCGTATCGCCTGTCTCCGGCTGAAGGTCGGGATTGCCGCCTACCCGCGCCAGCAACTGAGCGTCTACCTGCACGATCTGCTGGGCGCACCCGGCCGGCGCCGGATTTGCAGCACACGGATCCACGTATGTCGGGAAGCTGTCAATCTGGCCTCCGAACAAATCGGTGATCGTCGGCGTGCGGAAGACCGTGCCATATGTCGCCCGCAGCTTCAGCTCCTCAATAACCCGGAATTCAACTCCCATCCCATACGTCGCTTCACTGTCGAAATTCGAGTAGCTGTCGTAGCGGGCGCTCCCTTTCAAATTCACAGCCTGCGAGCCGTTATCGAAAACAGGTGCGTTGAATTCTGCAAAGACGGCGTTGCCAATCAGGCTTCCCTGGGTTCCGGCACCCGTGTTTCCGGTGACCGTGCCCTGTGCTTTCTGGGAATCGGGCGTGTAACGGTACTTGGTGTCGGTATAGGCAAAGCCGGCAGCCCAACCAAACTTGCCACCCGGCAGATCGAACCAAGAACCGGAGAGGCTGGCGACTGCCTCATGTTGCTCGGTCGTTCGGGTGTCACTCAGATCGGCGCTGACATAGTCGAGCATGTCCCGCGTGATCGTGCCGGCTCCACCAACGAAGTTCATTGGCACACAGCCAACGATCAGGGTGGTCGGGTCGGCGATATCGCCGTAGCACTCCGGAGTGCCGCTACCGTCCAGATCGGCTGATGGACCCAAGGCGGCCGCGAGCAGACTCCCGGTGAACTGACCGAAGTCGCGGTCAATCTGGTTTCGATAGCCCCAGTTGTAATACACGTCCCAGGAGATATTTTCCCCGAGATCTCCATTCAGCCCGAAATTGGTCTGAATCTGGTTTACATCCTGAGTAAACGACCGATTGTCTTCGACGACCCTGCGACGGGCGTCGATCACCGGCTGTGCCGGCAATCCTGCTGCGGCTAGAGCCTGTGCCAGATAGAAGTTGTCCTCGGAGATGCCGGTGTAAGGCGTGCCGTTAAAAAAGCCCTCGTATCCCGGATCAAACCGCGAATCGTAGGGCTGCGGCGCGAGCAACTGTTCAGACTGCCGGAAATTGCCGCGGACCGAAGCGGAGAATTCGATGCTGTCAGTCAGGGCAAAACTGCCGTCTGCAAACATGTTTGTCCGCTGGTACGGAGTCTGAATGTAGTTGATGGGGGCGAAATTGTAGAGGCGACCGTCATAGCCAACGAGGCCAGCGCCTTCGTTCATGAAATTGCCCTGATCGCCGACTGTCAGGCGACCCTCCTGAATACGGCTTGAGCCACCCGTGTAGCAGCCGCCTTGCGGGGTACCGTCATAAGGCGCGAAAAACTGATTCTCGCAACCGGCCGGATAGATGTAGTAGCTGTTCTGGAAGAACTGCCACGGCGTATCGCTCTGAAACGCCTCTTCCTGATCGACGTACTCGGCGCCGAATGTGAAGTGGCCGCCATCAAAAGTCTTGCCCCCGATGAGGCCGATCGTCTGCTGGGCGCCACTGTCTGTGTCGAAGAAGTCAGCCTGCTGCGCGGTGATTTCGAGGCCATCGAAATTGCTGCGGGTGATGATATTCACAACGCCGGCGACAGCGTCTGCACCGTAGATCGATGCGCCGCCATCCTTCAGGATTTCGACGCGCTCGATCATGACGGACGGGATCGTCTGATAGTCACCGCCGTCGACGGTCCGCTTGCCGTTGACCAGGGTCACCGTGCGGTTTACGCCCATGCCGCGCAGGTCGATCTGCACGGAGCCGTCGCCGCCATTGTTCGTAGTCGTGCCGATCGGCGAGCCAGACATGGACGGCATACGCTGGACGAGATAGCCAATGTCGATGAGACCCTGGTCCTCAATCTGCTGCCGATTGATGATCGTGATCGGGCTAGCGCTTTCGAGGTCGGGACGCGCAATGCGCGAACCCGTGACGACGATCTCGCCAAGATTGTCTTGGGCGGAAGCCGTTGGCATGTATGAAGCGAGTAGTGCGCCTGAAGCGACACCCAATGTCAGGTGAATCGCCCGTTGCAGTTTGCGATTGGCCATCTAAATCCTCCTGCAGATATTGTTGGAATGCAGCGACAGCCCGCCATTTGCCGTCACTGTCCACCCCCGAAAGTCCCCAAAAACAAAAAAAGAAAGGCGTTGCCAAACTGAACGAATCGGAGTGTGGCGCCGATCATAAATGCGCAAGATCGCAAAAGAAAGCCTTAAGGCTAAAAAACAACACCCGATCCGTATAACTCTTCCTTTGCGTGGGGTCGGAAAAAAGCCTTTTATGCAAACAGACGGTCGCTGAACCAAGCCAAGGCCCATTTTGGTTGCTGTTACGCAACAAATTATGTGTTGTATATATACAACAGGTGGCTGCAACATGGCTCCGCCAGCTTGGGCAGGCGCGGGTTCCGTTGTACGCACCCTGCGTTGCCGTTACTCTTCGGTCGATGCCCGATACGGTGGGTGAACTCGTTCAGACCGCTGGCAGACTCGCAAACGCGGGTCGCCTGGATGACGCGGAACGGGTCTGGATCGAGGTCCGCCGGCTCGAGCCGCAGAACCCGAAAGCATTGTTCAGTCTCGCCATCCATGCCTTGAAGCGGCAGGACCTGCCGACTGCGCTCGATTTGCTGCGCGCAGCCAGGGTAGCGGCGCCGGCGGACCTTGCAGTGCTGATAACGCTCGCCGCCACCTGCCGGCAACAGAATGATGCGACCGCCGAACGCGAGGCGATAGATGCCGCGCTCGCGGCGGACGCGTACTTCCTTCCGGCGCTGCTTGCCAAGGCGGGATGGAATGAACGCCATGGCAGCCCTGTTGCAGCGGCAACGATTTACATGAACTGCCTGAAGATCTCGCCACCCGAGTCACAGTGGCCCGCAAGCCTGAAGCCGCAGTTGACGCACGCTCGGCAGTTCGTCGAGCGGCACACCGCAGCGTATGAGGCCTATCTTGAACAAAGACTTGCGGAGCTGAGGGCTGCCTTGACAGAACCGCTTGCCGGACGCTGGCGGGAGGCCGCGTCGATTTTCGCTCGAAGATCCCAGCCCTATCACGCGGTCTGCAACCAGTTGCACGTCCCCCGGCTGCCGGCGATTCCCTTCTTTGAACGCAGCCTGTTCGTCTGGTGCGAAGAATTGGAAGCCAAGACCGGCATTATCCGCGAGGAACTTACCGCGGTTCTGGAACAGGATCGCGGGCGTTTCAGTCCGTACATCGCGTATGAACCAGGCCAGCCCGTGAATCAATGGAAGGAACTCAATCATTCCAGGCGATGGAGCACGCTGCATTTGTGGCGCAATGGCGCACCCGTACCGGCAACGCAAGAGCGTTGCCCGGAGACGACCCGCGCGCTGTCAGCCCTGCCGATGGCCGACATTGGCGGCCTGTGTCCGAACGCAATGTTCTCCGTATTGGCGCCGCACACGCGCATCCCGCCACATCATGGCGAGACCAACGCGAGAGTCGTCGTGCACTTGCCCTTGATCGTTCCACCCGGCTGCCGGTATCGCGTCGGATACGAGGAACGCGACTGGAAGGTCGGGGAGGCCCTGATCTTTGATGATTCGATCGAGCACGAGGCCCGCAATGACAGCGACGAGATGCGTGTCGTTCTCATATTCGACACCTGGAATCCGCTCCTCGAGCCGGCTGAGCGCGACATGGTCAAAGCCATGAGCGCGGCCGAGCGGGAATTCTCCGGGATCAAACCACCTGCCGAAGCCTGATCCGGATCAGTGGAGGTTTCCGGAGGCCGGATGTCGAATGCGGTCACCCGGCTCGAGGGCGATTCTGTCGGCAGTGCCGGCCAACACTTCGAGCACGGCCGTCGCCGGCCCGTCGGATTCGATCGGGTCGAGCGTAAACGGCCTGGCATGAGGGGCGATATTCAGGACCCGGCCGTCCGGGCCGATGAAAACGAGATCAAGCGATAAATAGGTGTCCTTCATCCAGAAGGCCAGGGGCTCGGGCCGGTCGAACAGGAACAACATCCCGTGATCGCGCGGCAACTCCCGGACGCGCATCAATCCCTGTGCGCGG
>JANNPZ010000026.1:0-73738 GCA_031400505.1 Paracoccaceae bacterium | reverse complement strand
CGCTCGAGGCGCTGCACATGGCCGCAGCCGCCTTGCCGCATATCGACATCTCGCGCCCGCAGCAGGCCATCGGCACGAATACGGTGGCCTGCATGCAGTCCGGCGTGTATTGGGGCTATATCGGCCTTGTCGAGGGCATCGTGCGCCAGATCCGTCTGGAACGTGTCCCCCCGATGAAGGTGATCGCGACGGGGGGCCTGGCCACCCTGTTTGCCCAAGGCTTTGATTTATTTGATACGGTCGAGGATGATCTGACCATGCACGGTCTCGTCCTCATCAACCGCCACAACAAGGAACAGGACACGGCATGACCACGAACCGGCTGATCTATCTCCCCCTCGGCGGCGCGGGCGAGATCGGGATGAACTGTTATGTCTACGGCTATGGACCCGAAGACAAGGAACGTCTGATCGTTGTCGATCTTGGCGTGACCTTTCCCGATATGGACAGCACGCCCGGCGTCGATCTGATCCTGCCCGACATCGCCTGGCTGGAAGCGCGCCGCGACCGGATCGAGGCGATCTTCATCACCCATGCGCATGAAGACCACATCGGCGCATTGGGCCATCTGTGGCCACGGCTCAAAGTGCCGGTCTATGCCCGCCGCTTCACCGCCACCATCGGGCGGCTGAAATTCGAAGAGGCGGGTCTGTCGCCCAACACGATCCAGATCGTCGCCTCGCGCCCCGAAACGGTCGAGGCAGGTCCCTTCCGCGTGCAGTTCGTGCCCGTCAGCCATTCGATCCCGGAATCGGCGGCGCTGGTCATCGACACGCCCGCAGGCCGGATCGTGCATACCGGCGATTTCAAACTCGACCCTAACCCGATTGTCGGCGAAGGCTGGGACGATGCGCGCTTTGCCGCGATTGTCGCCGAAACGCCGGTCAAGGCGCTGATGTGCGACAGCACCAACGTGTTTTCGCGCCACGCGGGCCGGTCGGAAAGCACGCTGAAAGAACCTCTGGCCGAGATGATCAAGGGGGCAGGCGGCATGGTGGTGGCGACCACGTTCGCCTCCAACGTCGCACGGTTGAAAACCCTGGCCGAGGCGGGCCGCGCAGCGGATCGAACCGTGTGCCTGCTGGGCCGGGCCATGAAGAAGATGATCACGGCGGCGCAAGAGTCTGGCGTCCTGACCGATTTCCCGCCGACGATCCCGCCGGAAATGGCGACCGAAGTGCCGCGCAAGAATCTGATGCTGATCGTGACGGGCAGTCAGGGCGAACGCCGCGCGGCCTCGGCGCAGCTTAGCCGGGGCAAGTATCTGGGTCTTGAGATGAAGCTGGGCGACACCTTCCTGTTTTCCTCGAAAACCATTCCCGGCAACGAGCGTGAAGTCGGCAAGATCGTCAATGCCTTTTCTGCGATGGGCGTCGATGTGGTCGATGACAGCGACGGCAAGTACCACGTCTCGGGCCACGCCAACCGCCCGGATCTGGAGCATGTTCACCGGCTGCTGCTGCCCGATATGGTGATCCCGATGCACGGTGAACACCGCCATTTGCGCGAACATGTCCGCATCGCCCACGAGGCCGGGCTTTCGGCGATGATTGCGACCAACGGCACGATGCTGGACATCACCGGCGACGCTCCGCAAGTGGCTGAACACATCGAGGCCGGCCGGACCTATCTGGATGGCACGGCTTTGGTCGGCGCTATGGATGGGGTTATCCGTGACCGTATCCGCATGGCTTTGAACGGGCACGTGATGGTCACGGTGATCCTGGACGAGGCCGATGCGCCGCTTGGTGAAGCTTGGGTTGAGGTGATGGGCCTTCCATTGACCGGACGTGGAAATCGGGCCTTGTCGGAAACACTTGAAGCCGACCTGACAGAGTTTCTTGAGGCCGCCAACAAGAAACTGCTTGGGGATGATGACAAGCTGGACGAAGCCTTGCGGCGCATCGTGCGGCAAGTGACGGTCGAAGAGATTGGCAAGAAACCCGAAGTAACAGTTGTGGTCAGCCGGCTGATGGCCGAATAGACCGCGCAACAAAGCTTCAAAGACAAAAAGCCCCGCAACTGCGGGGCTTTTCATTGTTTCCAAAAGACTGGAAGCTGGTCAGCCTTCGGTGCCGTTGGCCGGAACGTCGTCACCGTCGTCTACGGTCACAGTTGCGACCTTGAAACTGCGCAGGATGAAATCCGGAACGTGATCGCCCATGCCGACGACGTTGTCGCGCCGGTCCCGCGGCGGCTCGCGCCGGTCACGCCCATGGTCGCGTGCGCCCTCACGCGAAGCATCGCGTGACGCGTCTCGCGACGTGTCACGGCGGTCGTCACGCCGGGGCTCGGTGCGGGTGGCTATCCGAGGCTCTTGACGCTGCTCGCTGACTTCGGCGACTGCAACGACCACGTTTGGTTTTTCGTCGCGGGCAGGGCGGCTGTCACGGTCGCGTTGAGAGGAACCATTTCGCACGCGACTGCTGCTGGATCGGCTGCCCCGATCTTCGCGCGGACGGTCTGATGGCGAATCTGCGGCGTCTTCCAGTGCAAACCCTTCGGGCAACCCGCCACGCGGGATGGGCAATTTCACCAGCGATTCAATCGCGCCCAGATATTTGTCATCGTTCGGCGTGGCGATGGTAAAGGCCTTGCCCGCACGCCCTGCGCGCCCGGTCCGCCCGATGCGGTGAACGTAATCCTCGGGGTGGCTTGGCACGTCGAAGTTGAAGACATGGCTGACTGCCGGAATGTCAAGGCCCCGCGCCGCGACATCCGACGCGATCAACAGATGTACCGACCCGTCACGGAACCCTTCAAGGGTCTTGGTCCGCACCGATTGATCAAGATCGCCGTGGATCGGCGAGGCGTTGAAGCCGTGCGCCTTCAGCGATTTTGACACGACATCGACATCCATCTTGCGGTTGCAGAAGATGATGGCATTGGTGCAGGTGTCACCCTCGGCAGTGATCAGCGCCCGCAGAACGGCGCGTTTTTCAGTAAAGCTGCGATCCTTGCGGGTGGGCGTGAACTGGATCAGCTTTTGCTCGATCGTCAGGCTGGCCGTCGCCTGACGCGCCACTTCGACCTTGGCCGGATCATTCAGGAAGGTCTTGGTGATCCGTTCAATCTCTGGTGCCATCGTGGCAGAAAAGAACAGCGTCTGCCGCGTCTTGGGTGTCAGCTGGAAAATCCGCTCGATATCCGGGATGAAACCCATATCAAGCATCCGGTCGGCCTCGTCTACCACCATGATCTGCACGCCGTTCAGCATCAGCTTGCCGCGTTCGAAATGGTCCAGCAACCGACCCGGCGTCGCGATCAGCACGTCGACGCCCCGGTCGATCAGCTTGTCCTGTTCGCCAAAAGACACGCCGCCGATCAGCAGCGCCTTGGTCAGCTTGGTGTGCTTGGCATAGGTGTCGAAGTTTTCGGCCACTTGTGCGGCCAGTTCGCGCGTCGGCGCCAGCACCAGTGAACGCGGCATGCGGGCCCGTGCCCGGCCCTGGCCCAGAAGCGTCACCATCGGCAACACGAAGCTTGCAGTCTTGCCGGTGCCGGTCTGGGCGATGCCCAGCACGTCGCGACCCTCGAGCGCCGGCGGAATGGCCTGTTCCTGGATCGGGGTCGGAGTTTGGTAGCCAGCTTCGTCGACGGCTTGCAGCACGCGGGGGTCCAGCGCGAGATCAGAAAATTTGGTCATGAGCGTCCTGATGAATGCGGGATCGGCCCGCATGAATGAAGGGACGCTGCTTTGATCCGGGCGTCCCGGCGTCTTGGCCTAAGGCCTAACGGTGGGTTAGCGGAAATCGGCATACACGTCAATCACACTGCGCAGCGACTCGCTTTCGTCATCAAAACTTCGGCCAGCCATCACGCCAGTTTTAGAAAAACGTCGCCAACGCCGTGCACGCTGCGCACCTAGCATCCAGTCATCAGGAGATTTGCTATGCGGTTCCCCGCCATTATTCTGTGTTTTGCCATTGCGACCCCTGCCGCAGCGCAGGAAACCACATTCCCGGCGACCCTGAAGGGTCACGCCTTTCTGCCCGCACTGTCGCTGCTGACGCCACCCGCGGATGCGCCGCGCGATGCCTGGGTTTCTGGCAAGTTCACCACCGGCGGGCGCCTGACCCAACCGATGAGCGTCATGGGCGACACCGGTAACCAGCACGGCAAGCGTCCGACCGGCGTGATGCTGCCCTTCATCGGCCAGCCACTTCAAGGGCTGTCGGGCTATGCGATGAACCGCGCCGAAGACGGATCTGTCTACACGCTGACGGACAACGGATTTGGCTCCAAAGCCAATTCGGGCGATGCCATGCTGTTCTTTCACAAGATCACACCGGATTTCGAGACCGGCACACTGGCCGTGAACCAGACGATCTTCTTGCGCGACCCCGACTTCAAAGTGCCCTTCCGCATCGCCTATGAAGGCACCGAGGGCCGCTATCTGACTGGCGCAGATTTCGACCCGGAGTCGATACAGCTGGTCAACGGCGAGATCTGGATCGGTGAAGAGTTCGGCCCCTTCCTGATCCGTGCAGCGCTCGACGGTCGCGTGCTGGGCGTGTACCCCACGATGATTGGTGATCTGGTTGTCAAAAGCGCCGATCATCCGACGATTTCCGCGGTTTCGGTTGCCGGCAAGGATTGGACGGTGCCACGTTCAAGCGGATATGAAGGCATGGCGTTGCAGCCGGGAACCAACCTGCTGTGGCCGATGTTCGAAAAGCCGCTGCTGGGCGAGGATGGCAAGCCCGAGGGCACGTTCCTGCGCGCCAATGCCTTTGACCCTGCGACGGCGACATGGACCGGAGCGTCGTTCAAGTTTCAGCTTGCCGAAGGGGCCACGGCAATTGGCGACTTCAACTTTGTCGACGAAACCCGCGCAATGATCATCGAGCGGGACAACGGCGAAGGCGATCCGTCCCTGAAATGCGCCGCAGACCCGGCGCCTGATTGTTTTCCGCAACCCGCGATGCTGAAACGTGTCGTGCTGATCGACACCGCCACTTTGGATGCCGACGGTTTTGCCCGCCGGATCGGTCACATCGACCTGATGAACATCGCCGATCCTGAAGGCCGCGCGCGTCTTTCAACTGTCGCCAACCCAGCCCTGTCGGGAAAGATCACCATGCCGTTCTTCACAATTGAAGACGTGATGCGGGTCGACGAGACGCATGTCATGGTCGGCAACGTCAACAACCTGCCGTACTCTTCTGGCCGGGCGCTGGACAAGGCTTCGGAGAACGAAATCCTGCTGCTGGATGTTGCTGACTTCCTTGCGGCGAAATGAAAAAACCGCGGGCCGGCTATTCAGCCGGCCCGCAGCTACTGCGCAGATATTGCAGACTGCAAACCTTGGGCCGAACCCGTCGACGGGACGTCGGAAGACAAAGCCGCCTGCTGGCCGTAAGGGATGTAGGCGATCTTGGCAATTTTTTGCGCCTTCTAGGACCCGATCATTTGCCCTTCGGTAACGTCGCTATTGCGGGCTCGCCTGCCAAAACAGCAAAGGTGACCAGGCCTAGTGCGGTCGCTTGAACTTTGATCACGTTTCGCTTGCCGCTCAAACAAAACGGATGCCTCCGATCAAGGCGCAACCCGATTTCAAAACACCAATCCGAAGTCAGGCTGCCTTTTTGAAGCGGCGCAGTCCGAACAGAGCGAAGAAAGCCGAGCCGAACAGCAGGGCAGACGCCGGCAGCGGGATTGCGCTCGGAGGCGGTTCGATTATCACGGCTTCGCCCGAGACATAGAAGGCAGCGAGGAAGATGTTGTCATCGCGCGATGCGTTTGCAGTGTCGATCTTGATTGACGTGTCGCCGTTGGTCACATAATCCGCCAGATCATAGCGTTCGCTGTCCTCTTCATAAGTCGGAAGCAGCGACGAAAACGGATCGTCGAAACCTCCGACCGTGATGAGCGAGCCGCCAATCAAATCACTGCCATCGTCGTTGTTCCCGGCGTTTTCGGTGATCAGGGTGCCGTTGACTGTGACGGACGATTTCTGGTCGCAGCAGCTGAACCCGATACCAAGGATCATTTCGGCAAAGAAGGCAGGGTCGCTGGTGTCAAGCGGTTTGGCAAAGTTGATCGATGCCGTATCGCCGGTCACGGATGCGAAGCCGTCAAGTACGACGACGGAAGCTTTGGGCAGCGTCGGGTTGGAATAGACAACAACCAGCGCACTGCCGTCGATCAGCGTTTCATTAAAGCCTTCAAAGATCGAGAAGTCGTAGACGCCACCAGCACCACCGTCAATTGCCGCCGAGACGATGTCCGTCACGTCAGCCCGGTAGGATGTCAGGCCGCAGCAGGAGGTCTCGTTCAGCACGTTCGTGTCGTAAGTGACGGTCGTGCCGTTCAAAGTCACGTCGGTCGGCGTGGGCACTCCAAGGTTGCTCACCGTGTAAAGATACGCTGCGAACACGGTTGACCCGTTCGGAGCGCTGGCGCTGATCACATCAGGGTTGCCAGTCGATCCAGATCCGTCGGTCGACAGCGCGACGTTGCCAGTGTAGGAAACGAACTCGACAAGTGCTGCCTGCGCTGTCTGTGAAAGCGCGGCAAGGCCGAGCGCCCCTGCCAGCAGATACGATGCAATTCGCATGGTTGGCGACCCCAATAGTTACACCGTGGAAAATCCCGATGGGGCAGAAAATGCCACAGAAGCGTCAAACTCTGAACGATTCGTTAACCGAGGCCGCCCCGGTCGATGTTCCATTGTAGTCGGATAGGAAACGCTTTGCCGCCACCTGTGTCGGTCGCAATATGCACCATGTGATGTTCACGAAGGCCCCACCCTCGGCTTTCGGCCCCGATACCCAGCGTGCGCTTTGACTGACAAGACTTCAAACCGCACCGGCAGGCTGTTCCCTGCTCGATCTGGCTTACCAGAACCGCGAACTGCAACGCCCCCACCAGCCCCAGGATGAACCCCTGACCCGATCATCTTCAACATCGTCGACAATACCCGCGCAATGACCATCGAGCGGGACAAGGCGCGGGCGATGCCAGCCTGAAATGCACCGGCAACCCGGCCACAACCTTGGCCGGTCACCGTAGCGGGCTTGGGTTTCCGGTCACCGGCGGACTATTGCACCATCAGTTTCAACGCTTGGCCGAACCCGTCGACGGGCACTTCGTAGGACACAGCCGCCTGCTGGCCGTAAGGGATGTAGGCGACCTTGGCAATTTTGACGCCTTCAATCGCCGCGATCATTTCAGGCGAAATCACCGCCGCTGCCGTGCAGCCGCTGGCATCGCAAACCTGGAACGGCACCTGAAAGTTTGACGCCTCGCTGATCGTTACCCTGACCCCGGGCGGCAGGGCTGCGCCGGTCGGAACCGTCAGCAGCATCGACGTCGCCTTTGTGATGCGATCACCCAGCAACTGCCATGTCACGACGTCAGCGCCATTGTGCTGCAATGTCAGGAAGGCGCGGCACGGCCCGTTTTCGCAGGTCACCTTCCAGGTCCCGATCATTTGGCCTTCGGTAACCTCTGCTGCTGCGGGCTGGCCGGCCAAAACCGCAACGGTGACCAAGCCTAGTGCGGTCGCTTGAAAATTCATCACGTTTCCCTTGCTGTTCAAACAAAAGGGATGCGCCCGATCAAGGCGCATCCCGAGTTCAAAACACCGATCCGAAATCAGGCTGCTTTTTTGAAGCGGCGCAGTCCGAACAGAGCGAAGAAAGCCGAGCCGAACAGCAGGGCAGACGCCGGCAGCGGGATCGCGCCCGGAGGCGGTTCGTTGAAGCCTGCTTCGCCCGAAACATAGAACGCAGCGAGGAAGATGTTGTCATCGCGCGATGCGTTTGCAGTGTCGACCTGGATCGAGGTGTCGCCATCGGTCACGTAGTCGACCAGGTTGTAACGCTCTGAGTCGTCCCCATACCCTGGCAACAAGGTCGAGAAGGCATCATCGAAGCCGCCGACGGTGATCAGCGAGCCGTTCGCTACGGCGCTGCCATCGTCGTTGTTACCGGCGTTTTCGGTGATCAGGGTGCCATTCACCGTGACGGTTGATCTCTGGCTGCAGCAGCTGAATCCGATGCCGAGGATCATTTCGGCAAAGAAGGCAGGGTCAGTTGTGTCCAGCGGCTCGGCGAAGTTGATCGACGTGGTATCGCCGGTCACCGAAGCAAAGCCGTCGAGGATGCCAACGGATGCATCCGGCAGGGCAGGGTTGGAATAGACCACAACCAAGGCGCTGCCATCGATGAAGCCACCGAGACTGCCTTCATTGATGGTGAAGTCATAGACGCCACCGGCGCCGCCATTGATAATCGACGACACGATACCCGTAACGTCTGCGCGATATGACCGCAGGTCACAGCACGCCGTGGCGTTCGGCACGTTGGTTGTGTAGGTAACGGTCGTGCCGTTCAGGGTCACATCCGCCGGCGTCGCAGAACTGTTGTTGCTCGCAGTATACAGGTAGGCCGCAACGACGGTAGACCCGCTCGGCGCGCTCGCGCTGATGATGCCGACGTCGCTTGTCGAGCCGAAGCCATCGGTAGACAGGGCAACGTTGCCGTTGAAGGAAACAAACTCGACGAGCGCCGCGTCTGCTGTGTCAGGAACGGCTGTCAGGGCAAGAGCCCCCGCTAGGAAGATTGAACTCAATTTCATGGTTAGCTAACCCCAAAGAGTACTGTGGAATATCCCACATCACTTGCTTTTGACACATTCTGAACACTGTTGAAAGGATTCGTTAACCAAAGCACTTGACTTCGACAGACCGCACCATTTCGCGACCATCTTCCGTATGGTCCTCGCGAGCGAAGTGGTCGTGGAATTTCTGCAATGTTTACATAGCCATCATGTGTTTGGTCGCGGCAAGACTCAACTCTGGGTGGTCCCGACCCACCCGGTCAATGTCCCATTGTAGCCTGGTTAGAAACACAGTGTCGCCATCCGTGTCTGTTGCGATATGACCTTTGTTAACGTTAACGAACTTTTCGACCTCGGCTTTCGGACCGGAAACCCATCTCGCGCTTTTGAAATGCGATCCCTCGAACCGCACCGGCAGGCCGTATTCCTGTTCGATCCGACTGGCCAAAACCTCGAACTGCAATGCCCCGACCACCCCCACGATGAACCCTGACCCGATCATCGGCTTGAACACTTTCGCGGCCCCTTCCTCGGCAAACTGGGTCAGCGCCTTTTCCAGATGCTTGGCCTTCATCGGGTCCATTGCGCGCACGCCTTGCAGCAATTCCGGTGCAAACGATGGAATCCCGGTAAACCGCAGCGCCTCGCCTTCGGTCAGCGCATCGCCAATTCGAAGCTGCCCGTGGTTCGGGATGCCGATGATGTCGCCCGCCCAGGCTTCCTCGGCCAACTCGCGGTCGGCGGCCAGAAACATCACCGGATTGCTGATCGCCATCACCTTTTTGCTGCGCACATGCGTAAGCTTCATGCCGCGTTCGAAATGGCCGCTGGCAAGGCGCACAAAGGCCACCCGGTCGCGGTGTTTCGCGTCCATGTTGGCCTGCACCTTGAAGACAAAGCCGGTGACCGGCGTCTCTTCGGGCGCGATCTTGCGCTCTGCCGCGGTCTGCACCTGCGGTTCAGGCCCATACTCGGCAATCCCCGCCATCAGATCGCGCACGCCAAAGCTGTTGATCGCCGAGCCGAACCAGATCGGCGTCATCGACCCGTTCAGCACCGCCGCCCGGTCGAAGGCCGGCAGCAGGGCGCGCGCCATCTCCAACTCGTCGCGCAGACGTGTCAGCAACTCGGCAGGCACATGTTCGGCAAGGGCGGGATCGTCCAGCCCGTTGATCTTGATCGATTCCGCGACCCGGTTACGGTCGGCGCGGTCCATGATCTCCAACCGGTCATGCAACAGATCATAGGCGCCGACAAACTCGCGCCCCACGCCGATGGGCCAACTGGCTGGCGTCACGTCGATGGCAAGGTTTTCCTGAATCTCGTCGATGATCTCGAACGTGTCGCGGCTTTCGCGGTCCATCTTGTTGCAAAACGTAAGGATCGGCAGGTCGCGCAACCGGCAAACCTCGAACAGCTTGCGGGTCTGGCTTTCCACCCCCTTGGCCCCGTCAATCACCATCACAGCGGCATCCACCGCCGTCAGGGTGCGATAGGTATCTTCAGAGAAATCCGAGTGGCCCAGCGTGTCGACCAGATTGAACCGATAGGGGCCGAAATCGAACGACATCGCCGATGCCGATACCGAGATCCCGCGATCAGCCTCGATCTTCATGAAATCCGACCGGGTCCGCCGCGCCTCGCCCTTGGCGCGAACCTGACCAGCCATCTGGATGGCACCGCCGAACAGCAGGAACTTTTCGGTCAGCGTCGTCTTGCCCGCATCAGGGTGCGAAATGATGGCAAAGGTCCGGCGACGGGCGATTTCGGGGGGCAGGGCGGGGCGGTTTGACATGGGCATGGTTCTAGGGGGAAAACCGCCCCCCCGCAACCGCGAGAAGCCGTCTTGCCAGCGTTACAAACAGCGCGTAGCATGAGAACATTAACAGAACAATGGAGGTGGAAATGACTTTGAGCGAGATTGCAAACGAACTGGTCGCAGGCTGCCGCGAAGGCCGCGCCAAGCAGAATTTGGATGTCCTCTATACCGCCGATGCCGTGTCGGTCGAGGCGGTCGATATGGGGCAGGGCCGCGAGACGGTTGGGCTGCCCGGGATTCACGGCAAGCATGACTGGTGGGATGCGACGCAAGAGGTGCATTCGGCCAGCGTCGAAGGCCCGTTCCTGCATGGGGACAGCAGCTTTGCCGTGATCTTCGAGATGGACACCACCGACAAGTCCACAGGCAAGCGCGGCCAGATGCGCGAAGTGGCGATCTATCATGTCGCAGGCGGCAAGATCACGCGCGAAGAGTTTTTCTACGGCAACTGATCGCCGCCAGTCGCGTTACGGGCGGGACGGTTTGTTCAGCAGCTGATCCCGCCCGATTTCTTCCAGAATCTGCCGACCGGCTTCGGTGCCGAAATGTTGGTTCTGGCTGAGACCGGGAAACCTGATCCGCACTTCCTCGGCCAGTTCGGGGGGCAGGCGGTTGACGATGGCCT
This sequence comes from Paracoccaceae bacterium, assembly GCA_031400505.1. Classification (GTDB taxonomy): domain Bacteria; phylum Pseudomonadota; class Alphaproteobacteria; order Rhodobacterales; family Rhodobacteraceae; genus JAIYDJ01. The sequence continues at coordinate 62,729 of JANNPZ010000026.1, read as the reverse complement.
CGGTCACCATAAGGCTTTCGGCGGGTACACCTTCGGCATAGATGATCTCGTGATGGTCGAACACCAGACTGAAGAAGTCGACAAAGCCACCTTCTCGGATATAGATCCTGTCGCCATCGACCAGATGCTTGGCCTGCACCAGCAGTTCCGCCGTGGGCACATCGGCGCGGCGCTGGCGTTGATACAGAAAGATGCGGTGATGCTGGCTGACGATCAGATCGCCGGAATTTCCCAAGGTGCCATTGACGATCACCACGGGCGCAAAGGCCCCGACGGCCCGCAGCGTCGCCCGCCCGATCCAGCGCAGCGCCTGCGCGCCGTGATCGCGGGTAAGAACCCGGTCGCCGGGCTGCAACGCCTCGATCGCGCGCTGCACGCCATCTGCAAGCGTGATCAGCGTGCCGCGCACAAACGACACACACAACAGATCGGACAGGCGTAGTTCGGGTGGGGCGGGCTCGATCGCCAGCAGCGTGTATTCGGTCTTTGTCGCCATCGGTGACAAAGGCAGTGCCAGCCGCGCGCTCCCGACAACAAGAACCAACAGTTCGGTTTTCGTGCCGTCCGACCCCATCAGGGTATAGCGTGCCTCGAGGTGCACCGGATCACCCAGACCCCCAACCTCGCTGCCTTCGGCGACCGTCTGGCCAACCGACATCGGACGCGTGACTTTCAACCGCAGGGCAGCGGCATCCGGCTCCAGTTCGTAGATATCGCCGGGGCAGTCAATTTCGGGACCCGCCAGCGCGTCGCCTGCATTTGTTCCGACACTGACGAATATATCATTTGCAAGAAAGACTTGGCTGGTATGGCTTGGCTCTGTTCCATCGGGCTGGCGCATTGTCTCTGGCATGGCGGCCCGATCCTTTGATCCGTGCTGAAAAGCGCCTCGTAACCCGTCGCCCGTCGCTGAGCGGGCTTATCAAGCCGGGATTGGTCCGTCAACAAAACCCGCGTGCAACGGGCGCGGTTTGCAGACTTTTCAAGGCCCTGAAAGGCTGCTAGCGTCTTTTCCTTTGGAATTTGGGGGCACCGCGACATGGATCTGGGTATCAAGGGGAAACGGGCTTTGGTTTGCGCCAGTTCCAAAGGCTTGGGTCGCGGTTGCGCCGAAGCTTTGGCGATGGCGGGGTGCGATCTGGTGTTGAACGCCCGCGGCCCCGAGGCATTGCAAGAAACCGCCGCAGCGCTGCGTGCCCTTGGTGCGAAAGTAACGGCAGTCGCGGCGGATATCACCACAGCCGAAGGCCGCGCACAGGTGCTGGCGGCGGCGGGGGCGGTCGACATTCTGGTCACGAACGCGGGGGGGCCACCCCCGGGCATGTGGCACGACTGGACCGAGGCCGATTTCCTTCGCGCGCTCGGGGCCAACATGCTGACGCCCATTGCGTTGATGACCGCCCTCTTGCCGGGCATGATCGAGCGCAAATGGGGCCGCGTGGTCAACATTACATCGGTGTCGGTCAAGGCCCCGGTCGCCCAGCTTGGTTTGTCGAATGCCGCGCGTACCGGCTTGACCGGCTATGTCGCAGGCACGGCACGGCAAGTGGCGCCTTTCGGCGTGACGATCAACAACCTGCTGCCCGGCATTCACGACACCGACCGCGCCACGGCACTTGACAGCGGGGTGACTGCCGCCACGGGGATCACCATGGACGAGGCACGGGCCCAACGCGCCGCCACGATCCCCGCCCGCCGCTATGGCACATCGGAAGAATTCGGTGCGGCCTGCGCCTTTCTGTGCAGCCAGCATGCGGGCTTCATCGTCGGGCAGAACATCCTTCTGGACGGCGGGCAGACCAACACAACGATGTAGCAGTCACGCCCTGTGCGCCGAACGTCCCCTTGCACCGGCAAGATGGCACTGCTATCCCACCGAAATTCTGACGGTTTTTCTGGGGTTACTGTGTCGCCCGATGCAACTCGGCTATCGGTTTCGGGCCTGACCCGCCAGTTTGGCAGGGCAGTGGTCGTAATGGATGTGTCGCTGACGGTGGCGGCGGGGCAGGTGACCTGTCTGCTGGGCCCTTCGGGCTGCGGCAAATCGACAACGCTTCGGATGATCGCCGGAGTGGACACCCCCGATACCGGGCGCATCCTGATCGACGGGGCCGAGGTGTTCGGCCCCACCTGCAACCTGCCGCCCGAGGCGCGCGGCGTGGGTCTGATGTTTCAGGACTTCGCGCTGTTTCCGCACCTTACCGTTGCGCAAAACGTGGCCTTTGGATTGTCGGGCGACAGGGCCGCCCGCACGGCACGCGTCGAAAATCTTCTTTCGCGGGTCGATCTGGCGGGCTTTGGACCCAAGCATCCGCATCAGCTGTCGGGTGGAGAGCAACAACGCGTGGCCCTGGCCCGCGCTCTGGCGCCGCGTCCGCGGGTGTTGCTGATGGACGAGCCGTTCTCCGGGCTCGACAACCGGCTGCGCGATGGCATCCGCGATGCGACGCTGGAGGTGCTGAAAGCCGAAGGCACCGCTGTGTTGCTGGTAACACATGACCCCGAAGAGGCAATGCGCATGGCCGATGAGATTGCCCTGATGCGCGACGGGCGCATCGTGCAACGGGGTGCGCCCTACAACGTCTACAACGCCCCGGTGGACAAGGCCGCCGCATCATTCTTCAGCGATGTCAACGTGATCAGGGGCACGTCGCGCGGGGCGCTGACCGAAACGCCGTTCGGTGCCTTTCTGACGCCGGGGCATGCCGATGGGGCAGAGGTCGACATCGTGATCCGCCCGCAGCACCTGAAAATCGATTTCGACAGGGCAGGGCGCGGACCCAATCCGACCCCGATTGACGGCACGCCTGCACGCGGGACGGTTGAAAGAGCCCGCTACCTGGGCCGTGAAAGCCTGGTTGAGTTTCGCATGGATTTCGACGGCTCGACCTTGACCGCCTCGGTCCCTGGGGTGTTCTTGCCAAAACCAGGAACGCTGCTGTGGCTTATGATCCGGCGGGATCGCTGTTTCGTGTTTCCCGCGCGGCCGCGCTGAGTTCGGAATTGATCTGCGCGCGGTAGTCTGCCAACTGCCGCCCCGGCTCGTCCGGAAACCGCTCATTCGTTGGAGTGACGGCAACGATACGGTCGACCCGAAAGCTGCGGAACCCGTTGCGTGCCTCGCACCAGGCGGCAAGCGTCCAGACACGGCCCCAGAACTCCAGTTGCAAGGGGCGCAGGTCGCGATGGCTTTCGCGGCCTTCGGGGTCGATGTAGGTGACCGCGAGCCGCTCCCTTTCGCGGATGGCTTTGCGCAGCATCGGCAGATGCGGGGCCGCGCGGGCGGTTTCGCGGCCCGTGAAAACGAACAACTCATCCTCTTCGGTCAGCCGTTCGGGTTCCGGCGTGACCGAGGCGATTTTTGTGGCCAAAGCCTGCGCCGCCCGCGCCAATCCCGGATCGGCACCCTGCGCCACCAACCGCACGCCCAGCCGCAGCGCCTCGAGTTCGGCCGGGGTCAACATCATCGGCGGCAGCGTAATGGGGGCGCGCAGAATATAGCCTACCCCGCGCTCGCCCTCGACGGGCAAACCGCTTGCCATCAGCGTGCCCATGTCGCGCCAGATGGTGCGCACCGACACCTCCAGCCGTTCCGCCATTTCGGCGGCCTTGTGCAGCCTGCCGTCACGCAGAATCTGGATCAGGTCAAACAATCGGTCGGTGCGACGCATCGCGCAAAGGTGGCCACCAGCCGACCTCGCGTCAATCGCCCATCTGCCAAAGGATCGGCGTGTGGCGCAACTGAAGCGTACTCATGTCGATTGCAGTGGCAAAAGGACCAAAACCGGGATCAGCCATCACGACCTGCGCGGCAGCCTGGGCCTCGGCAAGGCTGCGCCACACGATCATGTCGGTCCACATGCCGCTATCGTCGCACAGCAGGCTGCGCCGGATAGATCCGGGTTGCGCGACAACGACCGCTTCGGTAGCACGCGCCCGGTCCAGAAACGCAGCCGGGCTTGTTGCGGGCGTCAACCGGAAGGTGACAACTTCCATGACGGGGGCTGCGGGGGCTGCCTGCGCGCGCGCGCTGTCGGCAGAGGCAAAGGTGACACGTGCAGAAGTGACGGGAAGAAAGGCTGGTCGCATGGCGGGCTCCTTGGGATGACAGGCCCTCTGGATACCAGATAGCAACTGACATAAACCTGTCAGTTGACATGCCGCGCGCAGGGCGTTTTCGACCCAGCCCGGCCCCGGAATTGTTTTGCGTGTTGCAGTTCATGCGGGCAGGATTAGACCAGCGACAGGCGGGCGGCACCTTCGCCCCAACGGAGGAATACGAAATGCAGATGGGACCTTGGCAAATTCTGGTGATCGGCATTGTTGTGCTGGTACTGTTCGGCCGCGGCAAAATCGCGGGACTGATGGGCGAAGTGGGCAAGGGCATCACCTCGTTCAAGCGCGGGATCAAGGATGGCACCGAAGAAATCGAAAAGACCGACACGGCTGCAATGCAGGATGTGACACCTTCGGACAAAGACAAGGCCTGACCGGCCCGTTGATCCCGCAAAGGGGCTAAGCTGCGATGCTAGATATCGGCTGGAGCGAACTTATCCTGATCGGTGTGGTTGCGCTGATCGTGATCGGACCCAAAGACCTGCCCGACATGTTCCGTCAATTGGGACGTTTCACGGCCAAACTTCGCTCCATGGCTCGCGACTTTTCGCGCGCGATGGAGCAGGCTGCCAGCGAGTCTGGCGTAAAGGATGTCGCCAAGGATCTGAGAGCGATTACCACACCGCAAAGCCTTGGCCTGAACGCGATGAAGGATGCTGCGGCCAAGTTTGAAAAGTGGGACCCATTGAAAAACGCGGCGACCCCGACGAAGGCCCCGTTGCCTGCGGCTGCCGCAACACCCACTACGGCCGCTACAAACACCATCGGACCGCAAACGCAGGCCCTGCTTGACAAACAGGCCGCCCGCCAGGCCATCGTGGCAGAAAGCACCGAACGGCTCAGGGCGGTCAATGCAGGTGGCCCCGCATCGCCAGTGATACCTGCATCACCAGTGATGCCTGCCCCAGCCGACCCGCCGGCCACGCCAAAACCACGTGCCAAAGCCGCAAAGCGTTCGGCCGCCGCAGACAGCACTTCTGCGGGCGAACCGGCACCCAAGTCTGCAACAAAACGCAAGGCCAAGAAGGCGGATGAGGCATGAGCAGCCCAGACAACATCGACGACAGCGCCGCTCCGTTGATCGAACACCTCAAAGAGCTGCGAACCCGCATCCTGTATTCGCTGGGTGCTTTCGTGGTCTGCTTTCTGATCGGCTACATTGTCTGGGAACCGGTGTTCAAGACCCTTGCCGCCCCGCTTTGCGATGCGCTGACCGCACGAGGCGAGGCCTGCGGGCTGATCAACGTAAAGATGCAGGAAGGCTTCTTTACCGCGATCAACATCGCAATGTGGGCCGGGTTTGCATTGGCCTTCCCGATCATCGCGTTCCAGTTGTGGCGGTTCGTGGCACCCGGCCTTTACAAGCAGGAACAAAACGCCTTCCTGCCGTTTCTGCTCGCCTCGCCGATCATGTTCGCAATCGGGGCATCGTTTGCGTATTTCCTGATCCTGCCGATGGCGTTTTCGTTCTTCCTGTCGTTCCAGGACAGCTTTGCCGCCTCCGTGGCATCAGGCCAGACGATTGAGGCTGCAACACTGGGCGTGGTCTTCACTGGTTCGATGGAGGCGTATCTGTCGCTGACCATGACCTTCGTGATGGCTTTCGGGCTGTGCTTTCAGCTGCCGGTATTGCTGACTTTGCTGGGGCGCGCCGGGCTGATTTCGTCGAGCGGTCTGGTGGGCATGCGCAAATATGCCGTGGTGATCATCCTGGTGATCGCGGCCATTGTGACACCACCCGATGTCTTCAGTCAGGTCGTCCTCTTTGCCGCGATCTACCCGCTCTACGAAGTGTCGATCCTGCTGATCCGCCGCTTCGAGGCCCAGCGCGAGGCAAAGATGCGTGCCGAGGGCACCTGGCTTGACCCCGAAGAGGACGAGGTGTGACGCTCGATCCGCTGGCCCGCATTGCAGCAGCCCTTGAACGGCTGGCCCCACCCCCCGCTGCTGCAACCGACTTCCGGGCCGAGGCTTTCGTCTGGCACACCGATCCCGACCGCCTGGTGCCGGTGCGCCAGGTCAGTCGGATCGACATTGCTCTGCTGATCGGGGTGAACCGGTCGCGCGACACGCTGCTGGAAAACACCCGCCACTTTGCCGCCGGCCTGCCCGCCAACAATGCGCTTTTGTGGGGCGCGCGGGGCATGGGCAAATCCAGCCTTGTAAAGGCGGTCCATGCAGCGATTCGCGCTGAAGGACACGATCTGAAAATCGTCGAGCTCAGCCGCGAAGACTTGCCTTCCGTACAGCGCCTGCTGACCCATCTGCGGGCCGCTCCCTACCAATTCGTGCTGTTTTGTGATGACCTGTCCTTCGTCCAGGACGATCAGCACTACAAATCGCTCAAGGCCGTTCTGGATGGCGGCATCGAAGGGCGCCCCGCCAATGTCTTGCTTTATGCGACGTCAAACCGCCGTCACCTGATGCCGCGAGAGATGATCGACAACGAACGCTCCACGGCGATTTCTCCGGGTGAAGCGGTCGAGGAAAAGGTGTCGCTGTCAGACCGGTTCGGCCTGTGGCTGGGGTTCCATTCCTGCACCCAGGATGACTATTTGGCGATGATCGATGCCTATTGCCGCGAATACAGTGTCAGCGTACCACCTGAAAGACTGCGCGCCGAGGCCATCGAATGGCAAGCGACCCGCGGGGCCCGTTCCGGCCGTGTTGCATGGCAGTTCTTCTGCGACCTCGCCGCACGCGAAGGCGTCAAACTGTAATCTCCATCATCTGTTCACAAATATCCCGGGGGGTGCGGGGGGCTGGCCCCCCGCCTGTTTCAGTCTCGTGGCGGTTATTGCAGATACGGCAGCGGATCGACTGACTCTACGCCCTTTCTGACCTCGAAATGCACAAATGCCGGATCGCCACTGCGCACCTTTGCAATGGCCTGCCCGCGTTTGACCGCCGCGCCCTTGGCCAGTGTCACCCCCTCGACGCCTGCATAGACCGTCAGCAACCCGTCATCGTGGCGGATCACCACGATCGGCGTGCCCGTCGTGTCGGTGGTGATGGCTGCAACCGTGCCGTCCGCCGCAGCTTTCACCGGCGTGCCGGCAGGTGCTGCGATGTCGATGCCATCGTTCTGCTTTTTCACATAGCCGCGAATGATCGACCCACTAACCGGCATGGCCATCTGGGTGGCAGAGGCGGCGGTGGTCTCGCGCCCTAGGTCTGGCGAAGGCGGCGTTTCCTTTGGCGGCTCGCTGGTCCTGGTCGGCGTCTCGGCGGGCAGGGGCTGCTTGGCCGAAGGCGGCTCTGGGGTGGGCGAGCCTTGTCCGGGCACCGTATCGGGCGAAGTCGCAGCCGGAGCTGCGCCAAGAACCGTCGGAATGATCAGATACTGGCCTTCGCGCACCGCAAGATCCGTGCCAAGCCCGTTCCAGTCCGCCAGTGACCGTGCCGACACACCGTAGGTGCGCGCGATGGAAAACGCGGTTTCCCCGCGCACCACACGATGCTGTGACGGTGTCGCCTCGCCGGCTTTTGTGCCGGCTGCGGCAGGTTCACTGCCGACCCTGTCCAGTGCAGTGGTGGCAATGGACGCGACATCAACGCCCGTGCCGATCACCCCGCCGGTTCCCGGACCGGCGGCACCGGTCGTGGCGACCCGGCCCGGCAGTGCCAGTATTTCACCCTGGCGCAGCGGATCACTTGCCTGCAAGGCGTTATAGCGTGCCAACTCGTCCGCCCCCAACCCCAGCCGCGCGGCCAAGGTGGCGACCGTATCGCCGCGCTGCGCCACTGCAATCTGATAGTCGGGGTAAGACACCACGCCGCGCGCATCCGGCTTTGGCGGCGTGCCCACGGCGCGTTGTGCTGCCTCCGACGTATCGAACGCGGCCCCTGACCGCAGGTCCCAATCCAATGCGGTCGTACTGGAACAGCCCGCCACCGCCAAAAGCGCAAGCATCGACATCGAAGGGATAGAACGGATCATCTGCGCCTCTTTTTTGTTGCCCGGGTTGATCCCGGGACGCGGTCATTCACTGCTCATCCCTTCGACCAGTGGCACAAAGCGCACCGGGCGAAGCTCTTCGTAATCATAGCCCGCAGCGCTGCGAGTGACCTTGATCAGGCTTTGCACCGTGTCCGACTGCCCTACCGGCAGCACCATGATACCGCCGATCTTCAGTTGCGACAACAGGGGCCCCGGCGGGTCCTCGGCGGCAGCGGTCACGAGAATGCGATCAAACGGGGCCTGATCAGGCAAACCATGGCTGCCATCGGCGGCAAATGCCGTGATGTTGACCAAGCCCAACCTGCGGAACAAATCGCGTGCCTCGGACACCAGGCGGCGGTGGCGGTCCACCGTATAGATCCGCCTGCCCAACTGCGCCAGTATCGCCGCCTGATAGCCAGAGCCGGTGCCGACCTCGAGCACTGTATCGCGTACCCCGACCGACAGCGCCTGCGTCATCAAACCGACAATCGACGGTTGGCTGATGGTCTGCCCGCACGCAATCGGCAGCGGCATGTCTTCATAGGCGCGCATCGCAAACAGCCCGCGCACGAACAACCCGCGATCAACGACTTCCATCGCGGTCAAGACGCGGGCGTCGGTGACCCCACGCGACCGCAGCGCAAACAGAAACCTCATCTTGCGCTCGGCAAGGTCTTGCGCCGCCTCGTCGTCAGGCGCAGGCGCAGGTGCATCGCTCATCCCAGCCGCACCGCAAGATCATCCAGCACATCATGCGCCGTCAGGTCCGCCCGCATCGGCGTCACGCTGATATAGCCGCCAAGGTTTGCTGCAACATCCGTGCCGGGCAACGTCGGGGACTGCTGCGGTCCGCCTTTGACCCAAAGAAACTTGCGCCCCGACGGGGATATCTGCGGCTCCATGCTGTGCGCTGTGTCCCTGCGAAAGCCTTGCGCCGCCACCTTTACCCCTTGCACGCCCGCTGCTGAACACGGCGGGAAGTTCACGTTGTAAAACAACCGGTAATCGATTGCATCCCAGCGCCCGCGATCCAGCAGCGACCGCACCACCGCGACGCCATATGCTCGGCTGGCCTCGAAAGGGTCAGCCAGCACGCTCGTTTGCGGCCCCATGTATTGCGACAGCGCAATGGCTGGCACGCCTTGCAGCGCGGCCTCCAACGCCCCGCCGATCGTCCCGGAATAAAGCACGTTTTCGGCCGCGTTGTTGCCCCGGTTGACGCCCGACAGAACCAGATCCGGTTTGGCGCCGTTCAACACATCGTAAATCCCGGCCAACACGCAATCTGCCGGGCTGCCTTCCACGGCATATCTGCGGGTCCCAAGTTCATCGATCATCATCGGACGTGTGTAGCTGATGCAATGCCCGACGCCGGACTGCTCGAAAGCAGGCGCAACTGTCCACACCTCTGCCTGCGGTCCCGCGATGGCTGCGGCAATCTCGGCCAGCACCTGAAGGCCCGGAGCGTTTATGCCGTCGTCATTGGTGATCAGAATGCGCATGGCGGGCCTTTCATATTGTTTCCTGATTAGACCAGCCCGGATGGCGCGGCAAGCGTGGCCCTGCGCCTGCCGAACCTGCGCCCGCAAAAATCGTTGCACCGGTTCCGGGCAAAAAACACGGCGCAGCATATGGCGGCGCTGTCGGCCTATGGCCTGGTTTGGGATTGTCAGAGGCGTCCGATCCTGTCGATCAACAGCGCAAAAAACCGATCGGTGTCGATTGACCCTATAAACAGCGCATTGGCCGCCCGCCCGCTTATCCCCCACCAGTCGGCAACCGTCATCCCCAGTGTCAGTTCAGACTGCGTTTCGATTTCCACATTGATATGACGCCCGGCAAACAACGACGGGTCGATCAGATAGGCGATCACGCAAGGGTCATGCAGCGGCGCGCCTTCGGCCCCATATTTCTGCATGTCAAAACGTTCAAAGAAATCGGTCCATTCCGCCACCATCCGCCCCGGCTCGGTGCCCAAGGCGCGAAACGCCTCGATCCGCGCGCGGTTGGTCAGCGCCTTGTGGGTCACATCCAGCGGCATGACAACCAATGGCACCCCTGACCGGAACACCTGCTGCGCGGCCGTGGGATCGACATAGATGTTGAATTCGGCGGCCGGGGTGATGTTGCCGACCTCGAAATAGGCCCCTCCCATCAGCACGATCTGCTGGACCCGTTCGACCACGTCCGGCGCCTTGATGAACGCCGTCGCAATGTTGGTCAGCGGGCCAAGCGGGCACAACGTCACCGAATGCGAAGGTTCGCGCCGCAGGGTTTCGATAATGAAATCCACGCCATGCTGCGTCTCAAGCGGCATCACCGGATCGACGAGTTGCGGGCCATCGAGGCCGGTCTTGCCATGGACATGTTCCGCCGTCACCAGTTTGCGGCCCAAGGGTGAATCGCAGCCCGCATAAACCCGGATGTCAGGCCGCCCCGCCAGTTCGCAGACGATGCGGGCATTGCGCTGCGTCAATTCCAGCGGCACGTTGCCCGCCACAGCGGTAATCCCGAGAACGTTCAACTCGGGCGAGGCCAAGGCCAGCAGGATCGCCACGGCGTCATCCTGCCCGGGGTCTGTGTCGATGATTATGCTGCGATGGGCCATGGCATCCTCCGTTTTTCGAAGAAGACGCCATGACCAGTGATTTGTCCAGTCTGCAACGGCTTAGCCGTCGAAGTTGATCTCTTCCATCAACTTCAAAGCCGCCGCGCGTTGCGCTGCCACATCACTCAGCGGCAGGGCATCGGGCGTGAACGTGCCCCAGCTTTCGACCAGGGCCGACCGCGCGACGCCGGGCTTCACCGGGAACTCGTAGTTCGTCTCGGCATAAATCGCCTGGGCCGCATCCGACGACAGCCATTCCATCAATTTCAGGGCGGCGTCCTTGTTCGGAGCGGCCTTGGTCATCGCCACACCGGAAATGTTCATGTGGGTGCCGCCTGCCGCAAAGGTCGGGAACACCACATTCACCGCCCCCGCCCATGCCGACTGTTCAGGATCGGCCAGCATTTGCCCCATGTAATACGTATTGCCCAACGCGATGTCACACTCGCCCGCCCAGATTGCCTTGGCTTGATCGCGGTCGCCACCATCAGGTTTGCGGGCGAGGTTCGCCTTGAGCCCCTCGGCCCAGACCCGGGCCGCATCAGCGCCATTGCGTGCGATTACAGCCGCCAGCAGGGCTACGTTATAGTCATGCGTGCCGGACCGTGTACAGATACGGCCCAGCCATTTCGGGTCTGCCAGGTCTTCATAGGTCGTAACCTCGCCCGGTGCGACACGTTCTTTGCTGGCATAGACGATCCGGGCGCGAGAGGTCAGTCCGAACCACTGATTCTGCGGGTCGCGAAACTCTGACGGGATGTTCGCCTGCAGCACCGCTGATTGCACCGGTTGCGTCACATCTGCGGCAACCACCTGCATCAGGCGCGCGATGTCGACTGTCAGCACCAGATCGGCCGGGCTGCGGTCGCCCTCTGCGGTCAGCCGCTCGACCATGCCCTTGTCGACGAAAGCCACGTTGGTCGTGATGCCGGTTTCTTGGGTGAACGCATCCAGAAGCGGCTGGATCAGTTCGGGCTGGCGGTGCGAGTAGATGTTCACCTCTTCGGCCAGGGCTGGCAAGGCGGTGGAACACAGTGCAAGGGTCAGGAAATTGCGCAACATGGTGGCTCCTATTGGCAGGGATCATGCGGCATCATAAATCTTACTATTTTACTTTGGTCAATATCCGACAGAAACACTCAGTAACTTTTTCAGCGCTCCTCCGCCTTTGCACGGTCCCACAGCGCATCCATTTCGGCCAGATCGGACTGCGACGGGGACCGCCCGTCTTGGGCAAGCCAGTCTTCGATGCGCCGGAACCGGCGGGTGAACTTTGCGTTGGTTCCGCGCAAGGCCGCCTCTGGGTCCACGCCCAGATGGCGCGCCAGATTGGCCATCACGAACAACAGATCGCCAAACTCGTCGGCCACCGCCTCTGGCGTCAGCGCCTCGCGGGCCTCGACCAACTCGGCGGCCTCCTCGACCAGCTTGGCCAGCACCTTGTCGGTCGTAGGCCAGTCAAACCCCACCTGCGCTGCTCTCTTTTGCAGCTTCACCGCTCGCGTCAGTGCGGGAAGCCCCAATGCCACCCCGTCCAACACCCGTGCGTCTCCACGCTCTGCCGATTTCAGGCGTTCCCAGTCAACAGTCTGCTGCGCCGCCGTCTTTTCCCGGCTTTCGGACCCGAAGATGTGCGGATGCCGCGCCACCATCTTGTCGGCGATTGCCCGCACCACGTCGTCAAAGCTGAACAGTCCCTTGTCCTGCGCGATCTGTGCCTGAAACACCGCCTGAAACAGCAGATCGCCCAACTCTCCCGGCAATTCGTCCCAGGCACCGCGTGTGATTGCGTCTTCAACCTCATGCGCCTCTTCGATCGTGTAGGGTGCGATCGTCGCGAAATCCTGCGCCAGATCCCACGGGCAACCTGAAACCGGGTCGCGTAACTGGCGCATGATCTGCAAAAGCCGGGGCATGCCCCCATCCGGATCGCGGATCAGCTCGTCACCAACGGTCATTGCAGCCCCCTGCATTCTGCGCTTTGATCAAAGTCCACTACAACGGAGCCCGCGCGTGCCAATTCTCAATCGTATCGCATCTTATGCCGAGGAAATGAAGGGTTGGCGACGCCACCTGCATGCCCATCCGGAACTGCAGTTCGATTGTCCGCAAACGGCGGCCTTCATCGTCGCACGGTTGCGCAGCTTTGGGGTGGACGAAATTTACGAAGGCATCGCACAAACCGGCCTTGTCGCGATCATCAACGGGACAGGCGCAGGCCCGACCATCGGACTGCGCGCCGATATGGATGCCCTGCCGATTGACGAAATTTCCGGCGTCGACCACGCCTCGACCATTCCGGGACGCATGCATGCCTGCGGTCATGACGGACATGTGACGATGCTGCTGGGGGCCGCGAAATATCTGGCTGAAACCCGTCGTTTTGCCGGCCGCGTTGCCCTGATTTTCCAACCCGCCGAAGAAGATGGCGGCGGCGGCGAGATCATGGTCAAGGAAGGCATCATGGACCGGTTTGCAATCCAGCGGGTTTTCGCCATCCACAATGACCCGAACGTGCCGCTTGGCCATTTCCTGACCACCCCCGGCCCGCTGATGGCGTCAGCGGACACTGCAACGGTCCTGATCACCGGAAAAGGCGGTCACGGGGCGATGCCGCACGACTGCGTGGACCCGGTGGTGGCGTTGGTCGGCATGGTCGGCGCTATTCAGACCATCCTGTCACGCAATGTCTATGCCCTTGACGAGGCGGTGATCTCGGTCACCCAGGTACATGCCGGCAGCGCCAGCAACATCATCCCCGAAGAAGCTACGTTCTGCGCCACGATCCGCAGCTTCAAACCCGAAGTTCGCAGTCTGCTGAACCGTCGTTTCACCGAATTGGTCGAAGGCCATGCGGCTGCCTATGGTGTAACGGCGCAGGTCCATTACGATTGGGGATATCCGGCCACGGTCAACGACGCTGAACAATCCGATTTCGCAGCCGAAGTCGCCCGCGCGATATCCGGCAACGAGGCGGTCAACAGCCGCGCCGCCCGCCGAAATTTGTCAGAGGATTTCAGCTACATGTTGCAGGCCCGACCGGGGGCCTATCTCTTCATGGGCATCGGTCCGGGAGCAGGGCTGCACCATGCGGCTTATGACTTCAACGACGAGGCAGCCCCGATCGGGGCCAGCTTCTTTGCGCGTCTGGTGGAAACCGCTCAACCCGTCAGCTGACCACGCAGCGCCGGGATGATCGCAAAACCGATCTGGCCGGACAAACCCAGCAGACCTGCGGGCGTGGTCATTGCCGTCAAGAACATGGCAAACGTCTGCCCGAACAGCATCGCAAGGCCTGCTTCGGCTGCCATCAACAGGGCAAAAGCCATTCCTCCCATTGCCAGGCGCCCGCGAAACGGCAACGGCCGGCGCCGCAACGCCCATCCCGCCACGCCCCAAAACAGCACCAGCAGCACAAGTATTTCGATCCCCACCGCCGAAAGTTGTCCCAGGGCCGGCGCGAACACCAGAACCCGCAGCACGCCCAAACCAAAGGCCACCACAAACACGATCCCGAAATAGACTGCCGTTGCCCGCTGCAGCATGATCATGCCTTCCTGAAACGCTGGATTTCGCCAAACCGAATCGCTAGCGTGCTGCGGGTATTTCAGTCAATTCATGGGCCTTTCGATGAAACACCTTGCCGCCGTTTTCGCCGTCATCGCGTCGCCAGCCGTTGCCGATCACGTCCTCCCGTTCCAGTCGCCATCCGGCAATATCCACTGCTACATCGCGACAGGCGACGACGCCGAAGCACGTTGTGACATGATCGAACTTGTGCCGACCTACCGCCAAGCCCCGCCAGGCTGCGAGTACGACTGGGGTGCCTATTTCACCGTCGGGCTGTCGTCTCGCAAGGGTCAACTGGCCTGTGTCGGCGACACGGCCATCCAGCGCGACTCGGTTGTTCTGGACTATGGCAGGACGATTTCCCTCGGTGGTTTCGATTGCAGTTCGGAAAAGTCCGGGATGACCTGCACCAACCCCGCCGGGCATGGCTTTACATTGTCGCGCACACAGCAACGGCTTTACTGAACCGATCCGCGCGATTCGGATGGACCGCCCAGCCCATCGCATGCGGGATGCGCCCGTCGTAGGCAGGGGGGCGGTACTAAGGGTGTACCGGGACTGCCGACGCGACAGGCCGGAAATGGGATTTTCCATGGCACGCCCATCTTGACTTCACCCAGCCCGTATCGGCCTATGACACACCCGGATCAGCGCGGTCTCCGGCCCGAAGGATGCGCAAGCAGGAGTTGTGCATGGCCCTAGAAGACGCAAAATCACAAATGGACACCGCCTTCACCCGCCCTGATCACCGCGGCTATTCCTTTGAGAACGCCTTTGGTGGCGCGACCTCGTTCCTGCGCCGCACCTATACCAAAGACCTGACCGGTGTTGACCTCGCCATCACCGGCGTGCCCTTTGATCAGGCGGTCACCCACCGTCCCGGCACCCGCTTTGGTCCCCGGGCGATCCGCGAGGCAAGCACCTTGCTGCCCTTCGATCCGCCCTACGGTTGGCCTTCCAACCCGTTGGAAGACATGAACATCATCGACTACGGGGACTGCGCATTCGACTATGCGAAGACAGCCGATTTCCCGCAGACCCTGACCCGGCACATCACGCAGATCCTTGACGCAGGAGCCGGGACCATAACCCTTGGCGGCGATCACTACATCACCTTTCCGATCCTGCGCGCCTATGCGGCAAAATACGGCCCGCTGTCGGTGATCCATTTCGACGCGCATTCCGACCTTTGGCCGGATGACGACCTGACCCGGATCGACCACGGAACCATGATGTACAAGGCGGTGAAAACCGGGCTGGTGGATCCCGCGCGCTCGGTGCAGATCGGCATTCGGACGACAACTGAAGACTATCTCGGCTTTCATGTCATCGAAGCGCGCGCGGTTCATGAAAAAGGTTGCTCGGCGACCGTGGCAAAAATCAAGGAGATCGTCGGTCAATCAAACGCTTATATCACGTTCGACATCGATTGCCTTGATCCCGCCGCAGCCCCGGGAACTGGTACTCCGGTTTGGGGCGGGCTGCATTCCTGGCAGGCAGCCGCTGTTTTGCGCGATCTGGCGGGCATCCGCATGGTTGGCGGCGACGTCGTCGAGGTATCCCCCCCCTATGACACCACAGGGGCCACGGCCATCGCAGGCGCGCATGTGGCCTATGAGTTGATCTGCCTGTATGACTGGGCAAGGAAGCACCGGTAGCCATTTGCGGATACGCAGCGTGATCCTTTGCACCATCTTTGCCGTCGTGATTGCCGGCGCGGCCATCATACGCCTCGCCCCCTCCGATCCGGCGGACTGGCACATCGATCCCACGGCACAGGCCACGACATCTGCTACCACGACACTGGCCACCAACCTGCAAGACCCTGGCGATTGCACAGTGCTTGCATCGACCCTCTCAGGCGCGCGCGCAACCTGCCTGCGCCCCGAAGTCTCGGCCACCCTGCTCGCAAGACTGGACCGCCTGGCCCTCGCAACCCCCCGCACAACCCGCCTTGCGGGCAGCGCAGAAACCGGGCGTATCACATGGGTGACCCGCTCGCTCATTTGGGGTTTCCCGGACTATACCACGGCACAAACCACTGAAATGCCGACCGGCACCCGGCTCGATGTGCTGGCACGGATACGCTTTGGCGTCTCGGATCTCGGGGTCAACCGCGCACGCCTGACGGCCTGGTTGGGCGCGCTGTGATCGGTTTCATCTTGGCGAAAATATCCCACGGGGGTCTGGGGGTGTGAAACCCCCAGCGGTTGGCCCCCTGATCGCCGCTGGCCCCCTGATCGCCGCTGGCCCCCTTATCGCCGCTGGCCCCCTGATCGCCGCTGGCCTCCTGACCGCAGCTGGCCCCCTGACCGCAGCTGACCCCTTGACCGCCGCTGCTCAAGTCGCCACACCCAAGTCATGGTTCCGCTAGATAAACTCGCCCAGATCACCCAACGCTTCGAGTTTCTCGAAGCCCTCCTCAACGCAGGCGCCCCCCCGGCCGAGATTGCCGAAATCAGCCGCGAATACAGTGACCTGAAGCCGGTTGCAGATGAAATTGTGGCGTACCGCCGCGCCCTTGACGATCTCGCCGACGCCGAAGCGATGCTGCCGGACCCCGAAATGCGCGCACTGGCCGAAGATGAAATCCCAAGCCTAAAGGCGCGTATCCCAGAGATGGAGCACGCCCTGCGCCTGGCACTTTTGCCGCGCGATGCCGATGATGCGCGACCGGCCATCCTTGAAATCCGCCCCGGAACCGGCGGTGATGAAGCATCCCTCTTCGCGGCTGACCTGCTTCGGATGTATCAGCGCTATGCCGACACGATGGGGTGGAGTTTCGAGATCCTCGAACAGCAAGACAGCGATTTGGGCGGGATCAAGGAAGTCAGCGCCCATGTGAAAGGCCCCGGCGCATTTGCACGGCTGAAATACGAATCCGGCGTTCACCGCGTGCAGCGCGTGCCCGAAACCGAAGCCCAGGGCCGCATTCACACCTCGGCCGCCACGGTTGCGGTACTGCCAGAGGCAGAAGAGGTCGATCTGCAAATCCCGACCTCGGATATCCGCATCGACACCATGCGGGCATCCGGCGCAGGGGGTCAGCACGTCAACACGACCGATTCGGCGGTGCGGATCACCCATTTGCCAACCGGCATCATCGTGACTTCGGCGCAAAAATCGCAGCACCGCAACAAAGAGCTGGCGATGCAGGTCCTGCGCGCCAGGCTTTATGATCTGGAGCGCAGCAAGGTCGACAGCGCCCGCGCCGCCGACCGCAAGGCGCAAGTGGGCAGCGGCGACCGATCCGAACGCATCCGGACCTACAACTTCCCGCAAGGCAGGATGACCGATCACCGGATAAACCTGACGCTCTATTCGCTGGGCCAGATCATGCAGGGCGATATCGGCGCGGTGATCGATGCGCTGACCTCGCATGACCAGGCCGCCAAACTGGCCGAGATGGAAGGATGACCGGTGCATTCGCCTTGCGTGCGGCAGTGGCCAGGTTGCGGGATGCAGGGATCGAAGACGCAGCCCGCGACGCGAGGCGGCTTTTGGCCCATGCGATGGGTGTCGCGCCGGATCGCTTGACCCTGCATCTGTCGGACGATCTTGACCCGGCCGTTCTGGCGATGCTGGAATCGCTGATCACCGCACGCACCCGGCACCAACCGATCGCCCAGATCGTCGGTCAGCGGCTCTTCTGGGGGCGCGTCTTCGTGGTGACCCCCGATGTGCTTGACCCGCGCCCCGAAACGGAAACGCTGGTGGCCGCTGCACTGTCCCAATCCTTTGTCCGCCTTCTTGACCTCGGGACGGGTACGGGCTGTATCTTGCTGACGCTGCTCGCAGAGCGGCCTTTGGCTGTGGGACTCGGGGTCGATCTGTCGCCAGCGGCACTCGCCGTCGCGGATAAGAACCGGACGCATCTGCGCCTGCAAGACCGTGCGACCCTGCAGGTTGGCAACTGGTTTTCCAATGTGTCGGGCCAGTTCGATCTGATTGTGTCAAATCCGCCCTATATTGCTGCGCATGACATCGCATCGCTTGCCCCGGACGTACGCGACTGGGAACCGGCGCTGGCGCTGACACCGGGCGAAGACGGATTGGCGGCTTACCGCGCAATAACGGTGCAGGCGGGGGCACATCTTGCGCCGGGCGGACGACTTTTGGTCGAAATCGGACCGACCCAAGGCCCCGCGGTCGCTGCACTGATGCATGCGGCAGGGTTGCACCGGGTTGCCATCTTGCCCGATCTCGACGGCAGGGACCGTGTCGTGTCAGGCCATTGCGCAACCTGACGATGCCCCTTTCGCAAGAAAAGCCTTGCTCGAACCGGACGACTGTGATTAATCAAACTGCGCGAAGGACGGGGCACTCGATCCCCCTCACGCAAAGCCGCTACCGTTCGCCATTTTCAAGCATCACAGGGTGCAGGTGTCGGTCATAGCCAGATCATCTGGATCAAAGGACAACATGCGCTCTTCCAAGTCTCGTTCGCGTTCCAAGACGAACCGCCCGCGCACGCTCGGCAATATCATCAACCGGGTCTTCGACAGCTCCGGTCCCGAAGGCAAAGTGCGCGGCACTCCGCAACAGATCATTGAAAAATATCTGTTTCTGGCGCGCGATGCGCAGCTGTCAAACGACCGTGTTGCGGCAGAGAATTTTCTGCAGCACGCAGAACATTACACGCGCATGCTGAGCGAGGCGAACCGCGAGCTTGCTGCCGAACAGGAAAGCCGTCAGCAATTCCAACCTCAAGGTGGGCAGCAGGGCGGCGGCCAGCAGAACGGCAATCAGAATGGCAATCAGAATGGCCAGCGCGACCGTGACGGGCAGCGCCCTGACAACCGGCAAGAGCCGCGCGCAGAGGGCCGCCCGGATGCGCGTCCCGATACCCGCGTGGATTTCCGCTCGGAGCCGCGCATTGACAACAGATCAGAAAGCAAACCCGAGAACCGCACAGAGAACCGCCAGGACCGGGACCGCACCGACACACGCCGGGACGAACGGGCACCGGATCGCGGCGAGCAGCGCAGGGATTTCAGGGCAGACTATGCCCCCAACCGCGCCGCAGACGCGCTGATCGAACCGCATGGTGTCATCGACTTGTCAGACGATGCAGATGCCGGCCTTGTGGAAACGCCGGAAGCGGCGATTGACCGCCCCGTCCGGTCCACACAACCGCGCCGCGCCGCTGCTGGCGTTGCCCCCGATGCGCCGGCCAGCGTCGAACCTGGCGACGCTGCAACTGCGGATGTTGCGGCTTCTGACCCGCCCGTGTCGCCGGTCGAAAAACCAGGAGCCAAACCGCGCGCCGCTGGCACGCGTCGCCCGCGAAGCCCGAAGCCTGTTGTCGCCACCACGCCTGAACCGGATGTGCCGTCTGGTGACACGTTGCGTGAAGCGGCCGAGTAGCTACTGCGTCCGGACAGCTTCCAGACGGCCGGCTTGCAGACTGCGCGCCAAGGCGCAAAACGCCTCAAGTGACACCTCTTCGGCGCGCTGCGTGGGCACAATCCCCGCTGCCCGCAGATGATCCTCGATGTCGGGGGCCTGACCTTTCAGGCTGGACCGCAGCATTTTGCGGCGCTGATTGAACGCCGCTGCGGTCAACCGCATCAGAACTGCCCCGTCGGCTGGATAGCGTGGCGCGGGCAAGGCAGTCAGATGCACCACGGCGGAATGAACCTTGGGCGCCGGTGTAAAGGCCTCGGGCGGCAGTGTCATGGCGATCCGGCCATCGCAGCGCCATTGGGCCAGCAGGGCCAGTCTTCCGTAATGCTCGCCCCCGGGCTTTGCCACAATCCGTTCGGCCACCTCGCGCTGAAACATCAAGGTCAGACTCTGCCAGACCGGCGGCCATTGGTCAGGCGTCAGCCATCGTATCAGCAGCTCGGTTCCGACATTGTAAGGCAGGTTCGCCACCACGCGGATCGGAGGCGTCAGATGCGGCAAGACATCGGCGCTCAGCGCGTCGCCGTTGATCACCATCAGGCGCCCCGGATAAATCGCCGCAATCTCGGCCAGTGCCGGCAAACAGCGCGCGTCCTTTTCTACCGCCAGAACCCGCCGCGCACCTTCGACCAGCAGCCCGCGCGTCAACCCACCGGGACCAGGCCCCACTTCCAGCACATCACACCCGGACAGGTCTCCGGCCAGCCGTGCGATCTTGGCGGTCAGGTTCAGATCCAGCAGGAAATTCTGCCCCAACTGCCGCTTTGCCATCAGATCATGCGCCTTGATCACGTCTCTCAACGGCGGCAAGCCATCAATCGTTGCCAAGTTGCACGCCTTTCATCTTGGTGAAAATATCCCGGGGGTCCGGGGGCTGGCCCCTGGCGCGCCCAGCCCGCATGCGGGCCATGCTTTGCGCCATCCGCAACGCAGCGACCAGACTGTCCGCGCGCGCAATGCCGCGCCCGGCAATATCAAATGCCGTCCCGTGATCCGGCGAGGTGCGCACAAACGGCAGGCCAAGCGTCACATTCACGCCGCCGTCAAAATCCAGCGTCTTGATCGGAATCAAAGCCTGATCGTGATACATGCAAACAGCAGCATCATACCCGTCCCGTGCGCGCGGGTGAAACATCGTGTCGGCAGGCAGCGGGCCGGTCAGCATCATACCTTCTGCCTGCAACCGCCGCAGAACCGGCGCTATCACCGTGATATCCTCGTGCCCCATCGCGCCACCTTCACCTGCATGCGGGTTCAGCCCGGCAACGGCAATCCTGGGATGCGGGATCGCAAAATCGCGGATCAGTCCGGCATGGGTCAGTCGCAGAACCTGCTCCAGCACACCTGCGGTCAGCGCGGTCGCGACTTGTCCCAGCGGAATGTGGATCGTGGCCGGCACCACCCGAAGTGCTGGACAAGCCAGCATCATCGCCACCGGCACGTCACCGGAAAGATGCGCCAGAAATTCCGTGTGCCCCGGAAAAGCGAACCCGGCGCCATCTTGCAAGGCCTTCTTGTGGATCGGTGCGGTGCAGACCGCCCCGGCCTGACCGGCCTGCACCAGCGCCACTGCGCGGGCAATGACCGCGATGACCGAGGCGGCGTTGGCAGGTTCGGCAACCCCCGGCCGCTGTGGAGCAGGGAACGGATGTGCCAACACCGGCAGCAACCTTCCAGGGACCTCCAACGCCTGTTCCGGACGTTCGATCACCGCAATTGCGGTTCCTGCGGGCAAATGCGCAGGATCGCCGATCCAGAAGAACGGAACCTCGTCCCCCAGTGCAGCCCGGGCAAGGGGTGCCAACTCCGGGCCGATGCCTGCCGGCTCACCGCACGTCAGAACGATGGGCAATCGGGGGGTCACGGTGTCCGGATGATCGCTTCGGCGCGCAGTTCGGACAGGTAGAGTTCGGCTTGCCCCGCCAGTCGCACGTTCGCAAGGCGGCTGCGCATTTCACTGCGCGATGGCGGCACCTCGGTGGTTGGCGTCCGGCTGCAAAGCATCAGGAACACCCGAAATCCGCCGCGCTGAAGAGAGGTGTCAGCTTCGTTGGCATCAAGCCTTGCAAGTGCACCTGCCAGGTTTGCCGGCACTTCGGCCTCAGGCAGTGTCTGGCGCAGCAACCGATCCTCGGGCAGTCCTTCAGCCTGCGCGTAAAGACCGTCGCAGGTGTCGACATCTGCACGCAAACGGGACATTTCCGCATCGGTCCCGCCGTCTTCCGGAACCATAAACTGTGCGAATTCCAGAGACTTCGTCGTCGCGGCCTCTCCGGGTTGCTGGTTGATGTCGCGCAGATAATAAAGCACGACCGCCCCCGGCACGCTGAACGGTTCGCTGACGGTGCCAACTTTCATGCCGCGCAGTTTTGCCGCTGTGGCCGCGGGAAGCGCGTCGATCGGTTGCCAGTCAATCCGGCCGCTTGTCGGCGCGGTTTCAGAGGCGGAATAGCGCCGCGCCGCGTTGCCAAAGCCGGTTTCGGTTCGGATTTCGGTTTGCAGACGGCGGGCGAGTGCCAAGGCATCACCACCTTCGACGCTGCCATCGGTGGGCAGCACGATTTCCGCCAACAGGACCTGCACCGGGCCGCCCGGTGCCAGACCTGCAGCAATCGCACGGTCGATTTCAGCGTTGCTGATCTCGGTCTGGGGGCCATATTTTGCCCGGATCAGTTCGCGCCATGATTGCCCGGCTTCGACGAAATCGCGAAACGTCTGCGGTTCGACCCCGCCTTCACCGATGGCCGCGATGAACTCTTCGGCCGAAAGATTGGCTTGCGATGCGAAGGTCGTCATCCCTTCGGTAATCTGCTCGGGCGTTAGGACCAACCCGACCGATTTCGCCGCCTGAAGCTGCAACCGTTCGTTGATCAGACCATCCATTGCCACCTGCGGCAGATCGCCCTCCTGGCGCAGCAGTTGCAGGAACAACACCCTCTGCGTGTGTTCATAGCGCGTGATCGCCTGGTCGTTTACCATCATGATCGGCGCGAAAAGATCCTGCGCCGGCGATGACAGGGATGCCATCACCACCGCGACCGCCGACATCGCACAAGTCTTTATCCAGCCCATCTGTCGCATCTTCATTCCAGCCGTACCTTACCGTCTGCCCTTACCGTCGACACTGCCGCGCCACTTGCACCGAGTTGCCACTTATGCCCAGAAATTCGACGGAAAGGCCGAAATCCGTTGTGGGTTGTACACTAGTCGAGGACGTGTACCGACGCGAGAGCGAAAGATTGAGGTTGATACATTCGTTACGAAAGCTGACGGCGACGCCAGCGCGGGTAGCCCGGTCGGCAATCAGGTCATAGCGGGTGGACAGGCTGGTGGACCAGGCGGAATTCACATCATAGGCGGCATCCAACACCAGCTCCTGGGTCGCCTCGTCGCGATCCTCTATCGGATCGGCCACCACATAGACATAACTCGCAGCGACGGCATAGCGGTTGCGATTGAAGTCCATCCGGAACTCGCCCTTGGCTATGGACAGGTCATCGTCCAACAGCAACCGGTTGGTCAGACTAAGGCCAGCCGTCTGCACCTGCATTGCCAAGAGCCAATCCGAGGTGACACCTGCCAGACCCGACGCGTCGCCGAATGCTGCGTTGTCTGCCTCTCGGATCACACGCCCCGCTGTCAGGCCCAGTGTCCAGCCCAAGGGGTCGCTGCGCAGGTAGTTGATCCCAAAGTTGACACGCCTTCCGCTTTCAACGGCGTCGGCCCCGGGAAAGCGGTTGAGCGAAAAAAGGTTGCCTTCGTCGAACTCTGCCAGTGTGCTGTCTTCGTTGGGCACATTGCCACTGTCGGACCCGGCGGCGACCAGTTGCACAACCGGTTCGATCACGTGACTGATCCCGGTGGCACCTGTCTTTACCCATGGCCAGCGCAATTCGACCGCCGCCGCGCCAAAAGTCTGCTGTGTGGTGCCGGCAAAGATGTCGTCCTGACCGATGGAATAGACGTCGGCCCGCAGTTCGGCCAGCGCGGCCAATTGCAGGCCCAGCGGCCCCGACCAATTGCGCCGCCAGTCGGCATGCACCGAAAACCGGCCCAGGTCGCGGCCATCGGCAATACCGTCGCCGTCGCCATCCGCGCCGCTGTCTGACTGGCGATAGTGACCGTGACCCTGAAAGGATACCCCCGCAGTTCCCCCGATCAGCGCCGGCGCAAACCGGTGATACAGTGTCAGATCGCCCACCACAGAGGCCTGCGTTTCGTTGCTTTCCCCGTCGCGCAGCGTCTGAAATCCGGTCAGTTCCGCCACGATGAATTCATCGCGTCGGGTGCGGGTGATCGCAATCCGACTGTCGAGACGGTCCTGATCGGACAACCCGTAGTCCAGCAGGTAGCCGCGATCGCTGACCGCGATGCCATCGAACGACAGCCGGAAATCGCGGGGCAGGTCGAACCCACCTTCAACCGTCAGATATCCACGGATCTGACCCGATAGCAGGTCATCGCGAGACGCCGCAAAACTGACTGTGATATCGCCAGTGCGAAATGCTTGACGATAGCGCAATTCGATCCCGCGGCCCTGTTTGGCGGTGATGTACGGTGTTACCAAAAGATCCCGGTGGTCGCCGATCTTGATGAAATACGGCAGTTTCACCCCGAACCCCAGGCCAGAGGTGCTGCGGATGCTGGGCAGCAGAAAGCCGGTCGCGCGGGTCAGCGTCGGGTCGGGCATTCGCAAACGCGGGATATAGAATACCGGCACACCGGCGATGCGGAATTGCGCGTGGTCGAAATACAATTGCCGTTCCAATTGGTCATGTACCACACGCCGCGCCCTGATTTCCCAAAGCGGCGTCGGATTGCCTTTGCAGATCTTGCACGAGGATGCTGCTACGCGGTTCAGAGCCGTATACTGCCCGCCAACCCGCACCAGCTCATTCGCGGCCAGTTGCAACTGCTGGTCCAGAACCAGACGGGCCGACAACAGGATGCCTTCGGTAAGGTCGCCCGACAATTCGGCCTGATCGGCAAGAATGACATCGCCGTTCGCGTCACGGATGCGGATCGGACCCGCGATATACAACCGGTCGACCTGCCGGTCATATGTCACTTTGGATGCCTGCAGCGTGCTGCCCTGGTAGAAAATCTCTACATCGCCGTCAGCCACCAGCACATCATTGCCCTGAATGGCCAGACTGTTGGCAATCAGGCTCGCACGGTCTTGCGCCAGGCCGGGCAGTGCCGTCCACATCAGGGCAAGCAGAATGAACACACAGCGCATGTCAGCCGTCCTCGCGGTGCAGCAGCAGACCAAGCGCCAGCAATGCACAGCCCAACGGCGGCGTCCAGGCAGCCAGGGCGATCGGGACTTGTCCGTTTTCACCCAGGACCTGGCCGAAGTTGCGCAGAAAAAACGCGATGAACCCGCCCAACAACGCCAAAAGGATCATCGACCCGGTCTTTCCCAACCGCGAATGGCGCATGGTAAAGGCCGCCGAAATCAGGACCATCGCCGCGAACAATAGTGGCAGTGCAAGTTCCATCTGAAACCAGACCCGGTGGTCGCGGGCGGAAAAGCCGGCCCTTTCAAGATCCGCGATATAGGCTGGAAGATCCCAGATCCCGATTGCCGATGGCGTGCCAAACCCGTCGCGGATCTTGTCGGCAGTCAAGTCTGTCGGCAAACTTTCTTCGGATGCGCGGACCGCTGCACGCTCTGGGTTGGCGGCGTCCAGCGGCCAGGACTTGACCTCGGCCAGCCTCCAGACCCCGGTTTCCAGCCGCGCAACCGCCGCCTCGATGCGCCGCGCCGGGGTGCCGTCGGGCGAAAATGTCAGGAATGTCGCGTCATAAAGTTCGGTTCCGTCCAGATTGGCCCGCGCCGATTGAATGACGGTCTGTCCTGTCGCGCTGCCCTGACGCAACCACAGCCCGGATTTGGAAATCGACAGCACCGAGCCGCCGCGTGCATATCGTTGTGACAAGTTGTCGTACTCGCGCGACGTCGCCGCAACCAGCGGGTTCAGCACCGCCACCGCCAGCGCGCCGATCACAAGGGCCGTGCCGACAGGTGCCATCACGAACCGCAGCCCAGAGCGCCCCGCAGCCCGGATTGCCACCAACTCGCTGGACCGCGCCAAACCGACAAACAACCCGATAGCCGACAAGACAAGGATAAGCGGCAGGATGCGATACAAGCTTGCAGGCACGTTCATCGCCGCCAGCACTGCCGCCTCGCGGACCGAAATGCCGGGTTCGGCAAAGCGGCGCAACTGATCGATGATGTCGATCGTGAGCATGATGCCAAGAAATGCCCCGAAGACCTGGCCAAACAGCAGAACAAACCGGCGCGCGATATAGAGGCTAAGCGTCATGCCGCAGCCCCGAAATGCGCGTTCGACCGTCGACGCCTCGGTCTTTGAGATGCCCAAAGGATCGCGGTTGCAATTGCAATCCCTGACAGCGCCGGGACGTAGACCAGCGGCCAACCGCCGGGCAGCGTCAGGGCCAGATTTGTGGTCACCGTTGTCAGCGCCTGCACAACGATCAACAAGGTGATGGAAACGCCGATCTGCCGCCAGAAACCGAACCGGCTGAAAGCGCCGAGCAACAGGGCCGCAAACCCTATCATCGGCACGCTTGTCGCCGTCAACGGCTCGGCAAAGCGGCTTTGCGCCTCCAGCCACATCGCGCTGGCGGTTTCGCCGGTTTCAGCCAGAACTGCTGGCTCTGGCCACAACAGATCGACGGTCGACAACTCTGCCATCCTTCGGTTCGGCCGAACGCTGCCGGTCATAAGACTGCCCAGATCGAAGGTGAAATCCGCAAACCGGGTGACCGACAGCCGACTGTCGGGCCGTACCAAGGTCTGCGCGATGCCCTGAAACATGATCAGCTTCGGCCCGGTATCGCCACGCACGAACAACGACCTGCGCGCGGTGTATGTGACGGATTCCTCGGGACTGCGCGTATCTGACAAAAACAGGTCCAGCAGTTCGCCTTGCTGCGAGATATCGCGCAGATAGAGCGTGACCCCGGGCGACGGATGGGTGAACTGCCCTGGCGTCAAATAGCGTGCCGTCACATTCTCCGAGATTTCCGCCTGCCTCTGGACCATCGACGATCGACTTGCAGGCACCAGAACATTCAAGAGAACCAGCATCATGACTAACACGATGCCGCCGAAAAGCGCGACAGGCCGCGCCAGCCGAAACGCCGAGAATCCGGTAGCCTGTATCACGACCAGTTCGCTTTCCTGCATCAGCCGGTTGGTGATCGAAACTGCAGCGATGAACGACGCTATCGGCAATACCAGACGAATGACGTTTGGCAGGGTCAGCAGTGAAAACTCGGCGAATACCAACGCGGTCTGACCATCGCCGATCAGTTGGTCAAACAGGCCGACCGCACGGTTGATCCAATATACGGCCACCAGCACAAGTGCATAGAACCCAAAAGAGATCAGCAGTTGCGACAGAAGATATCGGTCGAATCTCGACACCCAAGGCCCCTTGCCCAAACGTACTTGGCCGAACGGTATCGGAATTCACGCGCGGGGAAAACTCATATCTGGCCATTTCTTCGCCTCGGGTCTAGCGTTGCGCCCATCAGCACCCGAAGCCTAGCGGGCGCTTTTTTCCAAGCCACCAAATCTGGAGCACGCCATGTCGCATCCCTTGCCAATTCAGTTTCACGCAACCGATCTGCAGACGCTGGCAACCCAGTCGGGCCGGATCGCGATCCTGGTGGATGGCGGCACCCCTGCGACGCCTGCCGCCCGGCGTCTGGATCGGCTGATGCGTGGTGCATTGGCGCGCTTTTTGGCCTCTGAAGCATTTGGCAAACTGAAACCCGGCGAAGCGCTTGATCTTGCCTATCCAAGCGGGCTGCTGGCGGATGCCGTGCAGGTGATCAGACTGCCGCGAAAAACCGACATGGCCACGGCGCGCAAAGCCGGGGCGGCGGTCGGTGCGCGCCTTGCGTCCGGCCCGACGATGGTGCTGGTGGAAGGTCACGCCCGCGCCGCAGATGTGGCGTTCGGGCTTGCGATGCGGGCCTATGAGTTCACCCCGCACAAAACCACCGATTTGAAAACACCAGGTCTGGTGACCATGATCGTGACCAACCCCGAGGCGGTCGCTGCTGCCAGTGCGGCCGGTGCCGCCGTCGCCGAAGGCGTGTTCTTTGCGCGCGATCTGGTGAACGAACCGGCCAATGTGTTGACCACGAACGACTTTGCCGCACGCCTTGCCGCGATGCATGAACTGGGACTGAACGTGGAAATCCTTGAAGAGGATGCGTTGTTCAAATTGGGAATGGGGGCTTTGCTCGGCGTGGGGCAGGGGTCGGAAAGCCCGTCCAAGGTTGTCGTGATGCAGTGGAACGGCGGTCAAGAAGGCGAGCCGCCCTTCGCGCTGATCGGCAAGGGCGTGGTGTTTGACACGGGCGGCATCTCGATCAAGCCGGCGGCGGGCATGGAAGAGATGACGATGGACATGGGCGGCGCTGCCGTGGTGGCGGGCGTGATGCGCGCATTGGCCCTGCGCGGGGCACGCGCCAACGTGGTCGGGCTGGTGGGTCTGGTCGAAAACATGCCCGACGGGCGCGCGCAACGGCCCGGCGATGTGGTCAAATCCATGAAGGGCGACACGATCGAGGTGATCAACACCGACGCCGAGGGGCGGTTGGTGCTGGCCGATGTGATGTGGTACGCGCAGGAACGGTTCAAGCCTTCGGGGATGGTCGATCTGGCCACATTGACCGGGGCGATCATCGTGGCCTTGGGGCATGAAAACACTGGCGTTTTCTCGAATGACGATACGCTTTGCGGCGCGTTCCTTGCGGCGGCTGCGGCTGAAGGTGAGGGGGCTTGGCGGATGCCGATGGGCCAGGCCTATGACGACAAGCTGAAATCGCGGATCGCCGACATGATGAACGTGGGCGGGCGCGACGGTGGGGCGATCACTGCGGCGCAGTTTCTGAAGCGGTTCGTCAAGGCCGGAATGCCGTGGATTCATCTGGATATCGCGGGCACGGCGCTGGTGAAATCCGATCTGACCCTGTCGCCGAAAGGGGCCACGGGCTGGGGTGTCATGGCGCTTGACCGGATGATCCGCAACATGTTCGAGGGCTAGTCCTTGGGAACCGCGCTGTTTTACCACCTGACCCGCTCGGGGGTCGAAGCAACGCTGATAACCCTGCTGCCGCGCGCGATGGCGGCGGGATGGCGGGTGATGATCCGGGGGCGGGATGCAGCAGAGTTGGTGCGGCTGGACATGCAGCTGTGGCTGACCCCCGAGGACGGATTTCTGCCGCACGGATTGCAAGGCGGGCCGCAGGATGTCGATCAGCCGGTGCTTTTGGGGCAGGGACCAGTCGTCAACGGCGCACAGGCGCTGGCGCTGATCGACGGCGCCGAGGTGACAGTCGAGGAAGCGCAGGGGCTAGAGAGGGTCTGGGCGATCTTTGATGGCGGCAACCCGGATGCTGTGGCGCGGGCCCGCACGATGTGGACGCAACTGACCACGGCGGGGATTTCGGCACAGTATTGGTCCGAAGAGTCCGGTCGCTGGGAAAAGAAGGCCGAACGGATCAGCGGCTAAGCGTCATCTCGCCCCGGTCGATTCCGATGCGGAATTTTCCCAGATAATCCATGCCCAGCAAAGATATGTCCATGTCGCCAGAGGTCACGTAGGCCGGCACGTCCCGGTCAGTGAACGGCCCGAGTGCGACTTCGGGCAATCGGACGCGCGCGGTCTGCACCGGGCCGTTGGCCGTCATCGCGTCGCCAAGGAAAATCAGGCTGTCGGGGTCCAATCCAAGACTGCGAGCATCGCGCGGCGAGATCACGACATTGCTTGCGCCAGTGTCGACCAGAAACTGCACCGGTTGCCCGTTTACCTGTACCGTCAGGTAATAATGCCCGTCCGGTGCGCGGGGCACGCGAAGACTGCCCGCATCGGTTACCATTTGCCGCGGCACGATGTTTTGGCGAAGATCGTTCCACAAACCGTAACTTGCAGCAAAGCCCAGGAAAATCAATCCCCACGCCATCGCGACCCGAATCGCTTGGCCCATGCGGCGACGATATTCGACCAGGATCCAGCCGCCGACGGCCGCCAGCAGCACGACAAGATAAAGAAGGTTCATCAGCATATCTGTCTGCATCGATCGAACATGGGGCCGCATCAAGGGATTGCAACGATCAGATCATCCATGCGCCGCGAATGCCGTCGATCACGAACTGCACCGACAGCGCCGCCAGTAGCATGCCCAGAAGCCGTGTGATCACAACGGTCCCGGTACGACCCAGCATCCGCTCTAGCGGCGGCGACGCCAACAGAAACAGAAAGGTCGCCACCATCATCGCCAGCATTAGCCCCAAAACGGCCAGGGTCGCAGCCCAGCTGCCCCCGCCTTGCCCCACCAACAGGATCATTGTTGCAATCGCTCCTGGTCCGGCAATCAACGGCGTTGCCAGCGGAAACACCGACGGATCATGATCCGGGTCCGCCGTCTGTCCTTCACGCCGCTGGGTCCGGCGTTCGAACAGCATGTCGAGAGCCGTCAGAAACAGCAGTAAACCGCCGGCAATCCGGAACGCGGGCAGCGAGATTCCGATGAAGCCAAGCACGGCCTCGCCCAGAATACCGAACATCGTCAGCAAGATGGCCGCGATAATGCAGGCCCGAAGCGCCATCTTGCGCCGCTGGGTGGGGTTCATGCCCGTCGTCAGTGCGATGAACATCGGAACAAGGCCCGGCGGGTCGATCACCACGAACAGCGTCGCAAAGGCAGTGATCAAAAAACCGGGTTCCATCAGGCAGCGGACTCCAGTTTTTCCTGTGCCGACAGCCATATCGCCTCGGCCCGGTCCAGCGCTTCCATGACTTCGGCGTATTTCTTGTTCCAGGTCTCGAGCTCTCCGACCCTGGATGATTCATAAAGCTCAGGATCCGCAAGCTTTTTCGCCAGCCGGTCGCGCATGTCATTCAGCTTGGCCAGCCGTTCTTCGGATTTCTTGACCTCGCTGCGCAGGGCAAGGATTTCATCACGGCCTATTTTCTTTGGTTTTACAATAAGTTGTGCAGAAACTTTGACATCTTCATCCCCCGCCAAAAGCTGCTTTCGGTAGGTTTCCAGATCTTCGGTATAGGGCACGACCGCGCCACCTTTGACCAGCCACAACCGGTCCGCAACCAGACCCAACAGGTGCATGTCGTGGCTGACGAGGATCACCGCGCCAGAATATTCGGTCAAAGCTTCGACCAATGCCTCGCGGCTTTCCATGTCAAGGTGGTTGGTGGGCTCGTCGAGAATCAGCAGATGCGGCGCGTCGATGGTGGCCAGCAACAGCGACAACCGCGCCTTCTGGCCGCCCGAAAGCCTGCCCACCACGGTTTCTGCCTGATCCGCCCCCAGACCGAACCCTGCTAGCCGGGCGCGCAAACGGGGCTGGCCTTCGGTAGGACGCAGGCGTTGCAGGTGCTGCAACGGGGTTTCGTCGATGTAGAGCTCATCGACCTGATGCTGCGCAAAATAGCCGATGCGCAGTTTCGACGACCGGACCATCTTGCCGTCCATCGTCACAAGTTTACCCGCCAACAGCTTGGAAAGCGTGGACTTTCCTTCACCGTTGCGACCCAGAAGCGCGATCCGGTCGTCCTGATCAATCCGAAGCGATAGCTTTTTCAGGATTGCAGGCCCGCCATAGCCCACCGCCGCACCATCCAGGTTGATGATCGGGGGCGACAATTCCTCGGGTGTTGGGAAAGTGAAGACCACCTTCTTGGCATCCTCGGGTGCGGTGATGGTGGTCATCTTTTCCAGCATCTTCACGCGGGACTGCGCCTGAACAGCCTTTGACGCCTTGGCCTTGAAGCGGTCAACGAACGATTGCAGATGCGCGCGCCGCGCCTCTTGCTTTTTCGCCTCGGCCTGCAAGACGGCACGGCGTTCGGCGACTTGCCTTGCGAACTGGTCGTAAGGACCTGACCAATAAGTCAATTTCTTGTTGTCGAGATGCAGGATACCGGTGACTGCGCGGTTCAGAAGGCCGCGGTCGTGACTGATGATCAGAACCGTATGCGGATACTTCGTGAGGTAGTTTTCCAGCCACAGGGCCCCTTCAAGGTCCAGGTAGTTGGTAGGCTCGTCCAACAGAAGATAGTCGGGTTGCGCAAACAGCACCCCCGCCAGCGCCACCCGCATCCGCCAGCCGCCCGAAAAGTCGCTGCATGGCCGCTGTTGGGCCTTTTCGTCAAACCCGAGACCCTTCAGGATCGCCGATGCGCGCCCCTCTGCCGACCAGGCATCGATGTCGGTCAGGCGGGCCTGTATTTCAGCTATCCGGTTGGGATCATGGGCAGTTTCTGCCTCGACCAACAAAGCCGCGCGTTCGGTGTCTGCCTCAAGCACCGTGTCGATCAGCGAGGTCGATGACGACGGCACCTCTTGCGCCACGCCCCCGATGCGCGCGCGCGAGGGGATCGAGATGTCGCCGCCCTCTAGCGCCAACTCGCGGCGGATCAGCCGGAAGAGCGTGGTCTTGCCCGCCCCGTTCCGCCCGACAAGGCCAACCTTGTGGCCCGTGGGAATGGTGGCCGAGGCCCCTTCGAACAGCGGGCGACCTTCGACGGAATAGGTGATGTCTTCGATTTTCAGCATGACCGGGGAAGTGCCCTATGAGCGGGAAAAGGTCAACTGGAATGGCTTGGCATGAGGTACACCACCCGTGCATATCCTGTGCATACTTCGTACATACGAATTCTAGCGCCCGTCGGGGTATTCGGCGGGGCCTTTCACCTCTAGCAAGTTGCCGAACGGGTCGCGGAAGTAGAAGGAATGGCCCATGCCGCGCGCCCCGCCATGGGTGGCCTCACGCTCTATCGCCACTCCATGCGAGGCCAGATGAGCGCGCATGCTGTCTGGGGCAAAGGGGGCGGTGGCGATGCATAGGTGATCGACGTTGCGGCCGCCCTTGACCGGCGGAACGGCCCCGGCGGCCCCGGGATGCGTCACATCCCACAGCACGATCAGCGAGGCCCCGCACCAGACCTGCTCCATCCCCAGGGCTGGATAGCTGTAGCCCGGCACGCAGCCCAGAACGTCGGCATAGAAGGTCATCGCGCGGGCCATGTCATCGACCAGGAACACGACGTGATCGAGGCCGACGAGCGTGAAAGGGACGGCGCTTTTCATGGTGGTTTCCTTAGCGAGACGATCAGTGCAGGTCCTTGGCCATCAGAATCCAGTCGCCGCTGTCGTCTGATCCGGGGAAGGGCACGTAAGGCCTTCGTGTCCAGTCGTGGTAGCCGGCACGTTGATAGGCGCTCATGGCGGTCTGGTTGATCTCTTCGACCTGCAGCACGATACGCTGTGCGCCGCTGGCCAGGGCTTCGGCTTCGGCCGTTGTCAGCAGCGCGCGCGAGAAACCCCGGTTGCGATATTCCGGGAACAGGGCGATGGCCTGCAAAAGCCAGCAGCCTTGTGCCACGTGCTCCATCTCTTCCATCGGGCGCAGGCAATCGAGAACGCCGGTCCAATCCACGACATCGGGCGCGGCCTCAAGCCGGAAGCCAAAGAAGGCCCCAATGGTCCGGCCGTCGAGTTCGGCGACTTGCCAATTTGAATGGTAGCTGCGCCGCTCAGGCAGGTTGCGGATGCGCTCGCGAACGACCTCAAGCCAGGATTGCCCCGGTTCGGCAAGCTCGCTAAACACCCAGGAAACCATGCGCCGCGACGCTGCGTCAAAGAGGATCGCAAGATCGGAGCAGTCGGCCTCGGTCGCGCGGCGGAAGCTGGGTTCTTGCGTCATGGCCGGGCCTTTCGTGACAGTTGGGTCGAACGATAGGCCTCGATGGCCGATCCGTCGAGGGGGAACGGCCTGCGCCGGGCCGGTCTGGCGGTGCGAGAGGCTTTCCATGCCGCGGGCCGCGTGCTAGCAGGCGGGCGCATATCCGGCGCGGGGTGACCCTTCGCCACAGACCCAAGAGGACCATCATGGCCGTTGAACGCACCCTGTCGATCATCAAACCCGATGCCACCCGCCGGAACCTGACCGGCAAGATCAATGCCAAGTTCGAGGAAGCCGGGCTGCGCATCGTCGCGCAAAAGCGCATCCACCTGACCATGGCGCAGGCCGGCGCGTTTTATGCCGAACACGCCGCACGTGGGTTTTATGCCGAGCTGTGTGAGTTCATGGCATCCGAGCCGGTCGTCGTGCAGGTTCTGGAAGGCGAAGGCGCAATCCTGAAGAACCGCGAAGTGATGGGGGCCACCAACCCGGCCAACGCAGCCGACGGCACCATCCGCAAGGAATTCGCCCTGTCGGTCGGCGAAAACTCGGTCCACGGGTCGGACAGTGACACATCGGCCGCACGCGAGATTGCGTTCTATTTCTCGGGTCTTGAACTGGTCGGCTAAGCCCGCCGGTCTACGACGCCGAACAGATCGAGGGCCGTCTCCAGATCGGAGCGGCCCTTTCCTTTTGCGGGCACTGCCGCTTTCAAAGTGTCAAACCGCTGCCGCAAGGCGGCCTTTTCGGCACCTTGGCAATCGTTCCACGGCCTGCCCTGCAGGCCCATGACGAGAACATAGTAACCGATGAAATGCGGCGGCGTGCCCGACAGCAACAGCCTCCGATACGCCTCGTCCGGGCCAAGGTCGCGGATTTCCTGTGCTGTATGTATCCCGGCGCGGGCAAAGGCCGCTTCCGATGCAGGACCCAGATTGGTGATTGAAGAAACCCGATCCGACATGGCGATCATCCCGATGACATGCGCACGAGCCTAAACGGCGATGCCCGCGCCTGCCAAGGGGTGACGGATCAGATCGCCGCCCAATCGCGGATAACCGGCGTGCTGCCTTGCTGCGGCGCGGGTTTTTGGGATTGGCCCTGTTGTTGGACGGGTGTGCTCTGGCTGCCTTGCTGTGCGCCTGGTTTGGGGGTCGTGGTCACGCTGCTGCTCCGGTCGTTTTTTAGTTTGCTGAGTTGAAACCAAACATTTGTCAAGTGTTGGCCCCGCGCGTGACCGATCTATGGCACGAATTCGGGCTGGCGTGACATCACGCCTTCACTTGCAGGGTATTCGCAGCAAAGCGCGTCAGCCTTGCGGGATGACCTGCGCGGGAAAGCCGATGGTCGCCAGTGCGCTGATCAGCAATGCAGCGGGGGCGGTGCCGCTGACCGTGACTGCGCCTTGCGCAAGATCGACAGTGATCGTTCCGCTGTCGGGCAAGGCAGACAATGCGGTTTCAACGGATGCCTTGCAGTGGTTGCATGACATATCGGGTACGGACAGGCGGGTCATTGCAAACTCCTTGGAGTGGCCCCGACGAAACGACCAAATCGCCGCGTCGTCAAGGGGTGCGCTTGTTGTCGGCCGGTCCGGTGCGTATGTCTGGCGGATGGACAAAGTGATCGATCAGCCATCGGAGATTGCGCGGCTTTCGCTGGACGGCCTTAGCTGCGCATCGTGCATCGGACGCGCCGAGGCGGCATTGCTGGCCACGCCGGGTGTGATTGCGGCGCGTGTCAATCTGACCACGCAGCGCGCCGAGATAGAGTTTGCGGCACCTGCAAGCCGGTCCAGTCTGGCAGCGGCTTTGGCCAGCGCCGGCTATCCTGTGCGGCAATCCAAAGCGGTCCTGGCGATCGATGGCATGAGCTGTGCGTCGTGCACCGGACGGGTTGAACGGGTGTTGCGTTCGGTGCCGGGGGTTGCGGGGGCAGTTGCCAATCTTGCGACGCGTCGCGGGGTGGTCACCCTGTGGGAGCCGGTCGCAGAGGCCGCCCTGGTCGCAGCGGTGGGACGTGCGGGCTTTGCCGCGACCCCGATCGCCCAAGCCACGCCCCCCGACGATCCGAAAGTCGAAGAGCAGGCGCTGTGGCGGCGGTTTGCCGTGGCGGCGGCGTTGACGTTGCCGGTGTTCGTCATCGAGATGGGGGGCCATCTGATCCCTGCGGTACATCACTGGGCGGCAGGTCTTGGCCGGGCCTGGCCGTTTGTGCAGATGCTGTTGGTGGCAATGGTCCTTGCCGGACCGGGGCGGGTGTTCTTTGCCAAGGGTGTGCCTGCCTTGCTGCGCGGTGCGCCGGATATGAACGCGCTGGTGGCCGTGGGGACTATAGCTGCGTTTGGCTGGTCGGCGCTGGTTACGGTTTGGCCCGGACTTGTGCCGGATCCGGCGGTCTATTTCGAATCGGCGGCGGTGATCGTGGTGCTGATCTTGCTCGGTCGGTCGCTGGAGGCGCGGGCACGCGGGCGGGCCGGTGCCGCGATCTCGCGGCTGGTGCGGATGCAGCCGGTCGTTGCGCATGTGGTGCAGGCCGGCGCGGTGACAGATCTGGCGGTGGCGGCGCTGGTGCCCGGCATGGTCGTCCAGATACGGGCCGGCGACCGGGTTCCGGTCGATGGCGTGGTTATGGCGGGCGGGTCTGCGGTTGACGAGGCGATGCTGACGGGCGAACCGCAGCCGGTGGTCAAAGCTGTGGGTGACCGGGTGATCGGCGGCACCGTGAACGGGACGGGCGCGCTTACGGTGACGGTGCAGGCCGTGGGCGCGGACACGGTGCTGGCGCGGATCGTGTCACTGGTCGAGGCAGCGCAAGGCGCGAAACTGCCTGTGCAGGCGCTGGTGGACCGCATCACGCTGTGGTTCGTGCCGGTGGTGATGGGGATTTCCGTGATCACTGTGGCGTTGTGGCTGACCTTTGGGCCGGAGGTCGGCCCTGCGATGGTGGCCGGAGTTGCGGTTCTGATCATCGCCTGTCCCTGCGCGATGGGGCTGGCGGTGCCGGTATCGATCCTCGTAGGGTCGGGTCGCGCGGCCGAGATGGGCGTGCTGTTCCGGCGTGGCGCTGCGATGCAGTCGCTGGCGCGGGTCAGGAGGGTGGCGTTCGACAAGACCGGCACATTGACCGAAGGACATCCTGCGGTGGTGACTGTTTCAGGCGATGTGCTGGCATTGGCGGCGGCGGTCGAACAGGGGTCGGAGCATCCCTTGGCATCCGCCGTTCTGGCAGAAGCCGTGCTGCGGGGCGTGATCGTGCCGAAAGCGACCGAGTTCGTCGCGCGACCCGGGTACGGCGCGCAGGCCGTGGTGGCAGGCGAAACCGTAGCCGTGGGTGCTGCGCGAATGTTCGGGTCGGTACCAGAGGCGTTGCTGGCAGAGGCAGATCATGCAGCGGCGCAGGGCCAGTCGGTGTTGTTCGTAGCACGGGCAGGCGTTGTCATCGGGCTGATTGCAGTTGCTGACCGGGTCAAGCCGCAGGCGAGTTCCGCAGTTGCCGGGTTGCGTGCGCTTGGTGTCGAAGTTGCGATGATTTCGGGGGATACGGTGGCGGCGGCGGGCATGGTGGCGGCAAGTCTGGGCATCGGCAAAGTCTATGCCGGCGTGCTGCCGGAAGGCAAACTGGACTTGATCCGCGATATGGGCGCGGGCGTGGCCTTTGTTGGCGATGGGATCAACGATGCGCCGGCCCTGGCAGCGGCGGATGTCGGGATTGCGATGGGGCAGGGCAGCGACGTTGCGATCGAAGCAGGCGAAGTTGTCTTGATGACCGGTGACCCAGCGGCAGTGGCGCGCGCGATTGCGCTTAGTCGTGCCGTCATGCGCAACATCCGCCAGAATCTGGTCTGGGCGTTCGGCTATAACGTCGCGCTGATCCCTGTGGCAGCGGGGGTGCTGGTGCCATTTGGCGGGCCCGCGCTTTCGCCGATGCTGGCGGCAGGCGCGATGGCTGTGTCTTCGGTGTTCGTGCTGGGCAACGCCTTGCGGTTGCGGCGGTTCAGGTTGGCGTGAAGATCGGGCGTTGCCGGGTTGTCAACACGGTGTCATGTTTGATGGGTGTTTTTTTCAACTGCGGTTTGGTACGCTTTCCCGGTACGGCAGCATTGTCCGGGCCTGTTGCAGGTGGAGCGTAGCCGGCCAGGGTGTTTTTGCAGGATACTGGAAAATCATGAAATTTCTGAATGAAACTGCGTCGTGTTTGCGCTAACATAGGTTAAGAGTAGGCTTCCGATATGTGCACCTTCTTGGCTGGCAGACTTTTGCTTGACGCGATCTTTGGCCCCTCTAGGTTGACCCAAATCTGAATTTGATATGCGGATGTAACTGTGAACGACCTGAGCCTGACCCCAAATCTGCTGCAGAATGACGTTTTGCGTCACCTGACCTTCACGCTGGGCAAGGATGCCCCGAACGCGAGCGTTTATGACTGGCGGATGGCCTTGTCCTTTGCCATCCGTGACCGTATCGTCGAGCCGTGGTTTGCCAGCACCCGCAAGACCTGGGCTGGCGATCACAAGCGCGTCTACTATCTGTCGATGGAATTCCTGATCGGGCGGATCCTTGAAGACGCCACGGTAAATCTGGGCCTTCGGGATATGGCTGTCGAGGTGATGGCGGGGTTCGGGCAAGATTTCCGGGCCATCATTGAAGACGAGCCTGATGCGGCGCTGGGGAATGGTGGGCTTGGGCGGCTTGCGGCCTGTTTCATGGAAAGCATGGCGACGTTGGGGTGCCCCGCCTATGGTTATGGCATCCGCTATGAACATGGGCTGTTCCGCCAGCGGTTCGAGGGTGGCCAACAGGTGGAAACGCCGGAAGACTGGCTCAGCCAGCGCAACCCATGGGATTTCGAGCGTCCGGAATCGTCTTACACCATCGGCTTCAAGGGCGACGTGCGCACCATCGGCGGGCGAGAGGTCTGGGTGCCCGGCGAAACAGTCACCGCTTCCGCCCATGACACACCGGTTGTCGGCTGGCAGGGCAAATGGGCCAACACGTTGCGGCTTTGGGCGGCAAAATCGACGACGCAGTTCGACCTCGCCCGGTTCAACCGGGGTGACTATGCCGCAGCGGCAGAGCCCGAGGCGCTGGCGCGCACGCTTAGCCGGGTGTTGTACCCCGACGACACCACGTATCAGGGCAAGGAGTTGCGCCTGAAGCAAGAGTATTTCCTGACGTCTGCCGCGCTGCAGGACATTCTGCGGCGGTTCAAATCGACGCATTCCGACATGACCAAGCTGCCACAGCATGTGGCCATCCAGATGAACGACACCCATCCTGCGATTGCCGGTCCGGAACTGATCCGGCTTTTGACCGACGAACACGCGATGGACTTCGAGCCGGCCTTGAACACCGCGCGGCAGTGTCTGGGCTACACCAACCACACCCTTCTGCCCGAAGCGCTGGAACGGTGGGCGACCTTCACTTTCGGCACCGTGCTGCCGCGCCACATGCAGATCGTCGAACGCATCGACGGCTGGCACCGCCGCACTTACCCGAACCGGCCGCACTACGTGGGCATCGTCAAGCATCACGAGGTACGGATGGGCGAGTTGGCCTTTGTGATGGCGCACAAAGTGAACGGGGTATCGGCCCTGCACAGCGACCTGATTAAGAAGAACCTGTTTCCTGAATTGCACCGCCTGCACCCCGAGCGCATCGTGAACCAGACCAATGGCGTCACACCGCGCCGCTGGCTTAACATGTGCAACCCCGCCTTGTCGGGGCTGATCACGCGCACGGTCGGTGAAGGGTGGGAGGCAAATCTGGACCAGCTTGACGGGCTGGTGCGGCACGTGGACGATGCCGCGTTTCTGGCCGAGTTCGGCGCAGCCAAGCGGGTCAACAAGGTGGCGCTTGGGGCGTGGATTTCGGCGCAATGCGGGGTGCAAGTCAACCCCGACGCGCTGTTCGATGTGCAGATCAAGCGGATCCATGAATACAAGCGGCAGCTGCTGAACATCCTGCAAACCATCGCCCACTGGGGCCGGATCAAGGCAGACCCGAACGGCCACTGGGTCCCGCGCGTCAAGATTTTTGGCGGAAAATCTGCGCCGGGCTATGCTGTCGCAAAGGAAATAATCCATCTTATCAATGATGTGGCGGCGGTTATTAACGCTGACCCTGAAACAGGCGATCTGTTGAAGGTGATCTATCCGGCCAACTACAACGTCAGCATGGCCGAACACCTGATCCCGGCGGCAGATCTGTCGGAACAGATCAGCACCGCCGGAAAAGAGGCGTCGGGCACCGGGAACATGAAGTTCATGATGAACGGAGCTCCGACCATTGGCACGCTGGACGGTGCCAATGTGGAAATCCTGCAAGAGGTTGGGGCAGAAGACTTTTTTCTGTTCGGCATGACGTCTGACGAGGCTGCGGCACGCCGCACGGATCCTGACCACAGCCGCAAGGCGATCGAGGCGTCGCAGCCGTTGCAGGACGTCTTGCAGATGATTGCAGAAGGCCGGTTCAGCCCCGAGCAGCCAAACCGCTATCATGCTCTGGTGCACCGTGTCTGGAACCATGACTATTTCCTTGTCGCAAGCGACTTTGACGCCTACGACAGGGCACAGGGGCTGGTCGATCTGGCCTATGCCGACAGGGACCGCTGGCTGCGGATGGCGGCGATGAACACAGCGCGGTCGGGGTTCTTTTCGTCCGATCGCACCATCAAGAGTTACATGAAGGACATCTGGTCGGTGACCTCTGCCCTGTAGGCATGGGGTTGGCGTTTGGCTGCTCGTTGGGAGGCGAATGCCATGAAAGAACGTCTGATCGAGGATGGCGCGGCCTGGGCCATAGCCGAGGGTCGGCATGGTGATCCGTTTTCGGTCCTTGGCTTGCACCAGCGCGGTCAGGCCTGGGTGGTCACGGCGTTTGTACCCGGGGCGGATCGGCTATGCGTGATAGGCCCGAAAGCTGCGCCGATCGAGGCGCAGGCGCTGTTGCAGGCCCCGGGAATGTTCGTGGCCGAGTTGGACAGTTTCCAGCCCTACCGGTTGCGCGCGACAGGCGGCGGCGCGACATGGGAGTTCGAGGACCCCTACCGCTTTGGTCCCGTGTTGGGTGAAATCGACGAATACCTGCTGGGCGAGGGCACCCACAACCGGCTGTGGAATGTGCTAGGGGCGCATCTGATCACGCACGAGGGCGTCGCGGGCACACATTTCGCCGTCTGGGCCCCGAATGCCGAGCGGGTTTCCGTGGTCGGCGATTTCAATATCTGGGACGGACGGCGCCACCA
This sequence comes from Paracoccaceae bacterium, assembly GCA_031400505.1. GTDB lineage: Bacteria > Pseudomonadota > Alphaproteobacteria > Rhodobacterales > Rhodobacteraceae > JAIYDJ01. The sequence goes on along the minus strand of JANNPZ010000026.1, from coordinate 22,088 downwards.
GATGCGCAGGCGCGGGGCCACCGGCGTGTGGGAAATGTTCATTCCCGGTCTGGGCGATGGCACGACCTACAAATACGAGATTCGCGGACCGGGCGGCAACCTTATGCCCTTGAAGGCCGATCCGGTGGGGTTCGGGTCGGAACATCCGCCGGCCAACGCATCCGTCGTTCGCAGCCTGGCAGCACCCGCCTGGGCGGACGATGGCTGGATGGCGCGGCGTGGGTTGGCACAGAACATCGACGCCCCGATTTCGGTCTATGAGGTGCATCTGGGGTCCTGGCGGCGCGCGCCCGGCAACCGGATGCTGTCCTATGCCGAGTTCGCAACCCAACTGGTCGATTACGTGGCCGACATGGGGTTCACCCATATCGAGTTGATGCCGGTCAGCGAATTTCCGTTTGACGGCAGTTGGGGCTATCAGCCGGTGGGCCTTTTCGCGCCAACCATCCGTCACGGCACTCCGCCCGAGTTTCGCGCCTTCATCGAGGCTGCACATGCGCGGGGGGTGGGCGTGCTGCTGGATTGGGTGCCAGGGCATTTTCCGACGGACGCGCATGGGCTGGGGCGGTTCGACGGCACCGCGCTTTATGAACATCAAGACCCGCGCGAGGGGTTCCATCAGGACTGGAACACGCTGATCTACAACTACGGCCGGGTCGAGGTTTCCAACTACCTTGTCTCTAACGCGCTGTATTGGCTGGAGGAATTCCACATCGACGGGCTGCGCGTCGATGCGGTGGCGTCGATGCTATACCGCGACTACAGCCGCAAGGATGGCCAAGGGCTGCCCAACAAGGACGGCGGGCGCGAGAATTACGAGGCCATCGCGGTGCTGCAGAACATGAACATCGCGGCCTATGGCCGGGTGCCCGGTGTTGTGACCATTGCCGAGGAAAGCACGGCCTTTGCAGGCGTATCGCGCCCGGTGAACCACGGCGGCTTGGGCTTTGGGTTCAAGTGGAACATGGGCTGGATGAACGACACCCTGTCCTACATGCAAAAGGACCCGCTTTACCGCAAGTATCACCATCACCAGATGACCTTTGGTTTGGTCTACGCCTGGAGCGAGAACTATGTCCTGCCGATCAGCCATGACGAAGTGGTGCATGGCAAAGGATCGATGCTGGCCAAGATGCCGGGAACCGAATGGGAGAAATTCGCCAACCTGCGGGCCTATTACGGGTTCATGTGGGGGCATCCGGGCAAGAAGCTGTTGTTCATGGGTTGCGAGTTTGCCCAAGGCGCCGAATGGAACCATGCGCAGTCGCTGGACTGGCATCTGCTTGAACACCCTTTGCACGGCGGGATGCAGGCGCTGGTGCGCGATCTGAACCGGGTTTACCGGGATACCCCGGCGCTGCACGTGAATGATACGCGGGCTGAAGGGTTTGCCTGGCTGGAAAGCAACGATGCCGAAGGATCGACCTATGCCTGGGCGCGGTTCGGGGCTGTGGGCGATGCGCCTGTGGTGGTTGCGGTCAACATGACCCCGGTAGAGCGGCGGCTGCGGGTGGGCTTGCCGGGCGGGGGAGCCTGGGAAGAGATCCTGAACACCGATGCCGGACTTTATGGTGGCGGGAACCGTGGCAATCTGGGTGGAGTGATTGTCGAGAAAACGCCGTGGAACGGGCAGACCCATTCGGGTCTTGTCACACTGCCGCCGCTGTCGGCAGTCTATCTCAAGCAAGTTCAGGCGCGTCAGACGGGGCAAAAGCCTCGCGTTCAGGGAGGATGACATGAAGGCGAAACCAAACACGCGGCTATCGTCGCAGGCGATGGCCTTTGTGCTGGCGGGGGGCAGGGGCAGCAGGCTCAAGGAGTTGACCGATACCCGCGCCAAACCGGCGGTCTATTTTGGCGGCAAGACCCGGATCATCGACTTTGCCCTGTCGAATGCGTTAAACAGCGGCATCCGCAAGATGGCGATTGCCACGCAGTACAAGGCCCACAGCCTGATCCGCCACATGCAGCGCGGCTGGGGATTCTTTCGGGCGGAGCGGAATGAATACCTTGACATCCTGCCTGCTTCGCAACGGGTCAGCGAGAACAAGTGGTATCTGGGTACCGCCGATGCGGTGACGCAGAACATCGATATCGTTGACAGCTATGGTGTTGAATACGTGGTGATCCTTGCCGGGGACCATGTCTACAAGATGGATTACGAGATCATGCTGCAACAGCATGTGGCGACGAACGCCGATGTCACCATCGGCTGTCTGACTGTGCCGCGGATGGAGGCTGTGGCCTTTGGCGTGATGCATGTGGACCCCCAAATGCGCGTCACCGCGTTTCTGGAAAAGCCCAAGGACCCGCCGGCCATTCCGGGCGATCCGGATCATGCGCTGGCGTCGATGGGGATCTATGTTTTCAACTGGAAATTCCTGCGCGAATTGCTGATCCGAGATAGCGAGGACGTCAATTCCAGCCATGATTTCGGCATGGACCTGATCCCGGATATCGTGAAGAACGGCCGTGCTATGGCACATCAGTTTTCGGAAAGCTGCGTCACCAGCGGGTTGGAGACGGAACCCTACTGGCGGGATGTCGGCACGATCGATGCGTTCTGGCAGGCCAATATCGACCTGACCGATTTTGTGCCGAAGCTTGACCTTTACGACCAGAGCTGGCCGATCTGGACCTATGCCGAAATCGTGCCACCGGCCAAGTTCATTCACAATGAAGACGGCAGGCGCGGGTCGGCGGTAAGTTCGCTGGTGTCGGGAGATTGCATCGTATCGGGGTCCGAAGTGAGCAACAGCCTGCTGTTTACCGGCTGCCGCACGCATAGTTTTGCAACGCTCGAATATGTTGTGGCACTGCCTCAGGTTATCGTCAACCGCAAGGCGCGGCTGAAGAACTGCGTGATTGACCGCGGCGTTGTGATCCCCGAGGGTCTGGTGGTCGGGGAAGATCCCATTCTGGATGCAAAGTGGTTCCGTCGGACCGAGGCGGGGATCGTGCTGATCACGCAGGACATGCTGGACGCGCGTGCGGTGGCCCTGGGATGAGTCCCTGGGGTCAGACCTTGGGGTGAGGCCGAGTGCCGGACACCTGGGGGGTTTCACACCCCCCAGACCCCCTGTGGGATATTTGAGCCAAGACGAAAGAGGCAAAGATGACGGGGCAGAGATGACGGGGCGGGTATTGTCGGTGGCTTCGGAATGCGTGCCTTTGGTCAAGACGGGGGGGCTCGCGGATGTTGTGGGGGCCTTGCCACGCGCCTTGGCGGGGCAGGGATGGGAGATGCGGGTGCTGCTGCCTGCCTATCGAGGTTTGCGCGCGATGGCCCGGGACTGGCCAGAGGTCTTGGTCGAGGACGGGTTGTGGGGCGGGGCGGGGCGGGTTCTGGCCGGTGAGGTTGCCGGGGTGGCGGTGCTGTTGCTGGATGCGCCGCATCTTTTTGATCGCGAAGGCGGGCCCTATTCGGGTTCTTTCGGGGATTGGGCTGACAATCCGCAGCGCTTTGCTGCGTTGAGCTGGGTGGCGGCGCGGCTGGCACGCGAGGGTATGGATGGCTGGAAGCCGGATGTGCTGCATGCCCATGACTGGCAGGCCGGGTTGGCGCCGGCGTATCTTGCCTATCATGGGTCCGGGGGGTGCGGTTCGGTCCTGACGGTGCACAACATCGCGTTTCAGGGCTGGGCACCTGCCTGGATGTTGGGCGAGTTGCGTCTTCCGGCGAGCCAGTTCTACCCCTTTGCGCTGGAGTATTTCGGCGGATTGTCGAGTTTGAAGGCCGGTCTGGTGACGGCAGACCGCATTACCACGGTGTCGCCGACCTATGTGGCGGAATTGATGCGGCCCGAGTTCGGGATGGGTCTGCAGGGGGTGATAGCGGCCCGGGCGGGCGTGGTCAGCGGTATCTTGAACGGGGTGGACACCGAGGTGTGGACGCCACGGGCAGAGCCAATCCCGTATGGCGCGGGCAAGATGGCGGGAAAGGCCGCCAATCGTGCTGCACTTTGTGCCGAGTTCGGGTTGGAGGTGCCGGGGCCACTTGCGATTGTGGTCAGCCGGCTGACCGGCCAGAAGGGGATTGATCTGCTGCCGGAGGTGATCCCTGCCTTCATCGAGGCGGGTGGCGGGCTTGCCGTACTCGGCTCGGGGGCCGCTGAGAGCGAGGCCGCAATGACCGCGCTGGCCGATCGGTTTCCGGGGCGGGTATCGGTGCGGCTTGGGTATGACGAGGAGCTAAGCCACCTGATGTTTGCCGGGGCGGATGCCGTGCTGGTGCCAAGCCGGTTCGAGCCGTGCGGTCTGACCCAGATGTATGGCCTGGCTTATGGCACGTTGCCAGTGGTGGCGGCGGTGGGTGGGCTGGCTGATACCGTGATCCATGCCAGCCCTGCCGCGATGGCGGCGGGGGTGGCGACCGGCATCAGTTTTCATCCGACGGATGCGGTGGCGTTCGGGCAGGCGTTGCGGCAACTGGTGCAGCTATATGCCGTCCCGAAGGTTTGGGCAAAGGTGCAGTCCAACGCCATGCGCCATCCGGTCGGATGGGAGGCATCTGCAGCCGCCTATGCAGCATTATATGACGGGTTGCGCGCGTGAGCTTGCCAAGAATTCTGCCGGGTTTGCGGGCAGGGCCGGGGCAAAGTGCCCCGATGGGGGCAACCTGGGATGGTGGTGGGGTAAACCTTGCGGTGTTTTCCGCCCATGCCACGGCGTTGGAATTGTGCCTGTTTTCGTCCGGCGGACGCGTTGAATTGGCGCGAATTCCGTTTGCCGACCGCGATGGGGATGTCTGGACGCTTTACGTCGAGGGGATGCAGCCGGGGCAGGCTTACGGTCTGCGTGCGCATGGGCCCTACGGCCCGGAAGAAGGGCATCGGTTCAACCCCGCAAAGTTGTTGCTTGACCCTTATGCACGGGCGTTGGAGGGGCGGTTGCGATGGTCGGATGCGCTGATGGGCTACAAGATCGGGTCAGGTCGCGCCGATCTGTCGTTTGACACCCGTGACAGCGCCTTTGCCATGCCAAAGGCTGTGGTGGTGGACCCCAGCTTTGACTGGGAAGGGGATGTGCCGCCTGCGCGCCCGATGTCGGAGACGGTGATTTACGAGGCACATGTCAAGGGGATGACGGCGCTGCATCCCGGGGTAGAGCGACCGGTCAGGGGCAGCTATCTGGGGCTGGCATCGGCCCCGGTTGTCGAACATCTGCGCCGATTGGGCGTCACGGCGGTGGAGTTGCTGCCGGTGCACGCGTTTTTTGATGACCGGTTTCTGGTGGCGCGGGGGTTGCGCAACTATTGGGGCTACAACTCGATGGGCTTTTTTGCGCCAGAGCCGCGCTATGGGTTGCGCCAGCCGCTGAATGAGTTCCGCACGATGGTCAAGCGGCTGCATCAGGCGGGCATCGAGGTCATTCTGGACGTGGTCTATAACCACACCGGCGAGGGCGACGAGTTCGGGCCGACCTTGAGTTTCCGGGGGCTGGACAACCGCAGTTACTACCGCCTGCATGGGGGTGGGCGGCACTATGTGAACGATGCGGGGACCGGCAACACGCTGAATCTGACGCAGCCTGCGGTGTTGCGGATGGTCATGGACAGCTTGCGGTATTGGGTCGAGGTTTGCCACGTGGATGGCTTCCGCTTTGACCTTGCAAGCACATTGGGCCGCGAGGCGCATGGATTTGACCGGAACGGTGGGTTTTTTGATGCGATCCGGCAGGATCCGGTGCTGACGCGGGTGAAACTGATCGCCGAGCCTTGGGATCTGGGGCCGGGGGGCTATCAGCTAGGCGGGTATCCGCATCCTTTTGCCGAATGGAACGATAAGTATCGCGACGGGGTGCGGCGGTACTGGCGGGGGGATGCGGGGCTGGCGCCTGATCTTGCCAAGCGGTTGCTGGGATCGGCCGAGAATTTCGATCATTCCGGTCGCGGGGCGACCAGTTCGGTCAATTTCCTGACGGCACATGACGGGTTCACCTTGCAGGACCTTGTCAGCTTTACCGTCAAGCGCAATCTGGCCAATGGCGAAGACAACCGCGATGGGCACCACGACAATCACTCGGACAATCTGGGGATCGAAGGGCCGACGGACGACCCGGCGATCCGGGCGGCGCGCAATCTGCGCAAGCGCAACCTGCTGGCCACGCTCATGCTGTCGCAAGGCACGCCGATGCTGCTTTCTGGCGACGAGATCGGCCACACGCAAGGCGGCAACAACAACGCCTATGCGCAGGACAACGCGGTGACATGGATCGACTGGGAGTTAGGGGACGATGCGATGGCGGCCTTTGTGGCGCGGCTTGCGGCGCTGCGCCGGGCGCATCCGGTGCTGCGCCAGCGGCGGTTCCTGCATGGCCGGATGCGGGGGGATGGGTTGCCGGATGTGGTCTGGCTGCGGGCCGATGGCGGACAACCCGGGCCAGGTGACTGGCACAATCCGGCATTTCGCTGTCTTGGGGTCACGCTGCGCATGGCCGCATCTGTCGCACTTGACGCGCAAGACGCCGTGCTGGCCGTGTTCAATGCGGGCCCAGGCACGGCATTTGCCTTGCCCGAACCCGCCACGTGGCAAATCGTCCTTGACACGACCCGCCCGGATGCCGCCTCTGAACCCGCCCGCGCCGGGCTGATTGTGCCCGCGCAGTCTGTAATCGTTTTTTCCGCCATGGGAGATCAGCCGTGACCATTCACACCGTCGCCACCACACCGATTGCCGGGCAGAAACCCGGCACCTCGGGCCTTCGCAAGAAAACCCCGGTGTTCATGGCGCCGCATTACCTCGAGAATTTCGTACAGGCGATCTTTGATGTGGTGGGTGCGACCGGGAAGACTTTTGTGCTGGGCGGTGACGGGCGGTATTTCAATGACCGGGCGGCGCAGGTGATCTTGCGCATGGCGGCGGCAAACGGGGCGCAACGGGTGATCGTGGGGCAGGGGGCGGTGCTGTCGACCCCGGCGGCAAGCCATCTGATCCGGTTGCACAAGACGGATGGCGGGATCATCATGTCCGCCTCGCACAATCCCGGAGGGCCGACCGAGGATTTCGGGGTCAAGTTCAACATGGCGAACGGCGGGCCCGCCCCAGAGGCCGTGACCGACGCGATGTACCGCCGCACCACGGAAATCACCGACTACAAGATGCTGGATGCGCAGGATGTAGATCTTGGCACGGTTGGTCGGGTGAACCTGGGTGCCATGGTGGTCGATGTGGTCGATTCCGTTGCGGACTATGCCGCGCTGATGGAGGGGCTGTTCGATTTCCCGGCGATAAGGGCGATGTTTGCCGGCGGCTTTCGGATGCGGATGGACAGCATGAACGCGGTCACCGGGCCCTATGCGGTGGAAATTCTGGAACGGCGGCTGGGCGCCGCGGCGGGGACGGTCGTGCATGCCGTGCCGTTGCCGGATTTCGGGGGCATGCATCCCGATCCGAACCCGACCTGGGCCGCCGAGTTGATGGACGAGATGTTCGGGCCGGCGGCCCCGGATTTCGGAGCGGCATCGGATGGGGACGGGGATCGCAACATGGTGGTGGGGGCTGGCATCTATGTCTCACCTTCAGACAGCCTGGCGGTGCTGGCGGCCAATGCGCATCTGGCGCCGGGATATGCGGCGGGCCTGAAGGGGGTGGCACGGTCGATGCCGACAAGTGCGGCGGTGGACCGGGTGGCTGCGGCCTTGGGGATTGCCAGTTTCGAGACGCCTACCGGGTGGAAGTTCTTTGGAAATCTGCTGGATGCAGGGCGCGTGACGCTGTGCGGCGAAGAGAGTTTCGGCACCGGGTCGGACCATGTGCGCGAAAAGGACGGGCTTTGGGCGGTGCTGTTGTGGCTGAACATTCTGGCCGTGCGCAAGCAGTCCGTGGCGGCTATTCTGGCCGAGCATTGGGCGAAGTTCGGGCGCAACTATTACTCGCGCCACGATTTCGAGGCGATTGCGACCGACCGCGCCGATGCGATGATGGCCGTTCTGCGCGGCTCGTTGCCCGGTCTGCCGGGGATGCAGATCGAGGGGATGACGGTGGTCGGGGCGGATGACTTTGGCTACACGGATCCGGTCGATGGGTCGGTGTCGGAGCGCCAAGGCGTGCGCATCCTGTTTGCCGATGGCAGCAGGATCGTGTTGCGGTTGTCGGGTACGGGCACCGAAGGCGCGACGCTGCGGCTATATCTGGAACGTAATGCCCCGGGGCCGGAGGGGCTGGCGCATGATCCGCAAGAGGCACTGGCGCCGGTGATCCGGGCATCGCACCGGTTGGCGCAGATCGAGGCATTTACCGGGCGCACAACACCGGATGTGATCACTTGACGCGCTGCCAAGGCGGGGGGTTTCACACCCCCCGGACCCCCTGTGGGATATTTTTGCCAATGTGAAACCTGACGGCGCAATTGGACCATCATGTGTCGCAGTTCGCGCGGACGCTTGGCGCAATTGAGCGCCTCCTGACGCAAACGCGACAGGGGGCGACGATGAGCGACATCAAGGTGCGATCGGGGCGGCAGGCGCGGCAGTTGGAACGGGCGGGCAAGGGTGGTGGGCCGGGCCGACCCTACATTCTGCGCGGGATCCCGACCTATGATGTGTTGGGCGAGGAAAACCTGATCCGGATCGAGGCAGCGGCGGATCGGGTTCTAGCGGAAACCGGGATCGAATTTCGCGATGACCCGACAGCGATTGACCTGTGGCGGCGGGCGGGGGCGCAGGTTGATGGGGTGTCGGTGAGATTTCCGCCGGGGATGTTACGCGAAATCTTGCGTTCAGCCCCTGCGACGTTCACGCAGCATGCGCGCAACCCGGAAAATTCGGTTCAGATTGGTGGCAAGTCGGTGGTGTTTTCGCCTGCCTATGGCAGCCCCTTTGTGATGGACCTTGATCGGGGGCGGCGTTTTGGCACTTTGGACGATTTCCACAATTTCATCAAACTGGCGCAGTCCAGCCCGAACTTTCACCATTCCGGCGGGACGATCTGCGAGCCGACGGACGTGGCGGTGAACAAGCGCCATCTGGATATGGTGCTGGCGCATATGCTGCTGTCGGATCGGCCCTTCATGGGGTCGGTCACCGCCGAAGAGCGCAGCGAAGACAGCATCGAGATGTGCCGCGTCCTGTTTGGGGATGGGTTTGTGAACGATCATTGTGTCATTCTTGGAAATGTGAACGTTAATTCGCCACTGGTCTGGGATGGCACGATGACCCGCAGCCTGCGGGCCTATGCGCGGGCCGGGCAGGCGGCAGTGGTGGTGCCGTTCATTCTGGGTGGGGCGATGGGGCCGGTCACCAATGCGGGCGGGATCGTGCAGTCGCTTGCGGAAACCATGGCCGGTTGCGCGTTGACCCAGTTGGAGCGCAAGGGCGCGCCGGTGATTTTCGGCAACTTCCTGTCGTCGATGAGTTTGCGGTCGGGCAGCCCGACCTTCGGGACGCCGGAACCGGCGATCGGCTCAATGGTGATCGGACAGTTGGCGCGGCGGTTGAACCTGCCGCTGCGCTGTTCGGGAAACTTCACCACGTCAAAACTGCCCGATGCCCAGGCGATGATGGAAGGCACTATGAGCATGCTTGCAGCGATTCACTGCGGGGCCAATTTCATCCTGCACTCGGCGGGGTTTCTGGATGGATTGCTGAGCATGTCCTACGAGAAATTCATGCTCGACGCCGATCTGTGCGGCGGTTTGCACGCCTATCTTGACGGGGTCAGGATCGACGACGACCAGCTGGCGGTCGATGCCTTTGCCGAGGTTGGGCCCGGCAATCACTTCTTTGGCTGTAGCCATACCATGCGGCACTATGAAACCGCGTTCTGGGATTCCGACTTGTCGGACAACGAGCAGTTCGAGAAATGGGAAGAAGCAGGTTCACATGATGCAGCTAGCCGGGCGAATACCTTGTGGAAGCGGCGGTTGCGCGAGTATGTGGCCCCGCCGATCGACCATAGCACGCGCGAGGCGTTGGAGGATTTCGTGGCACGCAAGAAGGCCGGAATGGCCGATGCGTGGTACTAGCCCCGGGCGCGTTCAAACACGAAATCGGTGCCCTGGGGTGGCGATGACAGCATGATGCCAAAGCAGAGATAGGACAGCAGGTTGCGGTGCTTGTGGATCCTGGGCGTTCCGAAATGATGTGCAAAGACGCGCGCGAGGCTCCGGGTCATTAGGGCCGCGCGCAGACGGCGCCAGAGATGCGGACCTTTCAGGGTTTCGGCATAGAGAGCCGGATGCAGGGCGATCTGCATGCCGACCAGATCGGGCGACAAAAACCGAGCAATTTCGGATTTCACCAGATATTCATAGCCTTCGATGTCGATCTTGACAAAAACCTGTCCCGGTTTCGCATGGCTTAGGATGTCTGCGGCCGTCCAGCCCCGTGCCGCCTGGTTTGCCCCTGCGCCAATGGCGAGCACGGAGGATTCGGAACTGCCAAAACCATCGACCGCATGCAAGGTGACCTGCTGATCCGGGGACAGGGCACCTTCGAGAAGGGTCAGGTTCGGGTAACCGGGGGCCAGAGCGCGCAAAATCTCTAGGCACGCGGGGTCAGGTTCTACTGCAATGACATGTCGCGCCAGCCCTGCGGCCCAGAATGGCGTGACCCCGATCCACGCGCCGATGTCGATGTAGGTTGTTTGTGCGTTCAGGTTGCGTTGCAGAACCGCAAAGGTGCGCGGCTCCCACTTTCCGGCAGAGAGTTTTTCGTAGAACCGGGCATAGCGGGGCAGGTCGGGCAGCGCCACGGACTGGCCGGCATAACTCATCTGGCGCGTCTGCATGATCTTCCCTCTGCCGCGTGTCAGGCACGAAGACCGGTTTCTTCGAGCAGGCCCAGCCGCTTGGCCTCGTAGTAGTAGCCCTTTGCGTACCATGTAACCGCTTTATCCTCGTCGCCGCCTGAAACGATCCATGCGCCTTTCAGATAGCGACCGGCGTAGATCAGGCTGGTTTCGGCATCGAGCAGGCCAGAAGGTGACCCGGTATATCCCATGCCTTGTGCGGTTCGCGGCAGAATTTGCATAAGCCCATAATAGGGTCCGTTCCGCGCGGTAGGGTTGTAACCGCTTTCGCGCTGGATGACCCGATGCAGCAGGCTTTCAGGCACGTCATGGATGACTGCGTATTTCTGAACCAGTGCACGCAATTCGGTCGTTTCGCCTTGGTGCAGGTTGATCGGCGCTACGACAGGGTCGGGCGTGCGGGAACCACAGGCGGTCAGCAACAGGCAGGCGGCGGTCAGGGTCAGAGCGGTACAGCGGTTGAGCATCGAACTTCCTTTTTCCTCTGCCCCACTGATAGTCGCTTGGCCGCCGTGAAGAAACCATGCCCCGCCGCGTCTGGCGGAAACCTGCCGCAGCGCGCGCAGGTCGGTCATTGGGGTTTTCGATGTCTGCCTGCCAGCCCGGGAAAAGGTGCTGCTTGCGTCGAATGCCAGCAAAACCAGATTGTCATTTTGCCGTCATCTCCGCGTGTCAAAACCCTTAGCAGTGCACAAGATGCGGCTTTCCACTACAAATGGGGGGGCTTGTTCTGCAAGATGCGCCAGATATAGTGGTTGGCAGCAAGACGGAATGTGCCGTCTTCATGCCGGGCGGCAAGTAAGGATGCGACGGAGTCTTTGACGATGGACGGTGATTTCAGGACCCAGTTCGTGCGCGACCCTGCCGCGCTGAAGCACCATCCCGCTTTGGTGCTGAACGCTGACTATCGCCCGCTCAGCTATTACCCGTTGTCGCTGTGGCCCTGGCAAGAGGCGATCAAGGCGGCGTTCCTTCACCGGGTGACCATCGTTGCCGAATATGACGATGTGGTTCACAGCCAGCGCCAGACGTTCCGAATACCTTCAGTCGTCGTGCTGAAGGAATATGTAAAACCGCAGAAGCGTGTGGCATTCACACGCTTCAATCTTTTTCTGCGGGACGAATTCTGCTGCCAGTATTGCAGCGCAAAGGGCGATCTGACATTTGACCATGTGCTGCCACGCTCGCGCGGCGGGATCACCAGCTGGGAAAACGTGGTCGCTGCGTGCAGCCCGTGCAATTTGCGCAAAGGATCCGCCACGTTGCGGCAGTCGGGCATGCAACTGGCCAAGAAGCCGCGTCAACCGACCGCGGAAGAGATGCAGGCCCACGGTCGGCGTTTCCCGCCAAACTACCTGCACGACAGCTGGATGGACTATCTCTATTGGGATTCCGAGCTGGAGGCCTGATCGGGCAAGGCCGGTATCCGCCACAAGGCATCTACAGTGTTTTTCGCGATCCGGGTACGATCCGGGGTCTGGGCTGACTGTGCCGCACAAAACGGATGGTCATGTCGGATGGCCCACGTGCGATGGCCACCCACATGCAAGCGGCCCGTTCAGGTACTGGGCTGCACGGGCGTTGGCCCGGCAGCCCCGCAAGGTTCGTGTCAGGCCGCCGAAACAGCGCGCCCGGTCAAGACCTTGATCAGATTGGCGCGGTAGCGGGCCGTGCCATGAAGGTCGGTGATCAGGTCATCCGGCAATACTGTCAGGCCAGAGATGGCGCTGGCGGCGAAATTGGCCGACAGCGCCGTTTCTGCCGCTGTCCAGCGAAAAACGCCATTGTTTGACGCGCCCGTGACCGCGACACGGACACTGCCGGCATACTTGGCGACAAAAACCGCCGTCAGGGCAAAGCGGCTGGCGGGTTGATTGAACTTCACATAGGCCGCCCTTTGCGGGATCGGAAAGCTGACGGATGTGATGATCTCTCCTGCTTCCAATGCAGTTGTGAACATGCCCTGAAAGTAGTCATCGGCGTGGATTGACCGGGCGTTGGTCACCACGGTCGCGCCCGATCCAAGGGCCGCCGCAGGATAGCAGGCCGCCGGGTCGTTGTTGGCCAGGCTGCCCCCGATGGTGCCCCGGTTGCGCACCGCCGGGTCACCGATGCCGCCCGCAAGCGACGCCAGCGCCGGATAGGCCGTAGCCGTGGCGGCGACGACGGCGTGGGGGGTTGCGCCCCCTACAGTCAGCACGCCATCCGCGACCGAGACGCCCTTGAGCGCTGCGATGCCCGTCAGGCTGACCAGCACCGACGGCGTGGCCAGTCGCTGTTTCATCGTGGGCGTCAGGGTCTGACCGCCACCCAGGGCCTGCGCGCCGTCTGCGGCCAGGGCCTTGACGGCATCGGCGACGGAAGGGGGCTTTACGAAATCAAAGTCGATCATCTGTCTTTCCCTTTCACGCGTTCATTGCCGACCAGACGCGCGACGGCGTCAGGGGCATGTCGATATGGTCGATCCGGTGCCCGCCGCGGTTCAGCGCATCAAGCACAGCGTTGACAACGGCAGGCGGCGATCCGATGGCCCCCGCCTCGCCGCAACCCTTGACCCCCAACGCATTGTGGGTGCAGGGCGTGGCACAGGAATGGTCCACGTTCACGAACGGCACATCATCGGCGCGCGGCATGGTGTAATCCATGTAGCTGCCCGTCAAAAGCTGGCCGTTTTCGTCATAGACGCCAAGTTCCAGCAGTGCCTGCCCGATGCCCTGGACAACGCCGCCATGCACCTGACCTTCGACCACCATCGGGTTCATCACGTTGCCGAAATCGTCGGCACAGCAGAAGTTTGCCACGGCGACATGCCCGGTTTCGGGATCGACCTCGACCTCGCACAGATAGGCGCCTGCGGGATAGGTGAAGTTGGCGGGGTCATAGAACGCCGTCTCTTCCAGCCCCGGCTCCAGCGTAGCCAGCGGATAGTTGTGTGGGACATAGGCCGAAAACGCGATCTCGCCGAAGGTTTTCGACCGGTTGGTGCCCGACACGGTAAACACCCCGTCCGAAAACAGGATCTCGCCCTCGACCGATTCGAGCATGTGCGCCGCGATCTTCTTGCCCTTGGTGATCACCTTGTCGGCGGCATTGGCCATCGCCTGCCCGCAAACCGCGAGCGAGCGGGACCCGTAAGACCCCATTCCGAAAGGGATTTTCGAGGTGTCGCCATGCACGATCTCGATCGAGCTTTCCGGGATGCCGAACTTGGTCGCGATGATCTGGGCAAAGACCGTCTCGTGGCTTTGCCCGTGGCTGTGCGCGCCGACCATCACCGAAACGTTGCCGGTCGCATTCACCCGCACCGTCGCCGCGTCGTAAAGCCCGACGCGCGCGCCAAGGATGCCGACAAGGTTCGACGGCGCGATCCCGCACGCCTCGATCCAGGTCGAAAGGCCCAGCCCCCGCAATTTACCTTTCGTTGCCGAGGCCGCACGGCGCGCCTCGAAGCCCGCCACGTCGGCCATCTCGATCACTTTTTCCAGCGTCGCCTGATAGTTGCCGATGTCATAGGCCAGCGCCACTGGCGTCGTATAGGGGAACATGTCCGGCGTGATGAAGTTCTTCCGGCGCACCTCGAACGGATCGAGCCCCAACTCGCGGCACATCTTGTCCACGACACGTTCCAGCGAATAGGTCGCCTCTGGCCGCCCCGCGCCGCGATAGGCATCGACGGGGGCGGTATTGGTGAACACCGCCTTCACGTTCACATAGACATTCGGCACCTTGTACGGCCCCGCCATCAGCGTGCCGTGCAGGAAGGTCGGCGTCACCGTGGCGAAGTTCGAAAGGTAAGCCCCCACATTCGCCATCGTCTCGGTACGGAAGGCGATGAAGGTGCCGTCCTTCTCGCAAGCCAGCTCGATCTTGGTCACATGATCGCGGCCGTGTGCGTCGGTCAGGAAGCTTTCCGACCGTTCCGCCGTCCAGCGTACCGGGCGCTTTAACTGCTTCGCGGCGGCCAGAACCAGTGCCTCTTCGCCATAGTGATAGATCTTCGATCCGAACCCGCCGCCCACATCGGGCGACACCACGGTCAGCTTGTTTTCCGGAATGCCCAGCACAAACGCCGCGATCAGCAGCCGCGTCAGGTGCGGGTTTTGGCTGGTGGTGGTCAGCTTGTAGTCGCCGGTGCCGGGATAGTATTCCCCGATGGACGCGCGCGGCTCCATCGCGTTCGGCACCAGTCGGTTGTTGACCAGTTCCAGCGTGGTCACATGCGGGGCGGCCTTGATCGCGGCATCGACGGCGGCGCGGTTGTCCTCGATCCAGCCCCAGTCGAAACACTGATTGTCCGGGATCTCGTCATGCACCCGGTTGGCCGGATTTGCCAAAGCCGCAGCCATGTTCACCACGGCGGGCAGTTCCTCGATCACGCTTGCATCGGCAATCGCCTGTGCCGCGTCTTTGGCTTGGTTGTAGGTCTCGGCCACCACGGCGGCATAGGCATCGCCCACATGGCGCACCTTGCCATGCGCCAGAACCGGGCGTTTCGGCTCGCGCATCGGTGTGCCGTCACGGCTGTTGATCAGCCAGCCCGCCGGATTGCCCCCGACGGCCGCAAAATCCGCGCCCGTGAACGTCGCCAGCACGCCGGGCATCCCATGCGCCGCCTCGACGCCCACCTTGACGATCCGCCCGTTTGCGACGTTCGAGCGGACAAACACCGCATAGGTCTGGCCGTGCAGGGCCAGATCGTCGGTGTAAACCCCGGTTCCGGTCAGAAACCGCACATCTTCGCGCCGCTTTACGCTGGCGCCAATCCCGTGATCCTTCGGCATGATTCCCCCCCTATTCCGCTGCCATGGCGGACTGCCCCGAGGCAGCCATCACGGCCTTGACGATGTTATGATACCCGGTGCAGCGGCAGATGTTGCCCTCCAGCCCGTGGCGCACTTCGGCCTCGGTCGGGCGCGGGTTGACGGCCAGCATTGCGGCCGTGGTCATCACCATGCCCGGCGTGCAAAAGCCGCACTGCAGCCCGTGATGGTCCTGAAACGCCTGCTGGATCACGCCGAGCGAGCCATCGGCATTCGCCATGCCCTCGATGGTGGTGACCTTCGCCCCCGCCACATCCTGCGCAAAGACAGAACAGCTTTTCACCGCCAAGCCGTCCACATGCACCACGCAAGATCCGCACTGCGACGTGTCGCACCCCACATGTGTCCCGGTCAGCCCCAACCCCTCGCGCAGATAGGCCGACAGCAGAGTGCGACCTTCCGTTTCGCGCGAGACGGTCGTCCCGTTCACAATCATCGTCACTTTCGTCATAGGCTCTTCTCCCAGAAATCCCGTTTGTTGCGGCGGTTCAGCCGATCAAGCGTTTGAACCACCCCGTTTTCTTTTCCCCGGTCGGGGTCGTGTTGTCCGCATCAGGCTCGTCTGCGTCTGTTTCCGGCGCTTCGACTGCCTTTTGGAACCGATCAAAGAACTGTCCTGCCATCGTCTTGGCAAAGCCTTCGATGATGCGGCTGCCGAGTTGGGCGATCTTGCCGCCGACGCTGGCGTCAACGTCATAGGTCAATGTCGTGCCGCCACCTTCGGCGGGTTCCATCGCAACGTTGGCGCCGCCTTTGGCGAACCCGGCAACACCACCCTGACCTTCGCCAGCGATCCGCAACGAACGGCCTTCCACGATGTCGGACAGTGTGACCTTGCCCGTGAAACGCGCTTTCACCGGCCCGACCTTCTGCACAACCACGGCTTGAAACCCTTCGGCAGCAGTGCCGGTCAGGCTTTCGCAACCCGGCACGCAATGCAGCAAGACGTCGGGGTCAAGCAGGGCTGCCCACACGACGGCGGGCTCGGCGGCGATATGGCGCTCTGCCGCCAGTTTCATGAAAAAATCCGCTTGATCTGTATCGCCATGAGCGGATGTTGCACCATAAAATCCCACCTGTCACCACGGTCGTTGTTCAAATTGCAGAAGGCAACCGTGATCCTGGTGCCCGTCAGGAAAACGGGGCTTTTCATCGGAGCCGCCGCAAGGCGGCCCAAGCGGGCACTGTTGGATCAGGCGGACAAGCCATCGCGGATGACAGGTAGCGTTGTGGCGTGTGCCGGGGCCGCCCGCGACGTGCCGCAGACGGGTTCAACCGACTTCACCGCAATGGTGGCCTGCGCGATCTGCCGTTTTGCATCCGCGCGGGCGCGCCATGCCTTCTCGGCGAAACCCTACGCGCGGACCTGTCCCATATCTCACGATTGACGGCTCTTGTGCGCCGGACCAACCTTGTGCGGCGTGTCCGCCATCCTGGTGTTGGCCCCTTGATCCTGCGGCTGGGTGTGGCGCAATAGAAACAATCTATATGGCCCCCGCACGCGAAATCACTATCCACGGTATCAGCCACTTGTTTTTAGAGCGCGTATCGGATCAAGCTTGGCCAAACTAAGGCGCGGCAAAGCGTCGGATACAGGGAAAAATGCCGGTAGGCTCTTCAGAATACTGATGTGGTGGCAGTGCCTTTTTCGGGCCTGCGTCTGCTTGATGTTTCGAGGGAATCGCCACCTGCGTTCGTTTTCCTGCTCTGGCGCACCTGCTTGTGAAGATCAAACAAGATGGTTGCTGCGTTGGAAATTCCGCTGGCTTGGATCCAACAAAATTGAGTGTGTGTAATGATTGAGAATGCCTTTCGCATCGGCGCCCGCTGCTTTCGTTCTGCGGTCTTCCCGAAAAGTGCCCTATTGCTGAAAGCTTTTTTCGTTGCGCTGATGATCGCAGGATTTGCGATGGTCGGGCAGGCACGTGCACAGAATGTGGATTGGGTGACTAACATCTCGGACGCCGGGTTCGAGGGGACACCCGCAGGCGGCACGGTATCTTACACGATCGACGTCAGCAACAACGGGGCGGATCTGGCGCCCGTGACCACAGTTACACTCGATGTGCCTGCCGGAACGACGTTTACCGGTGCAACCGGAACGATCACCGGCTGCACGCCGACGCCAACCATCGGCCCCGGGTCGGTTGTGTGCAATGTGCCGACGCTTGCGACGGCGCAAGCCGCTACTTTGATCGCGAGTATCCGCACAACCGTGTCCGGCGTGATCGCGCTTGGCGCGTCGGTGCCGGCGGCCGGAGACATCGATATCCTGAACAACGACGCGACAGAACCCACGACCATCGTGTCGGGGGCGGATATCGCGTTGGTGCTGGCGGGGCCCACGTCCGCTGCATCTGGCTCGATCATTACGTATGCGTTCACCGCGACCAACAACGGCCCTGATCCGGCGTCGAATTTCGTCGTTCAGTTCGCGATCCCGACCGGGATCAGCAATGTGACGCCGCCTGCGGGATGTAGTCTTTCGGCAACTGTCTACAATTGCACCGTCGCAGGACCGGTTGCAGTGAACGGCAGTGTGAACCTTGATTTCACCGGCCAGATCGCGTCTGCGTCCAGTTCCACGATCACGGCGGTCGGATCGGTTTCCGGGGGATCGCCCGCCGATCCGATAGCCAGCAACAACAGCGCTTCGTTGAATACCTTCATTTCTGCCGGCAGCGACCTTGCGATTGGCAAGGCGCGCAGCCCGGGCGGCACGGTTCTGGTCGGGGATACCGTCACGTTTACGCTGACGCCCAGCTACAGCGGTGACTCACCGACCGGCATCACCGTAACCGACGCAATCCCTGCGAACTACGCGATTGACAGTGTTTCTGCGCCGGGATGGACCTGCAACATCGTCGCGCAGCAGGTGACTTGCACACGGCCCTCTGGATCGGGCGCGGGCCCGAATGTCTCTTTGGGCAGCATCGATATCACCACGAGGGCGATCACAGCGGGCAATCCGGTCAACGTGGCAACGATTACATCGCTCACTCCGAATGACCCCATCCCCGGCAACAACACCGCCAGCGATGGCGGTGTGACGATCACCGATCCTCAAATTGACCTGCAGGCCAACAAAAGAGGCCCGGTTCCGGCGCTGGTTGTGATCGGCAATTCCTACACGTTCAGCATCAGCACATCGAACGTCGGTAACACGGATTTTTTCGGCACGATCCAGATGACGGACAATCTGCCCGCCGGTCTTGAAGTCACGTCTTACACCCAGAATGGCTGGACCTGTTTGCCGACGGTTCCCGTTACGGGGCCGACGCCGATTGTGTGTACGCGGGACTATACGCAGGCCTTGCCCCTGACTGCCGGTGAAACGACGCCCGCTGTCGGTCTGACAGCCACCGCAACGGCGTCAGGTTTGCTTGTCAACAGCCTGACTGTCGGATCGCCGAACCCGAATTTGCCCGACAACAACGGGCCGAACGACACGACGACCTATTCGGTGACAAGCGGCGTGCTGGCTGTTTCGGCGAATATCTCGGTTCTGAAGTCGGCCTCCCTGGCCAGTCTGGCTGCGGGCGAGGTTCAGACGTTTACCCTAGAAGCCACCAATGCGGGCCCGTCGACGGCTGCGAACGTCACACTGTCCGACAATTTTTCCGATCTGATAAATTCCAGCGTTGGCCCGACCGGAGCCGGCTACATCGCTGAAGCTTTCGTCGCGAACGCGGCCAGCGGAATCAGCTGTACCACGTCATCTTCGGGCGCCAACAGTCGCGCTTTGGACTGCACGATCGCCAGTCTGCCGGTCTGTACCCCCGCAACCGACTGCCCCGTGTTTACTGTCACCGTTCGTCCCGGTGGCAACGCAGGTGCCCGCACTAACACCGCCAATGCCTTGTCTGACACCACCGCCGATCCTGATCTGAGCAACAACTCGGACTCTGCGGGTTACAGCATTCAGGCGCGCGCCGATGTTACCGTGACAAAGGATGACAGTCCCAATCCGGCGGTCGCGGGGCAGACGCTGACTTATGTGATCACGGCGCAAAACCTCGCGAACGGGCTATCGTCGGCCGACGCAGTCTCGATCACGGATGCCTTGCCAAGCGATGTCACCTTCTTGTCAGCGAACCCGTCATCGGGGTCCTGTTCGACGGCTCCAACCACAGGCACCACCACCGGCCCCGGCAACAACACCCTGATCTGCAACCTGGGCGGGATTGCGAATGGCGCGCAGCAGACTGTCACGGTACGGGTGCGCCCGAACCTGATCACGCGCAACACGACACTGCGCAATGATGTGACCGTCGCGACATCGACCATCGAGACAAATGCGGCAAACAACGCCGATTTCACCAACACCCCGGTCAATCCGCCCGTTGTCGATCTTGTGATCAACAAGGACGATTCTGTTCCGACACTGACGATCGGCGATGACACGGTCTATACGGTGACAGTGACCAACCTTGGCCCGTCAGCCGCCGAAAACGTGGTGGTGACCGACACCATGCCATCGTCGCGGATTTCCTATCGGTCGCACAGCGTGCCGCCCGATGGGTCTTGCAGTGCGATTCCGGTCGTAGATTCGCTGGGTGGCACGCTGACGTGCTCTTTCCCCACTCTGCCGGCTGGCGAGTCGCGGGCGGTTCTGATCACCGGGCGCGGTGTCGCCAAAGGAACCGCCGTCAATGCGGCCTCTGTCACGTCGACCGAGACAGGTTTGGGGTTTGAGCCGAACACTGCGAACAACAACGCCACCGAAAACACCTCTGTGCGCACCCTTGCCGACGTGGAAGTCGTCAGCAAGGTTGCCACACCCGGAACGGTCAACCTTCGCGATCTGTTCACTTATGCCATCACGGTGCGCAACAACACAGGTCTTGGCCGGACCGAGGCCGACAACACCGCGGTCAATGACACGCTGCCGTCGGGCATGCAGTTGACCGGAACACCGACAGTGGTCGTCACGGTGGGGACTGCAACTGCCAGCACATGTACCGGCGTCGCTGCGTCCACGTCATTCAGTTGCGACCTTGGCTCGTTCAGTTCTGGCGGCGTTGCAGTGATCACCGTACCGGTGCGCGTTGTGACGATCACCTCCGACCCTCAGACCCTTACCAACACGGCGAGCATCACCACGACCTCATTTGACGCGGTTTCGACAAACAACTCTTCAAGCGGGCCGGTCGTGGTCAACGCGTCGTCGCTTGCGGGGACGGTTTTCCGCGACTTTGCCAATGATGGCACCGTAACCGCCGGAGATACCGGCATTTCCGGTATACTTATGACGCTGACCGGGGTTGCATTTGACGGAACGATCATTAATCGGACCACAACGACCAATGCCAGCGGTAACTACGCTTTCACGCTTTTGCCCGAAGGCGTGTACAACATCTCGCAGGGGGCCATTTCCGAAACCTACCTGACAAACGGGACCACCAGCGCAGGGTCTGAAGGCGGCACGGTCGCGCCGACGGCGATCACGTCGATCACGCTTGGCGGTGCGACCGACGGTACCGGATACCTGTTCCCCAAGATACCTCAGGCGCGCGTGGCCATTGCCAAAGCGCTGCAGTCCGGTCCGGTGTTCAACACCGACGGCAGCTTCAATGTCGTCTTCAGGCTGCAGGTCCGCAACCTTGCGCTGGAGGGGCTGACGGCGATCGAGGTAACCGACACAACGCAAGGTGCGGCACCGCTGTTTGGCACCTATAGCCCCACGATCCCGACCCTTCCGGGGACATACACGGTGGCGGCCGCGCCTACTGGAACCTGCGGAGGTCTGAACCCTGGCTTTACCGGGGCGGGAGATCCGGTTGCCGCCACGGGCTTTGCCCTTCCGGCCAACGCGACCTGCACGATCGATCTGCAATTGCGGGTGATGGCGTCCAACCCGTTGCCGCCGGTTCTTGCTGGCGGCGAACGCTATCAAAACCAGGCAGTGGTCGATGCGACAGGTGTGCTGTCGGGTCAGACCTCGGCCACCAATCCGCAGTTGACCGACCTTTCAGACAATGGCGCAAATCCGGACGCGGACAATGATCGTCAGGGAAATGAAGCAGGCGAGAATGACCCGACGCCACTGGCGCTCGATCCGACGTCAAGCATCCGGCTGGTGAAATCGCTTGGGTCGGTTGCCGATACCAACGGCGACGGATTGCGCAATGCAGGCGACATAGCGACCTACAGCTTTGCCGTCACCAACACCGGTCAGACCACCCTGGCAAACGTCCGGGTCAATGATCCGCTGGTCACAGTCATTGGTGGCCCGATCAACCTAGCCATCGGGGCGAGCGATACGACCACCTTCACCGCAACCTATCTTGTGACCCAGGCCGATGTGGACCTTGGCTATCTTGAAAACACGGCCACGGCGACGGGTGACGCCGTCGCGTCGAACGGCGCGCCTTTGATCGACGGCACCGGCACTCCGGTCACTGTGACGGACATCTCGGACACCGGCACGGCGCCGAACGGCAGCACGGTCGCGACGCCGGAGACGGTCGAGTCGCCGGATGGGGCGGGTGGGACGGATGCCGATCCGACGAACGACCCG
>JANNPZ010000023.1:0-125021 GCA_031400505.1 Paracoccaceae bacterium | reverse complement strand
GGCGGGGGTTTCACACCCCCGCACCCCCGTGGGATATTTGTGAACAGATGATAACGGCAAACTTCAGCGATAAGGGTCCGCCGCGTCGCGCATGCCGTCGCCCATGAAGTTGAAGGCAAGAATGACCAGGAATACCGGCAGCATCGGGTACAAGAGCCACGGATAGAAGGCCAGCACCGAGACATCACGCGCCTCGGTCAGCAGGATACCCCAGCTGGTAATCGGTGCGCGCAGACCCAGGCCCAGAAAACTAAGCGCCGTTTCACCCAAGATCATGCCCGGAATGGCGAGTGTGGCCGAGGCAATCAGATGCGACATGAAGCCGGGAACCAGATGCCGCCCGATGATCCGTGCCGAGCCTGCCCCCATCAGCTGTGCCGCCAGAACATAATCCTCTTCGCGCAGGGAAAACAGCTTGGAGCGGACCGCACGGGCAAGCCCTGTCCAGTCCAGAAGGCCAAGGATCATGGTGATGCCAAGATAGACGAGGATCGGGCTCCACGTCACGGGCATGATCGCGGCAAGCGCAAGCCAGAGAGGAATGCTCGGGATCGCTTGCAACACCTCGATCACGCGCTGGGTGATCATGTCGAACAAACCACCGCGATAGCCCGCGATGCCCCCGATCACAATTCCAAGGACAAACGACAGGATGATGCCGAAAAGGCCGATGGTCAGCGAAATCCGCGCACCGTAAAGGGTACGCGACAGCATGTCGCGCCCCAGCCGGTCGGTGCCCAGAAGAAAGGCCTGGCCGCCTTCTGCCGGGCACATCAGGTGAATATCACCCTCGATCATGCCCCAAAATCTGTAGGGTTCGCCATGGCACAGAAACCGCAACTTCTGGATGTCGGTGCGGTCTTCTGTGTAGTTCCGGCGCAGGGTTTCCATGTCCAGCTCCATTGTGCGGCCATAGACATAAGGGCCGACAAAGGTTCCTTCATGGAACAGGCGGATGCCCTGAGGTGGAGCGTGGATGAAATCGGTGTTCCGTGTTTGCAACCCATAGGGTGCCAGAACTTCGACAATCAGGATCATCAGATACATGACCGCAAGAAAGATCGCCGAGATCAGGGCCACGCGGTGCTTGCAGAATTTCCACCACATCAGGCGCAGTTGCGATGCGCCGTAAACACGTTCCTGTTCGGCAGTCATCGCGGCGACCGATTGCGCATCAAACGGCGCATCCGAGACATAGTGTGGCAGCGGCGCGCCAGGGGCGGGAAGCCAGTTGGTCATTTCGTGCTGCCTCCGGCCAGACGTATGCGGGGGTCAAGAAGTGCAAGGGCGATGTCCGAGACCAACACTCCGATCACGGTCAGGAACGCCAGAAACATCAAGAACGACCCGGCGAGGTACATATCCTGGCTTTGCAACGCCTTGATCAGCATCGGCCCGGTGGTCTCGAGGCTGAGGACGATGGCGGTGATTTCTGCGCCCGAGATGATCGCGGGCAGGATCGATCCGATGTCCGAAATGAAGAAATTCAGCGACATGCGCAGCGGATACTTCACCAGCGCCTTGAAGGGGGCCAACCCCTTGGCCCGGGCGGTTGTAACGTATTGCTTTTGCAACTCGTCAAGCAGGTTGGCCCGCAGGCGGCGGATCATCCCGGCGGTGCCGGCAGTTCCGATGATCACAACGGGGATCCAGATATGTTCAAGGATCGAAGTGAACTTGGCCCATGACATGGCTTGATTGACGAATTCCCGATCCATCAGCCCGCCGATCGAGGTGCCAAACCACAGGTTGGCGAAATACATCAGGATCAGGGCAACCATGAAATTGGGGATCGCTAGTCCAACGAGCCCAAGAAAAGTCAGGCCGTAGTCACCCCAGCTGTACTGATGCGTGGCCGAATAGATGCCAATCGGAAAGGCCACCGCCCAGGTGAAGATGATCGTGACCACCGAGACCAGAATGGTCAGCCAAAGCCTGTCGCCCACGACATCGCTGACCGGCAGGCGATATTCGAACGAATACCCGAAATCCCCGGTCAGCATCCCGCCAGCCCAGTTCAGATAGCGGATCAGAATCGGTTGATCAAAACCATAGCGGACCCGCAATTCCTCGATTTCAGCAAGATCGGCGTCTTCGCCTGCGGCCTTTAGTTCAGCGACATAACTTTCGAAATAGTCGCCCGGGGGAAGCTCGATTATGGCGAACACCAGCATCGAGATCAGGATCAACGTCGGCACCATCACCAGACAGCGCCACAGGATGTATCGCAGCATCGTCAGGCGTCCCCGTCCAGCCAAAAGGTGTCAGGCATGTAGACGCCCAGATAAGACGTCGGATCAAAGCCATAGAGGCCCTTTTCCGGCAGGTTCTGCAGGCGCGACGACCTCAGGATCGGCTGCAGGGCGGCGTTGACAAGGCCGATGGCGAAGACCTGATCGGCGTGGACTGTCAGCATCTCGTGCCAGATCGCCACGCGTTCGGCATGGGTCTTGCTGCGAAGCCAGGCTTCGTAGCGGGCGAGTTGCTCCTGGGCCACGGGAAGGTCGGGCGCGGTCCCGGCCTCGCCCTTTGAGACGTAGTGCGTGCCCCACAACGGCCACGCCAGCAGATTCTCGGTTGTCGGGGCCAGAGCGGCAGGGGACATGTCTGCAGTGGGGACCCCATTGTCCATGCCACCCCACGCGGACATGACAATCTCGCCTGCCACCGCACGGCTGCGAAAGATGTCGCGCTGCGAGACGCGGATGAACATGGCAACACCCACTTCGCGCCAATGGTCAGTGACCAGTTCCAGCACGTCGGTTTCAATCGGGCTTTCCCCGGTTGATTCCACAATGATGTTCATCGGGCGGCCATCGGGCAGCAGGCGGATCCCCAGCTTGCGTTTGTCCAGCCCCGCCGCATCAAGCAGGGCATTGGCCTGTTCAGGGTCATAAGTTGCCCAAGCGCTTGCATATTCGGGCTTGTACAGTTCTGACCCCGGCAGCACAGAATCTGCGGCCTCTTTCGCGAGCCCGAAGAACGACACCATGTTGACCTCGTGCCGGGCCGTCGCAAGCGACAACGCACGCCGCACCCGCACATCCTGCATCACCCCGCGCCAGACCGGATCGGCGCAATTGAGGTTCGGGATCAAGGCAACGCGAGAGCCCTGCGTCCGTGGCCAGAGCACGACTTTGACCGGATGGCGTTGCTCGGCAGCCTTCAGGAAGGTGTAGTCGACAAAGTCGAGACCGACCATCTGCAGGTCGCTTTGCCCTGCGCCCGTCTGCGACGCGATGATTTCGGCAGAACTGACATTCAGCACAACACGGTCGATGTAGGGCAGTTGCGTTCCCGATTGGTCGACGCGGTGGAAAAAGGCGTTGCGTTCAAAGATGAATTGCTCGGCCGGGGGCAGTGTCGTGTTGCGCCAGGGGTCGAGCGTTGGCAAGTTGGGATTTTCGGGACGGTAGGTGCGCGACATCTTGGTGTGCAGGTCTTTCCAGTCGTCGACCCGCTGTTCTTCGATATGGCGGCCAAGCGATGCCTCGTCTGCATAGTCCGCATGAAACTGTTTCATGTATTGCGCAGGCAAGACCATCACCAGGGGCGACGCTCCGGCAAGGCTGGGCAGGAAACCCGGGTTGGGGTCCGCCCAGGTATATCGCAGGGTAAGATCGTCCAGCACCTCGAATTCCGGACCCTTGCCATTCGCCAGCAGCTCGGTCGGAAGGCCACCCTTTTTCAGCTTTTTGTTCAGCAGCACGTCCTGCCAATAATATTCGAAATCCGCTGTCGTCAGCGGACTGCCGTCAGACCAGCGATGCCCTGCCCGCAGATGGAACGTGAAGATGCGGTCTTCGACGACCTCAAAGGCCCGCAGGATATCTGCTTGCAGTTTCAGGTCCATGTCATACCCGATCAGCCGGGCATAGCCGTTGATCGTCATGAACCTGATATCGCGTTGACCGGCAATCAGTTGACGGATCGTGCCGCCTTGCTTGCCGGTGCTACGGCCCATTGCGGTCAGGTTGATGATGCGCGGCTCTGATGGCAGGCGGGCCATCGTATCGGCATCCGGCCGCGTGACAAATCCGGATTGCGCGAACCCGATCTGCGGGGCCATCGCCCCCGCCATCAGTCCCAGAAACCCACGGCGCGCGATCATCGCGCACTCGATGAAAGGCAACGCAGGTTGCAAAGCGATAAAACGTGCCGAGGTTTCTTGCCTGAACGCACCAGTCTGCTCCTCAACTTTGGCACAAAAGCGCGCAACCGCACCTGTTCAGCACGGAACGTAGCCGAGCGATCCAGACCTGTCTATCGCCAAGCACGCTTTGAAATCAGTAGCCAAAGCTCTGGATATTGCCGCGAGGGCGCGCTCTCAGAGCATAAGCGTCGGCTTTGCCTGTTGCTTGATGTCGCGGAAAAGCCGCATGACCTGTTCTGCGTCCGACGCAGGGTCATCGGTTTCGGCGGCCAGCAGCGCCGTTTGGTTGGCCTCTAGAAGCCCCTGCGACGGCAAATAGATCCCGACCTGATCGCGAATGCCCTTCAGTCTTTCGTTGCCTTGAAAATCCCATCCCCCGTCACAGAATTCAATGAAATCCTCACTGGCGACAACCGCAACGCCGTATTTCTTGGTAAGGGCCTCCAGTCGCTGCACCTCGTTGACCGCTTGTCCAAAGGCCGAGAACGTCAGCCGCTGTTTCAGCCCCACATTGCCAAGCATGATGTTGCCGACGTGCAGACCGATCCCATAGCGCAACTCGCTGACACCATCGGTCTTGCGCGTGGTGTTCAACGCAGTCATCCGCAACTGCGCCTCGGCCACGGCACACATCGCTGCGCGCACGGCGACCTGCGATGTTTCGCGGTCGCCGTCACACGGAAATGCCGCCAGAAACCCATCCCCGATGAAGGACAGGATTTCGCCGCCATTGGCATTGAAGGGGGCCGCCACTGCATCGAAGAACTGGTTCAGGGTTTCGACATAGTCCTGGCGGCTGACGCTTTCAGACAGCGCGGTCGAATCGCGCATGTCTCCCATCACAAGAACCGCGCGAAGCTGATCTGCATCTCCGCGCCGCACCTGACCCGCCAGAACCCGCTTGCCGGAGCTTGGGCCAAGATACGTGGTCAGCATGTTGTCGGCAAGCTTGGCCAGCACTGCCATCTTCGCGGCCACCGCCAGACTTTCCTGAAGCCTCAGCAGCGTCTTGACCATGTTGTCGGTAAACCCGCCCTGGGCATCGGTGGCCCAGGACCCCATCATTCCCTGTTCAAGGTTCTGGTTGAACGCCTGCACAAAGGCGAGATAGTCGGTGGCGCCAATTTCGCAAAGGTCCACAAAAACCGGGAATTCAGGTGGGACGCCGGGGTTCAGGCGGCGGCGCAGATGGTCAAGACCGTTGGACAGCATATGAAAGTGCGGGCTTTTCAGAAACGCATCGCGGCTGTCCCCGTGTTCGGTAATGCGGATGCCCTGAATTGACAGTCCTTGCCCCCGCAACCAGGTAAAACCGATCGCGCGGTACAAC
This sequence comes from Paracoccaceae bacterium, assembly GCA_031400505.1. Lineage (GTDB taxonomy): Bacteria > Pseudomonadota > Alphaproteobacteria > Rhodobacterales > Rhodobacteraceae > JAIYDJ01. The sequence continues at coordinate 119,538 of JANNPZ010000023.1, read as the reverse complement.
GGATGCAACATCGAAAATCCAAGATTGACGCGCACCAAGGGCATCCCCGCCGCCGTGAGCCGCTCGCAGATACCGCTGATAAGGGTTTCCAGATCATCCCCGCGCAGGGCCGAGTGTTTCAGCCAGACGGCGACACGGTCGATCAGTGTTTCGGACAAGTCTTGGGCTTGGAGGGTCATTTTGGCCTCGGTGCTGGATTTTGCCCTGGCCCGGGATGGCGGGGCGATCGGTCTTGCGGTTTTTCTTTGCCGCAGGGACTCCGATCTAAGCATTCGGTTGCGCAATGCGAGACCTTGCTGTCAAGCCTTGGGCAGATTTCGAGTGTTACATTTCAGTGATGTCACTTCCGCGTGGGCCAGGTGCACCGGATGCCGTAATATGATACCAATATCCCATGGCAGTTTCAGACTTGGTACCGACACTTCCCAGTTTCTCGCGCTTCGAGGCGATGGCCGATCCGTCGGTTTTCGCACCTCTGCCTGATGACTGGGTGCTGGCCTTGGCCGATGTCGTGTCCTCGACGGCGGCGATTGCGCGGGGAAACTACAAATCGGTGAACATGGCCGGGGCGGCGGTGATTTCTGCTGTGCTGAATGCCGCAGACATCAAGAACCTGCCCTTCGTGTTTGGCGGGGATGGCGCGTCGATCGCGATTCCGCCACAAGTGCAGCCAAAGGTGCGCGCGGCCCTGGCCGCCGTGGCAACCTGGGTTTCCGAAGAGTTGGGTTTGACGCTGCGCACGGCCCTCGTGCCGCTGACGACCATTCGGGCGGCAGGATACGACATCCGGGCGGCACGGTTTCAGGCCAGTTCCGAGGTCGGCTATGCCATGTTCTCGGGTGGCGGGGCCAGTTGGGCCGAAGCACAGATGAAACAGGGGGCATTTGCCGTGCCACCTGCCCCAGCCGGGACGCGGCCGGATCTGACCGGCCTGTCATGCCGATGGAATCCCGTCACGTCGCGCAACGGTTTCATTGTTTCGATGATCGTGGTCCCGGGGGCTGCAGGTTACGATGCGGCGTTCAGGGGCTTTGTGTCTGATGTCTTGGCGCTTGTCACCGAAGGCGCGCGGCAGGGCAATCCGGTGCCGGATGGTGGGCCGCCGCTGAAGCTGTCACTCTCGGGGCTCCGCGCCGAAGCGCGGCTTTCGAAGGGCTGGTTTGCACAGATGAAGGCGCGGGCAGGCGTCCTGGCGCTGGCCGCCATGCTGATCGTGCTGCACCGGTTCAATCGGCGCATGGGAGGGTTCGATGCGCGGGAATATGTCAAGGATATCGAGCTGAACGCAGATTTCCGCAAGTTCGACGATGGGTTGAAGATGACCGTAGACCTGACGGGCGATCAGTTGAACCGGATCGAGGCGCTTTTGAAGGGGGCTGCGGCGTCAGGGATGTGCCGGTATGGGTTGCACACGCAGTCGTCGGCGCTGATGACATGCGTCGTGCCGACACCGATGACGCGGGATCACATGCATTTCGTCGATGGCGGTGCCGGGGGATATGCAGAGGCGGCGAAACGGATGAAGGCCGCCCAGGCCTGAAGACGCGTCCGGCATGGCCAAGACTCGCCACCGCGCTACGCCTTCACGATCTGATCCCCCGCCAACCCCCGCCGCGCAAACACGTTCCGCGTGTCGATGATCAATTCTGACCAATCCAGCAGGCTGGCATAATCCACCGCATCGTGATCGGTCGAGATCAGCACGACGTCATGCGCCCGCACCACGTCTTCAGTAAGCGACACCGAACGCCGCCCCATCAGCGCCATGTATTCCCGCGTCCGGGGGATTTCCTCCACATGCGGGTCGTGAAAACTGGCGCTGCCGCCGCGATGCTCGATCAACTCGATCAGCTTCAGCGACGGGCTTTCGCGGATGTCGGGGACGTTCTTTTTATACGCGAGCCCGATCACCAGCACTTTCGAGCGGCTCAGCGCCCGTCCCAGTCGCATATCCAGCGCCTCGGCGAGGCGACCCACCACATGGCGCGGCATGGCCGAATTGATCTCTCCGGCAAGTTCGATGAACCGGGTCGGCAGTTCATATTCGCGGCTTTTCCAGGTCAGATAGAACGGATCGATCGGGATGCAGTGACCGCCCAGACCCGGGCCGGGGTAAAAGGGCATATAGCCGAAAGGCTTGGTCTTGGCCGCCTCGATCACTTCCCAGATATCGACGCCCATCGCCTCATAGACCACCTTCAACTCGTTCACCAAGGCGATGTTGACGGCGCGAAACACGTTTTCCGTCAGCTTCACCGCTTCGGCCGTGGCATTGGACGACACAGGCACCACACGGTCAACGATGGCCCCGTAAAAAGCTGCCATCACGGCCTGCGCCTGCGCGCCGTCCCCGGCGATCACCTTGGGGATGGTCGAGGTGTTGAAGTCGCGGTTGCCGGGATCCTCGCGTTCGGGCGAAAACCCGAGGAAGAAATCCGTGCCCGATTTCAGGCCCGCAGCCTCCAGGATCGGGCGCACCAGATCGTCTGTCGTGCCCGGATAGGTGGTCGATTCCAGCACCACCAGCTGCCCCGCCCGCAACGTCGCAGCAATCGCGGCGCAGGTGCGCGTTACATAGGACAGATCGGGGTCGCGGTGGGCCGACAGCGGGGTGGGCACGCAGATCACGATCACGTCGCAGGCGGCCAGTTCCGCGAAATCCGAGGTCGAATGAAACCGCCGCGCTTGCGCCTCGCGCGACAATACCGCATCCGAAACCGCATCGATGTAGGATCGCCCCGCATCCAGCGCCACGATCTTGGACGGGTCGATGTCAAATCCGGTTACAGCAAACCCGGCCCGCGCAATCGCCATTGCCAGCGGCAATCCGACATAACCAAGCCCGATGACCCCGGCTCGCGCGCTGCGGGCTGCAAGTTTGGATTGCAGCACATCAAAGGGTGTCGTCTGGCCCGTCATGTTGGTCCTCTCGTCGCGTCGGGAACAGTTGTGAACGGGATTGATCCCTGTCAAGCACCCATGCGCTTTCGTTATTATGCCATAATGGTCGTGGACGGGTGCGCATCGCTGCGCTAGCGTCAGACCCGACGCAAGGTATAAGGTCCGCAAGCATGTCTTCTCCAAATGATTTGTTGCGGATCGAGGACCTGAACATCCGGTTCTCGCTGCTCGGCGGCACGCTGCATGCGGTGCGCGGTGCGTCGCTGCGGGTCGCACCAGGCAAAGTGACGGCGCTGGTCGGGGAGTCCGGTTCGGGCAAATCGGTGATCAGTCAGGCGGCAATGGGCATTCTTCCGGCGATTGCCAGTGCCACCGGGCGGATCCTGTTTGACGATGGCGCAACCGTTGGCCCGCCCATCGACATCCTGAGCCTGCCCGTCGATGGCCCCGAAATCCGCCACTTGCGCGGGCGTCGGATTGCCAAGATCTTTCAGGAACCGATGACCTCGCTGTCGCCTTTGCACACAATCGGCAATCAGATCGGCGAAGTGCTTGCCGTGCACAACGGTGCGGATATGGCAGAACAGCGCCGCGCCACGCTAGAGATGTTGGGCCTTGTGGGCTTTCCCGACCCTGCACGGGCCATCGACATGTATCCGTTCGAACTTTCGGGCGGGATGCGGCAACGGGCGATGATCGCCATGGCGCTGATCTGCCGCCCAGCGCTTCTGATCGCGGACGAACCCACGACAGCACTTGATGTGACCATTCAGGCGCAGATCCTGGAACTGCTGCGCGAGCTGCAGCAGAAGCTGGGCATGGCGATGCTGCTGATCACCCATGATCTGGGCGTGGTGGCCAACGTGGCCGACGAAGTGGTGGTTATCTATCAGGGCCAGATTATGGAGGCGGGCCCGGTTGACGCGATCTTCCGCAACCCGCAGCATCCCTATCTGAAGGGGCTTCTGGCGGCGGTGCCGCATTTCGACACCCCACCCGGCACAAGACTGCAATCCTTGCGTGAAATTCCGGTGAATGTCGGCAAGCTGATGGGCAAGACCGAGGCCAAACCCGCAGTGCGCCCCGATGTGCTGCTGTCGGTCAAGGGGCTAGTGAAATCCTATTCCACCCGCAAGCAGGGCTTTTTCGGGACTGCCAAAGAGACGGCCGTGCGCGCGGTGGACGGGGTCAGCTTTGATCTGATGCGGGGCGAATGTCTGGGGCTGGTGGGCGAGTCCGGTTGTGGAAAGACCACCGTTTCGAAACTCCTGATGCGGGCGGTCACGCCCGAAGAAGGCTCGATCACCTATTATGACGAAAGCGGCAGCCACGACCTGCGTGCGGCGCAAGGTGCAGCCTTGCAGCGTTTGCGCACCCGGATTCAGATGGTGTTTCAGGACCCGGTCTCGTCGCTGTCGCCCCGCATGACGGTGCAGAACATCCTGGCCGAACCGCTGGAGATCCATGGGCGCGGCACGCAGGCCAGCCGGCTGGAAACTGTCTGCACCCTGATGGAGGCAATCGGGCTGGATCGGCGCTACCTCAACCGCTATCCGCACAGCTTTTCCGGCGGGCAGCGGCAGCGGATCGGAATCGCACGCGCATTGGCGCTTGGGCCGGATCTGCTGATCTGCGACGAACCCGTCTCGGCGCTGGATGTCTCGGTACAGGCGCAGATCCTCAACCTGCTGAAGGACCTGCAAAAAGAACTGGGGCTGACCTATCTTTTCATCTCGCACAATTTGGCGGTGGTCGATTACATGGCCGACCGGATTGCAGTGATGTACCGCGGGCGGATCGTGGAACTCGCGCCGCGCGAAGTGCTGATGCGCGCGCCGGTGCATCCCTATACCAAATCCTTGCTAGCAGCGGTGCCGTTTCCCGATCTTGACCGTCCGCTGGATTTTGCCACGTTGCGCCTGGGCGTGGCGCAAGACACCAAAGGCTGGCCCGAAGCCTTCCACGATGGCGGGGCAAGGCACGAGGCGCTGGACCTTGGGCAGGGGCACTTCGTGCTGGCCCGCCCTGATGCGCAGGCAGCAGACCTGCGTGCGTGACATGGCTTGGATGATTGCCAAACCCCGGGCCTGCGATTATCAATCGCATCCGATCAAGTTCCGGGCCCGCCAAGATCCCGCCCGCAAAAAGGCCTGACCCATGCAGCGCCGTTTCGAAGACGCCCGCATCCTGATGTACAGCCACGACACGTTCGGTCTGGGCCACCTGCGCCGCTGCCGCACGATTGCTCACGCTTTGGTCGAACAGTATCGCGGCCTGAATGTGTTGATCATTTCGGGTGCCACGATTGCCGGGGCGTTTGACTATCGCAGCCGGGTCGATTTCGTGAAAATCCCATCGGTGATCAAGCTGCGCAACGGCGAATACACCTCGCTTGCCGCCCATATCGATCTTGCCGAAACCTTGAAAATGCGCCAATCCAGCATCCGCCACACTGCCGAGACTTATCAACCTGACATCTTTATCGTGGACAAGGAACCGATGGGCCTGCGCGGCGAAGTCGAGGAAACGCTGGCTTACCTCAAACCCAAGGGCACGCGGCTGGTTCTGGGCCTGCGAGAGGTGATGGACGCGCCGCATTTGCTCGATGCCGAATGGAAGCAAAGCGATGTGATGCAGAAGATCGGGCACTACTACGACTCGATCTGGGTTTACGGCCCGCCTGATTTCTATGATCCGCTGGTCAGCCTCGATGTGCCTGCGGCAGTGCGGGCGAAGATGAATTTTGTGGGGTTCCTGCAGCGGTCGGTTTCGTCGGGCGAAGATTCGGCGCATCGGCCCGAAGGGGAATATCTGCTGGTCACCACTGGCGGCGGTGGCGACGGCGCGGACCTGGTGCGCGATGTGATCGAAGCCTATCTGCGCGACCCCGGTTTGACGCAAAAGGCGTTGATCGTACTGGGCCCCTACATGAAGGCAAAGCAGCGCCAGAAGCTGACGCGCAAGGCGGCCAAGGTGCCGCATCTCAAGGTCATTCAGTTCGACAACCGCATGGAAGAGCTGATAGCCGGGGCCACGGCCGTGGTGGCGATGGGCGGCTACAACACCTATTGCGAGATACTGTCCTTTGACAAACGTGCGCTGATCGTGCCGCGCACCGAGCCACGACAGGAACAACTGATCCGTGCGACCCGGGCTGCCGAACTGGGGCTGGTCGACATGCTGCTGCCCGAACAGGCCGCAGATCCGGTGCTGCTTGCGGCGGCCCTGAAGGCGCTGCCCGCGCGGTTGCCGCCGTCGCAGGCATCGGGGGCGCAGCGGCTGGACGGGTTGACGCATATCGCCGACATCGTCGGGCAATGGCTCTCGGTGGCCCCGGCCGACCGGATGACCCGGATTGCGGGCGAATGAGCGCCGCGCGGCCCCGGCTGGTGGTGCTGCTGAAGGGCTATCCGCGTCTGTCCGAAACCTTCATCGCGCAGGAACTGCTGGGGCTGCAGCGGGCGGGGTTCGATCTTGCGCTGGTGTCGTTGCGCCACCCGACCGACAAGAAGCGCCATCCGGTGCACGACGAGATCACAGCCCCCGTATTGTACCTGCCGGAATATCTGTACCAAGAGCCGTTGCGTGTTGCGCGCGGGCTGTGGCGTGCACTGGGGCGTCGCGGGTTTCGGGCGGCGCTGCGGCGGTTTGGGCGCGACCTTGTACGCGACCCTTCGGCAAACCGGGTGCGCCGGTTCGGTCAGGCGTGCGTGCTGGTGGCGGAACTGCCGGACCGCACGGCGTGGCTGCACGCGCATTTCATCCATACGCCTGCATCCGTCGCGGCCTATGCCAGCCTGATCTGCGGCCTGGGGTGGAGCACATCTGCCCACGCCAAGGATATATGGACCGCACCGAATTGGGACCTGGCGGAAAAACTGGCGGAAATGGCCTGGGTCGTGACCTGTACCCGCAACGGGTTCGACCACCTGAAGCGGCTGGCCGGCGCAAAAGGCACGGTACATCTGAGCTATCACGGACTGGATCTGTCGCGGTTTCCGCAACCTCTCGCGGCAGGGTCCTCCCGCGACGGGTCCGACCCCGTCGACCCGGTGCTGCTGCTGTCGGTCGGGCGCGCGGTCGAGAAAAAGGGCTATGACACGCTGCTGTCGGCGCTGGCCTTGCTGCCTTCGGGTCTGCACTGGCAGTTCGAGCATGTCGGAGGTGGGGCGATCTTGCCCGCGCTGAAGGAACAGGCGGCGTCTTTGGGCCTGACGGCCCGCATCTGCTGGCAGGGTGCACAAGACCAGACGGCGGTGCTGAAGCGGTACCGGGCGTCGGACGCCTTCGTGCTGGCCTGCAAGATCGCCGCCGACGGCGATCGCGACGGGCTGCCCAACGTCCTGGTCGAGGCTGCCAGCCAGCGCCTGGCTTGCCTGTCCACCAGCATTTCGGGCGTGCCCGAACTGATCCGCGATGGCGAGAATGGCCTGATGGTGCCGCCAGAAGACCCCACTGCGCTGGCCGCAGCCCTGGAGCGCCTGATCCGCGATCCGGATTTGCGCATCCGCCTTGGCAATGCCGCCTGCGCTCGGGTCAACGCCGAATTTGACCACACGACAAGCATCCGCCAACTCAGCACCCTGTTTTGCGCCGCCGGATTGGAAATCGCATGACCAAACGCGTGTTTTACTACGTCCAGCACCTGTTGGGCATTGGCCACCTTGCCCGGGCAAGCCACGTGGCACAAGCGTTGCGACACAAAGGCATGCAGGTGACGATGATCACCGGGGGCGCCAAGGTTGCAGGCTTCCCCGGCCCCGGCATCACCAATGTCGCACTGCCGGAAATCCGGGCGGGCGATGCGGGGTTCAAGGGGCTGCTCGATGCATCGGGCACGCCGATTGACGACGCGTTCAAAGCGCGCCGAGTTGCGTTGTTGCTGGCGGCCTATCGCGCCGCACGCCCCGATGTGGTGATGATCGAACAGTTCCCCTTCGGCCGCCGCCAGGTGCGGTTCGAACTGCTGCCGCTGCTGGACGAAATTCACAACCAGACCCCGCGACCCGTGGTCGTCTCCTCGGTACGCGATATCCTGCAAGAGCGCGGCAAGATCGAGCGGGACCGCGAAACGCTGGCCTATGCGCATCAGTACTTCGATCACATCCTGGTCCATGGCGACCCCGGCTTTGTGCGGTTGGGCGATACGTTTCCGTTTGCCGATGAGCTTGCCGAGATGACGATGTATGGCGGCATCGTCGCTGCACCGCTGCCTGCACCTGCCCCCGACCGGTTCGACATCGTGGTGTCAGCAGGGGGTGGTGCGGTCGGCTCTGCCATGCTCGGCGCAGTTGCGGGGGCAATCCGGCATCTGCCACCACATCTGACCTGGTGCCTGATTGGCGGCGTGAACATGCCGGAAGCAAGCTTTGCCTCTGTGCAGGCCGACTTGCCCGCCAATGCCACTCTGATCCGGTTTCGGACGGATTTTGGCGGGTTGTTGCGCAATGCGACCCTGTCGGTGTCGCAAGCGGGCTACAACACCGTTTGTGACGTCCTGCAAGCCGGGTGCCGCAGCCTTCTGGTGCCGTTTTCCGGCAACGGGGAAACCGAACAGGCCTTGCGCGCGTCGCGACTTGCAGCTCTGGGTCTGGCGCATGCCCTGTTCGAGCCTGACTTGACGCCTGCCACCATGGCCGCTGCCATTGACGGTGCGCTGTCCGCCCCGCTGCCACCTGCAAGTATCCTTGACCTCAATGGGGCCGACCATGCAGCCAACCTGATCGCCGCCATGTAGGATGAGCAGGTTTCTCCCCTTATCTATGCCCGGGCTTCCGATGGGGGTCCGGGATCGCGAACCCCCGGTCCCGCCCCGAAACTGCACCGAAACTGCACCGTCCTAGACACCACGCACGCCCGGCTGCTAGGTTTGCCTGACGCGCCTTAAGCAAGAAGATGGCCACCCATGGAACCCAATCTTTCGAGATATATCTGGACCTATACCCGCCCACAGCAGGTCTGGGTGCTGGCCATCGTCATCTTGTCGATGATCCCGTATTTCCTTGCACTCGATCTGCCCAAGCAGATTGTCAACGGCCCGATAACCGGTGGCGGGTTCGAGGCGGCCTCCGATACGCAGCTTTTCATGAAGGTCTCGCTGACCCTGCCGTTTCTGGGCGACGTCACGGTGTTGCCCGGCATTCCGCTGGAACGGATGCCGATGCTCTTTGCCTTGTCGGGCGTCTTTCTGGGTCTTGTGATCATAAACGGGCTGTTCAAGCTTTACATCAATACCTTCAAAGGCCGTCTGGGAGAACGTTTGCTGCGCCGCATCCGGTTCGAGCTGGTCGATCGTGTCCTTCGGTTTCCCCCGGAAACCTTTCGGCGGGTGAAGGGTGCCGAGGTGTCAAGCATGATCAAGGACGAGGTGGAACCAATGGGTGGTTTCGCTGGCGACGCCTTTGTGACGCCCGTGTTGCTGGGCGGACAGGCAACGACCGCGCTAATGTTCATCTTTCTGCAAAGCTTCTGGCTGGGTGTGATTACGGCCGCGCTCGTCGCGGTGCAGTTCACCATCATTCCGCGCATGCGCCGCCGTCTATTGGTGCTGGGGCGCGAACGACAGCTGACCGCGCGGCATCTGGCGGGCCGGGTCAGTGAGATCGTCGAAGGGATCAACACGATCCATACCTACGACACATCGAATGTCGAACGCGCCGATATTGCCGCCCGGCTCGGCAGGATCTTCCAGATCCGCTTTGATATCTATCAGTGGAAATTCATCGTCAAGTTCATCAACAATTTCCTGTCGCAAGTGACCCCGTTCCTGTTCTACTCTGTCGGCGGCTATCTCGCGTTGAACGACCGGCTCGATATCGGCCAGTTGGTAGCCGTGATCGGGGCCTACAAGGACCTTCCGGGGCCGCTGAAAGAGTTGATCGACTGGGATCAGAACCGGCAGGACGTTCAGGTCAAGTACACTCAGGTGGTCAATCAGTTCGCGGTGGATGACCTTCTTGACCCCGCGTTGCAGGTCCTGACCGAAACCCCCGAAGCCGGCGTGATGCAGCGGCCTTTGAACGTTGTGAACCTGCGGATTGCCGACGACAGCGGGGCAGCACAGATCGAACGTCTGAACCTTCGCCTGAACCCCGGTGAGACAGTGGCCGTGGTGGGCGAGGCCGGCGGCGGCGGTGAAGCGCTGGCCGAGGCAATAGCCCGTATCGTGTGGCCCAAGGGTGGCAAGGTCGCTGCGGGCGATACCGATATCCTGACCCTGCCAGAGGCGATCACCGGGCGGCGGGTGTCCTATGCCGGGCCCGATGCCTGGTTCTTTTCGGCCACGGTGCGCGAAAACCTGGTTTATCGGCTAAGGCATGCGCCAATGCGGCCACCTGTCCGCGACGCGGATGCGCAGATGCGGCGCAACGATTACACCGCAGAAGCTCATCGCGCTGGCAACCCGGATTTCGATTTCGACAGTGACTGGATCGACTATGCCGCCGCCGGCGTCGATGGGCCGGCCGGTTTGTCGACGTGGTTGCAAACCGTCCTGCAAGCCGTGCAATTGGACCGTGACATCATCGATCTGGCGTTGCGATCGACGATCGAGCCGTCCATGTACCACGGCTTGGCCGATGATGTAGTCGCCCTGCGCACTGCCCTGCGCGCCGAACTGGCGTCACGCGGATTGCGCGATCTGATCGTACCGTTCCAGCCGGGAACCTACAACATCGAGGCGACCGTCGGCGAGAACCTGTTGTTCGGCACCGCTGTCGGTCCGACCCTGCAAAACGCCACCATCGGCCAGAACCCCTATTTCCGCTCGGTCATCGGGCGCGACGGGCTGGCAGAGGAGTTGTTTGCGATGGGCTACGAGATAGCCCAGACAGCGATCGAACTCTTTTCGGACCTGCCGCCAGATCATCCGTTCTTTCAGACGCTGACCTTCATGACACCAGATGACATCCCGACCTATCAGGTGTTGCTGCAGCGTTTGCGGCCGGATGGTTTTGCAAGCGCCACCGAAGAACAGCAGGGACAGATCATCCGGCTCAGCTTTTCCTATGTCGAACCCCGCCACCGTTTTGGCCTGCTGACAGACGCTTTGCGCGCCAAGATCGTCGCGGCGCGCCAGCAATTCCACGAATTTCTCCCACCCGACCTGCATGACGCCATCGAGCAATACGACCCCGCGCGCTATTCCGCCTCGGCAAGTCTGCTTGACAACGTGCTTTTCGGGCGCATCAGCCTCAAGCATTCGGACGGAACCGAACGGGTGCAAGCCGCGGTGCGCGATCTTCTGGTGTCGCAAAATCTTACCGAACGAGTGTTCTCTATCGGTCTTGATTTCAATGTGGGCACCCAGGGCAAGCGGTTGACCCCGGTGCAGCGGCAAAAGCTTAACCTGGCGCGCGGCATGCTCGCTCAGTCCGACTACTATGTGTTCAACAAACCCATGCAGGGTCTGGATGCACGGCTGCAGGACCAGATCCTGCACAATAGCTTGCGTCTGTTGCGAACGGATGGGCGGCAACCGGGGATCATCTGGGTGCTGGCCAATCCGTCGCAGACCGAACATTTTGACCGGGTGGTAGTGTTCAAAGCCGGAACATTGGTGGAAGATGGCACAACGGCTGCGTTGATGGCGCAGGACAGCGTGTTGAAACAATTGCGTCGTCCGTGATTGCTCGGGCCATTTTGACAGAACAGGAGGCGACATGCTGCTGAAAGACGAAGTGCAAATGCTGCGGCAAGTGCCGCTTTTCGCCGGGGTTGATCCGGGAAAACTGAAGCTGCTGGCGTTTACCTCGCAGCGGGTCAGCTTTGGCGAAGGCGATGTGTTGTTCCATCAGGGCGATCCGGGGGATGCGGCCTATGTCATCCTGTCGGGCAATGCCGACATCCTGACCGGATCGGACGCGGGTTTGATCAAGGTCGCAGAGGTCAGCCGCAACGCAATCGTGGGCGAAATCGCGATTCTGTGCGACGGCAGCCGCACTGCGACCGTGCGTGCGAAAGGCCAGGTCGAAGCTTTGCGGATCGGCAAAGAGCAATTCCTGAAGCTGATGTCGGATTTCCCCGAAATCACCATCGAGGTGATGCGGGTTCTTGCAACGCGGCTCAGTGCTACGACGACCGAACTGACCATCGCGCGCAGCAAGCTTACCATGCACTAGATCGGGCTGACGGCCCCGGTTTGCGGATCGATGCGAAAACGCCGCGCAGGCAGTTCAGACAAATAGCTGCGGATCATCGCCAGAAACGGAGACCATTGCGTGTCACGGATCGGAACGGCACGGTACATTGCCAACCGATCCGGCGAGATCAGATCCGCGGCAAACTCCCGTCCCATGCGCAGCAGATAAAAATCCGAAATCACGTCGATGGCGGCCAGATCGGCACCTTCCGGGCGGCCGGTCATGTCGGCAAGGGTCTGATTGGTGGCGAGGGTTGCAAGACTGACCGGCCATTCGCGCCGCAAGTGCCTGCGCGTCACCAGATGGCGGGCGTGCGCCGCCAGAAACTGACCATAGGTTGTGTGACCCGCCAGCTTTTCCGGATAGACACTGTCCGCAGGCATCGGCATGGAGCCGATCGGAATGGTTTCCACGTGCAGTTGGTCGCTCACCGTGACGATCTTGTAGGCCGCAGGGTAGGCCGCCAGTGACGGCACGGCCACATCGACCAGCCAATGCGGATCATCACTGATCCGCGATGTGGCATTCAGGTGCAAGTGACCGCTGAAATGAACACCGATCCCCGTCGCGGCAACTGCATTTGCGACCGCCTTGGGTGGACAGCGCCGCGACAAAGGGATTTCGCCCAGAAATGCGATCTCGTCTCTGCGGCTGTCTAAAAAGGGGTCGATCACCGGATAGTGCGAAAAGGTCAGCAACCGCTTGCCCTGCTGCGCCGCGCGCGTCGCCACATCGCGCATCCAGGTCAGAACGAACGCCTTGTGCGTCAGCATCGCAGTCCATCCCGCGTCGGTCGCGTCGGCAAAGGCGTCTGCGCCTTCGGGTCGGTCCTGACCGTAAGGCACCCAGACGTTGGCGTCGATCATCAGCAGCCAGACCCCGGGTGCGGGCTCTATCAGATACGAGGCATCCATCAGGTACCGGGTCACGGTGCCGTCTGCCGAACTGACGGCATATCGGCGGGCATCAGGGTCGCTGACGGTTCCGAAAGGGGTTTCCCAATGCAGATCGTGCGGGCCGCGGCGATATCCGGTTTGCGCTGGCAGACCGGCGGGCATACCCAGGCACCGCATCCGTGGCGCCAGGCGAACCACATCCGCCGTAGAATCGTGGCGGTTGGGATCGCTGGTCAGCAGATCGTATCCGCCCGCCGCATTGGCAATCCTTCGGGACCGATGCCGCCCGCAATCCGCGAAGACGTCGTGATTTCCGGGCACAGCCCAGAACTGCAGGCCCCGGCCACGCGCCTCGTCCAACAGGCGCTGCAACGCGTCAAGAGCCCCAATTTGCCCGTCATCCGTCAAGTCCCCCAGCAGAACAACATCCCGAATTCCACGCGATGCAATGTCAGTCAGGGCATGGCGCAAGGCAGGGGCGGTTTCGTTGAACACCCGCAGCGATTTGACGACATCTGACGCAGGACGAAAGCTGCGCCCGGGCCCGGTGCCAAAATCCGCCTCAATATCATGCAGATGCGGATCGGCAATAACGGCGATGCGAAAGTCCTGCATCACGTTCATGCGCCCGTTTTCCAGGCAAACCTGCGGTGCTGCGCGCTGAAAATCATCTCTCGCTTCTTGCACACGGGTTCACTAGGATTTGACTGGGGTCGCAAGACGGCCCGGTTCTGATCGCTGGATGTCGTCATGTCTGCTCACCCCGGACCCTGCTGCGCGGTCAGCCCCTGCAATAGGCCACGGGGCGCAATAGCGTGACGTCAGACCTGTTTCAACTGCGCACCTGGGGCACGCGGGGCAGCCTGCCGGTGTCCGGCCCGGAATTCGTTGAATTCGGCGGCAGCACAAGCTGCGTCGAGGTCCGCTGTGGCGAACATGTGCTGTTGTTCGACGCAGGATCGGGCCTGTTGCCAGCAGGGCGCGCGCTGAAGGCACAGGGCGTCAAGCGGACGCACCTGTTGTTCACCCATTGCCATTATGACCACATCATCGGATTTCCGTTCTACGGCGGATTGTTCGATCCTGCGGCGACGCTCGATATCTGGGCGGGCCATATGGGGCGGGAATGCACCACAACTGCGATGATCCGCAGTTTCATGCATCCCCCGTTCTTTCCGGTAACGCCCGACATTTGCCCCGCGCATGTTCAGTGCCATGACTTCTCTCCCGGGGATCTATTGCACCCCGAGGACGGGATCACCCTGCGCACCGGCAATCTGAACCATCCCGGAGGTGCAGTGGGCTATCGCATTACCTGGCGGGGGCGGTCGATGGCGATCATCACCGACACCGAACATCAGTCCGGTGTTCTGGACGAAGCGGTACTGAGCCTGATCGAAGGTGTTGATCTGTTCCTGTACGACGCCTGCTATACGGAATCCGAGATGTCGCTGTTTCGCGGCTTTGGCCATTCATCATGGCAGCAGGCGATCGCTTTGGCGCAGGCAGCCGGCGTTGGCAGGGTGGGAATGACACACCACGCACCCTGGCGCACCGACACCGATCTGCATGCTCTCGAGGCGCAGGCGCAGGCCATTCTGCCCGGTGCGTTCTTTGCCCGCGATGGTCAGCTGAGTGTCATCAATCTGCCCCGGCCATAAGCCGGGACAGCGGTTGCCAGTCTGCGCCGGGGTGTTCGCTGGTAATTGCGAACAACTGTTCGGTGAATGACCAGGCAGCCTGATCGTGTACCAGGTGGTGGGTCAGATAGCCGACCGCCGATCCGGTCCGCGCCACAACCATCAGCCGCGCCAAAAGGTCTGCCACCAACTCTGCCGGATCGCGTCCGCCGCGCGTGCCGCGCCAGTCGATCAGATCGACATGGACATTCCAGCGCTTGGGTGGCGGGTTGCCCGTCTCGGGCCCGAACACCGACAGCCCCGTAAAACCCACGCCGGGCAGCATCGGGATCAGGGCCCGATCGATGCGGTTCCATGGCGGCACAAGCACTGGAATTGCCCGCGGGCCATGCAGTGTCTGCAAATGCGCAAGACCCGCCGCAAGTTCGGCAAGCACCGACGCAGCGGGTCGGTCAGGGCCAAGTTCGCAAGACTTCTTTCCCGGTGCCGCATGATTGCGATGCGACCAGCCATGGGGCACCACTTCCACCGCACATCCCTCAAGCCTTTCGACAAGCGCCAGAGTCGTATGCTGCGGAATGACCGCCAGCGTCAGCGGCACGTCATATTCGGCCCCCAGATCCAGCAGGCGGTTAAGCGCCGCTGTTGGTTCTACGGTGTCATCGTCGCGAAGCCAGAACCGGGCCGGGGTTCCTGCCGCCGCAAAGCCGTCAAGGGCTGTACGCAGCGGCGCATAGGGATCGGTCATGCCTTCACCTTTTCCGCAGCGGCCAGAATGCCCTGCAACCGCGCCGAAGCCGCTTGAAACGAATGCCGCGCCAGCACTTCTGTCCGCGCCGCCTGCCCCAGCCGTTGGCGCAAGACGGCATCCGTGATCAATGATGCTATGGCTGCTCGGTAGGCGGGAACATCGCCGGGCGGGGTCAGCAAGCCGCGCGTCTCTGTGACAACTTCCGGCACGCCTGCCACCCGTTGTGCGACCACCGGCAGACCCGCTGCTTGCGCCTCGAGGTAGGCCAATCCGTAAGCCTCGCCGTATCCGGGCCATACGTAGACGTCGCTTTGCAGCAGATGATCCGCCACTTGGGCCGGGGTGCACTGACCCGCCCAATCCACTTTGTCGTGCAGCGGCGCGAACAGGGCGTGCACCGCAGGTTCCATGGCCCCTGTACCGATGATCGTCAGGCGCCAGTCAAGCGTGTAAAGCCCGGTCAGCGCGGCAGCTAGCATCGTGTAACTGTCGAACTTGTCGCCCGCGCGCATCATCGCCACGGCAATCAGACGGACTGGCCCCGAGTGATATCCCCGTGCGCCAAGGCAAAGGGTCGGATCAATGAACGGTGGCAAATCGGCCAGTCGCGCATCGGGTACGGCCGCAAGGATACCGGCGCGATCGCGCGCCGTCAGACAGATATTGACAGCAGCCTGTGTCAAACCTTGCTGAACCGCGGCCTGACTTGACGCCCAAAGCCTGATATTGCGGCGCGCCGAATAAGAGCTTTCGATCGTGACATATGGCACGCCGAAATCGCGGCACAACGCAGGACCGATCAGGTCCGGGGATTTGTAATAGGGATGATAGCTTACCCAGAGTGCCGGCGCTTTCTGGGCCCATGACGCCGCGATGCGCAAACGCTCAGATGCGGCACGGTCCGCGATGTCCGCCGCCAGTTCAGTGTTGTCGGGGTCGCCGCAATAGCTGCGCAGATCCGAGACCAACGCGACGTCATCCCCTCCCGACGCCAGCGCCCCGCGCAGCATCCGCGCCATCAGCCGGTCTCCTGATGGCACCGGGTGATCGGGCGATTTTAGAGGGGCGTAATAGGCGATCCGCATCCCTTGGTCCTGCGGTCCAAGCGACCGTGCCTAGGTCTAGCCCAGAACCGACAAACTCGCAATCAAACGCTTTTCGATGCCGCGCTGGTGCGACGCGGCAGTTTTTTGAACCTGGCCACAGAATGCGGGCGACGCGGGCAAGGCTTGATCCTAGACCGACTGCCTGTCGCGGGTGACCTTCAGCGCGGACACGATAATCGCCGGGGCGATACAGATGACATAGGCAAGGGCAGTGACAATTGAAACGATCCAGGCCCCGTAGATCGGAACCAGAATGATCTTGCAGATCACCGAAGAAACAAGAAAACCCGCCCACCCCCAGATTTGAACACGCACCTTGCCAACCGCGTTCAGCACCATGTTGTAGGGCGAAGTCACCGCAATCACGACCGTTGCGGCAGTCATGGCAACCATCACCAGATGCTGATCGGGAAATGCTTTGCCAACCCAAAGCGTCATGATCAGGTCGATACCCAGCATCAGGCCCACGCCAAGAACAAGGATCGCAGCGCCGCCGGCAAGGCTCATGCGCAACGTGTTGCGCCGAACCCAGTCGTACTCCCGTCGGGCCAAGGCCGCACCGTTGATGCTCCACAATGGCAGGAAAACGGTCACGACGACCACCAGCAACAAGGAACCGATCCGCGACGGCAAGGCATAGTTTGTCACGGCATCGCTGCCCAGCATGTAAAGAATGATCGGAATGTCGATGTTCATCCCGACTGCCGTAAGGATGCCCAGCCCCAGATGCCCAAGCCCAAGGCGGAACAGACCACGCCCTTCGTCGCCATGCAGAAAATCCTGACCGGCAGGGCGATAGCGCGGATAGGTCGCAAAATACCACAGCGTTGTCACCAACATGAACAGCACCGGAACTGCGCCGAACACGGCTGCAACGGCCAACGCCGGAAGGTCAACCCGGATCGCCAGGAACGTGAAAATCACGCTGAATGCCGAACTGGCAATCTGCAACATATTGAAAAGCAACATCTGTTGGTTGGCATAAAGCACACGGTAGACAATCGACAGCGGAAGCCCGATCAGGAAAAGCAGCAGCATAATGAAAATCAGCGCGGCACTTCCCCCTGCGATGCCGCCGCTGCCGGCCAACCAGACCGTAGCGACAAGCCAGCCCAGAAAAAGCAGCCCGCTGCCTGCAACCGATACCAGCCCCAGAATTCGATACGCAGCCCCGATGCAACGCCGCGCCGCGGGATCGTCACCCCGCCCATAATGGATTGAAAGGCGCGTCAGCAGGCTGTTGCCGATTCCGAAATCCATAAAGGCCGCAAGGGAAATGATCGATGTGCCGGTCACCCAGACCCCGAACTGCGCAGACCCCAGATGGTCCAGCATCGCGGGCATGATCAGCAGTGGCGCCAGCAGCATCACCGCGCGACTGAACAAACTCGATGTCATCGCGTTGAACAAGGCGCGCGAATTGCCAGACCACTTTGCCACGTCAGTCTGCGTCCTGCGGCGACCCGTGCCACCCGGGAAACAGCCCGGCCAGCAGCTTTGCGATCTGCATGCGCGGCGTCTTCCTGGTCAGCACAAATTCACGCCCCGCAGCACCGATGCGGCGCAGATCGTCTTGTGACATCGCCACCACCTGCTGCAAAGTCGCCGAAAGACCCGCCGCATCCCCGGTTTCTGGCGAGATCAGATGGGGGCGATACTCTTCCGGGATCCCCGGCAACCAGTGCATGACGACGGGTCGCCCCGAGGCCAGATATTCCATCGTCTTGGATGGAAAGGAATAGCGTGTGAACTCGCCTTCGGGCCGGCGCGGATTGACCATCACATGCGCCCGGGACTGCAATGCAATGGCGTCGGCACGCGGGACACGGCCATGGAACGTGACCCGTGAATCGTGCAGCGCGGCGGACTTGACCGTGTTTTCCGCATCGCCGGCCCCACAAATCCACAGCCGCGCCGTCGCAACTTCAAGATGCGAAAACGCCTCCAGCAGGTCCAGGATGCCGTACCGTTCCGCCAGCGTCCCGGTGTAGATGAAGATCGGGCCCGGCTCGACGGGCCATTGGCCGTCTGGCGCGCCGGGTTCGGCATCATGGATGCCTTCAACGACGACATGCTTGTCAGGGCCGACCCCGATCGGTTCTGCCATATGACGCGTCAGAACAACGAAATAGTCGATCTTGCGCGCCAGTTTCCGAAAGACGCTGCCACGACGCTGCGCGATGAGTTTGCGCAGACCGGAATAGGCATCCATGTGTTCGATCAGATCCGGCACGACAGCACAGATTCGGACGGCCGGGTGCCGCCTCTGGCACCGCAATGCCGCACGAATGAACGGCAAATGCGCCGAATACGCAACGATGACGCAGTCGCCTGCGCCTTCAACAGCCGGCAACAGCCCCCGGAAGGCAGCCACCTGCCGCGAATGGTCGCGCAAGACCATCAGGTTGAAGAAACCCATGCCACTTACCGGCACGGTACCAAACAACACGTCCGTCACGGCGGGAAACCAGACCTTGCGATATGTTTTCGGATAGGATCCGACGTAAGGCACATTGACCAGTCGCACATCAAGATCGGAAAACTGGATCAGCCCCTTCAGCAGGGCCCGCTGCAAGGCATCCGCTGCATACTGAACACCGGCAAGCGAACAGCGTTCGATCTCTTCTCTCTGGCTTTCAAGCAGCAAGCCGCCCAGAAAGACAATTCGTTTTGCCTCGATACCGCTGTCTGGGTCATGGAAATGCGGGCCTGCATGACTTGAAATCACCCTCTCAGGCTCATCGTTCGGCTGGGCAAAACTGACCTTGTCCGACATATGCAGGGGGCTCCAGAAACAGTCAGGACATTCACGCTGCCTTCTACAGGGTTATCCTGTACGGGCAAGTGGGTCCGGTCATCGGTCCTTATCTGCCCGCAAGGCCAGACGCGGCGACTAGCGCGCTTCCATATCCCGCAGCGTTTGCACAAAGTTTGCGCTGCGATCAGGGCCGGTATTCGGGATTTCCAGAAGATAGCTGACGATCACGTTCTGATACGGCGAGAATGCAAGCCGCGATGGAAAGCCAAAGGTGTAGATCACTGTGTTGATCACGCCAAAGGCCACGAAAAACGTCACAAAAAGCCAGCGAAATCGTACGCCGGGCAGCATCACGCAGATGCTGATCAAGATGAACAATTCATAAGAGACACGGTCGCGCAGAACCGAAAGGAACGTGCTGGCAGCGCCGATGGCTGACAGCACCATGATCAGCCGCCTGATTTCATTTGAATAGAGTGTCTCACTTCCGGGGCGGACCATACTGCGCGAGGCAAGAAGCGCCGCTCCGGCGAAAAGCAGAAGAAACGCAATGTCGTTGAGGCCCAGTTGCAAACCGCCCGCTTGCTCCAGAATGGCAAGATAGAACTCGAGCTTCGTCGCCGCAAAGGATGAAATCGCCGAGATCGTCCGCAGCGCCAAAGGTGCCGCGAAAGCTGCACCACCCACAACCAACACGTAAGCCAAAAGGGATGGCGGCTTTTTGGTGCGCCACAGGTAGCGGGATGCAACGAAAGCCGCGATGTAGACCAGGCTGCTTAGTTGAAACAGAATTGCCGTCGCAAAAAGCAAACCGCCCCATACGGCCTGTTTTCGCAAGAAAAAGACCAGGCCAAAATTGAAAAAGGAAATCGCCATGCTTTGGCGCAAGGTGGAAAAGCCAACCCCCCACATGAGGTAGGTAAGCGCAATCGCGATCACCAAAGCGACCTTCTTGACACCCAGCACACGGCACAGAAAGACCGTTGACCACAAAAGCGCTATCGTCACAAGAGCCTGAAAAAACTCGTAATTCGGAAAGTACTGGGATGTCACACCCATGAACAACAGAAATCCCGGCTCTTGCCCGTAAAGCTGCGAATAGATCGCAATCTTTGCCAAAGAGAATTCGCCCTGAAAGTCCTCGAAAATCGCTTTGTAGACGGGCCAGTCAAAGCCTGTATCAAGGCGCAGACCGATGAACAGGAATACGGCGATCAGAAACAGGTTCGTTGTTAACCGGTGCCTGATCGCCAGCCCTGACAACAGCGAAGCCGACCAGAAGAACGCGTAGATGGCCAAACCGGGTCTCTCCTGGGGATACCTGTCAACGATCCGCCCATGGATGTGGTCCGGCCGCAGGCGCAAAGTTCCACGGCCACTTACATCACCCAGGGCCAGTGACCAAGCCTTCTGTCACAGTCCTGTCCTTCATGACATCCGCGCGCGGATCGGCGCAAGCCTGTCGGGTCGCTGGAATAGCAATATGTTGTTATCTGCCCGGGCATTTTCGGGTCTGTAACCTGAAGATAGGCTATCGCATTCATGCCAGCGGCGCTGATAAGCCGCACGGCGATTGCGTTCGTCTTGGCAATCGGCGGCGCGGTGTAGGCACGCTTCGGATCAACTTGAACTTTGAAGGAAACCCGTCCAGATAGACGGGTGAAAACGCATGAAAGTTCTGACAGATGACCCCAAGTACGACCCTCATTACCGGCGGCACCGGATCGTTTGGGAAGACCATGCTGCTCGATCTGCTTGGACGAGGTTGTAGGGAAGTCCGCGTGTTGTCGCGGGACGAAGAAAAGCAGGACATGATGCGCAACACGCTGCGCAACGCCAATGTCCGCTATTTCATCGGTGATGTTCGCGACCGCGAAAGCGTGGATCGCGCGATGGCCGGGGTGGATTGCGTCTTTCACGCCGCAGCCCTGAAACAGGTGCCGTCATGCGAATTCTTTCCGATGGAGGCGGTGCGCACCAACATCCTGGGGTCCGAGAACATTGTCCGGTCGGCCGTAATGAACGGAGTTCGCTCGGTCGTCTGCCTTTCGACTGACAAGGCAGTGCAGCCGATCAACGTGATGGGCATGTCCAAGGCGATGATGGAAAAGATCGCCCAGGCCCAGGCCCGCGCCATCGGGCCGGATGCCGCCACCACGATCTCGATGGTGCGCTATGGCAATGTGATGTATTCGCGCGGGTCGGTCATTCCGCTGTTCATCCAGCAGATCAAGGCGGGCCGCCCGATCACGATCACCGAACCGAAGATGACCCGCTTTCTGATGCCGCTGCGCGACTCGGTGGCGCTGGTGCATCATGCGTTTGACTATGCACGGCAGGGCGATCTGTTTGTGCGCAAGGCCCCGGCGGCGACCATTGCTGATCTGGTGCAAGCGTTGATCGAGCTTTTTGGCCGTCCCGATCACCCGGTCGAACATATCGGCTGGCGGCATGCGGAAAAGCTCTATGAGACTCTCGCCTCGGCGCAGGAACTGGGGCAATCCGAGGATATGGGAGACTACTACCGCATCCGGATGGACGCCCGCGATCTGAACTATTCGGCCTATGTCAGCGAGGGCGAACAGGACACGGTGCAGCACGAGGACTACCATTCGCACAACGCCGAGCGGCTGGATGTGGCGGGGGTCAAGACGCTGTTGCTGTCGTTGAAAGAGGTGCGGGCCGAGTTGGACGGCTGGGCATGAAGATCGTCGTCACCGGGGCTGGCGGTCTTCTGGGCTGGCATGCGGCGGCGCGGTTGCATGCCCCCAATTGCGCGGCGCGGTTTCGCAAGCAGCCTGCGCCATATGACTTGGTGACACTGAATCACGCGGCGTTTCTGGACGACGCCGAGCTTGCACAGGCGGTTTCTGGGACGGATGCCGTGTTGCATTTCGCCGGGGTCAATCGCGGCACCGAGGACGAGGTGCGCGACGGCAATCCGGCGATTGCCGCGCGGTTGGCTGCGGCCTGTGCGGATGCAGGGGCCAGGCCGCATGTGGTCTATGCCAATTCCACCCATGCCCGGATCGACACGGTCTATGGGGTTTCGAAACGCCGCGCCGCCGAGGTTCTGGCCGGTGTGGGCGGTCTGACCAACATGATCCTGCCGCATATCTTCGGCGAAGGCGCGCGGCCCCGGTATAACAACGTCACCGCCACCTTCATCGAGGCGGTGATCGCGGGGCAAAGCCCACAGATCGACCCGAACGGGCGGGTGCAGTTGCTGCATGCCGGGGCTGCGGCCAAGATGGCGATCGACGCGGCGCTTTTAGGGCACAGCGGCGAGTTGGTGCCTGAACCCCGCCCGACCGAGGTGCCTTGGCTTTTTGAAACGCTGCAACGCTTTCACGCCGATTATGCCGCCAACCTTTACCCCGACCTGTCCGATCCCTTCACCCGCGATCTCTTCAACACATACCGCGCCGCCTTGTATCCCGCAGGCTTCCCCCGCCCGCTGAAGCTGAACACCGACCCCCGAGGCACCCTGTTCGAGGCGGCAAAGGGCGGTGGCGGCGGGCAGACATTCCTGTCCTGGACCGAGCCCGGCATCACGCGCGGCGATCATTTTCACCTGCACAAGGTCGAACGGTTTCTGGTGCTGCAAGGTCAGGCGATGATTCGCGTCCGCCGCGCCCTTGGCGGCCCGGTGTGGGAGTATCGCGTGTCGGGCGACACCCCCGCGCCGGTTGACATGCCGACGTTACACACCCACTCCATCCAGAACATCGGGGATGCGCCGCTGTTGACGCTGTTCTGGACGCATGACCTGTTCGACCCTGCGGCCCCCGACACCTACTTCGATCCCGTATTGCAGGACTGACGATGACCAAGCTGAAAGTGATGACGATCCTCGGCACCCGGCCAGAGATCATTCGCCTGTCGCGCGTCATGGCACGGCTTGACGACTTCACCGATCACAAGATCGTCCACACCGGACAGAACTGGGACTACGAGTTGAACGAGGTCTTCTTCAAGGACCTTGGCGTGCGCCAGCCCGACCATTTCCTTGGCACCGGCGGCGGGTCTTTGGGCGAAACGCTGGGCAAGATCCTGATCGAAAGCGAGCGGGTGATCCGGGCGGAAAAGCCCGAGGCGGTGCTGGTGTTGGGCGATACCAACTCGGCGATTTCGGCGATCATGGCGCGAAGACTGAAGGTGCCCGTCTATCACATGGAGGCGGGCAACCGGTCCTATGACCGCAACGTGCCCGAAGAGACCAACCGCAAGCTGGTCGATCACATCTCGGATTTCAATCTGGTCTATACCGAACACGCCCGCAGGCACCTTTTGTCGGAAGGCATCCAACATCGTCGCATTTATCTGACCGGTTCGCCCATGCGCGAGATCTTGCAGCACTACCTGCCGCAGATCGAGGCATCCGACGTGCTGTCGCGGCTGTCCCTGCGCCCGCAGGGCTATTTCATCGCGTCCCTGCACCGCGAGGAAAACGTCGACAACGCCGACCGGCTGCGGTCCCTGCGCGATACGCTGAACGCGCTGGCGGCGGATTACGACATGCCGGTGATCCTTTCGACCCATCCCCGCACCCGCAAACGGCTGGAGGCTTTGGGCGAGGCGGGGACCTTTGACCCCCGCGTGCAGACCATGGTGCCCTTCGGTTTTCACGACTACAACGCGCTGCAGATGAACGCCTTCTGTGCCATTTCCGACAGCGGCACGATTGCCGAGGAAAGCTCGATCCTGGGCTTTCCGGCCATCACCCCGCGCGATGCGATCGAGCGGCCCGAGGCGATGGATGTCGGCTGCATCATCGTGACCGGCCTGAACCGCGACACGATCCGCGAATCCGTCGCGGCCGCCACCCGCCTGCATGCCGAACGTCTGGCCGAAGGCCGCCCCACGCCCCTGCCCGCGGATTACGCGATCACCAATACCTCTGAACGGGTGCTGAATCTGATCTTGGGCACCGCGCGGCTGTCAAACGGCTGGGACGGCATCCGGATGAACGATCTAACCTGACCGCGCCGCGCCCTATGCCGCGGCGGCGTGTTGCATCGAGTGCAACACCTCGGCCAGAACCGATCCGGTCTTGGCGATTTCGGCCTCGGTCAGGGTCGGATGCACCAGCAGCATCACGCTCGTCTCGCCCAATGCGCGGGCGACAGGCAGGCGGTGCTCGGGACGCCAGCCCGTTCCGTCAAACGCCTTTTCCAGATAGACCTCGGAACACGAGCCCTGATAGGCCGGCACCCCTCGTGCGACAATTTCCGCAATGATCCTGTCGCGATTCCAGCCTTCGGGCAGGTTTTCAGGCCGGACGTAGAGGTAGAATTTGTAGTTTGCATGCTGACAGCCGGTGTCCTCGTTGCACCCCAGACACCCCGCGCACCCAAATTCAGGCAGACGAACCGGGCCATCCGGGCCGGCATGGGGCGCAATCGCATGGGCCAGTCCTGCTGCATTGCGCGCGCGGGCCGCCGTCCAGTTGGCCATCCGCCGCAGCTGGATGCGCCCGATCACCGCCTGCATCTCGATCATACGCCAGTTGGTGCCGAAGCTTTCATGCAACCAGCGAAAGCCCGGCGGATGGCTGCGATTGTAAACCGCGTCATGGCTTTTGCCGTGGTCCTTGTAGGCCCACATCGCCGCCCACAACGCGCGGTCATTGGTGGTGACCATGCCACCCTCGCCGCCCGTCGTCATGATCTTGTCCTGACAGAACGACCACGCCCCGACATGCCCGATCGAGCCGACCATCCGCCCCTTGTAGCGCGCGCCATGCGCCTGCGCACAATCCTCGATCACCTTCAGACCGTGGCGAGCGGCAAGCGCCATGATCGGGTCCATGTCACAGGGCCAACCGGCCAGATGCACGGCAATGATCCCTTTCGTCCGCGGCGTCAGCACTGCAGCAATCGTATCTGCGGTAATGTTGCCGCTATCTGCATCGACATCGGCAAACACCGGCACCGCCCCGGCATTGACCACACAGGACACCGACGCGAGGAACGTACGCGGCGTCACCACCACTTCGTCACCCGGCCCGATCCCCAGTGCCTGCAACGCCAAATCCAGCGCCACCGTGCCGTTGGTCAGCGCAACCGCATGGGCCGTGCCGCACCAGATTGCAAACTCCTTCTCGAACTCGCGACATTCCGTGCCGGTCCAATAGTTCACCCGGTTGGACCGGACAACCTCGGCAACCGCAAGTGCCTCTTCCTCGGTAAAGGACGGCCAAGGCGAAAAAGGCGTGTTCAGCATCGATTATCCTTTCACAAGCGGGCGCGCCGGATTGCCCACCACGGTTTCACCTGCGGCAACATCGCGCGTGACGACCGCCCCCATGCCGACAACAGCCCCTCGCCCGATCACCGTCGGGCGTCCGGGTTGCCCCTGCTTGATCACAGCGCCGGTGCCAATATAGGCGTGGTCTTCAATTCTGACATTCCCGTTGCACATGACATTCGGGGCAAAAGTCACGAAATCCCCGATCACGCAATCATGCGCCACGTAGGAATAGATATTGGCATGAAAATGCCGCCCGATCGTCAGGTTGGAGGTCAGGATGACGAAAGGCGACAAAATGGCCCCCTCACCGATCACCACGCCGTCCAGTTCAACGACATTGGCTGCGCGCACCTGCACGAAGCCAACACCAGCCGCCTCGCACTTTGCAGCAAGGGTTTCGCGCAAGGCCGAATTCGCGATGGCAAGGCAGACATGGCGCGACGACGCGGGCAAGGACAAAAAGCCATCCCATGACACACGCGCCTGGCCGTTGACCGATGCCGGGCCTTCAGAATCGTCGATGAACACCAGTTGCGCCCCGGTGTCTTTTAGCTTCGCACGCAACAAAGGCAGGGTTTCTCTGCCAAAGCCGCTCGCACCATAGATGCCGTAAAGGGGGGTCACTTCCGGGCCTCGCCGGTAAATCGCGGCATCGTTGCCTCGCCTGCCGCACTGATGCCCTCGCGCATCACCACCTTGCGGATCGTCAGCCAGAGTATCTTCATGTCCAGCCGCAAGGAATGATGATCGACATACCAGACATCCAGCGCAAACTTTTCGTCCCAAGTCAGCGCGTTGCGACCATTTATCTGCGCCCAGCCGGTCACCCCGGGCTTCACCTCATGCCGCCGCGCCTCGGTCGGGGAATACAGCGGAAGATAGTCCATCAACAGCGGGCGCGGGCCAACCAAGCTCATCTCGCCCTTCAAGACGTTCCACAGCTCGGGCAACTCATCGAGGCTGGATCCACGCAGAAATCGGCCCAGCGATGTCAGCCGTTCGGCATCAGACAAGACCCGACCCGCAGCATCGGTTGCATTGCTCATCGACCGGAACTTGAACATCCGGAACGGCCGCCCTCGCAGGCCCGGCCTGACTTGCGCAAACAGAACCGGCCCCCCCATCTTGCGCCGGATCAGTAGTGCTACGATCAGCAGAACCGGCGACAGCAGCACAAGGCAAAGCGTTCCACCCACCACATCAATCAACCGCTTCAACACCCTGCCCCCACAGTTTGAACGCCCGGCACTCGCATTGGTTTTACGGGTCTTACTCTGCTTTGGCACCCGCGCGCCAGTGGGCTTTGATGACTTCGGCGGTCTTGTCGATTGCCAGAGTCATCGCAAGATTGGCCCTGTAAAACCTGAGCCCCCTCGCGCCCATCTCGGCGCATTCGTCTGGGGTCAGACCGGCCAACAACAACATCTTGTCCGCCAGATCCCGCGGATCTTCCGGAATAGCGATCACACCCGCCCCGGCCCGGTCAATCAGATCGGCGGCATCCCCCGGTGCTGCCATCAGAATGGGGCGACCGGCCCGAAGATAGGCTTGGGTCTTCGACGGAATCGTGACCCGGAACAGAGGCTCATCCTTGAGATGAACAATCAAGACATCGGCCCCAGACAGATATCCCTGCACGTCCGACATTGGCACCCGAGGTAGAAAGCGCAGGTTGTTCAATCCCAAACGGGTTGCCTGTGCTTCCAGCCCAGGTTGCTCGGTCCCACCACCCATCAACAACAGCGTCGCATTTGCTCCTGCGTCCTGCAACAATCGCGCCGCATCAACCAAGGCCGAAAGCCCCTGCGCAGAACCCATGTTTCCAGCAAACAAAAAGCGGATCCCGTCGCCGGCAACAAACCCTGCACAAGCAGCATCGCCGGCCTTCTCTGCTCCCTCCGGCGAAGCCTCGTCTGCCCAATTGTAAAGCACAGTAATTCTTACAGGCGGCACGCCACGTTCAATCAGCAACCGCTTGAAACCCGGAGATTGCACAAGGATATGGTTGCAGTTGCGATAAAGAACACCACACAGGAAATTTGCAATTCCAAGTAGATAGCGGTTCGTCATCATTCCAGAGGCGCCCAGTGAATCAGGCCACATGTCCTGAATGTCCAGAACTACGGGAGTGCGACGGACCCACTTCGCACAAACAGCAGAAAGTCCGGCGGTAAGTGTCGGATAATAAACATAAACCAGATCCGAACGCTTCGCCATGAACAGCATATAAAACAGCGACGTGACAAGAAAACTGGCATAGCACACAATGCGTTTGGCCGTACTGGAACTATGCGACATGTAGGTTGCCAGCCGAATAACTGCAATCCCGTCAATGGCTTGCCGCTCCAGCCATCGCTTGCGAAACCCGGGGTAAATCTTGCCACCAGGGTAATTGGGAAAGCCGGTAACGACCTCGGCCTCTATGTCATGCCGGGCGAGTTCCCGCACGAAATGCAAACCCTTCAAAGTGGGTTCCGGATCAAACAACTGGCTCAAAAAAAGAATGCGCCCCAAGTGAAAGTCCTCAAGAAGTCTGGTTGCAACAACGCAGTCCAAGTACGGTCAACTTTTCACTCTCATGCTCTTCAATCAAACATCTCAACCACAACCGAACTTCGATTGATAGCATGCAGCCACCCACCGCCCCATAAGAGATACGAACTCGCATCGCGATGTCGTTCGGAATCTGCAACAGAACCTTCAAGCGTGTTGCAAATAACCTGTCTGCGCCTCTATCAACAAGGCCTTGATACGATCCACGTCCGAATTGTCGCAGGCTATCGAAAGTTTCTCAACAATCGCCAACACTTCCTCCAAGTTCTGGCAGAAATCCGTCGCAGTCATGATTTGCGGATGTGCCGTCAACTGCGGATTATTGGAAATCAAGAGTTCCTCAAACAGTTTCTCTCCGGGGCGCAGTTGGGTAAAGACAATTCCGATTTCATTCGGCTTGATCTTTCCCCGTTGATCACTGGAAATGACAACTGGGCTGAGCCCATGCAAACGCGCTATCTTCTCTGCAAGATCTGCAATTCGCACCGGTTCCCCCATGTCCAGCACAAACACATCTCCGCCCTGCGCCATAGCACCGGCCTGAATGACCAGTTGCGCGGCCTCGGGTATTGTCATGAAGAAACGAGTTATGTCCGGATGCGTGACAGTGATCGGACCACCAGTTGCAATTTGCTGCTGGAACAATGGGATGACTGATCCAGATGACCCAAGCACGTTCCCGAACCGAACCATGGACAGTTTTGTCGCACCTTTAGGCGTTGATTTCGCAAGTGCCTGACAAACCATTTCGGCCAGGCGCTTTGATGCACCCATGACATTTGCAGGGCGCACCGCCTTGTCTGTAGAAATCAAAATGAACGATTCGACGCCAGTCTCAATCGCAGCCTTTGCAACAGCAATCGTGCCGTGAACATTGTTGCGGATACCCTCAACCACATTATGCTCAACCAAAGGAACATGCTTGTAAGCAGCGGCATGGTAAACTGTCTGCACCTTGCACGTACGCAAGGTGCGTTCAACCCTGCTCTCTGACTGGACGGATCCAAGAACAGCACTTATCTGGACTTTTAAACCATGCTGGTCCCTTTTCGCAACCAATTCCTGTTCAATCTTGTACAGTGCGAGTTCCGAGAGTTCAAAAAGCACGAGATGCTGAGGTGACTGAAGAAGAATCTGCCGACAAAGCTCACTGCCAATTGAACCCCCAGCCCCGGTTACCATCACCACCTTACCACGCGTATTTGCCGACATAAGGTCGGCCCGCGGCTCAATCGGGTCCCGCCCCAAAAGGTCCTCAATTCCGATCTCGTTCAAATCGTCAATTCGCGCCTTTCCAGTCAAGATCTCATCAATGCCCGGAATTGTCCGCAGATGCAGCGGATAGCGCTCAAGAGACTTCAGAATCTCACTCCGCCGCCGTTTGGTAGCCGAAGGCAGAGCCAGCAATACCGCTTCTACAGTATTGAATCGGATTAACTGATCCACT
This sequence comes from Paracoccaceae bacterium, assembly GCA_031400505.1. Lineage (GTDB taxonomy): Bacteria > Pseudomonadota > Alphaproteobacteria > Rhodobacterales > Rhodobacteraceae > JAIYDJ01. The sequence goes on along the minus strand of JANNPZ010000023.1, from coordinate 90,094 downwards.
TGATCGGGGCCATAGACACGCAACCCCCCGATAAGTGTGCCTTGGGAAAACGCCGAGTCGTCAATGAACGCGATCGGCAAATACTCAGTACCCTGGCGAAGAACTTGCGAAAGCTGTCGCCCTGCCACGCCGGCGCCATAGATCACGACACGTTTCTTTCGGCGATTCTGGCTGCTGAACACCAATTCACGAAAACCGAAACGAACCCCTCCAAGACAAAGAAAGGTCAGCACAGTAAAGATCAGTGGCACCGATCTGGGTATTGGCAATCCCCCAAGGGTCGCCGTGATCGACAGAATGATACCTGAAACGACAGAACCCAAAAGAATGGTCGCCAAAGCGCGTGCGGAAATATAACGGATGACGGCGCGATAATAGCCCAGATACACAAACAAAAGCAGGGAAAGCGGCACCACAGCAACCATTGCCAACCATACTTTTGGGACCGCCATGAAAGACGTGCTATCAAGTCTCAGCCACATTGAGAATATGAAAACTGCGATCAGCAAAAAACCGTCCACAACGGCCTGCAAGGCACGCTTTCCGGTCCGATTCATGTTTACCAAACGCAATAGCATGGGACTCAATAAGTCATTCCCTGCAAGAACCACACGCTTCCGCAACCTTCTCAGGTCATGACCGCCAGATCAAACCCCGAGCCGGGAAGTCAGAATATTGATCGACGTATACCTACTGGGTGTCGACTTTGCTAGGTGTTCCGGGGCAGATTGTTGACTTTCCGGCCAACCAATGGACCGCCCGCGTGGCATTCTTTTCGTCGCAAGGCTGACACACGGCGCAGTCTCGTCGAACCGCGCCGTCGAGCGTGCATGGTCGCTTTCGCTGGTATCGGATTGCATTTGCTTTCGGATCAGTTCAAAAGATCAATCGAAAGAAGGAGTGCGATCAACGCAGCTTCTTGAATTGATGATCCCTTTTGTGGTTGGCATGGGGTCTCTCTTCGGCGCGGTGACAGTTGCGCGCTTCCGGTGACATCAATCTCCATGCGCCCCGCGCAGGTCGCGCGTTGTAACTTCCTGAAGGAGGCACGACGTTTGACAACCTTTGCGCGGAAACCAATACCCGGGGCGCCATGCTGCAGAAGCCATGCTCAACGCTTTGCCAGTTGTCCACCTTTTTGACAGATCGCAAAGATTTCCGCAGAGATGTGAGTAGTTGCAGCAAAGAGATCCGTAGATTTCACTTCAGAATAATTTGCCCTTTGCCCGGAAAATCAATTTGCAAACCAAGGCTCCATTGGCAGAAAGCTCATCACTGGAAGCTAGACTTGAGGCATGCCATCCTATAGGTCGGTATTTGTTGGATGACAAATCATGACTGATCGCCAGGCTCGCGTTTATAACTGTATCTATAGTTATACGCTTGAAACTTGTCACCGTACTGACTGACTTCACCGGCCTTATAACCATTCAAAATGGCACCGGTCAATTTGCTGCCAGTTGCTTCAAAAGCCCGCCGGACGGCCTCCAATTCCCCAACCACAGTCTCTAGATGTCGCGCTACCAGAATGCGAGCGCCAGCATAACGACCGATCACGACTGGATCCGTCACAGCCAGAGTTGGCGGCGCATCAATTATGATCAAATCAAAAGACTTGTCCAAAATCCCAAGAAGTGTTTCGAACTCGGCACGCATCAGCAATTCCGACGGATTGGGCGGGAAGCGTCCCGAGGTGATGACTGTCAGCCCTTCCACGGGCCCGCGGAACATGACCTCTTCCAAGGTCTTTTCCCGAGCGAGATATTCGCTGAGACCAGGATTATTCCTTTCCTTCCCGAAATACCGCCGCAAATACCCCTTCCGCAAGTCTGCGTCGATCAGACACACTCTTTGTCCGGCCTGTGCGGCAACCGCTGCGAGGTTCACAGAGATGAAGCTCTTGCCGGCCGCCGGTGCGGCAGAGGTCATCAGAATTGATTTGCTGGTGGCGTCAAGCATGCCGAAATGCAAAGAAGTCCGAAGGCTACGCATCGCCTCAACCACAACATCATCCGGTGTTGTAACTGCATAGATCGGCAAAAAGCCCTTCCGGTTGCGGTGATCGGAAGCTTTGTGCAGATAGGATATCGTCGCAAACACCGGCAATCCGATTGCCTCTATATCCTGCGCGCCGCGAATGCCACGCCGCAGGGCACGACGGACCAGTACATAGATAGCACCGACGACCATTCCTGCCAGCATCGCCACAGCGAGTGTAAACGAAGTGCGCGGCCAAATCCGGATATTGCGCGCGTAAGCTGCGTCAATAATGCGCACGGACCCGACAGTTGACGCCTGAACAACCCGCAACTCCTGTTCGCGGTTCAGCAATTGCACATACACCTGCTGCGCGACTTCAAGATCACGCGTCAGGTTGAAAATTTCCTTTTGCGTTTCTGGCAGATTTGAGGCAAGTCCGCGCAAATCATCGAGTTGTTCCTGCAACGTCGCACGCTCTTGAAGCAGCGCCTCGTAAACCGGATGGTTGATCGTAAATCGTTCCTTGATGCCCTCTTCCCGCAGGGTCAACGCGCTGAGCGCAGTCTCGATATCCGTGGCGCGTTCCAGCAAACTGCGGGTTTCATAGTCCACATCGACGGATTGTTGCTGCTGGCGATAGGCGTTCAAAGCATTCTGCGCATCGGTCACTTCCAATTCGGCGATCGGAAGCTGATTTTCGATGAAGACGAGGCTGTTGCGGGCCTCTGCGGCGGATCGGTCGATGTTTTGCGCCAGATAGGCTTCTGATATGGCATTCAGAATGCGTTCGGCACGGCGTGCAGACGGGTCGGTAAATGAGATCCGCAGAATTGACGAGCCGCGCGGGCTTTCAGAGACTGCCAGTGCCTTTTTCAACTTGATGACCGCTTCGGGCAGCGACTCTCGGATGACAACGAATTGCCGCCCGTTCGGTCCTTCCAATTGATCGACGACCAATGAAAATCCTATTTCGGCCTGGGTTGCACGCACGCGCGCGGTGCCGTCTACCAAGGAGCCATCGGGCAATTCAACCGAATAGGTTTCCGGCCCGGTGATCGTCAGTACAAGGTCTTCACCCAACCAATCGGGTGGCACTTCCAACTCGCCGACCTTGATCGCCTCGTTTCCCCATTGATATCGGGCGATCAATCCTATGCCCGGATCCGGAAGTCCAAGCCGCACCGGCAGCATGCCGAGGATCGGAAGTTTTCGCGGCGCAGCAGAGGTTTGCAAATTGAGTGTCTGAACCGCCTCGCCCAGGACGAGATGCGATTTCATGATCTCTATTTCGGCTTCGCTTGGCGATTGCGACCCGCCGCCGCCAAGCAGGCCTTGCATCCCGGCAGGCAAAGCCAGCGATCCGCCCTTTGTTTCAAGTTGCAGCAAACCTTCAGCGCGGAAGATCGATTCTGTCCGCAGAACGAACAACCCCCCCAGAAGAAGCGCCAACGCTGTTGCGATCGCAATATAGAACTTTCCCGCCCATAAGGCGGCCGCAAGCTCGAGGATGTTGATCTCGTCATCTTCTGGTGCTGCCGGACGGGCATCGACTGTCGTCATCAAAGTTCCTGTGTACGCTTCTCGTAGGCTTTAGCCAGCCGTTCGCCCGCGTCAAGACGCGATGCCGTTATTGGGCGATAGGTTGTACTGTTTCGGCAAACCAAACAGTCACGTGGCTTTTATTCCAAGCCGCGCGCCCCACGCCTTTGCGGCCTGCAGGATCTGGTCTCTGGTTTCGCGATGAAACGCTTCGGCCATGCGGTAGGGATCGGCAATTCCCTGCGCGCCTGTCCAGTGATCAAACAGCATCGTGCGTCCGGACAACTGCGGGTACCGCCGGGAAATCTCGGCCCGGTGTGCCGGTTCCATCACCAGGATCAGGTCATGGGCCTGTCCGATCTGAAGCGTCAGTTGCCGGGCAACATGGCCCGACAGATCGACGCCCGCTTCGGTGGCGACTGCCGAAGCGGTTTCGTCCGCGCCCGCGCCGACCACCGCGGCCAGACCGGCAGATGTGACGGGCAAACCGGGCACGCCCTGCCGCAACGCCCGTTCACCCAGAGGCGAGCGACAGATGTTTCCAACACAAACCACCAGAACGGAACTGATCATGTCTACCTAATTCGTGCCAAGGCTGCTGACTGCGCCAATGTTGCTGACCGCGCCGGCTGTGGTGAGCGTGGGAAGGATGCTCGATATCAACCGGTTCCAGCGATAAAGCGGGGCAGAGGTCACATAGATAACATCTTGCGGCATCACGGTAAAACGTGCGCCCAGAAGGTAGGCGACCGGGTTCGACGCATCAAGCTGGTAGACCGTGATGCCGGCAGGCGTATCGCGGAATACGAATATGCCGCGCGCGTCCGCGCGATCTTCGGCAAGTCCGCCAACGCGGGTCACTGCCTGGGTCAGGGTGATGTTTTCCTTCGTCAGATCAATCGTCGACGGCTGCACGATGTTGCCAAGAAGGTAGGCCTCCAGCAGTTCGATCCGCCCCACGCTGACCACATCGCCATTCAACAGCACCGGGTTGTTGACGCGCACGCCCTGTTCCAGGAAAGCCTGCATGTCGACCATGTAGTTGTTTCCGTTGCGGCGCAGCGTGACCCGTCGCGGATCGGCCTGCTCTGTCAGACCGCCTGCGGCGTTGATCGCGTCCAGCAGGGTCAACGCGACATCGGTCAGAGGCTGCCGGGTTGGGGTCTTGACCTCGCCAGTCACCGAAACGGCCTGGCTGCGGTAGCCGGCCACCCGGACATCGACCTGTGGATCGGGGATGAAATCCGCGAGTTTCGCCGCCAGATCGTCGCGGATTGTTTCAGGCGTCAGACCGCGGGCCTGCACTTGCCCGACGTATGGGTAAAAGAAACTGCCATCAGCCTGGACGCGCTGACCTGACTGTTCGGGGGTACGCACACCCGCGCCTGCCGTCAGTTCCGGGTGATCCCAGATGGTGATATCCAGTACATCCCCCACCCCAACCCGGTAGTTCCAGGTGGCACTCGGTGCCGAAGACCGCGAGCCAGACAGGTTTCGTGGGGTGTTGTATGTCTCGATATTGTCAGCCGTCAGTTGCACGATCGCAACATTGGTCGACAGCTCTTCCACCTCGGATCGGACGGCTTCGCTGCGCACGGGGAAGTCGGACTTGCTTGCGTCGCACGCAACCAGCAACCACGTCAAACAGAACCCGATCAGCAAATTACGCATCAACCCACCCTGGTTCGCCGAGTCATCCCCAGTCGGGATATGCCAACCGAACCGCAATTCCAACCCAAAGCCGTCAGGGCGCAGAATTTTGTTCGCACACAATCGGGTCATCGCGCATCTGGTTGGTCGAAGGTTCGGCAAGATTTTGCTGACTTTCGCTTTTTCGGTTCCGATGCTTGCGCGCGAACGCAGATGTATCGGATCCCGAGCCCAAAGGAAAACGACGCCTTTCGCGGGATCGGCTAAAGCCCTTCGAACCAATCCAAAGCCAGATTGGCCCAGCCTTTCGGAATGCTGTGCGACCCACCATGCAACGCAAAGTTCAACGCGGACCCCGATGTGCAACCTGTCCAGCGCCGCATCTGAAAGTCGGGGGTACGCTCAAAACCATCGGGGCGGGGCTGCGCGCAGCCGTTGGTCTGCCGCCAGATCGCCATCGAGGCAAAAACATCCCCCTGCGTCACGCCAGACCGCAGGCGGCGTCCTTCCAGCGGGACCGTGGTATCGGTCCAGCCGTGAACATGCAGCAAGCGCACCGGCCCAGCGCACCCCTGTGGCAGCGGGTTCCAGAAACTTCCCGCAACCGGCGCAAAGGCTGCAAAGGCATCCGGCGTCTTGCACGCAACATAGCTGGTCGTGGACCCGCCGATTGAAAACCCGGCCAGGATCACCCGATCGCGGTCGATCCCGTGCCGCAAGGCCGCGTCATCCGCCACGGCAGCCAGAAAGGCCGCTTCGTCTCGCATTGCAACGCTGGACCGCGCCGGATGAAAATCCCAAGTGCGCCCCGGCCCGGTGTCTCGAAGCCGCCCGTCGGGGGCAATCACCGCATAGCCCCGCTCCAGCAGCGCCTCCACCATACCACGATTGGCGAGCGTCGCCTCTCCTGATGCGCCCCATCCGTGCAAAAACTCGACCGCCGGCAGCACGACTGTCGGATCGATCCCGCTTGGCCTCTCGATATGATAGGTGCCCGCGGCGATCTGGCATGGGTCGGCATCGACAAGGCAACCGGCCATTGCAGCGCCGGGCGCCAGCGCCATCAACGCTGCAATCCAACCGAAACGCATCATGCCAGAACCGCAAAACCGAAAAGCGGCCAGCGCCGCGCGTCGCAGGCCGCCAGTGCCGACAACGGCACGGCCAACGCCAGACAGACCGCCACGGGCAGCACCCACGGCGTCAGCACGCCAAGCAGCACGAGCGCCAGCAACCCAAACCCCAGCAAGGTTTCCACCGCGTGAAACCGCAGCAGCACCCATGGTCCGGGCCGCCCGGACAGATGCGGAGCCCAACCGCCGTCAAACCCCGCCAGCGTACGCATCACCGCCCGCACCTGATGTACCATCAGCATCGGCGCCATCAGAACCGAAAGCAGGACCTCGACCACAACGGAAAACAAGAAGCGCCACCGTTGCCCGCGCTTTAGCGGGTTTTCTCGCAGGTAGGCCAGCACGCCGATCAGCTTTGGCAGCAAAAGCATCAACCCGACGAACCCCGCCAACGCGCCCTGGGTCACCGGTGGCAGGTCGGGCCACACCGGCATCAGCGGATTTCCTTCGGTAAAGTAGGTGATCGTGCCGCCTTCGCCCAGTGCCGCCCACAGCACCAGAAGGCACAGCCACCACACGGACGAAAGATAGGCCATGGCACCTTGCAACAGATGGAACCTCGACAAGGGATGCAGGCCCGGTACCGCCAGCAGCCGCAAATGCTGCATGTTGCCCTGGCACCAGCGCCGGTCGCGCCTCACATAGCCAAGCAGGGTTTCCGGAGTGTCTTCATAACTGGCAGCCGCCTCGGGCAACACGCGCACCGACCACCCGGCGCGGCGCAACAGGGCCGCCTCGACAAAGTCATGGCTCAGGATCGCACCGCCCATCGGGCGGCGTCCCGGCAAATGCGGCAAACCAGCCGCCACCGCAAAGGCCCGGGTGCGGATCACCGCATTGTGGCCCAGAAAGTTCCCCGTACCGCCGGTCCAGACGGCAAACCCGCGCGCAAGATTGGTGCCATACGCCTCCGAAGCGAAAGACTGCAGGCGTTGCCACAGCGACGTGCCCGGCAACACGCGTGGCACCGACTGCGTCAGACCGCAGCCCGGATCACGGGCAAGTGCGTCTGTCAGCGTCAAGACGGCATCGCGGCCCATCAACGAGTCTGCATCAAGAACCAGCATCGCCTCGTAGGCAGCCCCGCTGCTGCACACCCAGTCCCGGACATTTCCAGCCTTGTAGTCAGCGTTCAGCGCCCGGTGGCGGAACTGCAGGTCAAGGTCAGGATGGGCCCGGCGCAGGCTGACAAACGCAGCCTCTTCCTCGCGTACGGCGACGGGGTCACGCGTGTCGGACAAGACATGCAGGCCAAAGCGGTGGCTGTGATCCCGCCCGCGCAATGCAATCAGCAGCCGAACGGCCTGCCCCATCGTCTCGGCAGCAGGTTCGCCGTACATCGGCAGCAAGATTGCCACATCCATCCCGCGGGCCATGCTCGCCAATGATTGCGGCGGCCTTCGCCACATCAGCCCCAGCAAGGACGCCGCAAACGACATAACCACCCAGTAATAGGCCAGCATCGACCCGGCGACCAGAACCACCTCTGCCACAGACAACACACCGTCCAGCCGGAACCAGCCCACCGATATCCAGCCGACCGCAAGACTGATCACAGCCGGTAGACCCAGCGCAAAAAGTCGTGCCGGAAGCCGCGCCTGATCACGCAAGACACCCGGGGCTGCCGGATCGACAAAGGCCGTGTCAAATGCCTGGTCGGGCATCGCCAACGGTTCAAGCACCGCCCGCGTTTCAGTCGCCGATTGCGAAAGTCGCAGGGCGTGCGTCATGTGCCGGCCCACCGGTACAGCCAAACTTCGGACACCCGCTGGCCACTGCGCCACAACTCGGCCCGCAGTTCGGATACATCTGCCTTTGATGCCAGCAGTGTCAGGTCCAGACGCATGCCCCCCGTCGCCGGATTGGCCTGTACCAGATGCGACACAATCTTGCCTGCACTGCTGGTTACACGCGCCTCGATCCGGGTCGGGTCATCCCCCAGCGCGGGATGTGCCGCGAAGTCGACGGTAAAGATCCGACCGTCTTCGAACACCCGTTTGCCCGACCGCGTGGCTGTAACCTGCGCCACCGTGCCTTCATCTGGGGCATCGGCGCACCAGTGCAGGCGATAGGCAAAGCGGTGCTCTTGCAAGGCCAGAAGTGGCGTGGCAGGTCGCCAGAACGCCACGATGTTGTCATTGATTTCCTTGTCGGTCGGGATTTCCACCAACATCACCGCACCTGCCCCCCAGTCGCCCATCGGTTCGACCCAAAGCGAAGGACGCCGTTCGTAATCCGCGACAAAGTCGTTGTAGTTTTCGGGGTCACGGGCGCGCTGCATCAGACCAAATCCGCGCAGGCCGCTGTCGGTAAACACGCTGATTTGCAGGGTTTGCGGATTGGTCAAGGGACGCCACACGCTTTCGCCGGACCCGTTGTGGATCAGCAGGCCATCGCTGTCGTGCACTGCTTCGCGAAAGTCGTCGAAATTGATGTGGTTCATGTCATTGAACAGAAACATCGACGTGCCGGGCGCAATCCCGACTTCGGCAAGGTCCAGACGGGGATAGAGTTTGGCTTCGACATCAATCGTCGTCACGGTGCCGGGCGTCAGGGTAAACTTGTAGGCACCTGTTGTGCTCGGGCTGTCGAGCAGGGCATGGACCACGACCGATTTCGCGCCCTGCTGTGCCGCCTCGATCCAGAAATCGCGGAACACCGGAAACTCTTCCGCGCCGCCGCTCGCTGTGTTCAGGGCAAGACCGCGGGCCGAAATGCCATAGGCCAGATCCCGAGATATCGCGCGGAAATAGCTTGCCCCCTGAAACACGGCGTATTCCTGGAAACGCCCCTCTTGCACCAGTTCGCCCAGAAGACGAAATCCGGCAAAGCCAGTGCCATCTTCGGGCAGATCGGGAAACTTGTCGGTGGTGTCGAACACCCGTTTTTCAAACAAGACCGGCCGCGCCCTGCCGTCTTCGACGGCGTTCATTGCGACTTTGGCTGGAAAGTACAGCCCGGCCGGGAAAAACTCGACCTGCACAGCGCCTTTGGTACCCCGAAACAGCGTATGCCGGGTGTCGAACCAGATGCCGCGAAACTGATCATAGGTCAGATCGCGCCAGCCCTGCGAAACCTGTGGCGGCGCGTCATAGGGCTTTGCCGCCATGGCCCGCGCATGCAGCGCCAGAAACACCGGATCGAAAGGCACCGGCATGCCAAGGGTCATTCCCGCCACCTCGGCCAGCGCATCGGCACTGGTTTGCGACATCGCGGGACGCAGGCCCATCACGGCCATGATGGCCAGCAACGACAGCGCGGTACGACGGGACGGGTTGGTCATGTTCTCACCTTTTCGCCAGCCGGCGTGGCACTCTGGGGGGCAGCTGAGCGCGAGCGGGCAGTCTGGTCGGCATTGCGCCAGGGTTCACGCTTGATCAACGCCGCGAGTTCGGCGACGCCAAGGATCAGGGCAAACCCCAGCAGATTGATCGCAAGTGTCGGGACGAACCCGCGCCCGGTCAGGTCGAGGAAAGCACCCAGCACGCGCGCCATCACCATTGATGCCGCAAACACTGCCAGCGACTGCGTGCCGACCCGCGACACCAACGCTACAAATCCGGCCCAGACAACGCCGGTTTTCAACCGAATGCCACCGGGCCCAACGGCGACCCAGGCAAGATAGGCAAGCGCCAGAAAGTGGGCATAGCGCAGGATGCCGAAGTTGGTCTTGTCAAACAACCATGACCATTCGCTGCGCCAGGCCCGCACAGCTTCGGAGGCGTTGATCACCTTGTACCACGCGAACGGAACCGACAGCAGCACAACCGCCAACGCCAGCGCGATCAGCCACCGATTGACCGGGGGCGCCGGCAGCCAGCCTGACATCAGCGCAAAGCCGGTAAGGAACACCAACTGCCAGGCAAAGGGGTTAAAGAACCAGGGCCGGGTCGATCCATTGGCAAACCACCACTCGGCCGGCAGGTTGACGCCGCCAAAGTCTGCCAAAAGCCACATGGCAAGACTGACCAGCATCGGCAACACCGGGTGAAGCCGCGCCAGCGCGATCATGGGCGGGATCAGAGCCAGGATCACCAGATACATCGGCAACACATCAAAATAGTTCGGCACATAGGTCAGCGTCATCAGACCCAACATGTTGGGACCTGTATCTTTCAGAAAAGGCGTCAGGTTCAGCGCCGCCACCTCGGATTGGGGAAACAGGCCGGACCCATCTAGCGCCAGCATCGCGAGCAATGTGCACAGGAAAACACCGATATGCACCCAATAAACCTGCCAGATCCTGTAGGCGATGCGCACCACACCCCAGCCAAACCCTGCCTTTGCAAAGGCCCCGCCAAACGCCACGGCTGACGCCATTCCAGAACAGAAAACAAACATTTCCGTTGCATCGGAAAACCCGAACCGCGCCGGAATCCACAAAGCCCAAGGGTTGTTGGTGATGTGGGCGATCAGGATAATAAACATGCCCACGCCACGAAAAAAATCGAGCCTGGGGTCACGGACACGGGTGGTTGGTAAAGTCATGATATACAGGGACTTCGCTTTGTTCAGACACCTTTCCTATCAGACGGCCTTCGCTCGTGCAGCATTTATTACTGCAATGCGGCGATGCATGTAGCCATCCGTTTGAAGCGCTCTTTGCGCCTGACGTTCCCACAGCAGGCTTTCGGCGGCATCCATGTAGCCACCGCGCAAGGCGGCCTCGATCGTGATCCGGGCAAAGACATCGCGCTGTGCGTGACTGCCGCCCAATGATTGCGCATCGGACCGTGCCTCGCGCAAATGCAGCCACGCAACCGAATAGTCTCCGGCAGCAAAGGCTTGCACGCCGCGCGCCATATGCAATCCGGGATGCGCGATGATCCGGCGGGCATCGCTGTCTTCGGGGCGCGTGGCGGCCATCCGGGCGATCAGCCCGGCCGCCGCGTCTTCCCGCGCGCCGCCGCAAAGCGCCAGCAGATAGTGCAGATCCGCAAAGGCAAGACAGCCATCGGTCGCGCGGTTTTCCGCCAGATCGGCCAATTCGTCCCACCGCGTGCCGACATGTACCCCGTCGAGTTCAAGGCGCGACAGAAGCGACGCCGCATTGGCGATGTCGCGATAGTCATCCGTCCGCTCGGCCCGGATGTCAGCATCATAAAGCGCCAGCGCCGCGTCATACTGGCCCAGATCCAGATGCATCAGGGCGCGGTGCCACCAGACGTGAAACCGAAAGTTGTTGCAATGCGCCCAGGACGCCTCGCGCCCCTGCAACCAGGTCAGGCCATCCTGCGCCCGCCCGGTCATGTCATGGACATGCGCCACCGCGTGCAGACCCCACGCATCGTCCGGCGCCAAATCGACGCCATGCCGACCGGTCCGTTCCGCTGCCGCATATTCGCCGGTTTCCTCCAGCGTGAAGGCGTGACACCCAAGGATGTAGCCGCGCGCCGGGTGATTGTCCCAAGTCGGCAACACAAGTTCCACCGAGCGTCGCATCTCGACCGGGCGCCCCATGATGAAATGGATAGCCTGCACCAGCTTCATCGCCAGCGCATCGCGCGGATGCTTTGCCATCACCGCTTCGATCCGCACGGCGGCACGGGTGGGGCTGCCCGCCAACCAGTCGGCGAGCGCTTCGACGAATTCCGTTTCGCGCGCCGTGCCGGGTTGCGCACTGCGGGCCGCCGCAAGCGCCTGCTGCGCCACCAGGACCATTTCGGCCCGACCCAGCATAAGGCACGACAATCCACGCACCGCCTGGCCCAGCGCGAAATCCGGGGCTGCCTCGAGCACGGCGTTCAAATCGGGACCGGTCGCAGCGGCATGCGACAAGACGCCAAGAATGACCCTGTTCCATCCGCCAATCAGGCTTGCAGGCAACGAAGTCGGCATCCCGCTCAGATCTTCAGGCAGCATGAAACTTTTCCTTTTTTGCTGACAGGCGCAAATCAATCAGGCGTACCGGGCTCACCCGCGTCCTTTGTCGCTGCAATCGCACCGTCTATTACAACAATCTGTTTTTATTTCGATTTCTTCACATAGACGTGAGTTTTTCAGAACGCCCCATCATAACTTCGTTTGCCGATCCGGGCGGCAATCACACTGAAACCCGGTCTATGCTGCGCTGCGGCAATCTCGGATGCAAGCGCCTTTTCATCATCGACCCAGGCCCCGTGCCCGCCAAAAGCCTGCGCCAGTGCGGGAAAATCGGTTTCACCAAACTCGACCCCCAGACTGGCCCTTTGTCCGCTGCGCTGTTTCATCTCGATCAGCGCCAGCGAGGCATCGACCAGCACGCAGACAATCACCGGCACGTTCAGATCGCGCAGGGTCGCCAACTCGCCGGCTCCCATTTCCAGACCGGCATCCCCGACAAAGGCCACAACCGGCACACCCGGACGTCCCATCGCAGCTCCCGCCGCCAAGGGCACCGCGCAGGCCATCGTGCACAATCCGGACGATTGCAGCATTTGACGCGGGCCTGCATTTTCCCACATCTGGCTGACCAGAATGCGATGCGCGCCACTGTCGGCGGTGATCACCGTCTCTGGCGGCAGAGCTTGCCGGAACGTGCGGAAAACCGCGTGCGGCCCCCAGCCGGCTGGCCCCGCGAAGGCAGATTTCAGCGCATGACGCGCTTGCGTCGGCTCCTTGCCCGGCCATCGGGCCGGTGCGGCATGATGCAACGCGCTCAGGGTTTCGATCAGCCCGCCGGTCAGCACAATGTCCGCGCGGTGCATCCCATGCTCACGTCGAACCGGCGTCATCTCGATCACGGTCTGTCCGGCATGAAACGGGTGGCGCCAACCCACCCGCATTTCGATCGGGTCGTATCCGATCAGCACGACCGTATCAGCCGCCGCGATCAACGGCATCAGGGTGCGATCCGCGCGCGGCGACAGCCCTGCCCCCCCCAGACACAAGGCGTCGCCCTCAGGCATCAGGCCCTTGCCCTTGTAGGTTGTGATCAACGGAATGCCATGGGCGCGGCAGAACGCGGAAATTGCCGGTCCGGCCGTCTCGTTTACCGCATCAACCCCGGCAATGGCCAAGGGGTGCCTTGCAACCGACAGCGACTGAAGCGCCGCCGCAAGACTGCCCGCATGTGGCTGGCCAAGGGTCGGGCCGGGCAACGGCGCAAAAGCGGCCTCGTTTGCCGCCGCTTCTGCGACGCCGATCGGCACATCGACATGCACCGGGCCGGGTTGACCCGCCGTTGCCAGTGCAATTGCCTTGGCAATGCCCGCACCCACTGCGCCCGCTGCCAGCCGGAAACTGCCCTTGGTAATCGGGCGCATCATCGCCTGATGGTCGAAAACCTGATGCGTATAGGTCTCTGCTTCGGCGGCATCGACGCATCCGGTCAGAAAGATCATCGGCACCCGGTCCTGCATCGCATTCGCGACCACGTTGACCGCGTTCGCGGCCCCCGGCCCCAATGTCGCCACCAGCACCGGCAATGCGCCGGTCATATGCCACAGGCCTTCGGCCATGAACCCGCCCGCGTTTTCATGCTTGACCAGCACAAAGCGCAACCCGGCGGCGTCCAACCCTTGCATCACGGCCAGAACCTCGCCGCCCGGAATGCCATAGGCATGGGTGGCCCCGGCGGCGGCCAACGCCCGCCCGATGATGTCTGCACCCGTCGTCATGCCGTCTCTCCAACAATTCCTTGCGCGATCATCGCGTTGATCGCATCATCCGTCAGCCCCAGCACCCGTGCCAGCACGGCACGGCTGTCCTGCCCCAGCATCGGCGGGCCCTTGGCATACATGATCGGCGTATCGCTCAGTTTCAACGGGTTGCCAATCAAGGTCGCTTGACCCGATCCCGCAATCGCATGCGGCAGGGTCACTGTCATGCCGCGCGCCGCCACCTGCGGGCTGGCAAAAACCTGGCGCAGGTCGTTGATCGGGCCGGCGGGCACGCCCAGACGGTCCATCACCGACAGCCAGTCTGCAACGGACCGCCGCACCGTCAACGCCTCGATCAGCGGGACAAGCACGTCCCGGTTCTCAACCCGCGCCCGGTTGGTGGCAAAGCGCGGATCGGCGGCCAGTTCCGCCGCGCCCGCCTCGGCCATTGCCTTTGCAAACTGCGCGTCGTTGCCGACTGCCAGAATGAACATGCCGTCCGACGCCGGGAAACTGCCGTAGGGCACGATCGTCGGGTGATCGTTTCCACGCCGGGGCGGCACGACCGCGTCGGTCAGATAGCCAACCCCTTGATTGATCAAAACTGCGATCTGGGTGTCCAGCAGACCGATGTCGATGTACTGCCCGCGACCGGTGGCATGTCGCGCCTGCACCGCCGCGAGAATGCCGTTGCAGGCATAAAGCCCGCACACGACATCGATCAGCCCGACCCCCACCTTCAGCGGCGGCCCGTCGGCCATGCCTGTCAGCGACATCAGCCCGCCCTCGCCCTGCGCCAGAAAGTCATACCCGGCGCGGTGGGCGTTTGGCCCGGTCTGCCCGAACCCGCTGATCGAGCAATAGATCAACCTTGGGTTCAGCACGGACAGGCTGGCATAGTCCAACCCATAGCGCGCAAGATCGCCCACCTTGAAATTTTCGACCAGAATATCCGACTGCATCGCCAGATCGCGGATCAAGGCCTGCCCGCGCGGGTCTGCCAAGTTGACCGCCACCGATTGCTTGCCGCGATTGGCCGACAGATAATAGGCGCTTTCGCGGGTGTCGCGCCCGGCCACATCCTTGACAAAGGGCGGCCCCCAGCCTCGCGTGTCATCGCCCGTGCCGGGGCGTTCGATCTTTATGACATCAGCCCCCAGATCGGCCAGCAATTGCGTCGCAGTCGGTCCTGCAAGGATGCGCGACAGGTCAAGCACGCGCAAACCCGCAAGGGCAGTCAAAGTAGGTTCGGTCACATTTGATCCTTGAATTGGACCGGACGGCAACGCCCGGTCCGGGGGCAGAAGAGCCTCAGTTTTGCTCTGGCGCCGGTGACGAGTAGTTCGGGATCACCGCGTTTGACGCATCGGCAGGTTCAAGACTCGTCCAGTTTGTTTCAGACTTCACCAGATTACCGGGAATGTCTTCCTCCCAAAACCCCACAACGGCAGTTGTGATGTTCAGGTACAGCTTACCGTCGACAATCCGCCACAATGTCGGATTTCCCGGCACTTTTCCGCCTTTCGCCACACCATAGGCACAGTGACCGTCGTACTGCGGGGCGAATTTCGCGGGATCGGCCACGAATGCGTCGCGGTTTGCCTCGGTCGCAAAGGCAAATTTCGCGCCGTTGTACTCTGCCGTCAGGGATGCTTTGCCGGCAAGGGGGGCGGGTTGCGATTGGCCGACACTGGACTGCTGCAGCCCATGATACGACACGACGTCGAACCCCGACACGGCGAAACCGGTGGCGTCAACAAACTGATCCCCGGCCTGCGCCTGCACCCCAAGGGTTGCAAGGATGACAGAAGTGATTGCGAAACGTTTGAACATGGCAAGACCTTTTTCGTTGCGTCATGTAACGCAAGTCGTCAAAAGATCGCGGGGCGTTACCCAAGCCGGCCAAGATCGCGCGGTTGTGAAGACGTAAAGCGGCGCCACCCTGTCGCCGTCGCCATCGCCGCCGCCTACCGCCGCACCACGGGCAAAGCCAGTTGCAAACGACAGCGGTGGGTGGCGTGCTTTGTCATACAAGGTCTTCACCCAAGTATGGGGCCCGTCCGATATGGTCGCGCGCGACAGACATCGCCTTCAGCACCGCATAGACTGCATCCCCCGGGGTCAGGGCCATCGCGGTTGCGGCGCGGCGGGTGATCCGGGCCAGGATCTCGGATTCTCCGACCGCCAGATGTACGGTCACGGCAGGCCCGTCGCCCTGGTGCAGCGCCGTGACCCGCGCGGGCAGGATGTTTTGCGCTGACAGACCCACGGGCCGGGTGCGCGACAAGATAACCTCGTGTGCCATGATCCGCACGCGCAGCCGGGTGCCGGGCGCACCTTGCACGCCGGGCAGGAAAATCGGGCCGGCGGCGGTGTCCAGCCGGGTCAACCCGTCGGCCTCGGGCCCCACGATCACGGCGGGCAGCAGCGCTGCCACCTCACGGATGCCCATGGCGCGCAAAGCGCCCGCATCGGACATCACCTGCGCTGTGGTCCCGCTGCGCACGACCTGGCCCTTGTCAATCACCAGCATCCTGTCGGCCAGAAGCTGCGCCTCGTTCATGTCATGCGTGACCAGCACCACCGGCATGGCCAGATGCGCCCGCAAGGCGATGATTTCGGCGTGCAGCTTTTCGCGGGTGGCGCGGTCGACCGCCGAAAAGGGTTCGTCCAGCAGCAGCACGGCGGGCTTGCGGGCCAGCGCGCGGGCAAGGGCAACACGCTGCTGTTCCCCCCCCGACAATTGCGCCGGTTTCCGGTTGGAAAGGCCGTGCAGGTTGACCAGATCAAGAAGGCGCGCCGCCTCGGCCCGATCGGGGGTCGCCATCGCGGCCAGAACGTTCTGCGCCGCCGTCATATGCGGAAACAGGGCATAGGACTGAAACACGAGTCCAGCGTGACGGTGGTGCGGGGCGAGGTTGACCCCGGAATGCGTATCAAGCCAGACCGCCCCGCCTGCACTGACACGGGCGGTTGCAGGGGTCCACAGCCCCGCGATGCTGCGCAGGATCGTGGTCTTGCCGGAACCCGAATGCCCGATCAGCGCCAGCAGCTCGCCCGGCGCTACGTCAAACGCCACATCCAGCGGTATCGGCACTTGGGCCTGCAGCACCACAGTCAGGCTCATGACAGCCGCCGCCCGATCCGCGCCGACATCGCATAGGTCAGCGTGATCGCGGCCAGACTGATCGCCACCAGCGTCGCCGCCATGATGCCCGCCCCCCGGTCGTCAAATGCCTGCACCCGGTCATAGATCGCAATCGCAATGGTCTTCGTCTCGCCGGGGATCGACCCGCCAACCATCAGCACCACGCCGAACTCGCCCAACGTATGGGCAAAGGTCAGAACCATCGCCGTCGCCAGTCCCGGCCAGGCCAATGGCAGTTCCACCCTCCACAAAGACTGCAACGGCGACATGCCACAGCAACTTGCCGCCGCGCGCACCTCGACCGGAATGGCCTCGAACCCGCGCTGTGCCGGTTGGATCGCAAAGGGCAGATTGACCAGAACCGAGGCCACGACCAGCCCTTCGAAACTAAACACCAGCTGCCGCCCGAACATGTCCTGCCAGAAGGCCCCAAGGGCAGAGTTCCGCCCGAAAGCCGTCAACATGTAGAACCCAAAGACCGTGGGTGGCAGAACCAGCGGCAGCATTACCAGCGCCTCGACCAGCCCCTTGCTCCGGAACCGCCGGAAAGCCAAAGCCCGGCCCAGCATGACAGAGACCGGCAACAGGATCGCCACCGTCCAGGCGGCGAGTTCAAGCGACAGGAAAAGGGCTGTCCAGTCCACGCCCTAGTCCTGCGGCAGGGTGAAGCCGTAACGCTCCATGATGTCGCGCGCCGGGGGCGTCTGGACATATGCAAAGAACGCCTCGGCAACCGGTCCTGCGTCGTTCAGCAGCACCATGCGCTGCCGCAACGGGGCGTGCCACGCCTCCGGGATCAGCGCATGGCGGCCCTGCGCTGCCACATCGGGGGCAAGCGCCAAGGAATAGGCGATGATCCCGCCGTCGGCATTGCCCGACAGCGCGAACTTCGCCGCCTGCGAGACGTTTTCGCCCAGCACCAGATACGGCTCAACGGACGCCCACAGACCCGCATGACGCAGCGCCTCTTCGGCACGTTTGCCATAGGGCGCATGGTCCGGGTTGGCGATGGCAAAACGGCTGATCTGGCCAGCCGCCAGTGCCGCGCGCAAGGACCCGAGCGCGCCGTCGGCCACCAACGCAGAACCATCCGGCACCATCATCACGATCCGCCCGGTACCATAAAGCACGCCCGCATCGCGGGTGAACCCGTCGCGATTCAAATCGAAAATGAACTGCTCGTCGGCCGCCATGAACACCTGGAAAGGCGCACCTTCCCGGATCTGGCGGGCGAAATTGCCGGTCGAGCCCAACGAAAGGCGCACATCCATCCCCGTTTCCTGCCTGAAGCGGGCTGCGATTTCCTCAACTGCAAAAGACAGGTCGGCGGCTGCGGCAATCACCGGCGGTTCGGATTGCGCAATCAAGGACTGCCCCGGAAACAGCGCGAGCAAGGCAAGCGCGAAGGCTCGGCGGTTGAACATCAAGACTGCGTCCGGTTGCTGTGGTCGCCAAGAAATATCCGCCTGCGCGGCGCGCCAAGTCAACCGTTATTTTCCATCGGAAATATCCCGAAGCAGCGCCTGCATCCCGGCCAGTGGTCCGGCCCCCGCAGCCAACGCCTGCGCCTCGACAGCGCGGTAAAGTGCCAGCACCTGCCGCCCGCTTTCGGTCAGAACGGCCCCTCCGCCGCCCGGACCGCCTCGCGTACTTTCGACCAGGGGCGCGCGGAACATCGCATTCAACGTCTCGATCAACATCCATGCCCGCTTGTAACTCATCCCCATCTCGCGCCCCGCCGCCGCGATAGACCCCGTGCGCGCGATCCGCTCCAGCAACTCGGCCTTACCCGGCCCCATCGTCTCTGCCCCACCGAAATGGATGCGGATGCGCAAACGGGCACCAAAAGAGCGTTCGGTTTCCAGAGCCATATCAACAGAATTGCTGGAAACCGAACCTGTCGCAAGGGTGAAGAAACTGGTGCAAGGGTGACACCGGCCTGGACGTCCAAAGGATGATGCCTGCGCCAGAAAGACCGATCAGCCTGCCCGCCGGATCCAAGGGTCAAGCCTCGTTCCTGTATCCCGTCCAGAACATGCGATTTGCACCTATGGCTTTGGCCGAAATGCAGGCTTTCAGGCATCGCTCGAGGCGGGTCGCAACATGTGTGGAGGATCAGAAAACAGTCGCGGGACTGTTTTCGCGGCAATCGGCCGGTTCACGCGACTGGCGAACGTCATCTTGATCCGGTAGCGGCGCTTGTCGGGCTTGATAGGCTTGCTGTGCGATTTCCTGGCCGGGATGCAGGGCCTTGTCCCCTTGTCTTTCAACGCATCTCTGAACCATTCCGCGTCATCGCCCCGGCCTGCCAGCAGCCATTCCGCCTTTGGCAAACCACCCAGCAGGGCAGCTGCCCCGGTGTCGTCGCTGATCTGGCCTGCCGTCATGCAAAACCGGATCGGACGACCTGCCGCATCCGCGACGGCGCGCGGTTTGGTGTTCATGCCCCTCCTTGGTTCGGCCGATCAGACGACCCCGTTGGTCGCCGTGCCCCATTTTCGACCGCAGGCCGGTGGCCGTGCGATGCGCCTTGCGGCAGGTTGCCTCGATCATCTCTGTTTTCGGAACGGCGGTCTCTGCCACGATGCCCCGCCCCGCGCGTGGCTTTGTATTGGGTGGGCCGGCTGCGATGGCCTGGCACTTCCTCGACACGGGCGCGCAGATCGGATGAAATTTCCTTGGGCCATCCCAGCATCGGACCGCACCTCACGCCTATCCAGGCTGCCGAGCGCCATGACGGGCAACTCTACAAAACATGTATTTTAATCCACGAAATCAAGGAAAATTGGCGGAAGCGGTGGGATTCGAACCCACGGTAGGGTTCCCCCTACGCTCAGTTAGCAACCGAGTGCTTTCGGCCTCTCAGCCACGCTTCCGTTCTCCCCATTTAAACAGGCTCTGCGCATCGGGCAAGGGGGAAAGGCGCGTCACCATATTGCGTTTCAATCGGGTCAAGGATGCTCCAGACTGCGATCAACCGGTGCCCGGACGGATTCGCCCATGGATGACAATATCAAGGCCGCCAACGTCATAGCCTGCGTGATTGGTGCCGCAACGGCGGTTGGTCCGGTCGCGGGCGCGGGTGCAGGCATAGCCACTGTTGCTGCGCTCGCAGATTTCATCCGTAACCTTTCGCGCCGCACGCCGGCGTTGCAGGCCAGGATCGCGGATGACCTGAAAGCCGAACTTGCAGCATGGGGCCACCTGACCGACGCGGCGCGCCTTTTGATCCCGCAGATGGTGCAGGCGTCCGCCCTGACCCCGTCCGAGATCATGGCAGCCGCACGTCAACCAGACAGGATCGTCAGCTTCATGCTCGAGAAGTTGACAGACCCCGCCCACCGGACCGCACTGATCAGACAGCAGTTTGGCGATGTGATGATCCCGCTTTTCCAACGGCTGCTGGCAGATCAGGGCGTCAACGACCGCTTGCGTCCGGCCTTTGAAGATGCGCTTGCCGTGTCCCTGCGTCAGATCGGCGAGCAAGTCGAAGCAATGACTACCCAAATGCACGCCACCGCCTACAAGCTGGGCGTGCAAGAGACCTTGGTCAAGGAGCTCGCGCGCCGCTATGCACCGGGCAGCGAGGGCGATTTCAACGCGGCTGTGCTTGGGTTGGAAAACGCCCTGCAAACTGCGGCCACGATGCAGCGTGCAGCGCGGTTGCCGCACAACACCACCGATCAGGTCGATGCCGTGTTGGCGGAAGTGGACGCACTCAACACCCTTGGCCAACTCGACGCCGCCGATGCAGCGCTCGCCGCCGCCCGGGCAGAGGCGCGGGACAGGATCGCCGAACAGACCTCGGGCCTGATGCGGCTGTTGGACAGCACCGTGGCGCAGGCGACCCTGCGCAACCGGCCCGATCAGGCGGCACAGGCACTGGTCGAACGCCTGACCCTCGACACCCCGCCCGATTTTTTCAACGCCCTGCGTGCCTTGCAGGACGAATGGTATGTCCCGGGCCGCGACAAGGGGCTGGCTTTTGATCTGCAAGTGTCGATCGCGCTGGCCGAAACCAGCGTGGCGCAGGCGCAAACGCCCGATCAACGCGGGGCCGCTCTGAACGACCTCGGCACCGCGCTGTGCGCCCTCGGGAAACGCGAGCCGGGCACGGCGCGGCTGGAAGGTGCGGTGGCGGCCTTTGCCGAGGCGCGGAAGGAACTCACCCGAGACCGCGTGCCGCTGAACTGGGCCTTGACCCAGAACAACCTCGGCGCGGCACTGAAAACCCTCGGGGAACGCGAACCCGATACGGCGC
Source organism: Paracoccaceae bacterium (assembly GCA_031400505.1). GTDB lineage: Bacteria > Pseudomonadota > Alphaproteobacteria > Rhodobacterales > Rhodobacteraceae > JAIYDJ01. The sequence continues at coordinate 68,803 of JANNPZ010000023.1, read as the reverse complement.
GGCTGGAAGGGGCCGTGGCGGCCTATACCGGGGCGCTGAAGGAGTATACCCGCGACCGCGTGCCGCTGAACTGGGCCGCAACACAGAACAACCTCGGCGCCGCGCTGCAAACCCTCGGGGAACGCGAACCCGGCACGGCTCGGTTGGTGGGCGCGGTGGCGGCCTATACCGAGGCGCTGAAGGAACGCACCCGCGACCGCGTGCCGCTGGACTGGGCCATGACCCAGAACAACCTCGGCACCGCGCTGGGCGCCCTCGGGAAACGCGAGCCGGGCACGGCGCGGCTCGAAGGCGCGGTGGCGGCCTATGCCGAGGCGCTGAAGGAATACACCCGTGACCGCGTGCCGCTGGACTGGGCCATTACCCAATTCAACCTTGCAAATGTCGAAATCGCCTGGTTCGACAAGACCGCCGACGCCGCCCATCTGGCCCGCGCCCGCGACTATGTGATGGCCGCGCGACAGGTGTTCGTGCAGGCCGGTGCGGGGCATTATATCGGGATGGCAGACGAACAACTCGCCAACATCACCGCCCGCCAACCGTAGGGCGGGCTTCAGCCCGCCATCCCCCCCGATTCGCCCGCAATCGTTAACCCGGCCGCCGCGCGCGGAACGTCATGCCGTTCGCCATACGCAAGCCATACGCGCCGCATACCTCCGCCATACACCCCCCCGCGCCGATCCTGCCGGATTAACGCCGCGTTCCCAAGGGGTTCAGCCGGAAAACAGGAAGTGCAGCACATCCCCGTCCTTCACCTCATAGGTCTTCCCCTCGACCCGGAACTTGCCCGCTTCCTTGGCCCCCGCCTCGCCGCGACCTGCGATGTAATCGTCATAGGCAATCGTCTCGGACCGGATGAACCCCTTCTCGAAATCGCCGTGGATCACCCCCGCCGCCTGCGGGGCCAGCGTGCCTGCGTTGATCGTCCAGGCGCGGGCCTCTTTGGGGCCGACGGTGAAATAGGTCTGCAATCCCAACAGCTTGTAACCCGCCTTGATCAGCCGGTCCAACCCCGCCTCGGCCAACCCCATCTCTTCCAGAAACATCGCAGCCTCGTCGGGGGGAAGCTGGCTGATCTCTTCCTCGATCCGGGCGCTGATCACCACCGACGCCGCCCCCTGTGCCGCCGCCATCACGGCCACCCGCGCCGACTGGCTGTTGCCCTCTGCCGCCGAAGATTCCTCGACGTTGCAGACATAAAGCACCGGCTTTGACGTCAAAAGCTGCAACAACCGCCAGGCCCGCAGGTCATCCTCTGCCACCTTCGCAAACCGCGCGGGCTTGCCATCCTCCAGCAATTTCAACGCGATACGCAGTAGGCGGTCCTGATCGACCGCCTCTTTGTCGCCGCCCTTTATCTTGCGCGCGAGCCCCGCCAGCCGCCGCTCGATCGATTCAAGATCGGCCAGCATCAGCTCGGTCTCGATGGTCTCGGCATCCGCCACCGGGTCGATGCGCCCCTCGACATGGGTGATGTCGCCATCCTCGAAACAGCGCAGCACATGGGCCACCGCGTCACATTCCCGGATGTTGGCCAGAAACTGGTTGCCCAACCCCTCGCCCTTCGACGCCCCCCGCACGAGGCCGGCAATGTCAACAAAGGTCATCCGCGTCGGTATGATCTGCTTGGACCCCGCAATCGCCGCCAACTTGTCAAGCCGGCTGTCGGGCACCGCGACCTCGCCCACGTTCGGCTCGATGGTGCAGAACGGAAAGTTCGCCGCCTGCGCCGCCGCCGTCCGGGTCAGCGCGTTGAAGAGGGTGGACTTGCCGACGTTCGGCAAACCCACGATGCCCATCTTGAAACCCATGCTACCCTCCATTGCCGACGCGCCGCTTCTACGCAGGGCGGGGGAAAGGATCAAGCTTCTGCGGCCCGTTCTTTCGGGTTGCGCCGCGCCGCCTTGTGCGAAAGTCTGGGCGGCAGGGGGTTGCCGGGAAAGGGGCCGCGTCGTGCGGATCATGTGTTTGAATGGCTGGGGCGGCAAGCTGTGCGACCGGCTTCTTCCCTATCTGGCCGCACAGGCGCCACAGGTGCTGTGCCTGCAAGAGGTGGTCCACAGCCCGCAGACCGCCCGGGACTGGCTGACCTACCGCGATGGCGACCATGTGCTGGACCAGCGCGCGAACTTCTTTCGCGATGTCTGCCGGGCCTTGCCGGACCACACCGCCACGTTCTGCCCCGCGGCCGAAGGTGTGTTGTGGGACGGCGCGCAGGCCGTGCCCTCGCAATGGGGTCTTGCCACCTTTGTCCACCGGTCATTGGCCGTCGTAGGGCAGGTGCAGGGCTTTGTGCACAAGGACTATGCGCCCGACGGCTATGGCGATCATCCGCGCGCGCGCTGTGCGCATGGGGTACGGATCCATGACCCGTCCCGGCGCGGATTTGTCGGCATCACCCATATGCACGGGTTGCGCGATCTGGCGGGCAAGGGCGACACGCCCGAACGGCTGGCACAGGCCCGGCGGCTGCTTGCGCTGTCTGATCAGCTGACGCAGGCAGGTGATTTGCGGGTCATCTGCGGCGATTTCAACGTCGGGCCGGACAGCGAGACGCTGAACCTGCTCAAAGCCGCGGGGATGGTCGAACTGGTGACCAGCGGCGGGTTCCCCGGCACCCGCACATCGCATTACGGCAAAGCCGGCAGATATGCCGACTACATGCTGATCGACCGCCCCGACGCCGTGCGCGCGTTCGACGTTGTGCGTGATCCCGAAGTGTCGGACCATTGCCCGCTGACGCTCGAGGTATAGCCTGCGCCTGCGGGTCGTGCGGCAGCACGGGCCGGGCCCCATTGATTTCCCACCTTGTGCCGTGGCACATCGGACCATGCAGCGGCAGGGGAGCCTCATGACACGGATCGACGACACGTTTGCCCGGCTGCGCGCCGCGGGAAAGAAGGCCTTCGTTTCCTACATCATGGCGGGCGACCCCGATGTGGCGACAGCCCTTGCGGTGATGAGGGGCCTGCCGGGTGCCGGGGTGGACATCATCGAGTTGGGCCTGCCCTTTACCGATCCGATGGCCGATGGCCCGACGATCCAGCTGGCCGGCCAGCGCGCGCTGGAGGGCGGGATGACGCTGGACGCGACCTTGCAGATGGTGCGCGACTTTCGGGCGGGCGACACGGTGACGCCGATCGTGTTGATGGGCTATTACAACCCGATCTATGCGCGCGGGGTGGAGCGGTTCCTGAAGGAAGCGACCGAAGCCGGGATCGACGGGTTGATCATCGTCGATCTGCCGCCCGAGGAAGATGCCGAACTGTGCCTGCCCGCGCAGGCGGCGGGGTTGAACTTCATCCGGCTGGCCACGCCCACAACGGACGCCAAGCGCCTGCCGAAGGTGCTACAGAACACCTCGGGCTTTGTCTATTACGTCTCGATCACCGGGATCACCGGGGCTGCGGCGGCCGAGGCAGGGGACGTGGCACCCGAGGTGGCGCGGATCAAGGCCTCGACCGACCTGCCGGTCGTGGTCGGCTTCGGGATCAACACGCCCGACCAGGCCCGCGCGATTGCCGCGGTGGCGGATGGCTGTGTCGTCGGGTCGGCCATCGTCAAACAGATCGGCGAGGGGCGCAGCGTTGCCGAGGTGCTGGCCAGCGTGGCCGCCTTGGCCGCAGGGGCGCATTCGGCGTAGTGCGGCTTTCCCGGGCGTGACCCTTCGCCATCTCACGCGCCGCCCCAATTTTGGTCTTTGCAACCTGCGCGACGCGACGCGGCCGCCGATGGCGTGGTCAACCCATCGGCAGCCAGGTGCTGCGCATACCGCCGCACGGGTGGATCCGGGATTACCAAAGTGATTGCTTTCGACGGGCTTCTTTGGTAAACACTTTTTACCAATACAGCCGAAAGGACCGTCCCATGCCCGTCGTGACCTGCATCGAGGATCTGAAGCGGATCTACAAACGCCGGGTGCCGAAGATGTTCTACGACTACTGCGAAAGCGGCAGCTACACCGAGCAGACCTTCCGGGACAACACCTCGGATTTTGCCAAGCTGCGGCTGCGCCAAAGAGTTGCGGTGGACATGTCGGGGCGCAGCACGGAAAGCACGATGCTGGGCGAAAAGGTCGCCATGCCGGTGGCCATCGCCCCGGTCGGCATGACGGGCATGAACAGTGCCGACGGCGAGATCAAGGCGGCCCGCGCAGCCGAGGCCTTCGGGATACCCTTCACGCTCTCCACCATGTCGATCTGCTCGATCGAGGATGTGGCAGCGAACACCAGCGCCCCCTTCTGGTTTCAGGTCTATACGCTGAAAGATGACGATTTCATGCGTCGCCTGATCGAGCGGGCCCGCGCGGCCAAATGCTCGGCGCTGGTGATCACCGTCGATCTGCAACTGTTGGGCCAGCGGCACAAGGATCTGAAAAACGGCCTCTCTGCCCCGCCCAAGCTGACGGTGTCCTCGGTTGCCGACATGATGACCCGGGTGCAATGGGGTCTGGGCATGCTGGGCACCAAGCGGCGGTTCTTCGGCAACATCGTGGGCCACGCCAAGGGCGTGACCGATCCATCCTCGCTGTCAAGCTGGACGGCAGAGGCGTTTGACCTCAGCCTTGATTGGAACCGCATCGCGCGCATCAAGGAGATGTGGGGCGGCAAGGTGATCCTGAAGGGGATCCTCGATGTCGAGGACGCGCAAAAGGCGCTGTCGGTCGGGGCGGATGCGATCGTGGTGTCAAACCACGGCGGGCGGCAGCTTGACGGGGCGATTTCGTCGATCCGGGCCTTGCCCGGAATTGTCGCGGCGGTCGGCGACAAGACCGAAGTCCTGATGGACAGCGGCATCCGGTCGGGGCAGGACGTGCTCAAGGCCCTGGCCATGGGAGCCAAGGGCGTGATGATCGGGCGGTCCTGCATCTATGGACTTGGCGCGATGGGGCAGGCCGGTGTCACGAAGGCGCTGCAGATCATTCACAAGGAACTCGACATCTCGATGGCGCTGTGTGGCGAGCGCAAGGCGACCGATCTTTCCCGCGATAATCTGCTGGTGCCGGCGGATTTCCAAGGGGTTTGGGCCTGAACCCGCCAGCCCGCTTCACGAAGCTGTGACAGCGACCCGCGGCGGAAACGGCCACTCGCAGCGTTCCTGAGAGCGATCGGGCGATGGTGCCCGGCGCCAGGACGGCAACGAGGACTGTCATGCTTTTGTCGATGAAATCGTATCTCACTTCGTTTGCCATCTGTCTGTTCGCAACGGGCAGCATTCCCGCCACCGGCAATGCCGAAACCGTGGAAATCCGCCTTGCCGATGGCCAGAGCTATGCGGCACGGCTGGCCGGTGACTGGGACGGCGTTTGTGCGCCGACGCTGATCCTGTCGCATGGGTTGGGCGGAGACGAACGGGCGATGGAATATCTGGATGCGCTCGCGGTGGCGGAAGGCTACCGAGTTCTGGCGATGGAGCATCGCGACTCGGGGCCGCGGGCACTTTTTGGGATCAAGCGGCGTGGCGCAATCGAGGCGCAGTTGCAAGACCCGGCCATCTGGACCGGGCGCGCGCGCGATCTGCAGGCCGCCATCGACTATGCCACCAAGGATTGCCGCCCCGACCCCTTCGTGCTGGGCGGTCATTCGATGGGGGCCGCCCTGACGATGATCGAGGCGGGCGCACAAAGCGGGCTTCCCTTTCGCGGAAAGCAGCGTTTTGACGCCTATATCGCGGTGTCGCCGCAAGGAACCGGCTGGGCCTTTTCCGATACCGGGGCCTGGGCAGACGTCACGGCGCCGGTTCTGATGCTGACAGGCACCGAAGACGATGGCTATGACGGATCGTGGCAAACCCGGCTTACCGCGTGGGAGGGCCTTCCCCCCGGGCAAAAGCGGCTTGCGGTGATCGAAGGGGCCTCGCATTTCAATCTGGGCGGGCGCGGCAATGCATCGCTGCAAAACAAGGCCGGTCGGCTTGCGGGCGAATACCTGCGGCATCTGCGGCAATCCGTCTGGCAAGACTCGGCCCTGGGCCGGATCAACGGTGTGCGGATCACCGAGAAATGACGCCGCCTGCGCCTTGTTGGCGGGCCATCAGGGGCGCCAGCACCAGCACCGACATGAGCATGATCGCAGCAAACACGAAGGCGAAGCGCAGCCCGAAGCTGCCCGCGATCAGCCCAAGCATCGGCGGACCAAAGAAGTAGCCGAAATAGCCAAACAGGGTCGCCCGTGCCACCGCGCGGGCGCGTGCCGAAGGCTCTGCCAATTGCCCCACCAGCGAGAAAGCGGTGGGCGAGATCACTGACGCGCCGACGCCCATGATGATGAACCCCGCATAGGCCATGCCTGGGTTGACCGCCGCTGCTGCAACAAGCGCCCCCGACCCCGACAGCATCGCCCCCCCAGCCAGCAACCGGAACGCGCCAAAACGCCCGACCAGCCCTTGCCCGGCAAGCCGCGCGAATCCCATGGTCAGTGCGATGACCGCAGGCCCCGCCGAGCCTTGCGCCGGGCTGCCACCCAGCGTCTGCTCGATATGCAGGGCCGACCAGTTCTCGGCGGCGTTCTCGGTCAGAAAGGCGATCAGCACGATCCCGCCGCCGATCACCGGGATCAGGCCAAGATGCCCGGCCCCCGCCCCTTTGGGGCGCAGCAGCCCGTGAATGGTGCCGTCGCGTTCCATCGTCCCAAGCGCCAGCAGCACCGCTGCCAGCGAAATCGCCAGCATCACCCAGGACGGTGGCCATGCGGCACTGCGCATCGCGCCCACCGCGACGGCTGCGCCCGCATAGCCAAAGGAATAGGCGGCATGCGACAGGTTCATCAGATGCAGCCCGCGTTCCGCCTCGATCTGTGACACCCGCGCGGTCATCAGCACATCGGTCAACCCCGTCGCCGCCCCGCAGCACATCATGGCAATCGGAAAGACCCAGATCGCCGATGCCTGTCCGGGCAGCACAAAGGCCAGCCCCATGGCAAGCGTCGCAATCAACAGGGCGTGCCTGCCCAGGGCATGCCCCACGCGCGGGGCCAGCAGCATCGAGAGCACCGCGGCAATCGGCGTGAACAGGATCAGCAAACCAAGCTGCGCCTCGTCGACACCCAGCATTGCCTTGAGATCCGGCAATTCGGCTGCAAAGCTGCCCCAGCAGATGCCCATCGCCGCAAAGGCGGCCAAGGGCACGCGGGCAGTGATCAGGATCTGGGGCGACATGCAATCTCCGGGGTCAGCATGGGGATAGCCGCTGCCCGGCGCTGTGGCACGTCTGCCAACGACACGCGGCATGGCAGAAGCGAAACCGCATCAGCCTTCGGCAGACCCGATTTTCCACGCATCAATCAGACGCGGCAACGCCACCGACCAGTCCAGCACACCGACACGTTGCGCCCATGCGTCGTAGCTCAGCAGCAGGTCCGTCTCGATGCGACCGCACTGCCCTGCCAGATCGTGCAACTCTGTGCGGTCCACCGACATGTCGTATAGCTCCCACGTCTGCCCGTACTGCCGCACCAGCTTGAATTCGCCAGTGCGGATGGCTGCGTTGCCTTCATGTTCAAAGAAGATCGGGGCGGCGCGTGTCCAGTCCTGCCCTTGCAGCAGGGCCAGCAGCGATTCCCCTTCGACGGGCTGGATGGCCGTCCCGCCGAGTTCGGCCAGGTATTGCGCGCCGGTGACATCTAGGATCGTAGGCAACAGGTCCACCACATGGCAGGCGGCATGGCGAGGGGGTTGCGGCGCCAGCCCGGCAGGCCAATGCGCGATCAGCGGGGTCGAGATGCCGCCCTCGTGGACATAATGCTTGAACAGCCGGAACGGCGCATTCGAGACGTTGGCCCAGGGTTTGTCATAGCTTTGATAGGTCTGCGCGTCGCCGGGGCGGATGTCGGGGCGGTTGCCCATGGCGATCTTGCGGCCACCGCGCAGCGTATCGGGAAAGAACTTGGCCCAGCCGTCCTCGGCCATGAATTCCGCACAGCCGCCGTTATCGGACAAAAACAGGATCAGGGTGTTGTCAAACTGCCCGCGCGCCTTCAGCGCCGCCACCAGCCGCCCGATAGACTGGTCCATCCGGTCCACCATCGCGGCATAGGTCGCCATCTTGGCGGCTTCCCAATCGCGATGCGTCTCGGCGTCCCAGGGGCGCACGCCCGCGTCGCGGGGCGAGATATCCCAGTTGGTCTGGAACAGGCCCATCGCGTTCATCGTCTCGTGGCGCGCGGTGCGGATCGCGTCCCAGTCGCCGCGATAGACCCCGTCATAACGGGCGATATCCTCGGGGTGGGCATGCAGCGGCCAATGTGGGGCGGTCTGGGCGAGGTAGAGGAAGAACGGCACCTCGTCGGCCAGCGCCTCGTCGATCATCCCGACCGCCTTGTCGGTGATCGCATCCGTGAAATAGAAATCATCGGGATAGACATCGACGCGGGCGTCATCCTCCAGCATGAAATGTGGGCTGAAGAAATGGGTGACCCCGTCAACGATGCCATAGAACCGATCGAACCCACGCTGGCGCGGGGTGGTCCATGTCGCCGACGCGCCAGCTGTCAACCTCGCGCGCCATGAAATCCCCCGCGACATGCCATTTGCCTGACATCAGCGTGCGGTATCCGGCGGCGCGCAGGTGTTCGGCAATGGTGGCGGTGTCGTTGCGCAAGAAGCCCTGATAGGCGGGCGTGCCCAGATGCGCGCCCATATGCCCGACCCCGGCCTGATGCGGGTAAAGCCCGGTCAGCAGTGACGCCCGCGTAGGGTAACACCGCGCGCAGTTGTACATCGCGGTCAGCAGCGCGCCGCCCTTGGCCAGCGCGTCAATATGGGGCGTGCGGATTTCCGATCCCGTCACGCCAAGATCCGCAAAGCCGAGGTGATCGGCCAGGATCAGGATGACGTTGGGGCGCGCGGTCATTGCGTGGTCAGGGTTTCGACGCACAGAACGGTAGGCAGGTGGCGCGCGATCTCGCTCCATTCGATGCCGCCGTCCAGACTGGCAAAGACCGATCCGGAGTTGGTGCCGAAATAGACGCCAGTGGGGGTGGCGCGGTCTACCGACATCGCTTGCCGCAGGACGGTAAAGAAGCAATTCTGCTGTGGCAGGCCGGCCCGCCCGGTTGTCCAGGTCTGCCCGCCATCGCGCGACCCCCAGACGGCAGCCGAGGCGCCGGGCGGAAAACGGCCCTGAGTGTCGCCGTTCAAGGGCAGCACCCAGATCGTTGCAGGATCCGCCGGATCGACCGCAATGGGAAAGCCGAATGTCGAAGGCAAACCGTCGCTGATCTCTTGCCAGCTGCGTCCGCCGTCCTGGCTGGAATAGACCCCATGGTGGTTCTGCTGGTACATCACATCCGGGCTGCCCGGTGCCCGCACGATGTTGTGCACGCAAAGCCCGGTTTCATGCGGCGCATGCGTCGCCTCAGACCCGATATGCACATGGGCGTGGCCCGCGTTGGACAGCCGGTTGCGCCCCTCCCACGTCGCCCCGCCATCTTCGGTCGCAAAGACCCCGGCGGCCGAAATCCCGACCCACAGCTTGGCCGGATCACCCGGATCGGTCACGATGGAATGCAACACCAGCCCCGCCCCGCCCGGCTGCCAGCCCTGCCGGTCGGGATGGGCGTTGATGCCGGGCACATCGGCCCATGACACGCCCCTGTCGGTGCTGCGGTAAAGCTTGCCCGGCTTGCCCCCGGCGTAAAGCGTGTCGCCCGCCAGCGCCAGCGACCAGACCGCCTGAACATCGCCCTTGAACGGCGCATCGGGCGCAGGCCCCCGGCCCAGATAAGCGGCAACGTCCGGATCATTGCGCAGCATGTCATCCAGCGAGCCGTTTGCCAGCAACGACAAATCCCACGAGGCCCCGCCATCGACGGACCGCCAGACCCCCGCCCCCGGCCATTCACCACCGCCCCCCGCCCAGATCGTGCCCGTGGCAGGGTCGGCCACCACATGGTTGATCGGCCAGCCGTCGCAATGCGGCCCGCTGACCTGCCAGCCGTCGCGCGCTTGATCCCCCGTCAGCAAAAACGCCCCCTTGGTGGTTCCCAACAGCACTGTGACCTGCGGCATGCCATCCTCCTGATCCGTCAGACACCTCAGCTTCCGCCCGGGGATTTCGACTGACAAGCCCCTTTCCACTTTCCATCCAACCGAATCGCGGCTATAGCCCCCCATCGCGTCGCACACCCTTGGAGGGCGGCGGATGTATATATGGAGAAATGTCTATGGCTGGTGAGATCCCCGATCTGATCGCCGTGGCACGGATGGGGACAGGCAAGGGGGCCGCCCGTCAAGCTCGTCGTGAGAGCTACGTGCCCGGTATTGTGTATGGTGGCGGCAAAGATCCGCTGCCGGTCAATCTGAACTACAACTATCTGCTGAAGCTGCTGCGCAAAGGCCGCTTCCTGCAAACACTGTTCAACCTCAAGGTCGAAGGCCAGGACGATGTCCGCGTCATTTGCCGCGCGGTGCAGCGCGACGTGGTCAAGGATCTTCCGACCCATGTGGACCTGATGCGCCTGCGCAGGACCAGCCGGATCGAGTTGTTCATCCACGTCGATTTCGCCAATCAGGACGCCTGCCCCGGCCTGAAGCGCGGCGGCACGCTGACCGTGGTGCGTTCGGAAGTCGAGCTGGAAGTGACCGCCGGAGAGATCCCGGATCACGTGACCGTGGACCTGTCCGGCAAAAACATCGGTGATGTGATCCACATCAGCGACGTCGTGCTGCCCGAAGGCGCCAAGCCGACAATCGCGCGGAATTTCGTGATCGCCAACATCGCGGCGCCTGCCGGGTTTGTTGACACCGAATAACCCGTTGTCTCGGCCAGACGAGACTGGGGCGGCAGGGCAACCTGTCGCCCTTTTCACATGAATTCGGCCGCCCTGGCCAGATGGGCTGCATGGCGCGGGTCCTGGCGAACGTCCCGCCCGGCCTTTTCGGCAATCAGCCGCAGGTGGTCGGCGCAGCACAGATGATGCAGCCGCGCGACATCCGGCAAGGCCATCGCCACAAGGTGCACCGCATCGAAGGCCGCCGCATGGCGCAGCGCGCTGTTGTCCATCTCGTCTGACTGGTTCGCTTCGTCAAAGTATTTCGGCACATAGCGGTTCTTTAACGCCACCGGCGACAGGGTGCCTTGTTTAAGGCTGAAGGTTTCGATCGACCGCAGCATGTAATGGTTGATCTGCGCCACGGCATGGCTGGCCTGACCGGGTGCCAGAATACGCAGGTAATCGCCGTCGGGTTGCCAATCCGGCAGGGGCGTTCCGTCAGCGGCGATCCAGTGCATCCCTGTCTCGCCCCATGCCCGGCTGGCACGGCGCAGTGACAGACCCTTGGGCCCATGTTCGCCCAGGGCCTGAAACCATTTCGGAGCGCGGTGCAGCGACTTGACCGCCGAGGAAAGTCGCGCCTGCGCGTTGCGCGCCCAGAAGAACTGCCGATGCACCAGCGTGTCCACAAACTGCCGTTGCCCGTCCGTGCCAAACACCCGCCAGTTGATCGACATGCCCAGAAACTGCGGCGTGCCATCAGCGGCCAGATGCGGGGCCAGAAGGTCAACCAGCAACCCTTCGCCCCGGTGGATCACCAGAAACTCATCGACATCGCACACCATCACCCAGGCCGCGCGCCGCACCGCCACATGCCGCTTAGCCGCTGCCAGTTTCTGCGCGGTGATCGGTTGGCCCGGTGGCACATCGTGACGGATGTGATGCACCCATCCGGCCGCCTGCAGCGCGTCCAGCAAGTCGCACGAACGGTCGGTGCAATTGTTGGTCACCACCACGATGTCGCTGAAACCCAACCGTCGATACCAGGCCACCCATTCGACAATGAACGGCCCCTCGTTTCGCATCGAGCAGACAACAGTGGTGCGGTGGCGGCGCAAGTTGGGCTTTCCTGATTGGCCCGTGACGCTGCCCAAGCCCGCGCGTCAAGTCAAGCACCCCGCCTTGCCGCCCGCCAGCAATCCGGGGCATACTGCACCCGATCAGACACAAGGCGATACCGATGCGATTGTTTGTAGGCCTTGGCAATCCGGGTGCGAAGTATGCGCGCAACCGGCACAATATCGGCTTCATGGCGCTGGACCGGATCGCCGCCGATCACGGGTTCGGGCCGTGGAAGAAGGCGTTTTCCGGGCTAATGGCCGAGGGGCGGCTGGGGCAGGAAAAGGTCGTGCTGTTGAAGCCAGAGACGTTCATGAACCTGTCGGGCCAGTCGGTGCAGGGGGCGGTAGCGTTCTACAAGCTGGCCTTGAACGAGGTGGTGGTCTTTCATGACGAGCTTGACCTTGCCCCGGGCAAGATGCGCGTGAAACAGGGCGGTGGGCATGCCGGGCACAACGGCCTGCGGTCGATCCACGGACATCTGGGCGAGGCTTACGGGCGTGTGCGCCTGGGCATCGGGCATCCGGGGCATAAGGATGCGGTGGCAGGCTATGTGCTGAACGATTTCGCAAAGGCGGATGCGGATTGGCTGGAGGATTTGTTACGCGGAATTTCCGAAGGCGCGCCTGCGCTTGCGGCCGGTGATCTGGTGAAATTCCAGAACGCGGTGGCCCTGCGCACTTCACCGCCGCGATCCTCGATCTCGTCCGACCCGACCGTGGTCGCGCCGCCGCTCGAACCAGACCGCAGAGGGGAACTCAAAGCGCCCAAACCCAAAGTACAGCCCGAACCCGATCCCCGCTCGGCCATGCAACGCCTGTTGGACAAGTTCAGATGACTGACCGCATTCGGGCCGCTTTCCGTGATCAGGCAGAGGCCTGCCGGGCGTTGGGGTCGCCTTTTACCGCGCGGCTGCTTCGCGGACTGGCCGAGGCTTTGCAACCGGGTACGCCCGTGGCCGACCGGGTACTTGGCTGGACGGGCGATCCGTCAAGCCGGGGGGATGCGCTGGCCCTGCGGCTGGCGGGCGGGCTGCACCTGCTCGCGCGCGCGGGGCGGGCTGGTCTGGCGGCGGTCTATCCCCCTTGCAGCGTCGATGACGCAACCCTGTCCCGCGCGGTCCTGCGCGCACTGCCACAGGAGGCAGAGTTTCTGCTGCGCTGGCTCGATAGCCCGCCCCAAACCAACGAAGTGCGCCGTTCGGCGGCACTGATCGCTGTGGGCCACTGGCTGCATGCGCGGTTCGGGAAGCCGCTTGTCTTGTCGGAACTGGGCGCGAGCGCGGGTTTGAACCTGTTGTGGAATCACTATTGCCTGCGGATCGGGCCGCAGGATTTCGGGCCCCCAGGCGCGGTCTTGCTTGCCCCCGAATGGCGCGGCCCGCCGCCGCCCCTTGCCGCCCCACGGATCGGTGCGCGTGCGGGCGTTGACCTTGCGCCGGTCGATCCCGTTGCCGACCGGGCGCGGTTGCTGGCTTATGTCTGGCCCGATCAGGCCGACAGGATTGCCCGCACGCTGCAAGCGCTGGACCTGGCTGCAAAGCTACGCCCGCAGGTCAGCCGGGGCGACGCGATCGACTGGCTGGGTACGCGCCTGGCCGAGCCGCATCCGGGGGCGGTGCATCTGGTGTTTCACACGGTCGCATGGCAGTACTTTCCGACCGCCGTGCAGGCAACGGGCGAAGAGATGTTTGATGCCGCCGGCGCGCGCGCCACCCCGCAGGCCCCGTTGGCCCGGCTGGCAATGGAGGCCGACGGGCAGAGCCCGGGTGCAGCGCTGACGCTGATTTTATGGCAAGGCGACAAGCAAACGATCAATCTTGGCCGCATCGACTTTCATGGCCGTTGGGTTGACTGGCGCGCACCCGCACCGCACTAGCGGCCTTCGGTGAACAGACCCGACACCGCCCGTCGCACAAGCGCGCTGACCGTGGGCCGGGTCTGGGCGACAAAGGGCAGGGGGCGGCACTGCTCTATCGCGGCGATGCCGACCCTTGCGGTCAGCGCGCCGTTGACCACGCCTTCGCCAAACCGGCGCGAGATTTTCGAGATGACCCCGCCCCCCGCCACCGACCCCACAAGATCATCGGTCAGCGCGATTGCCCCCGTCGCCAGCATGGATGAAAAGACTTTTCGCAGCAGGCTCCACGACCCCAGCGTGCCCGACCGCCCGCCATAAATCTCGGCAATCCGCCGGATCATCGTCACATTCGAGAAAAGCGCCGCCGCCACATCGGCGAGCGCAATCGGCACCAGTGCGGTGACCGTGGCAACCCTTCGCGCTGCAATCTCGACCTCTGTGCGCGCCAGGGCATCAAGCGGTGCCAGCACCTCGGTTTCCGCCAGTGCCAGCAGACCGTCGGCGTCCAGCACCTCGGCCTGCCGCTCGGCCAACCGTTGTCTGCCCCAGGCGGTGTCGGCGCGGGCGCCATATAGCCGCGCAATCCCCGCCACGACGCCCCGCGCCGCCGCCAGATCGGCAGAGGCATGCGCGGCAACGGCCATACTGCGCAACCGGTCAAGCCGGGTCAGCCGCGCGTAGCCGGCCCATTCGCGCAAGGCAAGAATGCCCAGAACGGCCACGGCCCCCAGCGTCAGCGCAAAGGCGATCCATCCCAGCACCGGGCTGCGGTGAAAAAGCCCGGTCACGAAATCCCAGGCGGCGACAGACAGCACAAAGCTGACCAGCCCGCCGATGACCCAAGCCCCCAGCCGCGCAAAGGCTGAAGGACGCAAGGTGGCCAACCTGGCCGCCTGCACCATCGCGCGACCTTGCGGATCAAGGTCTGGCACAGCGGGCACGGCGGACGGGTCGGCGGGGACGGCATCGTCTTCCAACGTGATCAGCAGCGGGCGGGGTGGAACTGGCGGATCGACGGTCACAGCGGTCTCCTCCAGCTTAGGCGCAGGTCGGGGAGGCCCTCGTCATTGTCGGCCCCGGCCCCACGGCCCACCTCGACAAACCCATGCCGGGCATAGAATCGCTGCGCCCCAGCGTTGGCCTGAAAGGTCCAAAGGTGCAGTGCCGCAACGGACGTTTGCGCTTCTTGCAGCAAGGCGGCCCCGATACCCTGTCGCCGCACAGCAGCGAGCGGATAAAGAGCGGCGATCTCGGACCCGTCGCGTGACAGAAAACCGACCGGCGTCCCGTCAGCATCCGCGACGCGCACCCCGCCTGCGCCGACAAGGCGGCGCAGAAAGTGCAGATGGTCGTCAGAGCTATGCAGTTTGGGCATCCAGGGCGTTTCATCGATCCAGCCGCCAAGGATTGCGGCAAGCCCCGCCACATCTCTTGCAGACCCCTCTCGCAGCACGACGATCACAGCCGGTCTCCGATCAGAAAATCGGCGGCGCGGTCAAGCCGGATGTGCGGCGGGCCTTCGCCGGGCTTGGCGGTAAACCGGGCGGGGGCAAAAGCCATCAGCCCGTACTCCGCATCCAGCCAGCGTTCGGCCCCTTCGCGTGCGGGCGCAAGCAGACGTGCAGGGTCTGCGGGCAGCGTGCCCGGATACATAACCGCCTGCTTGCCGGTGGCCAGAAGCCGCCCCTTGACGCAATCGAGTGCTGCCCCGTCGCGCGTCACAGTTTCCTCGACCGTGGTGCGCAGGCCTGCCAGGGCCATCGCCTGGGTCTGCGCCCCGGCGAAATCGGCGCGCGATTTCGCCTCGGCCAGCATTGCCTGCACGATTGTGGTCAGGGCTGCGTGCTGGCTGTGGTGCAGATGATCGGCCTTGGTCGCGGCAAAAAGGATGCGTTCCACACGCCGCCCGCCCAGAAGGCCCGACAGCCAGCCGTTGCGTCCGGGGCGAAACGCCGCCAACACCTCGGCCATGGTGCGGCGCAGATCCTCGACGGCGGGGGGGCCCTGATGGATCGCCCCCAGCACATCCATCAGCACAATCTGGCGGTCGATGCGGGCGAAATGATCGCGGAAGAACGGCTGCACGACGCGGGCCTTGTAGGCGTCATAGCGCCGCGCCATTTCGCGCCAGAGGCACCCGCGAGGGGTCATCGCCGGGCGCGACAGTGGGGCAAAGGTCAGAACCGGGCTGCCCGCCAGATCACCCGGCAGCAGGAACCGCCCCGGCGTGCAGTCGGAATAGCCTGCATCGCGGGCGGCCTGCAGATAGCGGGTAAAGCCTGCGGCCAGCCCTGCCGCGCGCGCCTCGGTCAGTTGCTGCGCGCCATCCTCGGCCCGGGCGGTTGCCATGTAGTCGGCGGCCTGCGAGCGCTTGGCCAGCCGGGACAGGGTTTCATCCGACCACGCTTCGTAGGATTTCTCCATCAAGGCAAGGTCCAAGAGCCATTCGCCCGGATAGTCGATGATGTCCACATGCAGCACATGCGGGCCCAGAAACCCCGCCAGAAACCCCGAAGGCCGGACCCGGAACGACAGGCGCAGCTCGCTGATCGCGCGGGTCGATTGCGGCCAGCGTGGATCGTCGCCGGTCAGCGCGGCAAGGTGGGATTCATAGTCGAACCGTGGCAGCGTATCGTCGGGCTGTGGTTGCAGATAGACCGCCTCGATCCGGCCCTCCGCCGCCGCGCGCAACTGTGGCATCCGGCCGTGGTACAAAAGGTTCGCCACCAGCCCGGTGATGAACACTGTCTTGCCCGCACGGGAAAGCCCGGTCACCCCCAGCCGCAGGACAGGTTCGAAGAACGTCTCGGACAGTGCCGCACTGACCCCTTCGATCTGGCGTGTGATCCCGTCGGTGATGGACGCGATGACCAAGGGCTGCTCCTCATTTGCCCGCGAACCATAGGGGGGCGGGCGGGGGCTGTTAAGGGGGAAAGCGGCAGGATGGACAGGGCAGGCCGCTTTCGCTAACGCAGAGGTCATGCCGAGATATGCTTTGATGATCGAATATGACGGAGGCCCGTTTCAGGGCTGGCAGCGGCAGTCGGAAAGCCAGCCTTCGGTGCAAGGCGCGCTGGAGGAGGCGCTGGCGCGGCTGCATCCCGGCCCGCATGTGGTGGCAGGTGCAGGGCGCACTGACGCCGGGGTTCATGCGACGGGGCAGGTCGCGCATGTCGATCTGCCGCGCGCGTGGGACCCGTTCCGGCTGGCAGGGGCGATCAATGCGCATTTGCGGCCCTGGCCCGTGGCGGTGATCGCCTGTGCGCCGGTGGCGGACGATTTTCACGCCCGGTTTTCCGCGCGTGAGCGGCGCTATCTGTTCCGCATTTTGGCGCGGCGCGCGCCATCGGTGATCGACCGCGGCAAGGTCTGGCAACTGCCCCATCCGCTCGATCTGCCCGCGATGCAGGCAGCCGCTGCGCATTTGCTCGGCAAGCACGACTTCACCACCTTCCGCTCGGCGCTGTGTCAGGCGGCAAGTCCGGTGAAAACGCTGGATGAAATCACGATTGTAGAAGCCCCCGTTCCGGGCGGGGTCGAATACCGCTTTGCCCTTCGGGCCCGCAGCTTTCTGCACAATCAGGTCCGATCGATCGTCGGCAGTCTGGAGCGGGTCGGCAGTGGAAAATGGCCCCCACAACAGATGCAAGAGGCCCTTCTGGCGCGGGATCGTACCGCCTGCGGGCCGGTTTGCCCGCCGCAGGGGTTGTATCTGACCGCAGTTGGCTATCCTTGCGATCCGTTTGCCGCGCAGCCATAGACCGCGCTCTGGGCGTGGACTATCATCCGTCATCCCCTTCGGAGCCCAATTCGCATGACCCTGTTCGACCTTTTGCAAAGCCAGCTGACCGACCCGTTCCGGATCGGGCTGATCGTGGCGCTGTTGTACACTGCGGTGCAAAACCGGGCCGTGACGGGAATGGCCCTGCCACTGGTGGCGGGGCTGGCATTCGTTGCAGTGATCTTGCCGACCACGATGGGCCTTGGCTCCGCAGCGGCCTTGGGCCAATGGACCGTTGTTTGGGTGGGGTTGATTGCCAATGCAATCCTGCTGGCCGTTGCTTTGGCCGGATGGCAGGTCATTCAGCGTATTCGGAAATAGGGCCTGGCTACGGTTCGCACTCGGATGGCGGGATCGCCGCCGGTCGCCCGGTCAGCCACACCTAGGCCCCAATTCAGTGCACCGGTGTTCGGGACATTCCTGGGTCCCATTTGGTCGCTGTCGCTGCCTATGAATCTGACGGCGGCTTGGGACGCGGAACCGACGCGACGTCGGGCCAGAACTGCACCTCGGGTTCCTGTGCCCCGGCTGCCTTCAATGAACGGCATACTTCGGGCGCAGCCGACGTCAGGCACAACTGCCCACCTTTCCGGGCCGTCTTCTTTGCCAGAAGGGCTATCGAACGTGCCCCGGTGCTGTCGATGAACGGCACATCCGCAAAGTCAATCACAAGCAACCGGCGATGATCGGCCATCTCGTCAAGTGCGGCACCCAACTGGGCTGCCGCGCCAAAGAAGTATGGGCCTGACATTCTGTAAACCAACATGTCTGCATCGCTGTCGGCTTCATCCTGTGGCGGGTCCTTCATGCGGGCGGCGTCCGACATGCGCTGAACGAACACAAGGCCCCCCAACGCAAACCCGACGACGATCCCAGTGGGCAGATCGACAAAAATCACCAGCAGGAACGTCACGACCACCACCACCGCATCGGCGCGTGAATGGCGGATCAAAGCCCACAACTCGTCCTTCTCGGCCATGTTCCAGGCGACCACTGCCAGCAACCCGGCCAGCGCAGCCAAGGGGATGTGCCCGGCCAGCGGTGCGGCCACCAACATCGCCAACAGCACGAACAGCGCATGCAGCATCCCCGAAACCGGCCCGCGCGAACCGGCCTTCACGTTGGTCGCGGTGCGCGCGATTGTTCCTGTCACGCAAAAGCCGCCAAACAGCGCCGAGCCGATATTGGCAACACCTTGCGCCATCAACTCGCCATTGCTGCGGTGCCGCCGCCCGCTCATCCCGTCGGCCACCACCGCCGACAGCAGCGATTCAATCGCTCCCAACAGGGCAAAGCCAAGCGCAAAGGGCAAGGCTGCGGTGATCGCCTCAAGGCCCAGACCGGGCAAGGCGGGCACGGGTGGCAAGCGCGGCAATTCGCCGAACTTGCTTTCGATGGTTTCCACCGGCAGATCAAACACCGCGACCGACAATCCCGCCAGCACAACCGCGATCAGCAAATTCGGCGCGGCCGGTGCAGCTTTCTTGATCCCCACGATCACCAGAATTGTGCCTGTCGCAACCGCTGCCGCCGCAGGCGTGAACGATCCCGCCGACGCCCACAGCACCTGCGCCTTTTCAATGATCTCGGCAGGCTCGGGCGCAATCAGGGTCAGACCGAACAGATCCTTGATCTGGCTTGCAAAGATGATCACGGCGATCCCGGCGGTAAAGCCCACCGTCACCGGATAGGGGATGAAGCGCACGTAGGTGCCCAGCCGCAGCAGTCCCGCCGCCATCAGCACGAACCCCGACAGGAACGTGGCCAGGATCAACCCCTCGATCCCGATCGCCATCACGCAAGACGTCACCAGCACGATGAACGCCCCCGCCGGTCCACCGACCTGATGCCGGCTGCCGCCCAGCGCCGACACCAAGAAACCGCCGATGATCGTCGTGTAAAGCCCACGCTCGGGCCCAACCCCGCTGGCAATCGCAATCGCCATCGACAATGGCAGGGCCACAATGGCCACAGTCAGCCCGGCCAGTGCGTCGGCACGCAGGTCGGCCAGGCTGTAGCCCTCGCGCAGACGCGTGAACAGTTTCGGCGTGAACTCGGATTCGCGGCGTCTCTGAGAGGGTTTTCTGGGCAACGCGCTTGCTTGGCTCATTGGCTCGCCTTAGCTGTCAATCCCGAAGATGCTGGTATCGCGGTGTCGACTTTGCTCGACCAGACGCCCGCCCATCATGATTGTCAACGGGACTTCGCGCCATCATGCCTGATCCGGCCCTACCGCCAAATCAAGACCGGGTGCGCCCCGCAGAGGCCGCCGAAATCGCACAGGCGCGCGGCCTGATGCAGACCGCGCGCTTTGCTGCTCTTGCCTATTCCGACCCCGACACCACGAACCCCGGTATCAGCCGCATTGCGTTTGGCCTTGATCCGGATGCCGGGGCGATCACACTCATCTCGGCACTCAGCCAGCATTTTGCCGCTCTTTGCGTGCAGCCGGCCTGCGCGCTCTTGGTCGGAGAGCCGGGACCGAAGGGTGATCCACTGACCCATCCGCGGCTGATGTTGCAAGCCTGCGCCCATTTTGTCGCCGCCGATGATCCAACGCGCGGCGCATTGCGCGCGCGGTGGCTGCGCGACCACCCCAAATCCGCGCTGTATGTCGATTTTGCGGATTTCGCGTTTGTGCGCCTGAGCATTTCACGTGGTCTGCTTAACGGCGGCTTCGGGCGGGCGTTCAACATCCCGCCCGAGGCCCTGCGCAGTTAGACCGGATTGTCGCAACGCAACGTGACCTGCATCTTGCCTTTTACCGCCGTCGACCATCGGATGTTGACAAGATTGCCTTCGGCCCCCTGTTCGACCGCCACCCAAGGCATCACGTTCTGTGCGACGTTTGCGGCATTGCTGATCGCCCCTTCGGCAACCAGTGCCACCACGTTGCGCGCACGGCTGGCGAATGGCAGATAGGCCGAGGCGTCCACCACCCAGGTATCCGATGCCGTGCTTTGGGTGTGCTCGACCATCACCGGACTTGATGTCGGCTGCGAGACGTTGGTGAAGGAGTTGTTTTCGAAAATCACGTTTCGGAAACTGGTATAGGCAAGCGTCCCGTACGTGGTGTCCACCGCTTCGATCCGGTCCACGGACGCGGAAACGACGCGAAACACGTTGCTGCTGACGGTCAGCCCAGTCACGTAGTGGCCAGAGCCATACGGGCTGACCACCAGCCACCGGAACCACGGAGCGACGTTGGCGGCCGTAAAGGTATTTCCCGTAACCGTCAGCCCGCCAAACGAAAACTCGTTCACGTTGTTGGGAAGATTGTCATGTTCATTGGTCAACTCGATAAACGAGTTGTCGATGTAGTTCCCGGTGATGAACGTCTTCAGGTTGATGTCGGTAAACACCAGACCGGCCTTGCGCACCCCGGTCGTGAAATCATCGCCCCCAAAGAAGTGGTTGCCCAGAAAGATATGCCCGGACCCGGCAACAATGCCGAAATGCGCCCAACGCGACGCCCGGTTGTTGCGGATCTTGGCATCATTGGCGTTGACGTTGAATACGATCGACTTGCGGCTTTCAACCGGCAGTTCCTGCTCGTTCGAGATGAATTGGCATTGGTCGATGATCAGGTCCTGACACCCGCTCCCGGTCGAAGTGATGCCCTTGTCAAGCGGTTTGTTGACAACGCAATCCACGATCTTGAACGTATCACCCGACATGGCAAGATTGATGCAGCTGGCCAGGCCATTGCACAGAAACTCGAGATTGCTGAACTCGAATTTTGAAAGTCCGGCAAAACCGCCAAAATCGAACATGTATTTGTATCGGGTAAAGGTCAGACTGCGCGTGCCGCTGCCCCCGACCAGCGGACGGCTCAGCTCGAGTGTCGCGGCACTGATGTTCTTGGATTTGACATAGACCTCTCTCCCCAGACCGTTGCCGGTGACGCGCGCACCAACCGGGATGCTGGCGATGTTGGAAACAGCCGTCAGAATCGCGGATTGCGCCGTCGAATAGGTCGCGGTTGCGGTGACAACCGTGGTGTCCCATGCGGCACCTTCCAACACCGAAAACTGGCCGTTCGCAACTTGCCGGCGCTGCGCAAACGTCGAAAGCCCCGCCAGTGCTGCCACATCAATCGGCTCGCTCAGTTCGACCCGGCGGCCTGAAAGATCAAGCTGGACATGGTCGGTGAAGTAAAACAGTGCCTGCAAAGCCTTCTTGAACCCCTGCAACTCGGTCCCGAATGCGGCCGCATAGGTGTCAAGGTTGTAGTTGCGCGTGCAGGTCAGCCGAACCGCTGCCGGCATGGCAAGCGTGCCTTCGAATTGCACCGGGTTTTCAAATGTCAGGTTCGAGGAAATGAAATAGGTGCCCGGCGGCACCACCACACGCTTGCCAGATGCCGCGTCGTCGGCAGCGGCGAAGGCCGCGTAGTCGTCGGTCACCCCATCACCGATGGCACCATAGTCACGGACATCCACCCAGTCGAACAGGACCGAGTGAAAAATCGCGCTGACATCTTCAATGGTGATGTCGTCGATCCGGACAATGCCGTTATTGGCCCCGATCAGGTCCAGTCCGATATGGCCATAAGCCGGGGCAAGCCCCCAGACCATATCGACACCCTGCCGGTTGCCCGATCCGATGATCGCAGAGACGGTAACGACCTGGCCATAGCTGGTCAGCGCAACTGACGGGCCTTGCTGGTCGGCTGTTGCGACATTGCTGCCTGACGAAGACCCGGCCCAACCGGCGATCCGTACAGACGGCAACGCGCCGGAGACCGCCTTGATCCGGACGGTCACCTTCAGGTACAACCCCGGTTGCATCGGGATTTGTTGGAATGAACGGACGCGCTGGGTGCTTTCAATCTTTTGCAGTTCCAGACAGCCGGCGAAATCCGCATCTGCCGTGACGAAAGCAGCGTTCGCCTGCGCGGCATAGGACCCCTGCCCCGTCCGCCCGTCCTCGCGCGACCACAGATTCAAGCCTGCAGAGAACGGCGGTGGCATCAGCACCAGACCTTCGGTAATCGCCTTGTTCATCCTTGATCCTCGCCTTGATTGCAGCACAGCCCGGGGGGGCCTTCTGTGGCGAGGGATTTATCAACGGATCGTTAACGGCGGATCATTCATGCGTGCGATCAGCAAGCGCCGTTGCAACACCAAGTGGGGGCCAGCCCCCACACCCCCGGGATATTTCCGCCAAGATGAAAGGGATCAGGCGCCGACACCCGCCTGCGGCAGCAGTTGGACGGCGTTGATCTGCCAGCCGTCAGGTGTGTCGATCATCATGTAATCGAGCATATGGGTCTTGCCGGTCTGATCGGTGATCAGAACGCGCTGCCACAAATTGCCCGCGACCCGTCGCAATTCCAGCATCTGCACAGCATCGGGGCGGTAGACCATCGGATAGCCTTGCGCCACCATCGCGCCGAAGTTTTCGGGCGTACCAAAGATGCCCTTGATCGTGGGTGAGGCAAAGGTGAAGGCCGTGGCAAAATCATCGGTCTGAAGAGCGGTGATCTGATTTTCGATCACACCTTCGATCGCCGGGTTCTGCGGCTCGTCCGCGTGCGCTGTGGTCACGAGCGCCAACATCGCAAGTCCCGTAAGTAGTCTGCGCATCCTAGCTCTCCTTTTTTGTGAGCAGAAGCCTATGACGCGCAGAAGGCCTGTCAAATCACGTTTTCGGTGCTGGCGGGATCAGTCCTCCGGCAAGCCCCTGGTCGATGAGCGCAATGGTTTCGCTGATACCGTAAAGCGCGATGAAGCCGCCAAAGCGCGGGCCTTGGCTTGCGCCAAGAAGCACCTCGTAAAGGGCGGTGAACCAGTCGCGCAGCGGTTCGAACCTGGCTTCGGTACCTACGGCAAAGACCATGGTTTGCAGCGCCTCGGCATCGAGGCCGCCATTCCAGGCCGCGAGCCGGGCGCGCAGGTCGGCCATCGCAGCCGCCTCGCGGTCGGTGGGCAGGCGGAACTGCCGCGTCGGCAGGATGCGGTCGTTGAAATAGGCCAGCGCATAGCCCGCCGCCGCATCAAGGTCGGGGTGCGTTTCAGGCGAGGCATCGGGCATATAGCGGCGGATGAAGCCCCACAGGCCGGACTTGTCCTTGGCCCCCGCCACCGACGCGAGATTGAGCAGCATCGAGAACGGAATGACCATCATCGACACCGGCACCTGCCCGCCGTGGATATGCCAGACCGGGTTGTTCACCTGCGCCTCGGCGTCCTGGGTGGGAAAGGCGCGCAGTTGCTGGTGGTATTCATCGACCGCACGCGGGATCACGTCGAAATGCATCCGTTTGGCCGTCTTGGGCTTTTGATACATGAAATACGACAGGCTTTCGGACGATGCATAAGTCAGCCATTCGTCGATCGTCAACCCGTTGCCCTTGGATTTGCTGATCTTCTGGCCTTCCTCATCCAGAAACAGCTCATAGCTCATGTGGTTGGGTTTGCGCCCGCCCAAAACCTCGCAGATGCTGTCATAGATCGGGGTGTTGGTGGAATGGTCCTTGCCGTACATCTCAAAGTCCACATCCAGCGCGGCCCAACGCGCGCCGAAATCGGGCTTCCATTGCAGTTTGACGCGGCCCCCCGTCACCGGCAGCGTCCATTCCCGGCCATCCTCGTCGTCAAAGGTGATCTCGTGGTTCACGGCATCGACGTTCTTCATCGGCACATACAGAACCCGGCCGGTTTCGGGATGGATCGGCAAAAAGCACGAATAGGTCTGCTGGCGCTCTTCGCGCAAGGACGCCAGCATGATTGCCATGATCGCGTCATACCGCTCGCAAGCCAGCCGCAACGTGTCGTCGAACTTGCCCGAGCGGTAGAACTCGGTCGCGCTGATGAAGTCATACTGAAACCCGAACGTATCCAGAAACCGGCGCAGCATCGCGTTGTTATGCGCACCGAAGCTGTCATACAGGCCAAAGGGATCAGGCACCGAAGTCAGCGGGCGCTGCAAGTGTTCCATCAGCATGGCACGGTCCGGCACGTTGTCGGGCACCTTGCGCATGCCGTCCACATCGTCGGAAAAGCAGATCAGCCGGGTCGGGATGTCGCTGATCACTTCGAAGGCGCGGCGGATCATCGTGGTGCGCGCCACCTCGCCGAAGGTGCCGATATGGGGCAGGCCCGAGGGGCCATAGCCGGTCTCGAACAGCACATATCCCTTTGCGGGCGGCACCTTTTCATACCGCTTCAACACAGCGCGCGCTTCCTCAAATGGCCAGGCCTTCGATTTCATCGCCGCGTCGCGCAGAACCGTCATTGTCGCATCTCCTGCCAATCTGCCAGTCGTCTATTGCCGCGCAGCACCCGGGTCAATAATCTTGGCCCGAAACATCAGGAGACTTCCCGTGACCGACATCCCCGCCTCATTGTCCCCGCAGGACGCCCTTGTCGCGGTGATGATCGCCACATCTGCGGCAGATGCGCAGTTGCGCACAGTTGAAATGGTGGCAATACAGCGCATGGTCCATTCGATGCCGATCTTTGCCGGCTATGATGTGGACCGCATTCGCATCATCGCGCAAACCGTGTTCGACCTGTTCGAAGAGGAAGACGGCCTCGCCGCCCTGTTCGGCCTGATCCGCGACGGGCTGCCCGAACGCCTGCATGAAACCGCCTACGCACTGGCTTGCGATGCCGCCGCCGCCGACGGCCGCCTGCGCGAAGTCGAGTTGCGCATGCTCGAAGAGGTGCGCGAAGAACTCCAGATCGACCGCCTGCACGCAGCCGCCATCGAATGGGGCGCGCGGGTGCGCCACATGAAGCCGTGACCTAGACCCTCGTTTCGGCCCAACGCCGCACCAACTGGCCCTGCAACAGGCGCGCCCGTCTTGTCCAGCCGATCCCCCCCGGCGGGTCCTCGCGCTCTGTCAGGGCCAAAGCCTCACGGCGCGGCACATCGGCGCTGAACACGGCAAAGCACATCTCGCGCCCAGACGGCGGCAGGATGAACCCCGCCAGACCGCTGACGAAATTCAGCGTGCCGGATTTGGCCAGAACCGTCACCGGGTGTCCCTCGATCACCGCGCCCTTGTCGTTTCTTACCCCCACATCGCGCATCACCCCCCGCAGACCGAAACCCGCCCGATCCCCCGCCATCAAACCACGCACCACGTCCGCCGCCGTCACCCGGCTGCCCCCCCCAAGGCCCGAGTGATCGACAAACCGCGACGACATGCCCAACCGCCGCGCTGCCCAGCCGGTCATCACTGCCCCCGACCCCCGCAAGGTGCCCGCGCCCGAAGCCGCCAATCCCACCGCTTCAGCCGTCAGATTGGTCGAAAACCGCAACATGTCGCGCAGCACCTCCGGCAATGGCTCGCCAAAGCGATCCACAATCCTGCGCGCCCCCACGGGCAAGGACCCCACAATCTCGGCCCCCGGCAGTTCAATCCCTTGCCCCCGCGCCAGCGTCTGAAACACTTCCGCCGCATAAACGCCCGGCTGGCGCACCGGCAACCACCGGCTGCCATCCTGCCCCAAGGCCGCCCGCGCCACGGTCCAGTCCTCGTGCCCTTCGTCAATATCGAGCGTAAAAAGTGGCGCTTCGCGTGCCACGATCTTCATCCGCGCCATGCGGACGGTCGGTACAAACCGCTCTGCCCGCGCATCCATCGATATTGCCCAGTCACCCTGCGCAAGCCGCCATTCGAAATGCACCCGGTTGAAGTTCAGGTTCAGCCCCGACAAGCCGGGGTTGTAGCCCACATGCTCCGGCTGCTCGCCCGAAAGACGGTCCAATTGCGGCAAGCTGCCTGCATGCGCCAGAAACCGCCCCGTCACCCGGCGCAACCCGGTCGCGGCCAGTGCGGCCACCAGATCGCCAAGCTGATCGGTGTCCAGCGCCGGGTCGCCCCCGCCTGACAGGATCAGATCCCCCTCCAGCCGGTCGCCGACAATCGGCCCCAAGGCCAGCACTTGCGTGGCAAACCGCCGATCCTGCCCAAGCTTCTCCAGCGCAAACAGCGCGGTGATTGCCTTGGCCACGCTGGCAGGGGGCAGCGGAACCGCTTCGGACTGCGCCTCGATCATCCGCCCGGTCGCCAGATCCGCCAGCGCAAAGCCGGTCACTCCCCCCAGCTTGGCTGCCTCGACAAACCGCTCCGATGCCGCTTGCCGCGATGGCCGCCGCTGCGGCCGCACCAGCCCCTCGGCCCAGACCGGCCCCGCAAGCCCCGCAGATGCCGACCCGATCAGCCCCGCCAACGCCTCCCGCCGAGAAATCATCCTGCTTTTCCTCTTTCACATTGGCACAAATATCCTCGGGGGGAACCCGATGCAATCGGGTGGGGGGGCGAGCCCCCCCTACTTGCGCCACCCACCCTGCGCCCTGATTTCGGATGACGAGGCCGGATGCAGCGGCAGGTTCACGAATGCCCAGGCCGGGGGGCGCCTGTGCCCCAACCCCTCGCCCCGCCCGCTTTGATACACCTGAAACGCCCGCGCCGCGACCGACAGCCGGGCCGAAACCCCGGACCCCGGCCGCGCCAGCACCGCAACAGGCACGGCGCGCAGGATATCCCGCCACCGCTCCCACTTATGAAACTGCACAAGGTTGTCCGCTCCCATCAGCCAGACAAACCGCACACCGGGATAGATCGCCTGCAACCGCGCAATCGTCTCGGCCGTATACCGCGTGCCAAGCCGCACCTCCAAATCGGTCACGACCACGCGGGGGTCATTCATCACGACCTTCGCCCGCGCCAACCGCTCAGCCATGGGGGCAGGCTGCCGCGCCTTCAAGGGATTGCCGGGACTGACCAGCCACCAAACCCGGTCCAGCCCCAACCGCCTGATCGCCTCGCGGGTGATGTGGGCATGTCCGTCATGTGCAGGGTCGAACGACCCGCCGAGCAAGCCTACGACCATGCCCCCGGTTGCAATAGGAAACCCTTGCCGCATCTGCGCTGTCTTCCTGCCCTTGCCCCCGCCCACCTTGCTGTAGCCGCCCTGAAGGTCAAGCGCTGTCCCTTGCCGCACCACGCATCATGGCCTATGCCTGCCTTGCGCGAACATGGCCTGCCGATGCCCCCGACCCCGATCCTCGTCACACCCGAAGACCCCGTTTCCCCCGCCGCCCGGGCTTGCCTGCGCGCCTATTTCGCGCTCCTCGCCGAGCGGATCCCAGGCGTCGACGCCTCCCATGTCCCCGACCCCGACCCCGAAGCCGACGCCTACCGGCCCCCGCAGGGCATCTTCCTCATCGCCCGTTCGCAGACCGAAGTTCTCGGCTGCGTCTCGCTCAAATCCGTCGACCCGACCCTCGGCGAGGTCAAGCGCCTCTGGGTTGCTCCCGCTGCCCGTGGCCAGGGCCTCGCCCGCCGCTTGATGTCCGAGGTCGAGACCTTTGCCTGCGCCTCAGGCCTCACCCGCCTCCGCCTCGACACCAACAACGCCCTGACCGAAGCCCTCGCTCTGTACCGAGCGACGGGATGGGAGCCGACCACCCCCTTCACCAAGGCTTTCCCCGCTACCGACTGGTTCGCCAAGCACCTCTAGACGTTGCAGCCCCGCCCTATCGCCGCTACACAGCGCCCAACCCCAGATCGTTCGGAGATGCATCATGGCCAGCTATCAGTATGTCTATCACATGGAAGGCGTGTCCAAGACCTATCCCGGCGGCAAGAAGTGTTTCGAAAACATCCACCTGAACTTCCTGCCCGGCGTCAAGATCGGCGTCGTCGGCATCAACGGCTCGGGCAAATCGACGCTTCTGAAGATCATGGCCGGCATGGACACCGACTTCAAAGGCGAGGCTTGGGCCGCCAAGGGGGCCAAGGTCGGCTACCTTGCGCAGGAACCCCACCTTGACCCCACGCTGGACGTTAAGGGCAACGTGATGCTGGGCGTCGCCAAACAGACCGCGATCCTTGAACGCTACAACGAACTGGCGATGAACTATTCCGACGAGACCGCCGACGAGATGGCGCAGCTGCAAGACCAGATCGACGCCGGCAACCTGTGGGAGCTGGAGGCGAGCGTGGGCGTGGCAATGGACGCGCTGCGCTGCCCGCCCGATGACGCGGACGTCGAAACCCTGTCGGGCGGCGAGCGCCGCCGGGTTGCCTTGTGCAAACTCCTGCTCGAGGCGCCCGACATGCTGCTCTTGGACGAACCCACCAACCACCTTGATGCCGAATCCATCGCTTGGCTGCAAAAGCACCTGATCGCCTACAAGGGCACCATCCTGATCGTCACCCACGACCGCTATTTCCTCGACGACATCACGTCCTGGATCCTCGAACTGGACCGCGGCCGCGGCATCCCCTATGAGGGCAACTATTCGGCATGGCTGGAGCAAAAAGCCAAACGGATGATGCAGGAAGCGCGCGAGGACAAATCCAAGCAGAAAGCGCTGGAAAAGGAACTGGAATGGATCCGGTCCGGGGCCAAGGCCCGTCAGGCCAAATCCAAGGCGCGTATTTCGAAATACAATGAAATGGCCGGGCAGACCGTTCTCGAACGCTCATCCTCCGCACAGATCATCATCCCCAACGGCGAACGTCTGGGCGGAAAGGTGATCGAGGTTGAAGGCCTGACCAAATCCATGGGCGACCGCCTGCTGATCGAAAACCTGTCCTTCACCGTGCCGCCCGGCGCCATCGTCGGCGTCATCGGCCCGAATGGGGCAGGCAAATCCACCCTGTTCCGCATGCTTGTGGGCGCAGAACAACCCGACAGCGGCACCATCACGCTGGGAAAGACCGTGCAACTGGCCTACGTCGATCAGTCGCGTGACGCTTTGGATCCCGCGAAAAACGTCTGGGAAGAAATCTCTGGCGGGTCGGAAGTGATCGTGCTGGGCGACATGCAGATGAACTCCCGCGTTTATACCGGGGCCTTCAACTTCAAGGGCACCGATCAGCAGAAAAAGGTCGGGCTCCTGTCAGGCGGAGAGCGCAACCGCGTCCACATGGCCAAACTGCTGCGCTCGGGCGGCAACGTCCTGCTGCTCGACGAACCGACCAACGATCTCGACGTCGAAACCCTGCAAGCGCTGGAAGCCGCCATCGAAGACTTCGCCGGCTGCGCCATCATCATCAGCCACGACCGCTTCTTCCTGGACCGGTTGTGCACGCATATCCTGGCGTTTGAAGGCGACGCGCATGTGGAGTGGTTCGAGGGGAACTTCGAGGCCTACGAGCAGGACAAGATCCGCCGTCTGGGCCCGGACGCGGTGGAGCCGAAACGGGTGAAGTACAAGCGGTTCAGCCGGTGAGGGTGAATGGCCGCATACGTTGGCAAAATTCATGAATGGATTTCAACCGCCAAAGAGGCTGCAGACTCTCGCTGCCTGTACTTTGACCGGGACGGCAATCGATGTAGGAATGACTCGATTGAGTCACACTCACTCCAAAGGAACGGTCCATTAGCGTCAATAGCTGAAGATGGTCATGTTATTCGGATTTCGCACGCCCTTCGCGCGCAAAAGTTTGAGGATCGCCGCTTCTTCGAAAAAGTGGGCGTCCGAAAGGCGTCAACATTCCAAGGATTCTGCAACAAGCACGACTCAGAGATCTTTTCGGAGATCGAAGAGAGAGATGTGCAACTTACAGAAAGAAACGCAGTTCTGTTCGCGATCAGATCATTTGCGTTCGAGCATTATCAGAAAGGAGTTATGGTCGAGCTACAAAAAAGTTTGATAAGGGATAGTTTAGAAAATGGAGATTTGGAAAAAGTAAAATTTGCTGGATGGGTATTGGAAGGGGCCAGCAGAGCTAGAACCGCTGGTGAAAGTCGCCTTAGAGCATTCTTTAAGTTCCATTTTCGTCAAGCCCCACCGAACTATCTCTATTGCTTGACTCAATACGCACACGAAGCTCCTTTTGCTGTCACCGGAGCATTTGAGCCTGAATGGAATTTGAGCGGTCAGTATTTGTTTCGGGCAGACCCATTCCGAGTTAAGTGGAATACTGTAGCGCTATTTTGCGGAAATTTGGGCGGAAGGCTAGTATCATGCGTGAGCGGTGTTCAACAATACAAAGATCATCGCATCGATAAGTTTGTTAAATCGCTTTGTCCAATCAATTGTCAAGGCCCCTCGCCGCTGTTTACTGTATCGACAGCATACTCTGAAAATTGCTTTTTGCGTCCAAGTTGGTATCAGTCGATGCCAGAGACTGATAAGGAAAAAGTTGTTACCTTGATGAAGAGTGGAGTTATGGACGAGAGTCGCGATCCGAATTTGCTGGCCTTTCGTGTCAACATGCCAGAAAACGCTATTGTTGATTTCAAGACAAACGCAAGCTGATCATCTTTAGCAAGCGTAGGGTGGGTGCCAACCCACCATTCCCTCCGGTAACCACCGCACCACAGGTGGGTTCCACCAACCCTAATCCCGGAACCTGCCGTCGGGCACGACCCTAACCAGTCAGATTTCACCCGCCCCAACCGCATATCCCGTTGGACCTGCGATTGCGACCAATCGACGGCCCCCTCCACTTACCCATGCTTCACCGGGTTCCCCCACCCCGCCCGCGCCGTTAAGGAATTCCTTACCTTGGTCTTGCGCCCGGCATCCCCATATCAAGGGTCCGCATGGACCGCAACGTCGGACCGCGTTCCGCGCCTTGTCGGCCCCCGTGGCCCCGGCGCATCGCTCGACCCAAAGGAGACGTCCATGAAAGGCATCATCGCCTGGTTCCTCGGCATTCCCGTCGTTGTCATCATCCTGCTTTATGTGACCGACATTTTCTGACCGAAGGTGTCCAAACTCCTGACGCCCGCCGGACAGCTTGACGCGCGTCCGGCGGCGTTTTCGTATGCACAGGGGGTGTACGGGGGGTGTACAGCAGGCATACAGGCCAAACGGCCCGTTGCAGCCCTAATCAACGATGAATGGAAAGGCTGGCAGGAGTTGGGGGACTCGAACCCACGACCCTCGGTTTTGGAGACCGATGCTCTACCAACTGAGCTAAACTCCTAAGGCCTAAGCAGTCTCCTAAGGCAGTGCCGCGTGGAAATCAAGAGGTGGTCAGATGCAAGCCGCCCCGCCGTTCTGGCCCGCAAACTGCAAACGTCCGCCCATCCGGCGGGCTACATCACCAAAGAACCGTGGCACACGCCACAGCCGTCGCACAGTTTTCTGCGCGGTATCTCCATGCAATTGCTGCACAATCTGAAAAGAATAGTTCTAGACACCACTTTTGCCGTAGCGGTCTGACCCACCCGCAACCCGCCCCCGAAGCAACAAGGTTTCGCAAGGCGTTCTGATCAACCCTTTTACGCCCGTGACGTGATGCAGGACGCGCGCCCAAAAGGCGCCGTGTCGCCTGCGCCATTGGCTCCACTGGCAGGGTAAGGGTACCGGCCGCTTGCCATGCACCCCGCCGCACAGCTTTCCTTGCGTCCAGAAACAGCCAGCCGCGTTCAACCCCCACGCCGTTCTTGCGACGTGGTTGGCGTATTCAGTCGCTACTTTACCGAACCCCTGTCTGGCGTTTCGGGTTTCGCCGACAGCCCGAACCATTCCGGATTCTCGAGAAACCACTGCTCGATCCGCTTAGCGGCGTTGTAGGACAGGATCTCCATCTGCCGTGCCTTGGATTGGGTCAAACCGGACCCGACCACGGTTTCAGGAGAGTTCTTCTCGAAGATGTGAAACTGCTTGCCCTCTTCATTCAGTTTGGTTTGCGTCGCATCGTCCCAGACCGTGGCCGTAACCACAAGAATTG
Source organism: Paracoccaceae bacterium (assembly GCA_031400505.1). GTDB lineage: Bacteria > Pseudomonadota > Alphaproteobacteria > Rhodobacterales > Rhodobacteraceae > JAIYDJ01. The sequence continues at coordinate 36,681 of JANNPZ010000023.1, read as the reverse complement.
ACTTGGGTTTAAGGACCAGCGGCACACCGGGGGGCGCCAACGCATAGGCTTCGACGGCAATTCCGATGTTATAAAGCTTCGCACCCTCGTACCGGCCAAACCGATCGTCGATGGCCTTTTCCATGGCGAGTTCCCAAGCCTCCGGCGTTGCTTTGCGCGACAACGGAACCATCTGAACTTTGTCGGCAACCGCCACATTCAGTCCCAACGCGAATTCACCAAGCGGAACCGCCGGCTCCAACAGATCGTTGGTCTGACATGCGGCCAGCACAACGACCGCCAACAGCGCCACACCGCCGCGCAACATCCTCATCCGATGCATCCCCTTGTCACGGAACCCTTACTTTACCTCCGCAATAGCGACTGCTGGCAGACCACGCAATCCCGCCCGCTCAGACGGTCCGGCAGGCGTTCTCGATCTGATTTCAAACTGAATTGCCGCAGCCAAAACAAAAAGCAACAAGATCACCTCATTGCCTCCCAAAATGCAGCCGTCGAATGGGCAGTCGCGCGACTGGGGGTCTGCAGGGGGCAACCGATGCAAGATGCCAAACCTTGCACCGGAAATCGCAACGCAAGTGCCGATCCAGTAAGGTCCGCCGGCACGCATAGCCAGACCCCGAGGGGCTGCGTCACACATCCAGCGTCAAGAACAAGGAATGACCCAAACAGCAGGCGGCGAATTTATCCCTGAACCGGCCTTCAGAAAGGCTGTTTGAGGCTGCAAAGACCGACCGGCCTTGGCGACGCCGCTCTGCGCCGCGACATAGCGTCACGTGCAAATTCGGATATCTTCGACCAGATGGCGCTCCAACCCAGGCCCCTCAACCATTGCGCCTACCTGCCGGTTTGGCGACAACGCCGCGCCATCTGCACCGGCGCGCGGTTTGCATGCCAAGAGACCTCGAAGATCCTCGCCAGCTTGCCTGCGCGCTTCCGCTTCACCCCGATCCCCGAAAAATGCCGACAGTCGCGAAAATCCTGGTCCTTCGGCCTGACGGCGCCGCGTCACTGGGCATCGTGCGCGCCGAAGCCGAACAGCGGATGACAAACATACGCCATCCACGGTTTCATCTTGGCTCAAATATCCCGGGGGCGCGGGGGCTGGCCCCCGCAGAAATCGCGCCGTCAGGTAAACCTGTTGTTCCTCGGAAACCCACGTGGCGCCATGCGTCCAGCGGTAGCCCGCGCAGCGATCCATTCCGTCAAGTTGGCCTCGGTCCTGGTCCGCCCGGCCGGGTCTTTCCAGGTCAGCCCCTGCGCCAGAAAGAAAGTGGTTGCGTCCGACAGCCCACCATCCTTGTATTTCTGCAATCGCACGCCCTTGCCGCGGATCATTTCCGGCAAATCGGCGATGGCAAAAACCAATACCTTGCGGTTGTCGCCAACAACGGCCACATGATCCCCCGCAACGCGACGGCAGAGCGCCGTCTTGATCCCGGCCCCCAGCGTCATCACCTGTTTTCCCGCGCGCGTTTGCGCCAGAACCTCGTCGGAAAGCACAACGAACCCATCACCCGCAGACGACGCCAGCAACAGCTTCTCACCGCCCCGGAAGATCATCAAGTCGAGGATTTCGGCATCGGTCGGCAAATCGACCATCAGGCGCACTGGCTCGCCCATGCCACGCCCGCCCGGCAAACTGTGGCCCGCCAGTGTAAAGAACCGGCCGTTATCGGCAATCAGCAGAAACTTGTCCGTCGTCTCAGCATGAAACGCAAAGCGCGCGGCGTCGCCGTCCTTGAACTTCTGCTCTGCGCCAAGATCAACGTGGCCTTTCAGCGCACGGATCCAACCCATGCGTGAACAGATCACTGTGATCGGCTCTTTGTCGATCATCGCCTCGAAGCTGACCTCTTCGGCAGGCGCTGCCTCCGCCAGCAGGCTGCGACGCGCGCCACCGGGCGCGGATTTGCCGAACCGGCGCCAGATATCGTCAAGATCCGTACTGATCTGGGCCGACTGCAGATCGCGGCTGGCAAGCAGATCGGCCAATCCGGCACGTTCGTTGCGCAGTGCCTCCCGCTCGGCCCGCAACTCCATCTCCTCCAGCCGGCGCAAGGATCGCAGGCGCATGTTCAAGATCGCCTCGGCCTGAACATCCGACAATTCACCGGGGCCGGGTTTGGGCGGCACATAGTCGGCCTCGGATGCTGCGCGCTTGTGCGTCCGGCCCCAGGTTTCGGCCATCAGCGCCCGTTTGGGATCATCATCATAGCGGATGATGTCGATAACCCGGTCCAGGTTCAGAAAGGTGATGATGAAGCCTTCCAGCACCTCCAGCCGCGCATTGATCTTTTCGATCCTATGGGCCGACCGGCGGGTCAGAACATCGCGGCGGTGGTCCAGAAACGCGATCAACACCTCTGGCAGGCTGCAAACGCGCGGCTCGCGCCCGTCGATCAGCACGTTCAGGTTCATCGAAAATCTCGTCTCGAGGTCGGAACTGCGAAACAGCATCCCCATTAGCATGTCCGCATCCACGGTCCGTGCGCGCGGTTCCAGCACGATGCGCAAATCGTCGGCGGATTCGTCGCGCACATCGGCCAGAAGCGGTATCTTTTTGGTTTGAATTAGGTCCGCGAGTTTCTCGATCAGCCGCGATTTTTGCACCTGATACGGGATCTCTGTGACGACGATCTGCCACTGCCCGCGCCCCAGATCCTCGACGGCCCATTTCGCCCGCGTCCGAAACGCCCCACGCCCCGTGCGATAGGCATCCACAATCGCAGCGCCACTTTCGACGATGATACCACCCGTCGGGAAATCCGGGCCAGGGATCAGGGTGACGAGCTGTTCCAACGGCAAGGCGGGGTCGCGGATCAGCGCCTGGCAGCCAAGGATCAGTTCGTCCAGATTGTGCGGCGGGATGTTGGTGGCCATGCCGACCGCGATGCCACTTGACCCATTGGCCAGCAGATTTGGAAACGCCGCCGGCATCACAACCGGTTCTTCCAGGGTGCCATCGTAGTTGGGCCGGAAATCGACAGCGTCTTCCGCCAGTCCTTCCATCAGCGTTTCGGCAATCGCGGTCAGGCGCGCCTCGGTGTACCGCGACGCTGCCGGATTATCGCCATCGATGTTGCCAAAGTTTCCCTGCCCGTCGACCAGCGGATAGCGAACGTTGAAATCCTGCGCCAACCGCGCCATCGCATCATAAATCGCGACATCGCCATGCGGATGATAGTTGCCCATCACATCGCCGCTGATTTTGGCCGACTTGCGGAAGGCCGAGGTCGCCGTCAGGCGCAGCTCGCGCATTGCATAAAGGATGCGGCGGTGTACCGGCTTCAGCCCGTCACGCGCATCGGGCAAGGCGCGGTGCATGATCGTGGACAAGGCATAGGTCAGATAGCGCTCGCCGATGGCACGGCTTAGCGGCTCGGCCAGCGTGACCGGTTCTATCTTGGCGTCGTCGGAGCTTTCGGACATGCAGGTGGTGTAGATCCCGCTTCAGTTCCGGTCCAGTCGGAAAACGGATTTGCGGGACAACAACTGTAAGTCGCGATCACCTTTTACAAAGCGAATCTGTTACGGATATGCTATCGCGACCGCTAAAGTGTTCTTTGGATGTATCATGATACGGTTGACAGTGGTTCTGTGCGGCGGGCTATTCCTCTTTCTTTTGATCGCAGGGCAAGATCATGGCCAGATGCGCCAGGGACTGATTTCGCGGCCGCTGCCAGATGCAACACAAGCCGAAGTGCAAGACGCTGCGGTGACGCACACGCAACAGCAGGCGGAAATCCAGAAGGCAGTGTTTGTGCCGCTGCAACCAGTACGGGTCGTGCAAAAGCCCGAAACAGCGGCGATCGCCACGACTGCACGGCGCACAGAAACAGCGGCAGAAACATCTGTCGAGGCGGCCCCCGTCGCGTTGCAAGCCGAACCGCAGCCCGACAACCGCCTTGCTGTTGTTAATACCAAGGCGATCAATGTTCGCGCAGGTCCATCTACCGAACATGAAATCATTGGTCGCCTGACACGTGGCGAACAAGTGCTGATCGTCGTTGATCAAAACACCGTCGAGGGCTGGAGCGTGGTCCGCATCGAGGGTGACGGCATCACGGGCTACGTGGCAACACGCCTTTTGCAGCCACTGGACGAGCGCTAGATCATCATCGGCTCTTCATCCACGACATGCGCGAAAAGCGGAGTTGCAGCATGACGCAACGATCCATTCTGATCACCGGATGTTCTTCGGGTATCGGGCTGGATGCCGCACGCGGATTGTCGGCACGCAACTGGCGCGTGTTTGCGACCTGCCGAAATCCTGCGGACTGCGACCGGTTGATTGCCGAAGGACTTGAAAGCTTTGCGCTCGACTATGACGACGAAGCCAGCATTCTGGCCGCTGTAGCAGAGGTGAAGGCCCGCACCGGGGGCACGCTGGATGCAGTGTTCAACAACGGGGCTTTCGCCTGCCCTGGCGCGGTGGAAGATCTGCCACGCGGTGCGTTGCGTGCGATTTTTGAGACCAACCTCTTTGGCTACCATGATCTGACCCGTCAGGTGATACCAATGATGCGCGCGCAAGGGCATGGACGGATCGTCAACTGCTCGTCCGTCCTGGGTTTGGTCGGGTACAAGTGGCGCGGGGCCTATGTTGCAACCAAATTCGCGATGGAGGGACTGACCGACGTGCTGCGCATGGAAATGGCCGGAACGGGCATCGACGTGATCCTGATCGAACCGGGACCGATCGGTACCCGTATCCGCGAAAACGCCATCCCACATTTCGAGCGGTGGATCGATTGGAAGAATTCGGCCCGTCGAGAGGAGTACGAAGCGCTGCGGGCAAGGCTATATGAAAAAGGTCCCCCTGACCGGTTCGAACTGCCTGTTGCAGCCGTCACTGCAAAATTGATCCGCGCGCTGGAGAGTCCCCGCCCCGAGGCGCGTTATTTCGTGACCACACCGACATATATCTCTGCCTGGCTGAAGCGGCTGCTGCCGACGCGGCTTCTTGATTGGATCTTGTCGCGCGGTTGAAGTTTATCCTTCGCTTTTTTCCTGAAGCCCCCTAAATCACGTACAATGCAACGGGAGCCGCGCATAGATGGGCAACGATCCGATTTTCATTCTGGCCATTCTGGCCTGCCTGGTGGTTTTGATCATCCTGATGATCGGCATCGGCAGCTTTGCCAAGGGCGGTGAGTTTCATTGCAAACACTCCAACCGCCTGATGCGCTATCGCATTGCAGCACAAGCCTTTGCCGTGATCATGATTGTCGGGTTTGCCTGGTTGAACAGCGCAGGGGGAAACTGATGGTCGTTCTGTCCAAAATCTACACGAAAACCGGAGACGCCGGCGAGACCTCACTTGGCAACGGTGCGCGGGTGGCGAAACATTCGATGCGGGTGTCGGCCTATGGCACCGTCGACGAAACCAACGCGACCGTCGGGCTGGCACGTCAGCATTCGTCTGGCGACATTGAGGCGGCGCTCGCACGGATTTCCAACGACCTGTTCGATCTGGGCGCGGATCTGTGTACGCCCGACATGTTCAACGACGCCAAGGCCGAATATCCGCCATTGCGGATGATCGAAGGTCAGGTGCTGCGGCTGGAACGCGAAATCGACGCAATGAACACAAAGTTGCAACCTTTGCGCAGCTTCATCCTGCCCGGTGGCAGTCCGCTGGCCGCACAGATGCACCTGTGCCGAACGGTTTGCCGGCGTGCCGAACGACTTGTGGTGGAACTGGCGACGATGGAGGAGGTCAACCCCGAGGCGGTGAAATACCTCAATCGCCTGTCGGATTGGTTCTTTGTTGTGGGCCGGATCGCGAACAACGATGGAAAGGACGATGTGCTTTGGGTGCCGGGCCTCACGCGCTGATCTGTCGTGCCGTGGGCACAGTGGGGGTTTCACACTTCCGCACCCCCGTGGGATATTTGTGAACAGATGATACGATACGCGACGTGGCGACACATCCGGGTGTCGCATTTGATCTGCGCTGTTGGGTGCTGTAGAGGTAACAGCACACACTGCAGGAAACGCCCGTTCGGGCATATATGGGATTTGCGCCGATGAAGGTTCTGGTGCCTGTCAAACGGGTAATCGACTATAACGTCAAGGTTCGTGTCAAGGCGGACGGGTCGGGGGTTGACCTTGCCAACGTCAAGATGTCGATGAACCCGTTTGACGAAATTGCGGTCGAAGAAGCGATACGTCTGAAGGAAAAGGGTATCGCAACCGAGGTGATCGTGGTGTCGATCGGCGTGAAGCAGGCGCAGGAAACGCTGCGGACCGCGCTTGCCATGGGGGCCGACCGGGCCATCCTGATCGAAGCGACGGACAATGTGCAAACTGACATCGAACCCTTGGCGGTGGCAAAACTTCTGGCGGCCGTTGTCAAGGCCGAAGGGCCGGGGCTTGTGTTGTGCGGCAAGCAGGCGATCGACAATGACATGAACGCGACGGGGCAAATGCTGGCGGCGCTTTTGGGCTGGTCGCAGGGCACCTTTGTCAGCGAATTGGCGATTGCGGGCGACACGGCGACGGTGACCCGCGAAGTGGACAGCGGCTTGCAATGCATCACGGTGAAGATGCCCGCGATAATCACCGTTGATCTGCGTCTGAACGAGCCGCGCTATGCATCACTGCCAAACATCATGAAAGCCAAGGCAAAGCCGTTGGCAACCAAGACACCTGCCGATTACGGTGTCGATGTGGCGCCTCGTTTGTCGGTCCTCAAGACGGTTGAACCGGCTGGCCGCAAAGCTGGCGTCAAAGTTGCCTCGGTGGCCGAACTGATTTCGAAACTCAAAGATGAAGCAGGAGTGATCTGATGGCTGTTCTTCTGCTTGCAGATGTTGTCGACGGTCAGCTTGCAATCGATCAGGTTGCAAAAGCGCTGACGGCTGTGCGCAGCCTTGGGGCTGTGACCATTTTGGTTGCCGGCGCCGGCGGCGAGGCAGCGGCTGCCGAAGCGGCAACCCTGTCGGATGTGGCGAAAGTGCTTTTCGCCGACGATCATGTGTACTGCCATTCCATGGCCGAAGCGAATGCTGCCCTGATCGTGGCATTGGCAAAGGACTACAGCCACATCGCCGCGCCATCCGGTGCGTTTTCAAAATCCGTGCTGCCGCGCGTCGCAGCCTTGCTGGATGTGATGGTGATTTCGGAGGTGCTGGCGGTCATCGATGCTGAGACGTTCGATCGGCCGATCTACGCCGGCAATGCGATCCAGACGGTGCGGTCAACCGACCCGATCAAGGTGATGACAATTCGCACTGCGACATTCGAGGCCGCAGCCAAAGGCGGCGCGGCTTCCGTTGAAAAAATCGGGATTTCGGCGGATGGCAGCCTTTCGGAATGGGTCGAGGATCGCGTGGCGACTTCCGACCGTCCGGAACTGACCAGCGCTGGCGTTGTCGTGTCGGGGGGGCGTGGCCTGGGGTCCAAGGAGAGCTTCGATCTGATCGAATCGCTCGCGGCAAAGCTGAACGCGGCGGTAGGGGCATCGCGTGCCGCCGTTGACAGCGGCTATGCGCCCAACGACTGGCAGGTCGGGCAAACCGGCAAAGTGGTTGCGCCAAACCTGTATGTCGCCGTGGGCATTTCAGGTGCGATCCAGCATCTGGCCGGCATGAAAGACAGCAAGGTTATCGTCGCGATCAACAAGGACGAAGAAGCACCGATCTTTCAGGTTGCCGATTATGGTCTGGTCGCCGATCTGTTCAGTGCCGTACCCGAGATGATTGAAAAGCTGTAGGGAGCCTCGGGCCCATCGTCGATTTTGAAGTGGAACATGGTGCCTGCTCGCGCGCATCATGTTTCGCAGTTGCGACAAAGCACGGCGCCTGGCCATTGATCAGCAGACTGCTCGCAATGCGTGTTTGCGTTCAAATCAAACCCTCGATGACCGGTGCCAGTTTTTTTGCAACTTCGTCATGCACTGCCGGTCCGGGAAGGCCGGACGCTGCGGGCTGTTCAAGTGGCGCAAAGCTCATCCCCGCCACACCCATCGCCCGCGCTGCAGGACTGCTGATCGCTTCGACATAGGCGGTCGCCAAAGGTTTGATTTCGGCAATCATCCGCGCGTCAATCAAAAGCGGCTCGTCGGTCAGACGGGTCGACTTTGTCGCCGCGATCGGACTTTGTCCAGCCATCCAAAGCAGCACGATCTTGGTCGGCAACCGCGCTAGCAACAGCTTCATCCGACCAACCCAAGCCGCCCGCAGTTCTTCGACGACCAGCTCGAACCGCTCGGCTGAAGTGACCTGCAAAGTCGTCAACATATGGCGCGTAAAGTGGAAATCAGTAAACTCCACATCCCGAAACATCGACCGCAGCAACGGTGTCGCCCCAAGAAACCGGTCATTTCGCCGTGGGTGAACCGTGTAGAAACGGTTCGTCAGGTTATGCGCCCCGATCAACTGCACGACCACGACATCGGCAGCGGCTGCGATCTGCGTCACCTCCGGTTCATTGAGGTACACATCCAACCCCGCGTTCACGCAAGCAAGATTGACCATACGCAACCCGGTTTCAGCCTCGACAAGGGCCGGATAGGGTCGCGGCAGGTATTTTCCATATGTCTCGGTCCCGCCAAGAACGGCGACATATGGCCTTTCGAGCGCACGCCGCGGCCCCCGAAACAGAAGCCGCGATGTGCCATACCGGCACGGAAAATAGTCGAGCGCCCCCGCGCCCGGAAAAGCGTAAGCCATAGAACACACCCACTTGTCATCTCACCCGTTTTGCAGACTGCGCCAAATCCCTTTCCAATTGCCTAAATCGCGTTTTCGCCACAAATCCTCCTTACTCTGCTGCGCCGCGGCGCTCTTGCGCGGCGATGCCGGCACTGCGTAAGGTGCGTTCAACACATCAGGAGAAAAGTCATGCCCATTCAGACAGTCGGAGTTGTCGGTGCCGGCCAGATGGGAAGCGGAATTGCGCATGTCTTTGCCCTCGCGGGCTTTGACATCCTGCTGAACGACGTCGCACAGGACAGTCTGGACAAGGCTTTGGTGACGATCGATCGCAACATCGAACGGCAAGTGTCGCGCGGCAAAGTGACCGATCAGGAAAAGGCTGCTGCAATTGCGCGCATCCGAACGACACTGGACCTGACCTTGCTTGGCCCATGCGATCTGATCATCGAGGCGGCAACCGAGAAGGAAACCATCAAGCAGGCAATCTTTGAAAAGCTTGCCAGCCATCTGGGCCCGCAGACAATCCTGACCTCGAATACCTCATCGATTTCGATCACTCGTCTAGCTAGCCGCACAGATCGGCCCGAAAAATTCATGGGCTTCCATTTCATGAACCCGGTCCCGGTGATGCAACTTGTAGAATTGATCCGGGGCATCGCTACGGACAAGGAAACCTACGACGCGCTGCACGCAGTTGTGGTCAAGCTGGGCAAGACGGCGGCAAGTGCCGAAGATTTTCCAGCGTTTATCGTCAACCGCATTCTGATGCCGATGATCAACGAAGCGGTCTATACGCTTTACGAGGGCGTAGGGTCGGTCAACTCTATCGACCAGGCACTGAAACTTGGTGCGAATCATCCGATGGGGCCACTGGAGCTTGCAGATTTCATCGGTCTGGATACCTGCCTTGCAATCATGAACGTGCTGCACGAAGGTTTGGCCGATACGAAATACCGCCCCTGCCCGCTGTTGACCAAATATGTCGAGGCCGGCTGGCTGGGACGCAAAAGCCAACGCGGCTTTTATGACTATCGGGGCGAAGTACCACTGCCAACGCGTTGACCATCCGAAGGGCTAGCTACCTGCGGGCGGTTCTGCACAAGCCGCTACTTGCCCAGATCAAGCGTATGCTGTCGCAGCCACGCCAGGAACCCGCGCGGGTTACCGTCCCAGTCCTTCAAAACATCCGGTGACAGCGGCTCGCCAATGACGGGGCGCTGCGGTTTGAACAGGCTGCGTTTGATTTCATACAGCAAGAGCCCCTGGCGCAAGGTCGCCGAAACCAGGTTGGCAATCTGATAGACGCGGGAATTCTGTCCGGGAAAAAAGATCGGCAGAATGGCGGCGCCTGATCGGTGAATCATCTTGTGGGTGAAAACGTTCCATTCAGCTTCTACCGCGGTGCCGAACCACGTCTCAGAGCAAGCCACCCGGCCAGCGGGAAACACGATTATCACCCCACCCCGTTTCAAGTGCGCCATGGCAAGACTGCGCATTTCCAGACCAAGTTCACGCGAGTTTTCCTCGTGGGGGAAAGGCACCGGGATCATGAACTCTTCGACTTCCGGGATACCCGTCAGAAGGGACCGCGTCAGGATCCGGAAATCAGAACGCACACGGTTGACCATTTCGGCCATGATCATGCCGTCAACCAGACCGGACGGATGATTGGCGACAACCACCACGGGCCCGGTTGCAGGTATACGGGCAATCTGGTCTGCCGGCGTTTCCACACGGATGCCCATGTGTTTGACTGCTTTGGACCAGAACGCGGAACCGTGCGGTGCGCCCGACTTTTCAAAGCTGCGAATCAGGGACAACAGCTGCACCTTCGCCGTCAGCCATTCGATTGCCCGAATCGACCCTGCCTTGAACGGGTTTGTGAATGTGCCGGCATATGACAGTCGGCGCATGTCATACTTCTTGCCGCCCGCCTTTGCGGCAACGGCGCCTACAATCGGTCTGATCTGCGGAGTATCTGTCACGAAGCGTCAGCCTTCTTGTCGCAGCACTTCAATAGTCTTCCCCGAATCGATTGGCCACAAGCGTCAGCAATGCTTCGGCAAGCTCTTGCTGTTGACGGCCACTCGTTCGAACTTCAATAGAGGTTCCGCGCGAGGCTGCCAACATCAAAAGACCCATGATGCTGTCACCGGACACCGACATGCCATCTTTGGTCACCTCTGCATCAGCGTCAAATCTCTCGACGATCTCGACGAATTTCGCAGAAGCGCGGGCATGAAGGCCTTTTTCATTGACAATCCTCAGTTCCAAAACCGGCATTCCAGTCTAAACCCCCGAACCAAGGTCAAGACTGTTGATATATTTGCGCCCGGCATCCAATGCGGCTGCCACCGCTTCGGGCAGCGGAAGTTCGCGCGACTTGGCCAGCTTGATCAACATGGGCAGGTTCGCGCCATAGACAATCCGGCGCTCTGACCCGCCCGCGCAAGCCATCAACGACAGATTCGACGGCGACCCGCCGAACATGTCTGTCACCACAACCACGCCACTACCCTGATCTACGGCATCGGTCGCTTCGTGAATTTCGGCCTGCTTTTTGTTGCGGTCGTGATCGTCCTCGATGGCAATCGCCCGCATCGCCTGTTGTGGACCCACCACATGCTCGACCGCCGCGAGATACTCACGCGCGAGGCCGCCATGTGCGACAATGACGATGCCGATCAAACCCGTTCCTCATCAGATACTTTTGGCTGTGCCGCACTGCGGCGTTCCAGCTCTCGGTGACGTTTTGACACCGGCCAGCCCGCTTCCGCAAGGACCTTCCCCAACAATTCGACAACAGCAACCGACCGGTGTTGCCCGCCGGAACACCCAAACGCGATCGAAAGATAGGCCTTCCCCTCATCACGATGTGCCGGAAGCAGCATCAGGATCAGCTCATGCAACCTGCGGAAGAATTCGTCAAATCGCGGGTCGTTTTGAACATGCGCCTGCACCTGTCCATTGCGGCCATCCATCTCTCGCAAACCTGGCGTCCAATGGGGATTCGCCAGAAAACGGCAATCAAAAACCATGTCCATGCCGCGCGGTATTCCACGTTTGTAGCTGAACGACTGGACGGACACCGCCAACCGATCAGCCAACCCACGCCCGAACCAGCGGATGATCTCGGATTTGAGTGCGCGGGGGGACATTTCGGTTGTATCGATCAGATGATCCGCTCTGGCCTTGATTGGCGCAAGCAGGTCATTTTCGCGGTCGATGCCGCGCGTCGGCGTGTCATGCGGCGCCAGCGGATGCCGACGTCGGGTTTCAGAGTAACGGCGGATCAAGGCTGAAGTCGAGCAATCAAGGTAAAGCACCTCAAGCGCCACGCGCGGATTTCTGGTCAGCACGTCGATCAATTCGATCAACGCAGTGGCCGCGAAATCACGGTTGCGCACATCCAGACCCAACGCGATCGGGCGTCCAAGCCCCGGTCCATCTGTCAGATGCGGCACGAGGCTTAGCGGCAGGTTGTCAATTACTTCATAGCCCATGTCCTCGAAGGCATGGATCGCCGTCGTGCGCCCTGCGCCCGACGGACCTGTCACCAGCACCAACCGATGCTCTGGCCAATGTTCTGTCACCGCCGGCATTGCACCCAACCCGTTAAGCCACACGCCCATGCCTTACGTAGCACAGGATCGCGGCTGGAAAATGGTCAGTGAACCCGGCATGTACAAGATCGCAAGCGACGCCCAACAAGGTCACGCTGCGTCGTGGCGGCAAACGATCTGTTTCCTTGCACCCGAGATCGATCACCAAGGCAACCTTCGCCTCTGCCAGCACGGGGGCCTGCAGAATACCGACCCCGCGCGCCTCGATCATACCGCGCAACGGGGTGGGGCACCGTGCCGTCACCACACCGTCGCGCAGGAAAATTTCTGTTTGGTCGTCTGCCACAAGAACGGCACCCAAAGCGATCAGAGACAGTGCCAGCCCTGACTTGCCCGATCCGGAGGGCCCAAGGATCACCACTCCGCGTTGATCGACCGCGACGCAACTTGCGTGCAGGATCGCGGTTGTCACACCGGCAAACCCACCACAAACCGCGCGCCCAAAGGCTCTGATGTCACGTCGGCGTTCGTCGGTCGAATGTTCTCTGCCCAGATCACCCCGCCATGCGCCTCGATGATCTGCTTGGAAATCGCCAGCCCCAATCCGGAATGGTTGCCGAAATCACCCTGAGGGCGTTCGGAGTAAAAACGCTCGAACACTTTCTCCAGCGCTTGCTCCGGAATTCCCGGACCAGTGTCCTCGACCACAACCAGAATCCGGTTCTCGCGTTTGCGCGCCCAAACGCGAACGGCATCACCTTCGTCGCAAAATGACACAGCGTTTGTGATCAGGTTGACAAACACCTGCGCCAACCGGGCTTCAAGTCCGCGGACGATGATCGCATCGGGCGGAAAATCCGTGATGAACTCGACGCCCTTTTCGCGGGCTTGCGCAGACAGATATTCGGTCAGGTTCACCAGCGTCTTAGACAGGCTGAATTCTTCTTCTTCTTCCTTGACCAATTCACTGTCCAATCGCGACGCGTTCGAGATGTCTGAGACCAGTCGATCCAGTCTGCGGACGTCATGCTCGATAACATCCAGCAATTTGGTACGGTGATCCTCGCGTTTGGCCATGCGAAGCGTGCCGACCGCAGATCGCAGGCTGGCCAGCGGATTCTTGATTTCATGCGACACATCGGCTGCAAACTGTTCGTTCGCATCAATCCGGTCATAAAGTGCAGCAACCATGCCGCGCATCGCAACGGAAAGCCGCCCGATCTCATCCGGTCGGGCAGCCAGATCCGGAATACGCACGCGTCCCGGCGCCATCTTGCGGGCGTCACGGTCGCGGCCCAATTCCGCTGCGGCTGCCAGATCGGACAACGGGTTGGCGATAGTCGAAGCCAACACAAGGCTGAGGCCAATCGACACCAGCAAGGCAATCACGAACATCTGCAGGATCTGTTCACGTTCATAGCGGACCAGCCGGTCTATCTCGCCTTCGGCTGAGGTCAAGGCGACGACCGCCAGCACTTCACCGGCCAGCAAGACGGGTGTAGCGACTGCAAACTGCGTGCCCCCTTCCGCCCCTTGCCCCGTGTTGACCGCGGTTTGTCCGGCTCGGGCTTCGGCAAATAGGCTTCGCGCGCGATCTTGTCCGTCGACCTTGTCGGCCCCTTGCCGCGAGGAGGACAGAATGTTCGAGATGAAATCCCAAATTCCATTCAGAAAATCGGTGATTATGGTTGATCGTTTGCCGGCCGCTGTTTCCGCCTGCGCCGATCCGACGCCCGACTCCAGCAGTTCGCCGAACGTATCGAACACAAAGACTTCGACGCCAGGCGCGATCTTTATGTTGGCAAGTTGCTGGGGCATTTTCTGCGTGAACTCGGGGGTCAGCGGGCCGCCCGCTGCCAGGCTCGCTTCGAACACATCGGCAATCAGTTCGGCTTCCGTCACCAGTCCCTGTTCGCGCTGTAGCACCAAGCTGTCGCGGAACGGGTTCATGAACAGCACACCAGCCACCAGGACGACCAGAGCCATCAAGTTGAAAATGATGATCTTGCGCGCCAAGGGCGAGCTGTTCAGTGCCAGCACGCCGCGCGGGCGACGACCTTCTTGCAGACCGGTCTCTGCGACGATATCGGGGGAAACCCAGTCCTCGCCCAAAAGCAGGTCTCCGCCTTTCGGGCGGCTGTCAGTCATCGAAGGGCGAGGCAGAGCTGTCATTCCTCGTTATAGCGATAGCCAATTCCATACAGCGTTTCGATGGCCGAAAAATCATCGTCGACCGATCGCATCTTCTTGCGAAGACGCTTGATGTGGCTGTCGATCGTCCGATCATCGACGTAGACTTGATCGTCATATGCCACGTCCATCAATTGATCGCGCGACTTCACGAAGCCGGGGCGTTGGGCAAGCGCCTGAAGCAGCATGAATTCGGTCACCGTCAGCGAGACATCCAACCCCTTCCAAGACACCGAATGGCGCAGCGGATCCATCCGCAGCTGGCCACGCTCCATGATCTTGGTTTCTTCGGTGACGGCCACTTCGCCAGTTGCGATTGCATCTTGACGGCGCAGCAACGTGCGAATGCGTTCAACCAGCAAGCGCTGGCTGAAAGGCTTTTTCACGTAGTCGTCCGCGCCCATGCGCAGCCCCAGAACTTCGTCGATCTCATCATCTTTTGAAGTCAGGAAGATCACCGGCATGGTGGATTTCAGGCGCAACCTTTGCAAAAGGTCCATACCATCCATCCGGGGCATCTTTATGTCCAACACGGCCATGTCCGGCATGCGGCGGCTAAAGGCATCGAGCGCGGACTGTCCGTCGTTGAACGTCTCTACCTCGAACCCTTCGGCCTCCAGTGTCATCGAAACTGACGTCAGGATGTTCCTGTCATCGTCCACAAGGGCGATCCTTGCCATGGTATGGTTTCCTTATGCTGCTCGGCTTTGCCTGATTTTCTTGATACATTCGGTTGTCTGGCCTTCAGAATCAACTGGAATGTGCGAAACGCGCCAAGCGTTCGAATCATACGATCCGAAATTCATCAAAGAATGACTAATTTGCCGCAGTACTGCGATCAATGTCGATTGATTGCGCTAACCTGCAAATGGTTGCGCTAACTGCGGCGGCGCTGCTATTCCCCTTTGAAAACCGCGTGTTATAGTCGGTCCGTGGCGTTCGTTGGCCCGATCCGTCCGGAAAGTGCGCTGTTTGGCGCGCCAAGCGCAATAAAGCGCAGCCGGCCATCACGTAAGTGATTTTGAGGAACTTGCAAAATGACCAATGGTCGCGTGAACCCGTCATACAATCTGGACCATCAGGGCATTTCGGGCCTTGGCGCGGTCTACTACAATCAGACCGAACCGAATTTGGTCTCGGAAGCGGTGGCGCGCGGCGAAGGACGTCTGGGCAACGGTGGTGCGTTCTTGTGCACAACCGGGCAATTCACCGGACGGTCGCCAAAAGACAAATTCGTTGTCCGGACCGGTTCCGTCGAAAACTCAATCTGGTGGGAAAACAATGCAGCCATGGACGCGGCGGCGTTCGACCGACTTTACGCGGACATGCTAAGCCACATGCAAGGCCGGGATTACTTTGTGCAAGACCTGTACGCCGGTGCCGATCCGGTTCATCGCCTTGATGTGCGGATGGTGACAGAGTTGGCATGGCACGGGCTTTTCATCCGGCATCTGATGCGCAGACCCGAACCGGCAGAACTCGATCACTTTGTGCCGCAATGGACGGTCATCAACTGTCCCACCTTTCAGGCTGATCCCGCCCGGCACGGCTGCCGGACGACGACAGTCATTGCGATGAACTTCGATGCGAAACTGATCCTGATCGCCAACACGGCTTATGCAGGGGAAAACAAGAAATCCGTGTTCACCCTGCTGAATTACCTGCTGCCCGAAAAGGGCGTGATGCCGATGCATTGCTCTGCCAATCATGCAATTGGCAACCCGGTCGATGCGGCCGTTTTCTTCGGCCTGTCAGGCACCGGAAAGACCACTCTTTCGGCGTCGCCCGACCGCACGTTGATCGGTGACGACGAGCATGGCTGGTCGGATCGCGGGACCTTCAACTTCGAAGGCGGTTGCTATGCCAAAACGATTAATCTCAACTCTTTGGCAGAACCGGATATTTTTGCCACCACGCACCGTTTTGGCACGGTGGTGGAAAACATGGTCTATGACCCCGAAACGCTAGAGATCGACTTCGACGATGCCAGCCTGACGGCCAACACGCGCTGTGCATATCCGCTCGACTACATCCCCAACGCTTCGGCAACCGGTCTGGGCGGGCATCCGCGTCACGTCGTCATGCTGACTTGCGATGCGTTCGGAGTGCTGCCGCCGATCGCGCGCTTGTCTCCGGCGCAGGCAATGTATCATTTCCTGTCGGGATTCACGTCGAAGGTTGCCGGAACGGAACGAGGCGTGACAGAACCTACGCCGACCTTCTCGACCTGCTTTGGCGCTCCTTTCATGCCGCGCCGTCCCGAGGTTTACGGCAAGCTGTTGCAAGCCAAGATTGCCAATCACGGTGCCACGTGCTGGCTCGTCAATACCGGTTGGACCGGCGGCGCGTATGGCACTGGGCAGCGGATGCCGATCAAGGCGACGCGGGCCTTGTTGCAGGCAGCGCTTGATGGGTCGCTGTCAAGCGGTTCGTTCCGGCGCGATCCGAATTTCGGGTTCGACGTGCCTGTGGCGGTTGCGGGCGTTGATCCGGCTTTGCTCGACCCGCGCAGTACCTGGGCAGATAGCGCGGCCTATGGTGTGCAGGCAGCCAAGCTGGTGGGGTTGTTTGCCAGCAACTTCGAGCAGTACCTGCCATTCATCGATGCGGACATACGGGCGGCCGCGATCGGGTAAAACTGGGCGTTCCGGCGCGCGACACCGCATGAAAGATGCGCAAACGGGTTGGCCCGGCAGCCTTGGGCCGGGAAGCATTGGGGAAGATGGGACGGCGCGGCTACCCCCAGACAGCCTGCCGGACCAGATTGAGGCCGCTCAGCACAAGCAGGATTTGCGTCCACTGCCGAAAACGCGCCTGGTCCAGACGGTCTTGCAGTTGCAGACCAAGGATTTGTCCAAGAACCGCCGGAACCACAAGCATCGCCGAAAACCACAAGCGCGGTGCCGTCAAAAGGCCGGTCTGAAGATGTGCGCCAAGCAAAACCACCGCCCCCAGCAAAAACACCACGCCCTGAACGCGGATCGTTTCCACTTTGCTGGCTCCTACCGACAGCAAGTACACCATCAATGGCGGCCCCCAGACGCCTGCAACACCGCCATAAAGCCCGCCAACAATGCCAAGCACCCACTCGGCCCGCGTTCGATGCGCAAGTTGCAGCGCCAGATTGCAACCCATCAGTTGCAAAGCCGCGAAAGCAGTCACCGGCACGCCAAGCAACACAAGAAATGCATTGCGCGGGATGACCCCTGCAAACTGCGCAGATACAATCAGCAGGACCACAGTCGCCAAGACAAATCGCCAATAGCGTCGGGCTGATGCCGCAGCGGCAGGCACGCCTTGACGGAACGCCTGGTAGATGTTGGTGATCAGGGTGGGCAGGATCAACCCGGCCAGTGCGTCCTGCGTTGTCATGAAACTGGAAAAGGCCGAAATGAGGATCAGCGGCATCGCAAAGCCCACCATGCCTTTCACAAAGCCTGCAAAGCATGTGATGACAACGGCAGCCAGCAAAGCCGCGTGCGAGATATCATCGGGCAAAACCATACATCGGATGTAACCGGCTTGCGCAGACAGCGCATCTGAAAATTGCCTGCGACATTTTTGGTCGACCCGGCATGCGCGGACGAAATTATGTTGCGCTGCAACTGCGAAGACGGTATCTCGAAAGCCGCAATAAAGGGGGTTTCCGATGGCGCATGATGGACAAATACGGACCGAAGCCGTTGTGCTCTCCGATCTTACTCGGTTGACGGCTCAGACGCTGCCCGAAATTGAGGCGTTGTTCGTCGCCGCGCGCGAAGGATTGCGAGCCGAGGTGACATCGGGCGGCAAAGTTCAGGCGCCAGCACTGGAAATTCACCAGTTCCGGGCACATGCACTGGCTTGGCTGGCGACTTACACCGAATCCCTGCGCCAGATGCAGGCGTGGGCTGACCGGCTGCAGGCCGACGGCGGCTTCGGCGAAATCGAAGCGCTGCTGCTGCAGATCGCGTTTGGCGAATATCTGGCCCAGATCGCGGGCGGTATCGCGATGAGCCAGGGCGAGGTCACGCGGCTTTGCGACCTATGCGTGTCCTGGGCTCCAGGGCCAGCCGCGCAGTTGATGATCGCAAAGGGCAACACTGCGGCGGTACGCGACCGGCTGGTGACGCTGATGCAGGACAACCACGGGCGTGCAACGTTCGGGGCGACCGGTCTGGACGCCGAGTTGGAGATGATCCGCGACCAGTTCCGCCGCTTTGCCGATGAAAAGGTGATCCCGCATGCGCATGGCTGGCATCTGCGCGACGAATTGATCCCGATGGAGGTCCTCGACGCGCTGGCCGACATGGGCGTGTTCGGCCTGACGATTCCAGAGAAATTCGGCGGCCTTGGCCTATCCAAAGCCTCGATGGTCGTGGTGTCCGAGGAATTGTCGCGCGGCTATATCGGCGTCGGCTCCCTTGCGACGCGAACCGAGATTGCGGCCGAATTGATCCTGTGCGGTGGCACGCCCGAGCAGAAGGCCAAGTGGCTTCCGCGTCTTGCTTCGGGCGAGACCTTGCCGACAGCCGTGTTTACCGAACCAAACACCGGGTCCGACCTTGGGTCCCTGCGCACCCGGGCGCTTCAGGTTGGCGATGACTGGGAAATCACCGGCAACAAGACCTGGATCACCCATGCCGCCCGCACGCATGTGATGACCCTGCTGGCGCGGACGGACCCTGCGACCAGCGACTACAAGGGTCTGTCGATGTTTCTGGCCGAAAAGACACCCGGCACCGATGCCGTGCCTTTTCCTACCCCCGGCATGACCGGTGGCGAGATCGCGGTGCTGGGCTATCGCGGCATGAAGGAATATGAACTGGCGTTCGATGGCTTTGCGGTCAAGGGTGAAAACCTTTTGGGCGGCGTCACCGGGCAAGGGTTCAAGCAGTTGATGCAGACCTTCGAGAGCGCCCGCATCCAGACAGCGGCGCGTGCCGTGGGTGTGGCGCAGAGCGCGCTTGAGGTTGGCATGCAATATGCCATCGACCGCAAGCAGTTCGGCAAGTCGTTGATTTCGTTCCCGCGCGTGGCGGGCAAGCTGGCGATGATGGCGGTCGAGATCATGGTGGCGCGTCAGCTGACCTATTTCAGCGCCTGGCAGAAAGACAACGACAAGCGCTGTGACCTTGAGGCCGGCATGGCCAAGCTGCTGGGGGCGCGGGTGGCGTGGTCCTGCGCCGACAATGCGTTGCAGATCCACGGCGGCAACGGCTTTGCGCTGGAATATCAGATTTCCCGCATCCTGTGTGACGCCCGCATCCTGAACATCTTCGAAGGAGCTGCCGAGATCCAGGCGCAGGTCATCGCAAGGCGTTTGCTGGATTAGCCGCAATTAGCTGTAATTGCCTAATTAGGCAGGTTGCGCTATTCATGGCTGATGACAACAGATATCTGGCACTTTCCAAGGGCTGACTTCGCGCGTGCCACGTTGACGGGCCTGACGCGCGGCCCGATCGTTGCGCAAAGTCTGTTCGGGGCGCGGCGCACCGGCAAGACCGAATTTCTACGCCGTGACTTGGCCGAGGTTGCCGAACGCGCGGGGCACCGAGTTGTTTACGCGTCGTTCTGGCAAAACCCGAGCGCGCCCCTTGCGGTGCTTCTTTACGAATGTGACAGGGCCTTGCAGGTCAAGGCGGGATTGGCGGCCTGGGTCGCCAACCTGCCTGTGAAAGCCAAGCTGGGCTTGGGCAAGGCGATCATCGAGGTGGATTTCTCGGCCCGGGCAAAGACCGCGTCCGACGATCAGGTCCTGGCGCTGGATCAGTATCTTGAACGCCTGTCGAACCCCGCAAAACCCACCCTTCTGCTTTTGGACGAGGTGCAGGAACTGGCAAACCACGCGCAGGGCCAAACCGTGATGGCGGCCTTGCGCACCGGGCTGGACAAACGACGGGACGGAGTGCGGACAGTCTTTACCGGGTCATCGCAACTCGGCCTGAACAAGGTCTTCTCGGCACGGGCCGCCCCCTTCTACCGTTTCGCCACGCCGCTGACCCTGCCGCCTTTGGGCGACGAGTTTGTCGATCATCAACGCGCCGCCTTTCGGGCCACCTACCGGCGCAAACTTCCCCGCGAATCCGCGTTGCATGCCTTTGCCCGGTTCAAGTCCAATCCGTTTCTGTTTCAACACTGGCTGACTGCGATGGGAACGAACCCGGCCTTGACGGATCAGGATGCCGAGGCACAGGTGCTGCGCGATCTGGCGGCGCAACTGGATTTTGACGGGGCCTGGCTGGGGTTTGGCGTAGAACACCGGGCCATGGCGCGGTTACTGGCCGAACGGGCGCAGGGTCTGTTCGGCAGCGCCGTCGAGGCGCGGCTGACCAAACTCATCGGACATGCGCCCGCGCCATCTGTGCGCCAGTCCGCCATCCGGCTGTTGCGGCGACAGGGCCATGCCGATCAGTTCGAGCGGGAATGGCGGCTCGCAGATCCACTGTTCGAGGCTTGGGTCCTGCAACGCCCTCCCGAAGCATTCTAGGCGACTCTAGCTATGCCTGGCTAATCTCGACCGCCCCAGGCGTGGGTGCAACCGACCCGAAATCAGCCATGCCGCACCCAAACCCAGGCCGGCGGCGGCAAAGATGCCCGGCAGCGGGGCCACCAGCAACACCAGATACGCCGCTCCGGGTGTCAAGATGCCCGACACATCGCGAAAGCTTGAATAGACCGCCGACATCTCTGTGCGTTCCGACGGCTTCACAGCCATCAGAAACGGCAAGCCGCCAACCACATCGAGCAGCACCAGAAACACCGAAGCCGCCATGCAGAATCCGACCGTGACCCATGGCAGGGGAGAGGCCAGCGCAGCCCCAAAGAACAGCCCCGCCGCCAGACCAAACCCCAACCGCACCGACAAGCGCACCGAATTGCGCCCGACATAGCGCAGCATGAACGGAGCCGCGAACAACAAAAGGTTCGTCACCGACAGCGCCGCCCCGCCCAGATGCTTGCCCAGACCCGCCTCGACGCAGAAAATCGGCAGATAGACCACATAAACCCACCAGCCGCAGCTGCGCATCACCGCAAAGATCCAGCCCGCAATCAACCGGGGCTGTGCCGCGAACCGCCCCAGATAGGCCAGGGGATTCAACGTCCCCCCGCTCGCCCGCGCAATAGCCTTGCCATTGCCAAGCCTGAGCCACCAGAAAACGCCAAGCAGGACCGCAGCAAATCCCCCCGCCAGCAGAAAGGGCGCCGGCGCCCAAAGATCGTAAAGCCAGACCCCCAGCAAAGGCCCCCCCGCCCAGGACGCTGCCGCATAGAACATCTGGGTAGACTGGCTTCGCCCCAGATCGGCCCGGGCGACATAGTCCATCACATAGGCGTTCAGGCAGATGAACAATGTGACTGCGGCCATCGCGTTGCACATCACCGACAAAAGTACCGTGGTCTGCGTGCCATAAACCGCCAGCGCCATCCCTGTCAGATACAACATGCAGCCAATCGAATACATCCAGCGGCGCGGAATGCGCCCTGTAGCCCAAGGCACCAGCAGGCCCCAGGCCAAGGCGACAAATCCGGCGGCGAAATAGGCCTGCGAAGTGATCGCGGCACTGCCCATCGCGTCATAAACCACCAGTGGCATTGCGGAAATCAGGGTTCCACGCACCGCAGCGTCCAACCCCGCGAGCATCGCAAAACTGCGGACGCCCGGACTGGGCAAATAACTCAGGTTTTCAGGGGGGTGGTGCAGGGCCATGGCTACTTTCCGCTATGCGGCAAGGTGCGGCGTTTTTCGGCCTGCGGTCTGTGACGCACGCGACAGCGCGTGTCGTTTTATGCCGGGGTTGCCAGCCCAACCGAGCAGCGCCATGATGACGTTCCACAGGAGAGATCAGATGCGCAAGTTCATGGTCGTGCTGGATGACACGCGCGAGTGTCTAAACGCGATGCGGTTTGCGGCAATGCGGGCCTCGCATACAGGAGAGGGGGTGTTGATTCTGTCAGTCATCCCGCCGGAAGAGTATCAACTCTGGATAGGGGTCACCGACCTGATGCGGGCCGAGGCGCGCGAACGGATCGAGACGCATTTCGGGGTGTTTGCCAAATGGATGCGCGAAAAGCTTGGGGTGGACCCCGAATTGGTGATCCGCGAGGGCGATGCCGTGACCGAGATCCTGGCGCAGGTCAACGAGGACAAGAACATCGGCATTCTGGTGCTGGGTGCAAGTCACGAAAAATCCGGCCCCGGCCCGCTGGTTACGCAAATGACACGCACCTCGGGCAGTCTTCCCATCCCCATCACCATCGTACCGGGTGACATGAGCAAAGAGCGGCTGGAGTCGATTACCTGACGAAAGCCGCGGCCAGCCATGCGTGTGACACATGGCGCCTATTCTTCTTCGCCCCTTTCTGCGCTGCGGCATTGCGTACAAATTGGGGGTACCAAGAATGGGAAGGACTTCAACATGGCTTGCATCCCACGCGAACCGCTGCGCGCAGAGGAACCTCTGGCCTATTTTTCGGCATTGTCGGCGCCAAAGGTGCGCGCGCTATCCAGCCAAAGAGACGCGTCGACAAAAAGCGTGCTGGAACAGATGTATGAGTACTATTCTGCCCAATAGCGAAGAATGCCAAGTGCGGCGGCCAGGATCAGTCCAAACTTGACTCCGCTTGTGGCGGCGCGCATATCTTAGTGGAATTGTCGGAGATACCCAATGTTCATCCAGACCGAGTCAACGCCGAACCCGGCAACGCTGAAGTTTCTGCCCGGCCAGACCGTGCTGGAACTTGGTACTGCGGATTTCCCCAGCGTCGCGGCGGCAGAAAAATCGCCATTGGCCAAGCGCATCTTTGCGGCAGGCGGTGTGACAGGCGTGTTTCTGGGGACTGATTTCGTGACGGTCACCAAAGCCGACGCCACGGAATGGCAGCACATCAAACCCGCGATCCTTGGCGCGATCATGGAGCATTTCCAGTCGGGTGCGGCAGTGATCGACGGGGACGCTGCGGCGGGTGGCCACAAGGAACACACCGGCGAAAATGGCGACATCGTCAGGCAGATCAAAGAGTTGCTTGATACGCGTGTACGCCCGGCCGTGGCGCAGGACGGTGGCGACATCACGTTTCACGGCTTTGACCGTGGCGTGGTCTACCTGCACATGCAAGGGGCTTGCGCGGGCTGCCCGTCCAGCACGCTGACCCTGAAAATGGGGATCGAAAACCTGCTGAGGCATTACATCCCGGAAGTCCTTGAAGTGCGCCCGGTAGCGGCCTGACCCGGTTTGGACGTCGACCGACGGCTGTTGCTTTGCTTTGACACTGCTGGGTCGCATTGTGCGGTGGCAGTCCGACGCGGTGGCCTCGTTCTGGCTGAGCGCACCGAGCCCATGGCGAAAGGACAGGCAGAACGGCTTATGCCGATGCTGCAGGCGTCGCTCGCAGAGACGGGTTGCGCCTGGAAAGATGTTGCCGCGATAGCGGTCGGGGTCGGTCCGGGTAACTTCACCGGAGTCCGGATTGCGGTCAGTGCGGCACGCGGACTGGCTCTGGGGCTTGGCATTCCGGGAATCGGGGTCTCGGCGTTCGAGACGATGCGAGATCCCGAAGCACTTGGCGCACACCCGGTGGAGATCGTCAGCCTGGAGGCACCACGCGGTCAAGCCTATGTGCAGGCCTTTCGCAATGGCGTGCCGCAAGGCAGCCCCCGGCTGATCGACCCCGATGCCCCGCCTGCCGATCTTGAACTACCCGGAAACATGCGCGTCAGCGGCTTTCGCGCGATAACCATCGCCAGAGCGTTCAACGCGACGTCGGAAGAGGCGTCGCTGAAAGATGTCGCATCGCGGATCGGCGCTGTCGCGCTGTGGCGCCTTGCGCGCGGCGAGACGCCCGATCGCCCCGCGGTGCTTTATGTCCGCGCAGCCGATGCCTTGCCGCCATCTGACCCGCCGCCGGTGACCCTTCCATGACACCCGAAGCTATGGCAGCACTCCATCATGCCAGCTTCACCCTGCCCCGCCCCTGGTCGGCGGCCGAATTCGCCAGACTGTCAGACAGTCCCGCAGTTTTCGTGGCAAGCGAATCATTTGGGTTTGCGATGGGCCGGATTGCCGCTGACGAAGTCGAACTTCTCACGCTGGCAGTTGCCCCCGCCGCACGCAGGCAGGGGGTTGGCGCACGTCTGCTGGCAACGCTTCTTGAGAAGGCTCGGACGCGCGGCGCTTCTCGAGTTTTCCTGGAAGTCGCTGCCGACAACACTGCGGCGGTTGGTCTGTATTTGCAGGCAGGTTTTTCGGTTTGCGGGCGCCGCCACGGCTATTACCCTAGGCCCGACGGCCCGCCAACCGATGCCCTGGTGATGGTCCGGTCGCTGTAGCACCATCCTGACGGCTCGATTCTTGACCGCCCGATCAAGACATTGGCCCAAGCGGACAAATAGCTATTGACCGGCATGCCGCCATCCGCCCTAGATTGCCAACGATTTGCCCCGCAACGGCTGACCCTGAAAATCAGGGCATCCGGACAAGGCAAAGCCAGACATCCAACCGGGAGAGACCCATGACCCTGATGAAAACCCTTCTTGGTGCCGCCGCCAGCCTCGCGCTGTTCGCTGGCGCCGCTGCTGCCGAACCTGCATTGATCTATGACTTGGGCGGCAAGTTCGACAAGTCGTTCAACGAAGCCGCGTTCAACGGTGCCACCAAATGGGCCACCGAAACCGGCGGCACCTTCAAGGATCTTGAGCTTACCTCTGAAGCCCAACGCGAACAGGCGTTGCGCCAGCTGGCCGGTGCAGGCTTCAACCCGATCGTGACCACCGGTTTCGGCATGAGCGACCCGATCGCCACCGTTGCCGCCGATTTTCCCGACACAAAGTTCGTGACGATCGACGGCTACGTCGATCCGGCTGCACATCCGAACGTGCTTTCGATCGGCTTTGCAGAGCATGAAGGCTCGTACCTCGTCGGTATGATGGCCGGCATGAAATCGACCACCGGAACGGTCGGCTTTATTGGCGGCATGGATATTCCGCTGATCCGCAAGTTCGGCTGCGGCTATGCACAAGGCGTCCTGGCTGCCAAGGCTGATGCCAAGATCATCCTCAACATGACGGGCACCGATCCGACCGCCTGGAACAACCCGACCAAGGGTGCAGAAATCGCCCAGGCACAAAAGTCGCAGGGCGCGGATGTGATCTTTGCCGCGGCCGGCGGCACCGGAATGGGCGTTCTGCAATCGGCCAAGGATCAGGGGATCCTCTCGATCGGCGTGGACAGCAACCAGAACTATCTGTTCCCGGGCTCGGTCCTGACCTCGATGCTGAAGCGCGTCGATGTTGCGGTCTTTGATGCGATGAAGGCCGGGGCGGACCTGAAGACTGGCGTGATGGGCCTGAACCTTGCGTCTGACGGCGTCGGCTATGCGTTGGACGAAAACAACGCGAGCCTCGTGACCCCCGAGATGATCGCGGCGGTCGATGCAGCGGCCGCCAAGATCAAGTCGGGCGAGTTGGTCGTGCACGACTACATGTCCGACAACACTTGCCCCGCTGCACAGTTCTGATGACAGCAGCCCCACAGGGCGCCCGGGAACAGGGCATAGGGGGGCGGCAGGCAACTGCCGCCCCGTTTGCCATCGAACTGCGGGGAATATCCAAGGCGTTCGGCCCGGTGCAGGCCAACCGCGACATCAATATTGCGGTGCCGAAAGGGACCATTCACGGGATCATCGGCGAAAACGGCGCGGGAAAATCCACGCTGATGTCGATCCTGTACGGCTTTTACAAAGCCGATGCGGGGCAGATTTTCATCAATGGCAAGCTGACCGCCATTCCAGACAGCCAGAGCGCCATTCGCGCCGGTATCGGGATGGTGTTCCAGCATTTCAAACTGGTGCCGAATTTCACGGTGCTCGAGAATATCATCCTGGGGGCCGAGGATGGCGCGCTGCTCGCCACTTCGCTAGGCCGAGCGCGCAAGGTGCTGGCCGAGTTGAGCCGCGAATATGAACTGGACGTGGACCCCGATGCGCTGGTCGAAGACCTGTCGGTGGGTCACCAGCAGCGGGTGGAAATCCTGAAGGCGCTTTATCGGCAGGCGGATATCCTGATCCTTGACGAACCGACGGGCGTGCTGACCCCGGACGAGGCCGACCATCTGTTTCGCATCCTCAAGGGCCTGCGCGATCAGGGAAAGACGATCATCCTGATCACCCACAAGCTGCGCGAGATCATGGAGGCCTCCGACAATGTTTCGGTGATGCGGCGCGGCACGATGGTCGGTACTGTCAAGACCGCCGAAACCGACCCGGCCGCGCTGGCAGAGTTGATGGTGGGGCGCAAGGTGCTGCTCGAGGTGGAAAAGCGGCCCGCCACACCGGGGGCAGTCGTGCTGTCGGTCCGCGATCTGCGGGTGCAGGATGAGGCGGGGGTCGAGCGGCTAAAGGGCGTCAGCTTCAACATCCGCGCCGGGGAAATTCTGGGCATCGCCGGTGTGGCCGGAAACGGACAGTCTGAATTGCTCGAGGCGTTGGGCGGGATTTCGCGGGCGACGGGGCAAATCACCCTGAACGGCGTCGATCTGCCGCTGACGGGTGCGGCGGCCAACGGGAAAACCAGGCGGGCGGCAGGGATCGCACATGTGCCCGAGGATCGTCAGGCCCTGGGGCTGGTCATGGATTTTGCGGCCTGGGAGAATGTCGCCTTCGGTTATCACACGGCACCGCAGTATCAGAAGAATGCATTGATTTTGGACAACGCTGCGATCAAGGCGGATACGGCGATCAAGATGGAGCGCTATGACGTGCGCCCGCCGATCCCGGGGCTGAAAGCCAGCAGCTTCTCGGGCGGCAACCAGCAAAAGATCGTGGTCGCGCGCGAAATCGACTGCAATCCGGACCTGCTGCTGATCGGGCAACCGACGCGGGGTGTGGATATCGGCGCGATCGAGTTCATCCACAAGCAGATCGTGGCGTTGCGCGATGCAGGGAAAGCCATCTTGCTGATAAGTGTGGAACTTGATGAAATCATGTCGCTGTCCGACCGGATTGCAGTGATTTTCGACGGGCAGATCATGGGGACGGCAGACCCCGAAACGACGGACGAGCGCGCATTGGGGCTGTTGATGGCGGGGATCGTCTGATGGAAAGCATGCCGCGGTGGGCCGATGTGTTCTTGGTGCCGCTTGTCAGTCTTTTAATCGCGTTCACAATTTCCGGGTTGGTGATCTTGGCCATTGGGCAGAACCCGGTCGAGGCGATGCGGGTCATGGTGACGGGCGCGTTGGGATCAAGCTATGGCTGGGGTTATACGCTTTATTACGCGACCAACTTCATGTTCACCGGGCTGGCGGTGTCGGTGGCGTTTCACGCGAGCCTGTTCAACATCGGCGGCGAAGGGCAGGCGACACTGGGCGGTCTGGGCGTGGCACTGGTGTGCTTGCTGATCCCGTGGCCACACTGGGCGCTGGCTTTGGCGGCAGCAATGGTGGCCTCCGCGGCGTTCGGGGCAATCTGGGCCATGATCCCTGCCTATTTGCAGGCGAAACGTGGCAGTCACATCGTGATCACCACGATCATGTTCAATTTCATCGCAGCGGCGTTTCTGAACTACCTGCTGGTCAACGTGATGCGTCCGCAAGGCAACATGGATCCGGCCTCGGCACGGTTCCCCGAGCCTACCCAATTGCCGGAACTGGGGGCGATGCTGAACGCGGTGGGGATACCTTTTGCCAAGGGGACGCCTGCGAATATCTCTTTGCTGTTGGCGCTGGTCTGTGCAGTGGCGGTTTGGCTGCTGCTGTGGCACACACGCGTCGGGTATGAGATCCGGTCCTTCGGCAAGTCGCAGAAGGCGGCGCAGTATGCTGGCATCAACCCGATGCGGATCACCATGATCGCCATGCTTATTTCCGGCGCACTGGCCGGAATGATGGCGATCAACACCGTGCAGGGCGAGGCGAACCGGCTGCTTTTGAGTTCTGTTGAAGGCGCGGGTTTCATCGGCATCGCGGTGGCGCTGATGGGGCGGAACCATCCTTTCGGGGTGGTGCTGGCGTCGATCCTGTTCGGGTTCCTGTATCAGGGCGGGGCAGAGCTTGCCTTGTGGACCAGCATCCCACGAGAGCTGATCACCGTGATCCAGGGGCTGGTGATCCTGTTCACCGGCGCGCTGGACTATATGGTGCGAAAGCCCGTCGAGGCGGTGTTCCTGCGGTTGCGGAGGGCACGCTGATGGATTTCGTAGCCGTCATCCAGATGCTGGACAGTTCGGTGCGTTTGGCGACGCCCTTGCTGCTTGCGTGTCTTGCGGGGCTGTTTTCGGAACGGGCCGGGGTGTTTGACATCGGGCTGGAAGGCAAGATGCTGGTGGCGGCCTTTGTCTCGGCGGCTATTTCCGTGCTGTCGGGGTCGGTCTGGGTGGGGCTGTTTGCAGGGATCGCAGCGTCAATGATGCTGGCCGTCATTCATGGGCTTGCAGCGATCACCTTTCGCGGCAACCAGTTGATTTCCGGGGTGGCGATCAACTTTCTGGCCTCGGGGCTGACCGTGCTGCTGGCGCAAAGCTGGTTCGGGCTTGGCGGTCGCACGCCATCGCTGGAAGGCGCGGCGCGGTTTTCCGAGATTACGCTGCCGTTTGCCAACAGCCTCAAGGACGTGCCGATTCTGGGGCCGATCTATTCCGACCTGATCTCGGGCCACACTATTCTGGTCTATGTTGCCTTGGCATTGGTGCCGGCATCAGCGTGGTTGCTTTATTCGACGCGGTTTGGGTTGCGGCTGCGGGCGGTGGGCGAAAACCCGGCGGCGGTCGATACGGCGGGGGTTTCGGTGGTGGCGATCCGGTTTGCCGCCGTTCTGATCTGTGGCGTGTTGTGCGGGTTGGCGGGGGCTTATCTGTCGAGCCTTGCGGCGCAGTTCGGGCGCGACATGACGGCGGGGCGGGGATTCATCGCGCTGGCCGCACTGATCTTTGCCAAATGGCGTCCGTGGTATGCGCTGTCGGCCTGCCTTTTGTTCGGATTTCTGGATGCGGTGGCGATCCGGTTTCAGAACATCGATCTTGGCGTGTTCGTGATCCCTGTCCAGTTCACGCAAGCCCTGCCCTACATAATCACGGTTGTCATTCTGGCGGGCTTTGTCGGCAAGGCAATACCGCCACGCGCCGGGGGCGAGCCCTATGTCAAAGAGCGTTGATCTGATCCGGGCGCGCGCAGGGGAAGCGCCGGTCACGCTGGGCCTGATCCTGGGGTCTGGGCTGGGCCATCTGGCATCGGCTGTGGACGGCGTGTCGATCCCCTATGCCGAACTGCCGGGATTTCCCCATGTCGGCGTTTCGGGGCACAACCCGAACCTGGTGATCGGGGATCTGGAGGGTGTGCGCGTTGCCGTGTTTGGCGCGCGCGAGCATTACTATGAAAACGGCAACCCGGCGGCGATGCGGCCCGCGTTGGAGATGTTGCAGCAACTCGGCGCGGGAATGCTGATTGCGACCAATGCTGCGGGGTCGCTGCAAGGCAATCTGCGCCCCGGCGATCTGATGCTTCTGTCCGATCATATCAATTTTTCCGGTCTGAATCCGCTGATCGGCGAGCGGACCGATGCGCGGTTTGTCCCGATGACGGCGGCGCATGATCCCGCAATGCGCGCAGGCTTGCAGGCGGCAGCGGCCGCCGAAGGCCTGTCCCTGCCCGACGGCGTTTACGCCTGGTATTCCGGGCCCTCGTTCGAGACGCCTGCGGAAATCCGGGCGATCCGCACGCTGGGGGCGGATGCGGTCGGGATGTCGACTGTTCCAGAAGTGATCCTCGCGCGGTTTCTCGGGCTGCGCGTTGCGGCGATTTCCACCATTACCAACATGGCGGCGGGCCTGTCTGACGAGCAGATCAGCCATGAGCATACCAAGGCAATGGCCCCCCTGGGTGCGGCAAAACTGGAACGCATCTTGCGGCAATACCTGCGCCAGTTGCGATGATGCACCGCAGCATTTGACTCCGTAGCCATTGGGGCGCAACGCTTTGGTCAAACGCACAGACCCGCGGCGGCCCGATGCAACTATACCTTCCCATCGCCGAGGTTTCGGTCAACGCGTTCCTTCTGCTCGGGATGGGCGGGCTGGTGGGTGTGCTGTCTGGGATGTTCGGGGTTGGTGGCGGATTTCTGATCACGCCTCTCTTGTTTTTCATCGGTATTCCCCCGGCCGTGGCAGTGGCGACCGGGGCAAACCTGGTGGTCGCCTCGTCGGTGTCCGGCGTTCTGGCGCAGGTGCGCAGGCGGGGCGTCGATTTCGCGATGGGTACGGTGATGCTCGTGGGCGGTGTGATCGGTTCGGTTTTAGGGGTTTGGGTGTTTTCGCTTTTGACCGCAGCCGGACAGATCGATCTGTTCGTGCAACTGAGTTACGTCGTGTTCCTCGGGCTGGTCGGCGGGCTGATGTTTCAGGAAAGCCTGCGGTCGCTGCTGGCGGCACGGCAAGCGGGGGTCAGCCCGGTACGGCGCGCCAATGTGCACACTTGGGTTCATCGGATGCCGTTCAAGATGAAATTCCGGGCGTCGGGACTTTACATCTCGGTGCTGCCGCCGGCGATGATCGGGGCAGCGATCGGGTTTCTGTCTGCGATCATGGGGGTGGGTGGCGGATTCATCATGGTGCCCGCAATGATCTACCTTTTGGGGATGCAGACCAAGGTGGTCATTGGCACCTCGTTGTTTCAGATCATCTTTGTCACGGCCTTCACCACCGCTGCACATGCGGTGACCAGTCAGACGCTTGATATCCTTCTGGCCCTGTTGCTTATTCTGGGCGGTGTGGTCGGGGCGCAGATCGGCGCCAGGTTGGGGGTGCGCCTGAAGGCTGAACAGTTGCGCATCCTGCTTGCGGTTCTGGTGCTGGCCGTCGCAGGCAAGATCGCGCTGGATCTGCTGTTGACGCCGTCCGAAACCTATTCGGTTGCCTTCACGGTGAAACGGCCATGATCCGGGTTCTGGTGCTATGGCTCTGTTTGTCATTGCCGGTCGTAGGGCAAAGCGCAACGGGCGAAGAGATCGTGTCGGGCCTGTCGCAGAACCGTGTAGCGATCACCGCGAATTTCGACGGATCGGAAATCCTGATCTATGGCGCGGTGCGACGCGTGGCCCCGCCGCCCGATGGCGGGCAACTGCAAGTTATCATCACCGTAGAAGGTCCGGCCACCCCGCTGGTGATTCGCCGCAAAGAGCGGGTGGCAGGCGTCTGGATCAACAACGCATCCGTAAGGATTGACGCAGCCCCCAGTTTCTATGCCGTGGCGACCACCGGGCCGATTGCCGATATCCTGAATGCCACGGACGATCTTCGGCACCGAATCACGATCGACCGGGTGATCCGTGCCGTGGGGATCACCGACGAAGCCGCAGGTGCACCAGATTTCGTCGAGGCGCTGAGGCGCATCCGACAGTCCGAAGACCGCTATCGACTAGAGGAAAATGCGGTCGAGTTGACGGCCGAGACGCTGTTTCGATCTGACGTGATCCTGCCCGCCAACCTGACCGAGGGCGACTACCGGGTGCGCATTTTCCTGACCCGTGACGGGCGGGTGGTTGACCGGCAAGAGCGGAAGATCGGCGTGCGCAAGGCTGGACTTGAACGCGTGCTTTTCAACATGGCGCATGAGACGCCGCTGCGTTACGCGCTTCTCGCGTTGTCGCTGGCTGCTTTGGCTGGCTGGGGGGCATCGGCTGCGTTCCGGCTGATCCGGTCCTGAAAAGGCAACGCTAGTCAGAACGTTCTCCGGAAATCGGCGGCATCAGAAAGTGCCCCGTTGCCTGGGCGAAAAGGCGCGCCCGGTTATCTTGCCAAGCTTCGACGTGAACGCTTGCATAGCGCCTGCCGGACCGCACAACGCGCGCGCGCGCAAATGCGTCGCGGGGCAGACCGGTGCGCAGAAAATCAACAGTAAAATCAATCGTCTTGGGCAGTGGACCGGACGGCGCGCCTGACTCCATTGCATCCCATTGCACGGACCAGGCCAGTTCGATGATCGCCGACACCTCCAGAAACGCTGCCGTGACCCCACCATGCAGCGCCGGCAGGCCCGGATTTCCAATCAACATGTCGCGATAGGGCAGAACAGCCGTCAGTTCATCCCCGCGCCGGTCAAACTGGATGCCAAGAAATGCGATGTAGGGCACACCATCGACAAATTGGCGCAGCGCACGATTGCGCCGATCCTTGATCTGCGACAGGGGTTCGGCAGGCGTCATTTCGCGCGGTCCAGCGTGAAAGCCCCGGTTCCCATTGCCACCGGGCGCGAATCATCTTCATCGAAAGCCGTGACGCGCACAAAGGCGACCGACCGGGTCACATGGTGACATTCTGCCCGGGCCAAGATACGTTGCCCCGGCGTTGCAGGGCGCATGTAGTCGATGCGCAGGTCGAGCGTCGCCGTACTGGCGGGTGCCGCAGGATGGCACATCACCGCCGCTCCGGACGCTGTATCCATCAAGGCCGATACTGCGCCGCCGTGCAATACTGCGGTCGCGGGATCACCCACCAGCCGAAGATCATAGGGCATCGACACCACCGCGCGCCCATCGCCAAGGGATTCCAGCACCATCCCCAGCGCCCTTGAATGCGGGATGGCTTCGATGAAGCGGCGGGCATTGGTCAGGATATCGGTCATGGGCCGCACAATCTGCATCGGATGCCGTAACTGCAAGCCCCCGTCTTTCGAATTGTCCCTAGCGCAACAAGACGCAGCCTTGCGTGCAAACTGTTGCCGGACGGGCGGCAAGCGACTAGCCTTGTCCTTTGTGGATCACGATTTGCCGGGGCGGAGAGGATCATGGGATATCACCTTGAACTGGCCGCCAGCCCGCCGCGCCCGATCCTGTGGGGCGAATTGTCGGATGCGGGGCGGGCGCTTGGCTGGACGGCCCATGACCGCGAGCAGGAGGTGCGGCTGGAGCGGGACGGCAGCCTGATCGCCCGGGTCGTGCTGTCCGAAGGCGAGGCCTGGATCAAGACCCCGGACGACGCGGCTTTGGCGGCTTTCATCGACCTCGCCGCCCTGATGGGCCTGCGGGCGCGTGGCGACGAATGGGAATCCTATCGCAGCCTGACCGACTGGTACGTTCACCCGAATGACGAGCCGATGCGGGCCCGTGCCGCCGCATCGGCCGCCACCGCCCTGCAACGCCGGGCCCTGCGGCGCAAGCTGTGGGACTGGTTCCGGATCGTGACGCTGGTGCTGATCGCCGTCAGTTTTGCGGTCATGGGCTGGAGGAATGCGCAATGACCGACACACGTCTGACATTCAAGGAAATGTGCGCCAGATTTTCGGTCACGGCGCGGACCTTGCGCTATTACGAATACATCGAACTGCTGGCCCCAGAAAAGGAAGGCCGGACCCGGTTCTACACCGCGCGCGAGGTGGCGCGGATGACGCTGATCCTGCGCGGGCGCAGGTTCGGCTTCTCGCTCGAGGAAATCCGGCAGTGGTTGCTGATCTACCGCCAACATGGCACCCGCAAGCAGTTGCAGGCATGGCTGGCGCTGGCCGACCGGCAACTGTCCGATCTGGCCCAGCAGAAGCTGGACCTTGACGCGGCGCAGAAAGACCTGCGGACCCTGCGCGACGCCACAGCGGCCGAATTGGACGCCCTGCCCGATGGTTGACGAAACCGTGTTCGTCACGCGCATTTCGTCTGACGCTACGTTACATGACGCGAACGGAAAGCAATCTTGTATTGTGGAGGAGTTTAGATGTGACCAGTGCCCCTGCAACGGAACCTCGACCGATGAACGAGACTGACGCCTTCTCGATTCGCCAGATGTGCGACACCTACGCGGTAACGCCGCGCACCCTGCGGTTCTATGAACAAAAAGAGCTGCTGTTCCCCGTCCGGATCGGCACCCGACGCCTCTATGGCAAGCGCGACCGGGTGCGGCTGCAATTGATCCTGCGCGGCAAGCGGTTCGGTTTCTCGCTGGAAGATATCCGCCAGCTGCTCGACATGTATCACCCGGGCAGCAGCAATCAGGCACAACTGACCCGAACCTACCACTTGGCCCGCGATCGCCTCGCGCAGATGGAGGCGCAGCGCGCCGAACTTGACGTGGCCATCACCGAATTGCGCGACCAAATGGCCCAAGGGGCCGTCCTGTTGACCGGTCTCAACCAAGCTGCAGCCGAATAGATTTCAAGGGAGAAAGACGATGCCGACCTATCACGCCCCCGTAAAGGACATGCAGTTCATCCTGCATGACGTCCTGAAAATCACCGAAAGCGACGTTCCCGGCTATTCCGACCTTGATGCCGGGTTCACTTCGGCCGTTCTTGACGAGGCGGGCAAGGTGGCGACCGATGTTTTGGCCCCGCTGAACGCGACCGGCGACCGAGAAGGCTGCGTGTTGGAGAACGGCGTGGTGCGCACGCCCAAGGGGTTCAAGGACGCCTTTGCGGCGATGAAAGAGGGGGGCTGGACCGCGCTTGACTGCGACCCCGAGTATGGCGGACAGGGCCTTCCCTATCTGATGGGCACTGCGGTGGGCGAGATTTTCGTCAGCGCGAACATGGCGTTCAACATGTATCAGGGCCTGACCCATGGTGCCTATTCGGCGATCCATGCGCATGGCACGCCCGAGCAAAAGGCGAAATACCTGCCCAAGATGGTCAGCTGCGACTGGACGGGCACCATGAACCTGACGGAACCTCATTGCGGCACCGATCTGGGCCTGATGCGCACCAAGGCAGAGCCGCAGGCGGATGGCAGCTACCTGATCACCGGCACCAAGATCTTCATCTCGGCTGGCGAGCATGACATGGCCGACAACATCATCCATCTGGTGCTGGCCAAAGCGGTCGGCGGACCCGAAGGCATCAAAGGCGTGTCCTTGTTCATCGTGCCGAAGTTTCTGGTGAACGAGGATGGCTTCTTGGGCGCGCGCAATGGTGTCGCGGTCGGCAAGATCGAAGAAAAGATGGGCATCCACGGCAACGCCACCTGCGTGATGAACTATGACGGGGCGCGCGGCTGGCTGCTGGGCGACCTGCACAAAGGCATGCGCGCGATGTTCACCATGATGAACGAGGCGCGGCTGGGGGTCGGCCTGCAGGGCTATGCGGTGGCCGAGGCCGCCTATCAGAACGCGCTTGGCTATGCAAAAGACCGCCTGCAGGGCCGCGCCGTGACCGGGACCGAGAATGCCTCTGGCCCCGCCGACCCGCTGATCGTGCACCCCGACATCCGTCGCAACCTGATGGACCAGAAAAGCTTTGTCGAAGGCGCCCGCGCGTTCACCTTCTGGGGGGCGCATCTGATCGATCGGTCGAACCGTCTGGATGACCATGCGGCCGAAGGGCTGATTTCGCTGATGACCCCGGTGATCAAAGGCTTTCAGACTGACAAGGGGTTCGAGATGGCCGTGGCAGCCCAGCAGGTCTGGGGCGGCCATGGCTATATCGAGGATTCAGGGATGTCCCAATTCGCCCGCGACGCCAGGATCGCCATGATCTACGAAGGCGCCAACGGCGTGCAGGCACTTGACCTTGTGGGCCGCAAACTGGCCACCGACGGCGGCAAGCATGTGCTGGCGTTTTTCGACATGGTCAAGACGTTCATCAAAGAGGCCGAAGGCGATGATCGCCTGAAATCCATCTTCGAACCGCTGAAAACCGCCTCCAAACAGATGCAGGCAGCGGGGATGTTCTTCATGCAGAACGGCATGAAATCTCCCAACGCGGCGCTGTCGGGGTCCTACGACTTCATGCACCTGATGGGCCATGTCTGCCTTGGCCTGATGTGGGGGCGCATGGCAAAGGCCGCTTACGTCGCGTTGGATGCGGGAACCCCTGATCCCGACTTCTACCAGTCGAAGATCGCCACCGCCCGCTACTACGCCGCGCGCCATTTGCCTGCATGCGGCATGCATCTTGCGCGTATCGAATCCGGGGCAGACACTGTGATGGCGCTGAAGGCCGAGGCGTTCTAAGCTGTCTCACCCAAGCAAAGGCCTCCCCGATGCCGAAACGTTTCCGTCTGACCCGCCGTTTCCCCGTCGCCATGACCGAGGACGGCTACCGCAAACTGAAACGCTTCGCCATCGAGGCGGGTCTGGATGAAGGAGAGGCCCTGTCCTTCCTGTTCGAAAACTGGTCCTCTGTGATCAACGAAGACAACCTGACCCACCGCCTGCGCTTGTTTAACTCCGAGCTTGAGACCCGAAAACACTGACCCGCATCATCTGTTCATGAATATCCCACGGGGGTGCGGGGGGGTGAAACCCCCGCTCACCGGCACAGCAAAGGTTGACCCATGAAACTCAACAGCTTCGGTGAAACCGGCAACGGTTACAA
>JANNPZ010000017.1:0-21123 GCA_031400505.1 Paracoccaceae bacterium | reverse complement strand
GGCATGTTGTTCGGCGGCAGCATCTTCGTCAGAACCGCTGCCTTCCTCTCCGGTGAATACGCCAACCCGTCATCCTGTCCCGCCCGCCTCAGGGTATACTTTCAAAAGTAGTGCAGGCGACAACTGTTCTGACTGAGGGGGAATGCTCCGAAGATTGGCTTTCCGAAACCGGACACCCGAACTTGCCGCTGCGAGGGCGACGGGGAGCGTCAGCCACGGGGACAAAACGGGCGCAGCCAGGACGAGGGTCCGTTTGGCCACACCCACCTAGATTCGGATTATCCTACGGATCCGACTTCGCTCTTACCACGCTTAATCCAAAAAAGTATCCGAGAACAATAAGCAAGGTGTTGTTGAGAATATCTGGGAAATCCTTGTCAAAGAAAAATGCGGCGATCTGGGAAAGAACAATAACAATGATAAGTAGACCTTCGAGCGTTGTCGATACCGACTCCTTTCCGAGATTCTCCCGCCAAACTTTTGAGTTCCTTTCGAACAATTCTGTGCGCAGCTTTGCCAAACCTACTTCGGTCCGAAGCCTTTCCTCAGCACTGGCTTCCTGGACCTGCTCACTCTGCCGCTGAAAGCGCCTGGACTGCTCTTTGAGTGCATTCAATTCATTCTCGAGCTTAAGCTTGACTTCTGGGTCTGATACCTCGTCGAGGGCATCCCTAATGTTAGTTATCTTCCTATCACCCTCAATCAATCGTATTCTGCTCAGAACCCTTTGCTTGCGCTCAAGCAGAATTGGAATCACTCCTACGGTTATTATTAACTCCATTAATGCCTTGACTATAAAAATTGTACCGTCCGCCATAACAGCAACGCGAAGCACGCCAAACTGATCGGGATTCTTGATTGCGTCGTTAATCCTCTCCAGCGAGCTGTACAGTTCCTCTAGAGTCTGAGCATCGATTTGCTCCTTGCCAAGCAGTAATTTCTCGAGTTGTGGCTCAAAGAACCTTCGGGTTTGCTCGGTTATACTTTGAACGGAATGTGCAGTATTCTCCGGTGACGCCGACATTGCCTTCTTCTGCTAGGCCCGAAGCACAGTGCAAGCGCCGCCACTTCAGACGAGAACTCCTACGGCATTCTATCATGAAGACTGGGCGCGGGTAGTCCTCCGACGCCACCAAGGACCTGCGAAGGGAAAGGAAGCCCATTCCTTTCTAGCGCGGAATGCCGAGTGCGCGACCTTGCGATCGTCGGGTGAATGGTAGACGTCAGAAAAGGGCTTCTCGCGACAATGCGCGCGGCTGGGTCGTTGACAGTGCAACAACACTGGAGCGACCGTTTCCCCAAGGTGTCGCTTGCGGCCTTCGGCTTCTGCAACCGTCCGCTTCCCGCCCTCTCCAGTTCAACTCAGCTGATCTGGTCTGCTGGAGAAGTGCTATCCTCCGTCTCGTCGGGCAACCCGAGGACGAGGTGGGCGAGGTGGATGAGAGAAAAACCGTGTCCATCGAAAATCTGCCTGTGATTCACAGTGTTCGCCCGCCTTGGAACAAGGGACGGATTGTCGGTCAGAAACGACCGCTTCTTCCGAAGCATGTCTGGTCTATCCGTGTCCGGCTCGAAATGGCGGACAACAGGCGCGACCTCGCGCTGTTTAGTATGGCCATCGACTGCAAGTTGCGGGGCTGCGACCTTGTCCGTCTCAAGGTCAACGACGTCTACGCCGCCGGTCGGGTCAAGGATCGGGCCTCTGTGACACAAAGCAAGACCGGCAAACCCGTCAGGTTCGAGATTACGGAGACCACGCGCCTGTCCGTGGAGCGGTGGATTCGCGACCCTGAGATGCTCGGGTGCGAGTTCCTCTGGCCTAGCCGGGTGCATTCCA
This sequence comes from Paracoccaceae bacterium, assembly GCA_031400505.1. Lineage (GTDB taxonomy): Bacteria > Pseudomonadota > Alphaproteobacteria > Rhodobacterales > Rhodobacteraceae > JAIYDJ01. The sequence goes on along the minus strand of JANNPZ010000017.1, from coordinate 19,286 downwards.
GTCCTCACATGTCAACACGACAGTATGCGGGTATCATGCGGGATTAGGTTCTGTCGATCGGGCTGGAACCCAGTGCCTACGGCACGCATTTGATGCGTCGCACCAAGGTCGCGCAGATTTACAAGAAGACAGGCAACCTCAGGGCGGTTCAGTTGTTGCTGGGCCACACGAAGATGGACTCTACCGTTCGGTATCTCGGTGTTGATCTGGATGACGCGCTGTCATTGTCCGAGGGCATTCATCTGTAGAGTTGCGCGGCCCGTGAGCTGTCGCTGGCCGCGCATGTAGCCGTGGGCGACATCGTTCTTGACATAGCTTGCCGTGTAGCATAGCGCTACATCATGAAGCAGATCAGCTATACGAGGACCGCCATCCGGGCCTTGCGCCGGATGCCTGCAAACACGGCTTCGCTGATCCGATCCAAGATCGAGGCCTACGCCCACGACCCGGCCTCGCAGGCCAACAACGTGAAAGCGCTGAAGGGGCGAGAAGGTGTGAGATTACAGGTCGGTGACTGGAGGGTGATCCTGGATGATCAGGGCAATGTCCTGGCCGTTCTGGATATCGGACCTCGTGGCGGCATTTATGAATGAGAGGGCGAGACATGAACGAGATGGTGACGATCCCACGCGATGAATACGACCGACTGCGGGCGGCTGCGGAGGATCTCGCAGACCTGCAAGCCTACGATCGTGCTGCTGCAGGTCTCAAGTCTGGCCAGGATGAGTTGATCCCGACCGACTATGTGAACCGCCTGCTCAACGGGGAAAGCGCCCTGCGCGTTTACCGCGACCTGCGTGGTTTGACCCAAGCAGCCCTTGCCAAACAGGCCGGTGTCAATCGGGTTACCGTCGCAGAGATCGAGACTGGCCGCAAACAGGGGTCAGTTGCAACCCTGCGTGCCTTGGCGAACTCGCTGAGCATCTCGTTGGACGACATCACTGAGTAAGGTCGGCCCAGAGCTGTCTGTCACCTGTCACACTCAGTCGGTGCGGAAAGGCGGTGTGCCCCAAAGCCGCCGTTTGAACGGCGCTGCGGCAAAGCCATCGTCGTCTTTTTGACGATGTGGATCTTCCTTTCATCCACCGCATTGGCGGTGTCAGACAAATGCGAACCAGTCTCCGTTTAGCCAAACCCGCTCATGTCAGGCTGCACAGAGTTGACGCCACTCGGCGAGAGCAGCGGTGCGGTTGCGCTTGAAATTCTGTCGTGTGTAGAAATGGCGCTCCGCGTTGAAATGGTTGTGGATTGAGGCGTGGACGGAGGCAAACTTCTGTGGCGTTCGCACCCGCCCAAAGCGTTGCATCGCCCGTTCGCGTCGTCGGAACGGCAGGTGGGAGTTCTCTGCGCGGTTGTTCATCCAGCGGCCGGTCTCCTGCCGGTTCGCCGGGCCAATCTCTTTCAGCGCGGCCCCCTAGGACCGCAGCCTGTCGGTCACCAGGATTTGCGGGCAACCGCGGCGCTTCATTGATTTCCTGAAGATTTTCAATGCTGCCTTCTTGTCCCGTTTCTTTGTCACGAAGCTCTCGAGCACGTCGCCTTCATGATCGACAGCACGCCAGAGGTAGTGCCTCTCACCGTTAACCTTCACGAAAATCTCGTCAAGATGCCAACGCCAGTTGCTCGATCGCATCCCCTCGACAGGGCGCTTGCGGAGCTCAGTGGCAAACATCGGACCGAAGCGCTGCCATCAGATCCGGACGGTCTCGTGGCAGATGTCGATGCCGCGTTCGTGGAGCAGGTCCTCCACATTGCGGAGCGAAAGCGGGAACCGAATGTACATCATCACCGCCAAGCGGATGATCTCGCGACTGGTCTTGAAGTAGCGGAATGGGCAGCGTTTCGTCATCCCCGCAGGCCAAATCGGCGCCCGGCTCGGATCAACCAACTTTCTTCTGACAACACCGCCCGTCCCGGTCGCCTTCAGTGTCATCAGCGAAATCCGCGTGAGAAAGTCCAACCACCCAAGCCCGCCGCGTTGACGCGCCAGCAGACCCAGCCTGCGGATCGCTGTTCGGCGGTCGAATCCACCACTGCCGCAGAGGTCAAACGCCAGCGCCGAATGCTGGCGGCCAGGTTCGTCGCCAATAGAAATCTAGCGCAACCGAAGCCCGGCCGCGTCGAAATGAAACGCGCGCGCCGTGTCGGGGGTCACGAAGACCGCTTCATCCACCGCAAAGCCGTGCTCGCCGAACAGGCGCACGGTCAGCAGGCCCTGCCCGGACGTGTTGACATAGACCAGCGTTTCACCGCCCAGTTTTTCGACATGCGAAACCGTGCCCCCGATCTGCCCGGCGTCGCGCGCAACCGAGATGTGTTCGGGTCGCACGCCCATGGTTTGCGAGCGCATCCCGAGTGCCCCCGCCTTCAGGAAGTTCATCTGCGGCGAGCCGATGAAGCCCGCAACAAAGGTGTTGGCCGGGTCATTGTAAAGCTCCATCGGGGCACCGACCTGTTCGACCTTTCCCGCGCGCAGGACGACGATCCGGTCGGCCAGTGTCATTGCCTCGACCTGATCATGGGTCACGTAGATCATCGTGGCGGCCAGATCGCGGTGCAGGCGCGCGATCTCGATCCGGGTGGCCACACGCAACGCCGCGTCGAGGTTTGACAGCGGTTCGTCGAACAGGAACAGCTTCGGCGTACGCACGATGGCCCGGCCAATCGCGACCCGCTGCCGCTGGCCCCCCGAAAGCTCGGCGGGCCGACGGTCCAGAAGCGGCTCCAGCGACAGCATCCCTGCTGCACGGTCCGTGGCCTTGCCGATGTCGGCTTTGGAAACCCCCGCCTGTTTCAGCGCGAGGCCCATGTTGTCGCGCACGGTCAGATGCGGATAAAGCGCGTAAGACTGGAAAACCATCGCCAGTTCGCGCTTGGCCGGGGCCACGTCGTTCACCCGCTTGCCATCGATCATCACGTCGCCCGAGGTGCAATCCTCAAGTCCCGCGATCATTCGCAGCAAGGTGGATTTGCCGCAGCCCGAGGGGCCGACAAACACACAGAATTCGCCATCGCGCACGTCAAGATCGACGCCCTTGATCACATCGGTGCTCCCGAAGGACTTGGTCACATTCTTAAGCGTCAGCGCACCCATGGCGGCCTCCTAGAGTTTCACAGGGCAGCCGGAGCGCACGCTTTCGTCTGCCGCAAGGCAGATGGCGAGAGACTGGACGGCGTCTTGCACATGGCGGGTCAGATCAAGCTTTTCGAGGATGGCACGGGCCACGAACGCCTGTTCGCGGTCGCACAGGTCCTGATGGCCGGGTTCGTCGGCCATCGAGATGTCGGTATCGCCGCCGGCCACCTTGTGCACCCGCAGCAACGAGGTCTTGGTATGGGTATCAATATCATCCGAGCGCGCGGTTTCCGGCATCCTTATCGACACGGCACCATTCGGACTGATCACATCCTTCACGAAAAACGCGGTGTCCGACATCATCGGGCCCCAACCCGCCTCGTACCAACCCAAAGAGCCGTCCTCGAACAGCACCTGAAAATGCCCGTAGTTGTACATGTCGGACGCGATTTCCTGGCTCAACCGCAGACCCATGCCCCGAACCTCGACCGGTTTTGCATCGGTGATCTGGCACATCACATCGACATAGTGCACGCCGCAGTCCACGATCGGTGGCGTGGTCTGCATCAGGGCCTTGTGAACCTCCCAGGTTGGTCCCGAGGACTGCTGATTGAGGTTCAACCGGAACACATAGGGGCCGCCCAACGCCCGCGCTTCGGCAATCAGGCGGATCCAGCTTGGATGGTGCCGCAGGATGTAGCCTACGACAACACGGCGGCCGGTCTCTTGCGCCATCGCTTGCACCCTGCGGGCGTCGGCGGCGGTTGTGGCAAGCGGCTTTTCCACGAACACATCCGCCCCAGCCGCCATCGCGGCGCAGGCATAATCTGCGTGGCTGTCGGAATAGGTGGCGATGCAGACCAGATCCGGTTTCAGCCGTGCAAGTGCCTCGTGGAAATCGGCCGAAATCGCGTAACCGCGCAGCGCCTGCGGCAGATCGGGCACCGAGCGGTTCACCAGGCCCACGATCTGAAATGCCGGGTTGTTGTGATAGGCCAGCGCATGACTGCGGCCCATATTGCCAAGACCCGCAACCAGAACCCGGATCATTTGACGGCCCCAGCGGTGATGCCACGGATAAGTTGGCGTGAGAAGATCAGGTACAGCACCAGCACCGGCACAATGGCGAGGCTCAGCGCCGCCAGCACGGCGTTCCAGTTCGTGACGAACTGGCCGATGAAAATCTGCGAACCCAGCGTCAGCGTCTTGACCTCTTCGGCGGGGGCAAGGATCAGTGGGAACCAGAGGTCGTTCCAGATCGGGATCATCGAAAACACCGCCACCGTGGCCATCGCCGGGCGCACCAGCGGCAGGACGAGGGTAAAGAAGATCCGGTACTCTGACAGACCGTCAATCCGCCCAGCGTTCTTCAGATCGTCGGACACCTGCTTCATGAACTCCGACAGGATGAACACCGCCAAAGGCAGGCCCTGAGCGGTATAGACCAGCACCAGCGCCGTACGGGTGTTCACAAGACCCGATGCCACCATGATCTGCAGGATCGCCACGGTTCCCAACCGGATCGGGATCATGATGCCAAGCGCCAGATAAAGCCCCGTCAGCGTGTTGCCCCGGAAGCGGTATTCACTTAGCGCAAAGGCGGCCATCGCGCCAAACAGCAGCACGAAGAACAGGCTCAGGACCGTGACCGTCATCGAGTTCAGGAAGTACTGAAAGAAGTCGCCCTGTTTCAGCACGGTCGTGTAGCCGATCAGATCGAAGGTGCTGGCGGTGGGCACCGCAAGCGGATCGGCAAAGATCGCCTTGCGCGACTTGAAGCTGTTGATCAGGACGACGAACACCGGAAACAGCGAGATCAGCGTATAGGCGATCAACACGCCATGGGCGGCAATGCTGCGGGTCAGGGGAACACGGGTGGCCATCGCGGTCTCCTAGAACTGATAGCGGCGCAGGCGCGACTGGATGGCGAACAGATACACACAGACGCCCGCAAGGATGATCCCGAACATGGCCGTGGCAATCGTGGCCCCCATGTGCGGGTCGCCCAGTTGCAACTGAAAGCCGAAGAACGTCCGGTAAAGGAACGTGCCAAGGATATCGGTTGCGTAATCCGGCCCCGCCAGCGCGCCCTGCGCCACGTAGATCAGATCGAAGGCATTGAAGTTGCCGACAAAAGTCAGGATAGAGATGATGCCGATCGACGGCAGGATCAGCGGCAGCTTGATCTTCCAGAATTGGCTTGCGCCCGAAACCCCGTCCATCTCGGCCGCCTCGAGAACCTCGTCGGGGATGTTGAGAAGGGCTGCGTAGATCAGCATCATCGGGATCCCGACGAACTGCCAGACCGACACCAGCGCAAGGGTGGTCAACGCGTAATCCTCTTTGCCCAGCCAAGGAAGGTATAGTGATTTCAGTCCGATCCCGTCCAGCAGCCCGGGCGCGATGCCCCAGATCGGGGACAGGATCAGCTTCCAGACGAACCCCACGATGACAAAGCTAAGGATCGCCGGCACGAAGATCGCTGTGCGATAGAACGCCGCCATCCGCAGTCTCGGGCTGGACAGGATCGCCGCCAGCAGCACCCCGATCGGATTTTGCACCAGCATGTGCACCAAAAAGAACCATGCGTTGTTGCCAAGGGCGTTCCAGAACGCGTTCGACCAGTTCGGGTCGCCAAAAAGCGTGGCAAAGTTGGCGAGCCCCACGAAAACCCGGTTCTCGCCTTCAAGATTGTAAAGCGACAGGTTCAGCGTCCCGAACAGCGGGATGATCATGATCGCGGTATAGACCAGCACGGCCGGTGCCAGAAACACCGGGATATGCCAGCGGATTGTGCGGCCGGACATGGCAACCTCCGAAGGAGAACGGGGTGGCGGCCCCCATCACGCGGGGGCCGCCGGACGCATCACTTCTGCGGTTCGTACCACGAGGCAAGACCTGCCTGAAGTTTGGCACCCAAAGCCTCGGGCGTTTCGGTTCCCTTGATCGCGCTGACGCTGGCGTTCCAGGTTTCCGTTTCAAGGTTCGGCGTTCCGCGCGAAAGGATCTGATAGGTGGAACGGATCGAGGACTGGCACTTGTCACGCCACGAGACGAACTCTTGCGCCAGCGGGTCTTCCATCGCAACCGGCGCCGCGTTCAACGAGAAGAAGCCGGGAAGGGCATTCGCGTAAAGCGTCGCAAACTCTGCCGAGCCGACCCATTCGAGGAACTTCTTGGTTTCTTCGGGATGGGCCGATTTCGCATTCATGCCAAGCGCGATGTCGGTATGATCCGAGATGTAGCAGGTGTCGCCGGCGTTCTGCACTGGCGGCGGAAAGGCCCCCATCTTGAACGTGGCCTGCGTGTTGAAACCCGAGATTTCCCACGATCCGGCCGGATAAACCGCAGCCCGGCCCAGGGTGAACAGGTTCTGGCTGTCCGGATATGTCTGCGCTTCATAGCCGTCGCCCAGATAGTCCTTCCATTTTGCCAGCGCCGCATAGGGGGCGACCCACTGCGGATCGGTCAGCTTCTGCTCGCCCTTGATCAGGGCAAGACGGCCCTCTTCGCCCTTCCAGTAGTTCGGGCCGATGTTGTTGTAGCCCATCGTCGCGGCTTCCCACTGGTCGTTGGTGCCCATCGCCATGGGGATGTAGGCGCCATCGGCCTTGATCTTGTCGAGCGCCGCAAGGAACTCGGCTTCGGTGGTCGGTACGGCAATGCCCAACGCGTCAAACGCGTCCTTGTTGTAGATGAAGCCGTGAATGACGGACGCCATCGGCACGCAGAACGTGGCCGCAGCGTCGTCGGTCTGCCAGGCCGATTTCGCGACCGGCGAGAAGTTCGCCATGGCCCCGAGCGAGGTCAGGTCGGCGAGGTGGCCCTTGGTGTAAAGCTCCAGCGAGGCGTCGAACGGGCGGCAGGTGATCATGTCCCCGGCAGAGCCTGCGTCCAGCTTGGAGTTCAGGACCGCATTGTATTCGGCAGGTGCAGAGGGCGCGAATGTGACCTTGATGCCGGGGTTCTGGGCCTCGAACGCCGGGATGATCGTGTCTTGCCAGATCGCAAGATCATCGTTGCGCCACGACTCGATGGTCAGCGTCACGTCTTGGGCATGGGCCATCCCGGCCAGCAGAGTGCTGGTCAGAAAGGCAATGCGCAGGGTCTTCTTGGTCATGGTCTTCTCCCTATTGACGGGCTGCATGGCCCGGTTGGTCTGATCAATTCACCATTGCGGCAAGCGCCAAGGCAAGATGCCCGCCGGTGGCCTTCAAGGTTGCCAAAGCCTGGTCGGGCACCGCGCCACGCGCGATAAGGACGGCAGGCTTTACCGCGCCACCCGCTTGCAGCAGCGCAGCTCCGGCGATTTCCCTGCTCTGGCCGGAAAGGGCCATCACGATTTCGGCCGCGCGTTCGACCAGCTTGGCATTATCCGCGGTCAGGTTCACCATATAGCCGTCGTGGATATGGCCAAGCCGGATGCCCACCAGCACGGAAAGCATGTTCAGCGCCACCTTCTGTGCCGACGCGGCCCCCATCCGGGTCGACCCGGCGATCACCTCTGGGCCGGTGTTCAGCAACACCGGGTCGTCCGCGTGCGCAAGCAGGGGGCTGTTGGCGACACTGGCGATACCGACCACCCTGGCGCCCGCCACCCTGGCACCTTGGGCCACGGCGACCGTGTAGGGCGTGCTGCCCGAAGCCGAGACGCAGATCACGACATCGCCCGGCCCGAACTCCGCTTTCGCCAGATCGGCCAGCGCAAGGGCCGGATCATCCTCGACGGCGCCGGTCATGTGCAGCAAGGCCGCAGTGCCGCCCGCAAACAGCATCGGAGTGCGCGCAGGCGTCATGCCAAAGGTCCCGGCAAGCTCGAGACAATCCGCAAGGGCCATCAGCCCCGAAGACCCGGCCCCCGCATAGCCCATGCGAAACCCGGCCTGCAGTGCTGCGGCGGCAGCTTCAGCCGCCACCTCAAGCGCCGGCAAGGCGGGGCGGATGCTGCCAACCGCAGCGATCTGCGCATCCAGAAGACGGGTCAAAACCGCTGCCGCTGGCGCGGCATGCAGGCCAGCTGAATCCGGATGAACCGCTTCGGTCGCGCGCCTCCCCATGTGATTCCCCCCCCAACTGACTTGATAATGCCAAAATAATACCAATTGTAAAGCTTCATCTGAAGTCCAGCCTTTTTCCCTGCAGAAACTAGATTTTACAGATTTTACTTTCTATCTGGTATTGTTTTGGTATTATTTTTTGCGGGGGAATCACCATGACGCTGTATCTGGGCATCGATGGGGGCGGCACGGGGTGTCGGGCGGCTTTGGCCAATGCGGACGGCCATGTTCTGGCCCGCGCCGCAGCAGGGCCCGCCAACGTCGCTTCTGATCCGGAGGCGGCCCTGGCAAGCATTCTTGCCGTCAGCCACGACGTTTTGGCCCAAGTGGTTGGCGCCGCAGCGGTCGCGGCCGAGTTGCCGCGCCTGACCGTTGTCCTTGGCCTTGCCGGGGCAAATGCTGCAGCCAGTGTCAGGCGGCTGCAGGCTGCGCTGCCGTTCGCAATGGTCAGGATCGAAACCGATGCGATGATCGCGCTGAAAGGGGCGCTGCGGGACGAGGACGGGATCGTCGCCGCAATCGGCACCGGATCGGTTTTCGCACGTCAGCTGAACCGGCAGATGCGCTTTATCGGGGGGCACGGCTTTGTGCTGGGCGATGAAGGCAGCGGCGCCTGGCTGGGCCGGGCCGCCCTTGCCGCCGCCCTGCGCGCCGAAGACGGATTTGCCCCCGTCACGCCCTTTTTGGAGGGCCTGATTGCCGAGTTCGACGGCGGTGACTGCATCCGCGCGTTCGGTTTCACCGCACGTCCGGCCGATTTCGCGAAGCTGGCCCTTCGCATCTCGACATCCACCGATCCTGCCGCGGTGGGCCTGATGCAACAGGCCGTCTCGGACATCGCCGCATCCATCGCGCTGCTGCAAACCGAACAGCCGGTGCCAGTGGTATTTCTTGGCGGTTTTGGACAGTCCATCGCAGGTCGGTTCAGCGATCGCTGGACCATCAGACCCCCCTATGGCAACGGGATCGACGGCGCGCTGTGGCTGGCCCTGCACGAGACGTCTCGGACATGAGCGCCCTCTTCGCGGCCGAGAGCTTTGGTGGCGCGGGCGCGGGGCCGCTCTATCTGCAACTGCACCGCAGGATCAGCGAGGCAATAGCTTCAGGTCAGCTTGCGCCAGGCGCCAACCTGCCTGCCGAACGTGATCTTGCTCAGATGACCGGCCTGTCGCGCGTCACCGTGCGCAAAGCGGTGCAGTCGCTGGTCGCCTCGGGGCACCTGATGCAGCGGCGGGGGTCCGGCACCTACGTGGCCCAGAAGGTCGAGCGTCTGGAACAGGCCCTTTCGCTGCTGACGTCGTTCACCGAGGACATGCAGCGCCGTGGCAAGAAAGTAGAATCCGTCTGGATCAGCCGCGCCCTGTTTTCGCCCGCCCCGGAAGAGGTGATGGCGCTTGGCCTTGGTTCAGGTGACCGTGTTGCCCGTCTGGAACGCGTGCGCCGCAGCGATGGCCTGCCGCTGGCAATCGAGCGGGCCTCATTGTCAAGCCGGCACCTGCCAGACCCGGAATCCGTCACTACGTCACTATATGCCGTGCTCGAGCAGCGTTGCCTGCGCCCGGTGCGGGCCGTGCAGCGCATTTCGGCCAGCAACCTCAACGCGCATGATGCGGAACTGCTTGGCGTTCCGGTCGGTGCCGCCGGTCTGAAGATCGAGCGGATTTCTTACCTGCCCTCCGGCCATGTGGTGGAATTCACCCGGTCCCTGTATCGCGGCGATGCATACGATTTCGCAGTTGAACTCAAACTCGCACCAGACGGTGAAAGGCAATAGGAATGACTCAAAGCCATATGGCACAAGAGGTTGGCGAGATCCCGCAGGCCGCAGCGCGCTTTCTGAGCCTGTCGAAACCCGCCGTCGCCGACGCCGCCCGCGCGCTGCGTGCCGTCGATCCCGGTCTGTTCGTGACGGTGGCGCGCGGCTCGTCGGACCACGCGGCATCCTACCTAAAGTACGCCATCGAATTGGTGGCAGGCGTGCCTGTGGCGTCGGTCGGCCCATCCATCGCCTCCATCTACGGGCGCGAATTGCGGCTGAAGGGAGCGGCCTGCATCGGCATCTCGCAGTCCGGTCGCAGTCCGGACATTGTCGAGATGATGCGTGCGGCAGGTGCGGGCGGCGCGCTGACCATCGCGATCACCAATTTTGCCGACGCGGCGATGGCGAATGTTTCCGATCACTGCCTGCCCCTGCAAGCGGGCGTCGAACACAGCGTCGCCGCAACCAAGACTTTTGTGACCTCTGCGCTGGCCGGCCTGTCGCTGTTGGCCGAATGGCGCAACGATGAGGCTTTGCGTGCGGCCGTCGCGGCAGTTCCAGAGACATTCACCCGGGCGCTCGGCCTTGACTGGTCACCGCTTGCCGCCCGTCTTTCGCGTGCCCAGTCGCTCTATGTGCTCGGCCGCGGACCCGCCTACGCGATTGCGTGCGAGGCGGCCCTCAAGTTCAAGGAAACCTGCGGTCTGCACGCCGAAGCCTATTCCGCTGCCGAAGTGCTGCACGGACCTGCTGCCATCGTTCAGGCAAGCTTCCCGGTCTTTACCCTTGGGGTCGACGACGCAGCCCTGCCGCAGGTGATCGCTACAGCCGAGCGTTTGGCCGCGCAGGGGGCCGATGTCTTCCTGACGGGCGGCATTGCAAAGGGTGCCATGATCTTGCCATCGGTGACCGGAGTTCACCCGTTGGTCGCCCCTCTTGCCCTGATCGTCAGCTTTTACGGTTTTATCGAGGCCCTGGCCCGCCAGCGCGGCTTTGATCCCGACACCCCACCACATCTTCGCAAGGTCACCGAAACGCGATGAGCCGACATATCCTTTCCGTAGCCGCGGTGTTTGATGGCGTCATGCTGCGGCAAAATCAGGCCGTGGTGATCGACGGCGAGACGATTGCCGCCATCCTGCCCGAGAGCGAAGCCCCGGCCGGTCCGCGGACCCGTCTGCAGGAAGGCACCCTGTCGCCCGGGTTCGTTGATCTGCAGGTGAACGGCGGCGCTGGTCTGATGGTGGATGGCGCGACCAATGTTGCAACCCTGCAATCGATCTGCGAAGCCCATCTACGGCTGGGCTCGGCAGGCATCCTACCCACCCTGATCACCGACACGCCAGACACGACCGCCGGCGTGATCGCGGCGGGTCTTGCAGCCGCCCGGGAACGTATTCCCGGCTTTCTTGGACTTCATCTGGAAGGTCCGCACCTCGATTTGCGACGCAAGGGCGCGCATGATCCGGCCCTCATCCGCCCGATGACGGACGCGGATCTTGAGCTTTACTGCGATTCTGCCCGCAACCTGCCCGCGCTGATGCTGACGATCGCCCCGGAGAGCGTCACGCCCGAGCAGATCTCGACCCTTGCCGAGGCGGGTGTCATCGTCAGCCTTGGCCATTCCGATTGCAGCTTCGAGGTGGCAAAGGCTGCCATTGCCGCGGGTGCGCGCTGTTTCACCCATCTTTTCAATGCCATGAGCCCGCTTGGCAACCGCGAACCCGGAATGGTGGGTGCTGCACTGGAATCCGGTGTCTGCGCAGGGCTGATCGCCGACGGCATTCACGTGCATCCGTCGGTCATGCGCTTTGCCGTGGCCGCAAGACCAAAGGGTCTGTTCCTCGTTTCGGATTGCATGGCCTTTGCGGGCAGCGACCTGACCGAAATCACCCTGAACAACCGCGCAATCCACCGTCGGGATGGCCGCCTCTCCCTGACGGATGGCACCCTTGCCGGCGCCGATCTGACGCTGCCTCAGGCAGTGAAAGTGATGATCGAGCGGGTGGGACTGTCGCCGGTCGACGCGCTGACGATGGCCACATCAATTCCTGCCGGGCTGATCGGCGCTGGGAACAGCCACGGCCACCTGCGTGTTGGGTGCGAGGCCAATCTGGTGCATCTTGATGCTGATTGGCGCCTTGCCTCTGTCTGGCACAGGGGTGAACTCCTACCTGAAAATCGGACAGTGACGGAAGCTACGATCTGACGTCTGCTGATCTCCAAGCACGAGGAGACGATCCGCGACACGGTCAGCCCCTACGAGATGCTGACGAAGCTGCAGCACCGCACCGTCCAGCGAAGTCTGGAGTGACTCCGCACCGGTGTGACCCGGCCCAAGCTGGAGTTGGCTGACATCTTCCGCGCCCATGGTCGTGCGTGGCGGCAGGCCCATGAGGGGCATGTCAGCCTGACCCAGCTCAAGGTGATGTCGGCCATCGAGGCCTGCCGAACCGAGGCGCTCGGCGGGCATGTGGCGGGTTGCGCCAAATGCGGCCACCACCACATCGCCTACAACTCCTGCAAGAACCGGCGCTGCCCCAAATGTAAAGGGCCGGCTGCGCGCGATTGGATGAACGGGATCGATCATCGGACATCCATGGAAATGGATACCGGAGCGACGATAGAGGCCGACGGGCTACATGCCAAATTCTATTCCGCCAGCGAGGTCCATCGCCCGCAACCGCTGACTTCCCATCATTTACCGAACCAAGCGACCAAGCTCCGCTTTCGCGGTTGTTGCCCTGAATTTCGCACAAGCAGCGAAAGTCCGCAAACCCGCCCTTCTCGACATTAACGAGGGGATTAGGCTCGCACGTTCTCAGTTACCCCACCACCCGCAGCCGCGGCTTCAGCATCTCGCCCACGGCCTTCACCCCGGCACGCAGGGGCGAGTCGATCAGGTGTGCGTAGCGCTGGGTGGTGCCGATCTGGGTATGGCCGAGCAGCCAACCGAACATTTCCAGCGATGCCCCGCCCGAAACAAGCAAGGAGGCAAACGTGTGGCGGAGGTCGTGGATGCGGACATCCGGGATTTCAGCGTGCACGCGCATCCGTTCCCAGAACCGCTTTCATTCTTCCCAGCACATCGAGACCCATCTGGCCAAACAGGTGCAACATGTCGATCGGCACCCAGTTCTCGCGGATGAAGCCTTCATGGTGAAGATAGAAATCCATGCCCCGCATGAAGACGGGCTTGCCGGTGGCAGGCATACCGCAGAATCCGCCCCCCCTATGCACGGCATAGACCGAGGGCCAGCCCCCGGAGACAGAATAGGGGCCGCCGCCGATACGGATGTAATGCCCCGCACCCATGCGGGTACGTTCCGCCATAACCTCTGCCAAGCTGCCTTGGGGGCGGTGAAATGCGATGCGAAAGGGCAATTGGTGACCATCAACAAAGCCGTCAAGGCCGCGCGTCGTGCCAATGCCCGCCGGGCCATACCACATCATTCTGGGATGCCAGTGGTCGCGTTGTGGCATGGCGATCAGTGCATCGCGCGACAGGTTGCCAAGGTCATCGAACTCCAACAGGGTTTTGTGCATCTGCAGGGTCTGTTCCAGGCTTGCAACGCCATCTGCGTCAGCGGACGACATCAGGCGCACGCCGTCGGCCGTCAGCGGCCCTGGCCACATACTTTCGACCCCAAGCGAGGGAGCGAGCGGCCAGACACCAGTACGTCACCGAAACCCTGAACCTGCATTTCTCGGATCGGGATTTCCACTCGATCCCAGCGGTAAACGTTGACTTCTGTGCGCGGGTCAATGGCGCAGGCGGCAAGTGCCATGCCTTCGAATACTTCGGCAACACACACGAGTTGTCCGTTGCTGGCGAAGTCTGGTTCAGCCCGGAGGGCACAGTCGCCGGCTTCCCGGTGATGACTGCCCGCGATCAGGCCCTGATCGTCGGACAGGACCCGGAAGCAATCAAGTAGAGAAAACCACTGCGAAAGGGACGGAACCATGACGCTTCTTGCCACCCATGTCGGATCGCTGCCCCGGCCGCAGCCAGTTGTCGATTTCCTCTTCGCCCGCGAGCGCGGATAGGTCTATGACCCTGCCGCCTTCGACGCCTGCATGGCCGCCGCCGTGATTGAGAACGTCCGCCGCCAGAAAGAGGCGGGGATCGACATCATCTCGGACGGCGAGTGTGCGAAGATTTCCTATGCGACCTATGTCAAGGATCGCTACACCGGCTTTTCCGGTGACAGCCCACGCAACGCGCCGAACGACCTGAAACTGTTCCCCAGCTTTCTGGACCGTTTGGCCAAACAGGGCGGCACGCCGCAGTATGCGCGGCCGCAATGCACCGGGTCGGTGGCGGCCAAGGGGCAGGGCGAGTTGCTAAAGGACATCGCCAACCTCAAGGCCGCAATGACAGCACATGAGGTGTCGCGAGGGTTCATAAATGGGCGTCGCCGGGGGTCATCAGCCTGTTCCTGCAAAGTGCCCATTACGCCAGCCGCGCGGATTATCTTCATGCGCTGGCATCGGCCATGCATCAGGAATACCGGACCATTCTGGACGCGGGGCTTGATCTGCAGCTTGATTGCCCCGACCTTGCGCTGTCGCGGCACATGCTGTTCACGCATCTTTCGGATGACGAATTCCTGAAAGTCGCCGCCACCCATGTCGAGGCGCTGCAAACTGCGCTGAAGGGGCTGCCGCGCGACCGAATCCGACTGCACATCTGCTGGGGCAACTACGAAGGCCCGCATGTCTGTGACATCGACATGGCGAAGGTCTTTCCGTTGCTGATGACCGTTCCGGCGACCTATCTGCTGTTTGAAACCGCCAATCCCCGCCACGGCCACGAGTGGACAGTGTTTCGTGATCGGGCAAAGGAGGTTCCTGACGACAAGGTGCTGGTGCCCGGTGCTGTCGATACCACGACGAATTTCGTGGAACACCCCGACCACTTGGCGCAGCGTTTACAACGGTTCACCGACATCCTTGGCCATGACCGCGTCATGGCAGGCAGCGATTGCGGCTTTGGCACCTTTGCAGGTTATGGCGCGGTGGACCCTGAAATCGCCTGGGCCAAGCTTGCCACTCTGAAAGAGGGAGCGCGCCGCGTCCCATGACACCGCTAGTCCTGATCCCCGGCATGATGTGCGACGCGCGAATGTGGGGCGGCTTTCCCGCCGCCCTGCACTCTCGCCAGGTTGCGCATGTGATCCCGACCGGAGCTGACAGCATGGCGGACCTTGCGCGCATCCTTCTGCGGGATGCCCCGCCCCGCTTTGCGCTGGCCGGGCTGTCGATGGGTGGCATACTGGCGATGGAGGTGCTGGCGCAGGCCCCAACCCGTGTCGAGCGGCTAGCCCTTCTTGCCACCAACCCGTTGGCCGAGTTGCCCGCGGTGCAGGCCCGCCGTGCCCCCCAGATCGCAAAAGCCTTGTCTGGCGGCCTTCGATCGGTGATCCGCGACGAGATGAAGCCGAACTACCTTGCAACGGGTCCAGGCAAGCAAGCGATTCTCGATCTGTGCCTCGACATGGCGCTATCGCTTGGGCCGCAGGTTTTTGCCCACCAGTCGCGGGCGTTGCGCGACCGACCAGACCGGCAAGAGGCGCTGGCCGCATTCAAGGGGCCGGCTCTGGTGCTGATGGGCGCCGAAGACCGGCTTTGCCCAAGCGACCGGCATGACTTGATGCACGAATTGATGCCGCAATCGCGGTTGGTGATCGTTGATGGCGCGGGACATTTGCCCCCGCTGGAACGCCCTGTGGAAACGACAGTGGCCCTGCGCCGCTGGCTGGAGGAATGATGGACCAAACACTTTTCGACCTGTTGTCGCGCATAGACACGCCGACCGTTTGCAACGCCATTGAGGTGGTGCAGGGCAAGCGCGGCTTCAATTGCTTCACCCGTGGCACAATGGTGTGCACCGAGCCCGGTCGCGCCGTGGTGGGCTATGCTGCCACCGCCCAGATCGCAGCACTTGCCCCCCCAACCGAGCCGCTAGAGGTTATCAAGGCCCGCCTCATGGCTTATTACAAAGCCATGCATTATGCGCCAAAGCCGACGCGCTGCTTCATCATTCGGACCAAGGATCGCAATACACCAGCGAGCAGTTCCAGCGCCTGCTGGCCGACAACGGCATCACCTGTTCGATGAGCCGGGCCGGCAACGTATGGGACAATTCCGCGATGGAGAGCTTCTTCTCATCGCTGAAGACCGAACGGACCGCGCGCAAGGTCTACCGCACCCGCGACGAGGCGCGCGCCGACGTCTTCGACTACATCGAGCGCTTCTACAACCCGCGAAGACGCCATTCGAAACTGGGCTACCTCAGCCCTATGGTGTTCGAGGCCCGCGCTATGCTAGCTTAACCCGCTGTCCACGAAACCGGCAGCAGCTCAGCCTCCTCCCGGGCGGCGATCACCGACCAGCTGGGCCAAGTGCCGATCGTCATCCGCCGCTGCCGCCCGGCCACGCAGTAGATCAGGACAAACCCCTTGCGGCCCGACTCGAACACGCAAAGCCCGAAGCCCGCGCAGTCCTCGTCGAATACCACGTATTTGCGCGTGCCGATTTCGGCAGCCTTTACAATCCGTTCCGTCAGATGTGTTCCCATGTGGGCTCCCCTTGTTGCCCCGACTGAGCAAAGAGAATCCCCAAAGAGCAACCTGCTCTAAGCATGCTTCCGGCAGAGAGGCAGAAACCGGCGGAAACATACCGGACATTCATCCGCCCTTTTGACCACAGGTATTGCGGTGTTCGTGCGGTGTTTGCGGCGTCGGGCCTGAACACCTCTGACTTTGATCGGCACGAGGCCGCACTCGACCGCAAAAAACCCGGATCAACCGCAAGTTTGTTTCCGCCGGTTTCCGCCTCTTCGCCGGTGCCCTGCCCGTGCTTGTCTTCCCTGACCGATTTCAGCGCACCGATCGTGGAGCGCCCGGCATGCAGAAAAGACATGAAGAACATTGGCTTGAAGGGCACTGACCCAACCGCCCCTGAGGTGGACAGCGGCCTGCTGACCGGCTGGCTGAACCGCACCGATCTCGCGCGGGAACTGACCTTGTCGGTCGATACGCTGCAGCGCTGGGAGACGCGCCGCATGGGCCCACCCTGCGTCCGGGTCGGGCGCAAGGTGCTTTACCGCATGGAGGCCGTAAGGGACTGGCTGTGCGAGCAGGAAGCCCGCAAGGCGGGTGTCAGCCGCGCTGTCGCCGGTCGGCGTTGAGGGGGGCGATCATGGCACGGATCACCCCCGACGGCGCCTTGCCGATCACCGCGTTGATCGCCGAGGCCCAGCGCGAGCTCGACCTTCGCCGCCAGTTTTGCTGGGCCCGCGTTCGGGCGGGCAAGATGCGCCAGGCTGATGCCGAAAAGCGCATTGCCCTGATGGCCGCGATCGTGAAACGCCTGACGGTGACGGCCGCGCTGTGAGCGTTCAGGCGATCACCTGGGCGCTGGATTATCCCGCGGGCAGCGTCACCGAAAAGGTGCTGCTCCTCGTGCTGGCAAATTATGCCAACGAGTTCGGCGTCAGTTGGCCCTCACAAAAGACCCTCGCCGATCAGACCGCGCTGGGCGAGCGGACGGTGCGTCGGGTGCTGGCCGACATGGAGCGTCGAGGCGTGATCCGGCGTATCGTCCGCCGCCGCGGCAACGGCAGCAGGCAGTCGGACATGATCTTGCTTGTGGCCTTCGAGGGGCGCAAACCAGCCCCTCCCGGCATACTGGATGATGGGCCAGACGACGGGCCAGATGGTGCCGAAATCGACGCTCCGGACCAACCGGCCAATGGCGACAACCGGCCAACGCGGCCGCTTGACAACCGGCCACCAGACCCGGACCCCCCGGCCACAGTGGCCGCCCTTGATACTTCAAAGATACTAAAAGGAACTACTACTGCGCGTGACGTGCCCGCGAGGGTATTTTCCGAACCTGTCGGGGACCAAGGCGCCACGCCCGAAGGTGACAGCGAAGCCGCCTGCCTTGCGGCCTGCGGCCCGGGGCTCAGCGCCTCGGCCAGGATCGCCATCGTCACCACCCGGCCGGTGATCGCGGACTGGCTCGGAGCGGGCTACGACCTTGCCGCAGACATCCTGCCCACGCTTACCGAGCGGACCAGCCAAACCCGTGCCGACCCGATCCGGACATGGGCGTATTTCACCAAGGCGATCGCGAAGCGCCACGCCCAAAGGCTGGCGCTGGCGGAGAGGGCGAAAAGTGCTGGGGAAGCCAAGACGGTGCCGACGCTGACCGCCTACGACATTTTGCTGCGCACGGCCGAATGGATCAACTCCGGCCGCTTCGTCCCGCCCAGCGCCGTGAACAACACAACGCGGGACGCCCTGCTGCGGGCCGGGCTGGTGACCGAAGCTGCGCTCCGTGCCCGCCAGATTTATTGAAACGATTGGAGGCCCTGATGCCCATCACACCCCGCGAAATCGAAGATCGCTTCGAGGAAGCCGCCCTGACCCTGCGCCGCCTGCCCGAGAAAGACCGGCCCCGTGGCTATGGCGGGTCGTGGCCGTCGGTCGTTCAAGAGGCCAAGCATGCCTACGGCTACACGCCCGAGGCCCCCATGCGGGTGATCCCTAGCGCTGCCGCGATCACGCGGATGGAGGAATGCATCGGCTGGCTGGCCTGGCTCGACCCCGAGGATGCGCGGATCGTCTGGCTGCGGGCCGAGGGGGTGCGGTGGCGGCAGGTTTGCATCCGCGCCGGGGTGGTGCGATCGACCGCGTGGCGGCGCTGGGCGGCGTCCCTTCTGACCATCGCCAAGCATCTGAACGCATTGGACAAATCAGGACGCAAGGCGGGTGCACCGAAAAGAGCGGCGGATAGATGCGTGGTCAAACCGGACGAAAGCGGGTCGGGCACGTTGTTATGACGGGAAAACACGTCGAACTTCGGGCGCGACAGATGCAACACTTTCAGGGCATATATTCCTCATGCTCGGAGGACTTGTGCGGATCAGATCGCACCGCCCCGCGCCTCTCGCGATGCCCCCCTGGGCCCCCGGTTCCACCCGGGATTGAGGTGTATGCGGGGGGCAGAGGCGCGTTAAGTCTCTAGCGTCAAACATTTTTTCTGGGTTCGCACCTTTGGGTGCGCGGTTCGCAGGTGCGCACCCCGCGTCTGAGTGCGCGCCCTAAAGCTGATCAACACCGCGACCGCCCACCCTCACATCCCTGCCCCGCCAAGGAACCGCCCGCCATCGGCGTTTCCGACCCCGCCCCACCTTGTCCGGCCCGGTGTTCATCACCGGGCCTTTTTCCATGTCCGGAGATCGTCCATGAGCCACGCCGCCACCAACTGGGCCATCCAGCAGCGCGGGCTGAAGCCTGCCACCAAGATCGTCCTGTGGTTCCTCTGCGACCGGCACAACCCGGATTTCGGCTGTTTCCCGACGCAGGCGCGGCTGGCCGAGGAT
>JANNPZ010000014.1:0-3074 GCA_031400505.1 Paracoccaceae bacterium | reverse complement strand
AGCGGGGTGCGGGCATGTTGATCCATCTTCACAGGCAGGCGACGACGACGCCGAAGGTTCGGGCGGCGATCCAGGCCAGCACGGAGCCTGCGTCAGCGTTAGCCGAGCGGTTCGGCACGACCGAGCAGACCGTCTACAAATGGAAGCATCGCGACAGTGTGCATGACCGCAGCCACACACCGCACCGGCTGCAAACGACCTTGACCCCGGCGCAAGAGGCGGTGGCGGTTGTTCTGCGCAAGACGCTGCTGGTGTCGATCGACGACCTGCTGGCGGTGGTGCGGGAGTTTCTCAACCCGGGGGTGTCGCGCTCCGGCCTTGACCGCTGTCTGCGTCGGCACGGGGTGGGCAATCTGCGCGATCTGCAGGCGAAAGACCCCCGACCGAAGCACAAGGCTTTCAAAGCCTACGAGCCCGGCTATCTGCATGTCGATGTCAAGTATCTGCCTCAAATGGCTAACGAATCTTCGCGGCGCTACCTTTTCGTGGCCATCGACCGGGCAACCCGCTGGGTCTTCATCAGGGTCTTCAAATCCAAGACTGCCGCCAATGCCCGACGATTTCTGCGCGATCTGGAACGGGCCTGCCCGATACGGATCAGGACGGTCTTGACCGATAATGGCAAGGAATTCACCGACCGCCTGTTCGGCCTGCGCAAACGCATCGCCACTGGCAAGCACGAGTTCGATCAACTCTGCGCCGACCTCGGCATCGAACACCGCCTGGCACCACGGCAGCATCCGCAAACCAACGGCATGGTCGAGCGCTTCAACGGCCGGATCGAGGACGTGCTTCAATCCCACCACTTCCGTTCCGGCGACGAGTTGGAAACCACACTGCACCGCTACGTGCTGCTCTACAATCAGCAGCTTCCGCAATCAGCCATAGGCAGCAAGACGCCCTTGCAGGCGATGAAAGACTGGCACAAACTGAAACCGGTGTTGTTCAAAAAACAGCCATATCACCTTCCGGGATGTGACAGCTAAACCTTAATTGTCCAAGTGTTCAAGGCAATCCATTGACAGACACACATCTTTTTGGACCATTCCCCCCCGATGTCCTTCCTTGTTCAAGGCTCGAGCCGCAGCACGTGTTCAGCGTCTCGGGCACCCCCTGCCCCCCGCAGGGCAGGGGCTTCGCCCCCGCCGGGGCAGGCACCGCCCTCTGGAGAGGCGTGCGGAATCGGGGCCGGGTGAGGCGGTGGAGCGTGAGCGGGGTGGTGGCTCCACCGGAGCCCCCAGTTTTCCCGCTCAAGGGGCAATAGGGTGCGTTCCTGTGCGACCTTTGGTGCGGCCTGATGCGTCCTCGTCGCCGCGGCATCCAACGGCACCCGGCAGTTTCCGGATTACCAACAGCACCATCATCAGCAACATATGGCGCTTCAGATACCAGTTTCCCCGTTTGGAGTGGCTGACGATCTGCCCACCTATCTGGCCGGTTTGATCCCATGTTCCGGTCACAATGCCGATGGTTGTAACACCCGAAGCTTGCAGGCCGCGTGGAACGCGGCGAAAGACAGGGTCATCCACCCATCGCAGGGACAGTCCCATGATGAGAAGCATCTCCGTGCCGTGAAGCGTACGACCGCAACACTGCTTTGCTTCCCGCCCCCCCCTCTCAGCCCGCCCACTCCAGCCCGTCCGCCGTCCGGCCCTGCGGATGGTATTCGCCGCTGACCCAGCCCGCATAGCCCGCGGCGTCAAGCAGAGCGAAGAACGCCGGATAGTCGATGTCGCCCCCTTGCGGTTCGTGCCGGCCGGGAAAGCCTGCGATCTGGACGTGGGCGACCGATGGGCTGACGCGGGCCCATGTGCCCGGAACATCGCCGGTGATCCGATGCGCGTGATAGGCGTCGAATTGCAGGCGCAGGTTCGTTGCGCCGACCTCGGCAATCACCGACAAGGCAACATCGTAGTCGGACAGGAAATAGTCGGGCATGTCGACCGGGTTGATCGGTTCGATGGTCAGGCTTTGCCCCGGGGCCTCGGTCGCGGCCCATCGCAGGTTTGCCACATAGGTCGCCCGCGCTGCAGGGCCATGGGCCACACCGGCCATCAGGTGCAGATGGCGCGCGCCCAGCGCCTTGGCATAGCGCAGGGACCGCTTGAAATCATGGCGGAACCTGTCTTGGCCGCCTGGAACGGCGGCAAAACCGCGCGGGCCGTCTGTGTAGTTGGGCGGCGGGCCGTTGATCAGCACAAGGGTCAGATCATTCAGCGCCAGACGGTCCAGAATCTCGGACGCGGGGGTGTCATAGGGGAAAAGGATCTCGACGCCTTTGAAGCCGGCACCGCGCGCGGCCCCGAACCGGTCGAGGAACGGCAATTCGGTGAACATCAGGGTCAGATTGGCGGCAAAACGGGGCATGGCTGGGGCGTCCTTTCCACGCGAGGTTAGCGTCTGGCCGCCCCGGACCAAAGGTCGAAACGACCGCCACAATGTCGAAATTGCACAAGGAACGGTGGCCAGACCCGGGTAAAATCACGCCAGGCAGGTTCCGATGTGCGTCCCGCCCAGAACGCGAAAGCAGGCGGGCATGTCTCAGGTATCACAGTCCGATATGGCGGGCGGTTCGGCGCGCGCAACCGCCATGACAGGCAACCTGTTCGGGATCGGGTCGATGGTGGTCTGGGCCGCAGGTTTCCCCGCGGCCGAAGCGTTGCTGGATACATGGGATCCGCTCGCCCTTGTCACAGGGCGTTTCGTGATCGGGTTGTTGGCCCTACTGCCGATCTGGCTTTGGCTGGACGGCGGGGCGGCGTTGCGTCAGGCAAACTGGCCCAGCGGCCTGCTGATCGGCGGAATCGGGTTTGGCGGCGGGGCCTGGCTTATCCTTGTGGCGCAATGGCTGACCGATCCGGTCACCGTGGCGATCATCGCCGCGTCAAGCCCGATCGCCGCGACGCTGGTGCAATGGGCCTATGAGCGACATCGGCTGCGGCTGACCTTTGTGCTGGGGCTGGTCGCATCGGTCGTTGGCGGGATTGTGGCAACGGGCGGTGATGCAACCGGCAATCTGGGGCTGGGTGCGCTGTGCGCGGTCGGGTCGTGCATGCTGTTCGCTTGGGGCAGTT